>NZ_JBCFOK010000018.1:0-211233 GCF_039605595.1 Streptomyces odontomachicola
GGGGGGGGGCGCATTTTCTCCGGGGGGGTGGGCCCCCCCCAGACCTTTTTTTCAGGGCGCCCCCTGGGTGGGGGGGGGTGGGGGCGGGCCCCGCCGGCCCCCACCGCCCGCCCGTCCGCTTACGCGCCCTGCTGGAAGCCCCAGTCGAGCATCGCGGCGGCGTCGTCGAAGCGGGCCTCGGTGTCCTGGAGCACGGAGCCGACGAGGGTGCGCCCGTCGCGCTCGGCGGCGAAGAGCAGGCAGTAGCCGTCGTCCGGACCGCTGCCGGTCTTGATGCCCAGCGCACCGTTGTACTGCTTGAGCAGCTTGTCGGTGTTGTCCCAGGTGTAGTCGCGCCCGTTGGTGGCGACCTGGTGGCCGTGCTGCTGCTTCACGACCTGCGCGAGGGTCTTGTCCTGGAGCACGGAGGCGCCGAGCTTGGTCAGGTCGGACGCGGTGGAGTGGTTGCCGTTGTCCAGCGAGATGCCGCTCGGGGTGTCGAAGCGGGTGTTGTCCATGCCCAGGGCCTGGGCTTCTTTGTTCATCTGGCCCACGAAGTCGGCCACCCGCTCCTTGGAGGTGCCGCCCTCGCCGAGGGTGTCGGCCAGCGCGTACGCCGCGTCGCAGCCCGAGGGGATGAGCATCGCGTCCAGGAGCTGGCGCACCGTGAGCTTGTCGCCGGTCTTGAGGTCGGCGGTGCTGGCGCCGTTCTTCTGCACGTAGTCCCGGTACTCCTGCTTGACCGTGACCAGCTTGTCCAGGTCCGCCGCGTGGTGCTTGGCGACCACCTCGGCGGTCATCACCTTGGTGATGCTGCCCATCGGCACGGCGGTGTCGCCCTTGGAGCCCGCCCACAGGGACGTGCCCGACGCCGCGTCCTTCGCGTCGGCGAGGTGCGCGTACTGGGTGTGGACCTTGGGCGCCGAGGCGGTCTTCGCGGTGGTCGCCGCGGCCTTCGTGGCGGGCGCTTCGGTGGTGGCGTTCTTCGGCGCCGCGTGCTTGCCGCTCTTGCCCCAGCCGGAGGTGGCGAGGTCCTTCTCCTTGGCGGTGCCGCCGGGCGCGGCGTGCTTGCCGGAGCTCTGCTGCGCGGCGTCGGCGGTCTGGGAGCCGGGGGCCTGGGAGTCCGCGGCGCCGGATATCTCCTGCGCCGCGCCGTCGGGGGAGTGTGTCGCGGGAGCAGCGCTGGCCACCCCGGAGACGGCCACGGGCGCCGCCATGCCCACCACGGCCGCCGTGCTCATCATGAGGCCGGTGTTGCGGGACTTCTTCGGGCGCGCGTGTGCTCCCATGGGGGCTGCTCCTCGCTGCTTCGTGCTGCGCTGTTCCTGTCACCTCGTACGGGACAACCGGAGCCGCGTACGGCCGAGTTGACCTCAGGCGGCGTTCGTACGACGTGAGGCTGATCTTACGGTGCGGTGGACGGCCGCCGGGCGGCGGGTGGTTCCGGGATGTGGCGCATCCCTCACCGGGCGCATCCGTCACAGTGGGACACCGGAGACGTGCCGGGAGCACAAGGACCGGGGCACAAGCGCACGAGAACGCGAGCGAACGCGAGAGAAGGGGCCGAGGATGCGCCAGAGGGACCGTGACGAGGAGGGCCGCGCGCGCAACGCCCGCCCGCGCGACGGCCTGGGCAGGCCGCTGCCGTACGGGGCCGAGGGCGTCGAGCGCCAGCCCGAGGGCGTCGTGCGCGCACCGGAGGAGTCCCTGGCCGAGGCCCAGCGGCTGCTGGACGACGGCAGGCCCTTCCACGCGCACGAGGTGCTGGAGGACGCGTGGAAGTCGGGCCCCGAGGAGGAGCGCGAGCTGTGGCGCGGGCTGGCCCAGCTCGCCGTGGGCGTCACCCACGCGGCGCGCGGCAACCGCAGGGGCGGCGCCTCGCTGCTGGAGCGCGGCGCGGCGAACATCGCCCCGTACGCCGACGCGCCGCCGCACGGCATCGCGGTGAGCGCGCTGCGCGCATGGGCGCGGGAGCGCGTACGGGAGCTGCAGGAAGAGGGCGAGGCGCCGGACGCGGCGACCCTGGCGCCGAGGCTGCGCGGCTGACGCGGCGAAGCGGTGACGCGGTGACGCGGTGAAGCGGCGAACTTCCCGCCCCCGCAAGGTGGTTGACCGACTCCCCGTGTGATCCGGCCCCCGCTCCGCGCTCCCGGCGGCGCACGCTCCGGGGGATACTCGCCGTCATGAGACTGCTTCTGCTGGGTGGTACGGAGTACGTGGGGCGGGCCCTGGCCGAGGACGCGGTGCGGCGCGGCTGGGAGGTCACGGTCTTCCACCGGGGCAAGCACGGGCCGCCGGAGGGAGTGCGCGCGCTGCACGGCGACCGGACGGCGCCCGAGGGCCTGACGCCGCTGCGCGAGGGCGAATGGGACGCGGTGGTGGACACCTGGGCCGGCGCTCCGCGCGTGGTAAGGGACGCGGCCCGGCTCCTCGCAGGGCGCGCATCCCACTACACCTATATATCCAGCCTGAGCGTGCACCCCTTGCCGCATCCGCCTGGGGTGAACGAGGACTCCCCGGTCATCGACGCCTCCCCGGACAGCGACGACGGCGAGGACTACGCGCGGGCCAAGCGCGGCGGGGAGCTCGCGGCCCTCGACGCCTTCGGCGACCGCGCGCTGCTGGCCCGCGCGGGGCTGGTGCTCGGTCCGTGGGAGAACGTGGGGCGGCTCCCGTGGTGGCTGGGCCGCATCGCGCGCGGCGGGACGGTTCCGGCGCCGGGGCCCCGCGAGCTGCCGGTCCAGTTCATCGACGTGCGGGACCTCGCCGCGTGGGTGCTGGACGCGACGGAGCGCGGGCTCGCCGGCCCCTACGGACTGGTGGCCCCGCCCGGGCACACCACGATGGGGGAGTTCCTGGACGCCTGCGTGCGCGCGACGGGATCCGGGGCCCAACTGCGCTGGACCGCGCCGGAGTCGGTGCTCGCCGCGGGGGTCGAGCCGTGGACCGATCTGCCGGTGTGGGTGCCGCCGGAGAGCGAGCTGCACGCGTGCCTGCACACCACCGACACCTCCAAGGCCCGGGCCGCGGGGCTGCGTTGCCGCCCGGCCGAGGAGACGGTGGCCGGCACCTGGGCGTGGATGCGCTCCCTGGACGGGCCGCCGCCGCTGCGCCCCCACGGGCCGCGGCACGGGCTCTCCGCGAGCCAGGAGGAGGCGCTGCTGCGGGCGGGGTGAGTGCGGCGGACGGGGCGCGTCCGGTGTGCGGGGCGAGGCCGGCGTACGGCGTGACGCGCGGGCCTGCCGCGTGCGGAGTGCGGCGCGGGGGACGGGAGTTGCTTACTAGTGGTAACCGGTGGGTGGCCGGTCGGCGGGGCCCCTCGGCGGGGGCTACCCGCCGGTACCACTAGGATCTCCCTCACTCCCACGTCCCCTGAATCAACTGGTCAGCACAGTCATGCCGCTCATACGCAAGAACCGGTTCCTGCTCTGCGCCCTCGCGCTCCTGCTGCTCAGCGCGTGCAGCGGAGGGTCGACGCAGCGTGACCGGTCCGTCGTTCTCACCGTGCCCACCTGGGCGGGCGGAGAGGCCAATGCCGCCGTCGCGAAGTACCTGTTGGAGGAGAAGCTCGGATACCGGGTGACCCTGAAGAAGATGGACGAATCCGACGCGTGGAAGGCCGTCGGCACCGGCAAGGCCGACGCGATCCTGGAGGACTGGGGCCGCCAGGCCGAGCGCGAGAAGTGGGTGTACCAGAAGAAGACGGTCGCGCCCGCCGGTTCGCTGGGCATCAAGGGTCAGCTCGGCTGGTACGTCCCCTCCTACATGGCCGACGAGCACCACGACATCACCGACTGGAAGAAGCTCAACCGCTATGCGCCGCTCTTCGCCAAGGGCAGCGGCAAGGCGGAGCTCCTGGAGGGGTCGAAGGAATTCCTCACGCATGACGAGGAATTGCTGAAGAATCTCGGGCTGCGCTTCGACACCCGGTACACCGGCAGTGAGTCGGCCCAGTTGAAGGAGATCCGCAAGCGCGCCGCGCGGCACGAGCCCTTCCTCACCTATTGGTGGCGGCCGCACTGGCTCGGCGCCGAAGTGGAACTCACCCGGGTCGACCTTCCCGGGTACTACGACGGCTGCGAGGACGCCCAGAAGGTCACCTGCGGCTACCCGGACAGCGAGCTGCAGAAGTACCTCAACGCGGACTTCAGCAAGAAGGGCGGCGACGCCTCCAAGTTCCTCAAGAATTTCCAGTGGAGCGAGGAGGACCAGAACAAGGTCGCCAAGCGCATCGCCGACGACGGGCTCTCTCCCGAGTCGGCAGCCGAGGAGTGGGTGAAGGAGAACCCGGGCGTCTGGAAGGTCTGGCTCTGGGGGCTTGACCAGGGCGAATAACGGCCAGATAACGCAACACCCGTCCCCCGGAGGGGAATTGATCCGCGGGTCCGCCATGGTGCGGGCCCGCGGATCTTTGTGGTTCCGGCGGCCGGTTCGGCGGGTCTTCGGCGGCTCTTCGCCCGGTCTTCGGTCGGCCGATTCCGCTGATCGTTTTCCGGTGTCTTTCCCGTCGCGCCGCTCGGAGCCGAATTCCGTACGCAGTGTGCCCGCGCCGTCGACGCACCGTGCCCGCAAGAACGTCTACTGGGTCCCTCGGTGTCCTTTTCATCCCCTCGGATCGCTCACGCAGTGCGCAGCGGCGAACGCACACTGTCGTAAACCGCCCGCGCTGTTGTGATGCCGCGCATAGGACGCACGTCACTTACGAACGGGATTAGTGCGGGATTCCTCCGGTGCGGCCCTGAATGCCGCGCAATGCGCCCCCCGAGGCGATCAGGGAAACCCTCCCTCGCGCACGAATCCGGATAGTACGTCACACCTTTGATTCTCGTTTTTGCGTCCCCTAACAATTGCTGACGTCGCAGCGCGCCGAGAAAGGAACTCGGCGATCTCAGCCCCGGCCTCCGCGCCGCCCGGCCTCTGCGTCATCCGCTAGGAAAGGGACCGCTCCCCATGTTCAGCACCACCGGCAATACCCGACTGACCAAGGCCCAGCGCTACTCCGCCGCCGGCGTCGCCGCGGCCGGTGCCGCGGCGCTCACCGTGACGCTCGTCCCCGGCGTCTCCTCCGGCGCGGACGCCCACGGCGCCGCCAAGGCGCAGGAGGCCAAGCCCACCACCGTCCACGCGAAGACCGTGTCCTACGGCGGCAGCGACAGCTTCGTGCCCGCCCAGCGCACCGGCGCCGACCCGCAGACCGGCCTGGTCAAGGCGCACACCGTCGCCGGCGGCTCGGTGGCCAACCGCCAGGCCGCCGTCGCGGAGAAGCAGGCGGACGACCAGAAGGCCGCCGCCAGCCGCTCCGCGAAGCGCGCCGCGGTGAAGGACTACCCGGACAATCTGGACGGCTGGATCCGCGAGGCTCGCGCGATCATGAAGTCGCAGGGCATACCCGGCTCCTACAGCGGCATCAAGCGCAACATCATCCGCGAGTCCGGCGGCGACCCGAAGGCGCAGAACGACTGGGACATCAACGCGCAGAAGGGCGTCCCGTCCAAGGGGCTGCTCCAGGTGATCCAGCCCACCTTCGACCACTACCACGTCAAGGGCACCAAGAAGAGCCTGACCGACCCGGTCGCCAACATCGTGGCCGCCTGCAACTACGCGGCCGACCGCTACGGCTCCATGGACAACGTCGACTCGGCGTACTGAACCGGCCCGCGGCCCCGCGATGGAGCGGTCCCGGCGGCCCGGGCCTGCCTCGGCGGCAGCGTCAGCGTCCCTGGAGGACTCAGCGTCCCTGAAGGGACCTGACGTTGTCGCCGAAGGTCCAGCCCCTCGACCCGTCCCAGTTCAGGGACCAGGTCATGAGGCCCTTGAGCTTCCCGCCGTGCGCGTTCCACGCCTGTGACACCAGGCTCGGAGCCATATAGCCGCCGCCCGCGCCAGGCTGCGCGGGCAGACCCGGCGCCTGCTTCTCGTACGGAACCCGGATCGTGGTGCCCTGCACCACGAGCCCCTTGTTCAGGCAGTCCGTCTGGGCCGTGAAGCCCTGGACCGTCCCCGCCTGGTACGAGTCGCCGGAGCAGCCGTACATCGAGCCGTTGTAGTACTGCATGTTCAGCCACCACAGCCGCCCGTTGTCCGCGTACTTCTTCACCAGGGGCAGGTACGCGCCCCAGATCGACCCGTAGACCACGCTGCCGCCGGTGACGTACGCCGTCTCCGGGGCCATCGTCAGGCCGAAGCCCGCGGGCATCCTCGCCAGCACGCCGTCGATGATGTGCATGAGGTTGGCCTGCGAGGGCGAGAGCGTGTTGATGTTCCCGCTGCCGACGAGCCCGGTCTCGATGTCGATGTCGATGCCGTCGAAGTTGTACTTCTTCAGGATCGGCACCACCGTCTCGATGAACCGGTCCGCCACCGCGCGCGAGCTCAGATCGATGCCGGCCGCCGCGCCGCCGATGGACAGCAGGATCGTGGCGCCGTCCGCCTTGGCCTGGCACATCTCGGCGGGCGTCGCGACCTTCACCGTCGCGTCCATCCCGTCCTCCCACAGCACCGTCCCGTCCGAACGGATCACCGGGAACGCCGCGTTCAGCACGTTGTAGCCGTGCGCGCGGATCCGCTGGTCGGTGATGGGCGTCCAGCCGAAGGGCGGGTGCACGCCGTTGGACGCGCCGTCCCAGTTCTCCCAGTAGCCCTGGAGCACCTTGCCGGCGGGCTTGGGCTTGAGCGCGCAGGTGTCGGCCGCGGTCGTCTTCGGCGCGGCGGCCTTAGGTGCCGCCGCTTTCTGCGCGGGCCCGGCGGGTCCCGGTTGCGCGAAGCTCGGTGCGATGGCCCCGGCCTGTGCGGCGCAGGCCACCGCGAGGCCGATGCCCAGCGTGCGCAGCCTTCCGCGCGACCCGGTGCGTGCGCGTAACCCCGTGCGCGAACGTAACCCCGTGCGTGAACGACGACCACCCATGACGCGCTCCCGTCCTGAGACCTCGTGGGACGCCCGGTGCCCCGGGCGTTGTGCGCTGGACGGTAAACAGGTCCAGACCAACCGTCAAGGAAACGGCGGGAGTTGCATCGCCTCGCGCCGCACGGCACCCTCGCCCCCGTGTCGAAACTCCTGATCGTTCACCACACGCCCTCGCCCAACGTGCAGGCCATGTTCGAGGCCGTCGTCGCGGGCGCCACCACCGAGGAGATCGAGGACGTCGAGGTGGTCCGCAGGCCCGCGCTCGGCGCCACCGTCTCCGACGTGCTGGACGCCGACGGCCTCATCCTGGGCACACCCGCGAACCTCGGCATGATGAGCGGCGCACTCAAGGTCTTCTTCGACACCGTCTACTACCCGTGCCTGGACGCGACCGCGGGCCGCCCGTACGGCCTGTACGTCCACGGCAACAACGACACCACCGGCACCGTACGCGGCATCGAATCCATCATCACCGGCCTCGGCTGGACCAAGGCCACGGAGAACGTGCTGGTCACGGGCGAGCCCGACAAGGCCGACACCGAGGCGTGCTGGAACCTGGGCGCGACGGTCGCGGCCGGGCTCATGCCGTAGGACAGCACTGAGGCAGTAGAGCCGTGAGGCAGGGGAGCGGCGGGTGGATGCCCGCCGCTCCCTTCGTACGCCGCGCCTCTCGTACGTCGGCGAGCTCTCAGCCGTGTGCGCCCAGCACCGCGTCGGCCATGGCGCGTTCGCCCGCCGCGTTGGGGTGGAAGGCCGCGGCCTCGCTGCTGTTGAGCGGCTCCATCCAGCGTGTGCCCCGGGCCTTGCACACGTCGTGGCCCACCGACTTGGTGTAGGTGTCCACGTACGTCGCGCCCCGTGCCGCGGCCTGCGCGGCGATCATGCCGTTGAGCCGCTTGTGGACGTCCCGCAGATACGGTGCGTCGCCCTTCGCGATGGACACCACGGAGGGGCAGTTGCTCCCGTCGTCGGGCAGGATCGCGGGATAGCCGGTGACCAGGATCCGCGCGTGCGGTGCCCGTGCCCGTACGCCGTCCAGGGTCGCGGCGATCTTCGGCGCCGTGGCGTCGACCGTGGCCGCCAGCTTGTCGGTGCCCGTCCAGGTGTAACTGGTCTTGCACGGCGCGCCCCTGGGGTCGAGGGCGCCCAGAGTCACGCAGCGGAGGATGATCCCGCCGAAGCCGATGTCGTTGCCCCCGATGGTGAGCGTGACCAGGTCCGTCTCGGCGTTCAGCGCGTCGAACTGCGGGGGAGAGGTCGGATTCTGGGCCCGCGTCATGTCTTTCGTGGTGGCGCCGCCGCAGGTGACGTCCTTGTGTGCTGCGGGTGTCAGCGCGGCGTTCACCAGCGTCGGATAGTTGCGGTCGGAGCGGGCGCAGACGGTGTCGGTCTGCTGGGGCACCCCGGCGCCCGAGGCGTACGAGTCGCCGAGCGCGACATAGCGCCGGGTGGTGTCGTCCTGGCCGGTCCCGGCGGTGTTGCCGGAGGCGCCGGCCGCCAGCGCGGGCGCGGCGCCGAGCCCGGACCCCGCGGTCAGCGCCGCGGTCGCGGCGACGGCGGCCAGGGTCGCGGCGCGGGTACGGGGTCGGGTGCGGGAGCCGGTTCCGGCGCCGGTACGGGAGTGGGGTCGGAGTCTCGGTGCGGTGTCTCCGGACGTGCCTCGCGAAGTACGCATGCGCATGCCTCTCGCTCAGGAGGAAGGGCGATTACCGATGCGTAGTACGCAGGCAATATGAGGACGTACGCCGTAAACGTCAAGATGCGCGGCGCGTGTCCGGTGCTACTCCCACACCACGATGTTGCGCCGCACCGGCACCGTCCCCGAGTCCGTGGCGAACAACTCCGGGGACTGTTCCCTGATGCGTTCCACGTCGTCGAAGACCGCGCGCAGGTGGGTGCGCATGGCGGTGCGGGCCCGGGCGAGGTCTCCGGTCAGGGCCGCGTCGGCGATCTCCTGGTGCTGGTCGGCGAAGCGTTGCGGCGACGCGGTGTCGTACAGGCCCAGGCGGCGCGCGCGGTCCAGGTGGCCCTTGGCCGCGACGACCGTGGCCCATGCGTTGCCGTGCCCGCTCAGCCGCAGCAGCACGTGGTGGAACTCCTCGTCGAGCGCGAAGAACTCCTCCAGCTCCAGGTCCTCGCTCCGCTGGCGTTCCAGGTTGCCGCGCAGCTCCGCGAGTACGCCCTCGTCCATGCCGTCGGGCCCGGGCAGGTCGTCGAGCGCGGCCAGCTCCACGGCCTCGCGGAGGAACTGCGCGTCGGCCACCTTGTCCGGGTC
This sequence comes from Streptomyces odontomachicola, assembly GCF_039605595.1. Lineage (NCBI taxonomy): Bacteria > Bacillati > Actinomycetota > Actinomycetes > Kitasatosporales > Streptomycetaceae > Streptomyces > Streptomyces odontomachicola. The sequence continues at coordinate 9,159 of NZ_JBCFOK010000018.1, forward strand.
GACGCGCGACACGAAGGTGCCGATCTGCGGAAAGATCTGCACCAGACCCTCCTGGGTCAGCAGGATCAGGCCCTCGCGCACCGGAGTGCGGCTGACGCCAAGGGACTTGGCGAGCTCGTTCTCCGACAGGGCGGCGCCGGGCGGGAGTTCGAGGGTGAGCACCTTGCGGCGCAGCATCTCGTAGACGGTGCGGCGGTTGCTGCGCTGCCGGTCGGTTGGGGCCATGCCGTCATCGTAAGGGGAAGCCGGACGTGACCAGGCGCTGAGGGCGTCGTGGCTGGTCAGGTGGGTGATCTGCATCACACGGGCATTGTGCGGGCCTGTCGGTCAGTGCTTGTATACCAGTGCTGGCCGACAAGCTGGAGCGGTCCGCCGCACGCCGCACGCACACCCCGAAGGAGCCGGATCTTGAGCACGATCGAGCACGCGGAGGTGTTCGTCGCCTCGCCGGGGCGCACCTTCGTCACCCTGCGCATCACGACCTCCGACGGCGTGACGGGACTGGGCGACGCGACCCTGAACGGCCGTGAGCTCGCCGTCGCCTCGTACCTGCGCGACCACCTCGTACCGCTGCTGATCGGCAAGGATCCGGCGCGCATCGAGGACATGTGGCAGTACCTCTACCGCGGCGCCTACTGGCGGCGCGGCCCCGTCCAGATGACCGCGATCTCCGCGGTGGACACCGCGCTCTGGGACATCAAGGGCAAGGTCGCCGGCCTGCCCGTCTACCAGCTGCTCGGCGGCGCCTCGCGGGACGGCGTCATGGTCTACTCGCACGCCAGCGGCACCGACGTGCCCGCGCTGCTCGACGACGTGGAGCGCTATCTGGGCCTCGGCTACAAGGCCGTACGGGTGCAGGCGGCGGTGCCCGACGTCGGCGGTACGTACGGGGTGCGCAAGGGCCGGGTGTACGAGCCGGCGAACAGTGCGCTCCCCGACGAGCAGCCCTGGGACACCGAGGCGTACCTGCGCTTCGCACCCACCTACCTCGACGCGGTGCGCGAACGCTTCGGCTTCGGCTTCCACATGCTGCACGACGTCCACCACCGGCTCAGCCCCATCGAGGCGGCCCGCTTCGGCAAGCGCGTGGAGGAAGCGCAGCTCTTCTGGATGGAGGACCCCACGCCTGCCGAGAACCAGGAGGCGTTCCGGCTCATCCGGCAGCACACCACCACCCCGGTCGCGGTGGGCGAGGTGCTGAGCAGCATCTGGGACGTGCAGCAGCTCATCACCGAGCAGCTCATCGACTACGTGCGCACCAGCGTCGTGCACGCGGGCGGCATCACGCATCTGCGGCGCATCTTCGACCTGGCCTCGCTCTACCAGGTGCGCACCGGTTCGCACGGCGCGACCGATCTCTCGCCTGTCTCGCTCGCAGCCAACGTCCATCTCGACCTGGCCGTGCCGAACTTCGGCATCCAGGAGTACATGGGCCACGTCGAGGAGACCCTGGAGGTCTTCGGCGGCGGCGTCACCTTCGCGAACGGCATGCTGCACCCCTCGGAGGAGCCGGGGCTGGGTGTCTCGTACGACGAGAAGGCGGCCGAACGCTACCCGTACCAGGCCCGCTACCTGCCCGTGGCGCGGCGCCTCGACGGCTCGGTCCACGACTGGTGAGCGCCATGGAACAGCCGACGTCCACGGGGCAGCCCCCGCTGAGCCTCGCCGCCCTGCCCCGCCTCGCGCCCGAGCAGCGTCCCGCCGTCGACCCGCGCGAACTGCGGCCCCGCGTCGTGCACTTCGGGCTCGGCGCCTTCCACCGCGCCCACCAGGCGCTCTACACGCAGAACGCGGCCGCCCTCGCCGGCGAGCCCTGGGGCGTGGCCGCCGTCGCGCCGCGCTCGGCCGGTACGGCGGAGGCGCTGCGCCGCCAGGACTGCCTCTACTCGCTGACCGAGCGGCGCCCCGAGGGGACCGCGACCGCCGCCGTGGGCGCGCTGGTCGAGGCGCTGGAGATGCGCCGCCACGGCGCGCGCCTGACCGAGCTGCTGGCCTCCCCCGACGTGACCGTGGTGACCCTGACGGTGACGGAGAAGGGCTACCACCGGAGCCCCCACACCGGCCGCCTCGACCTGGACGATCCCGGGATCAGCGCGGACCTGACGCTGCCTCAGGAGCATGAGCCCGCAACCGTGGTGGGCCGCCTCGCCGCGGGCCTCGCCGCCCGGCTGCGCGCGGGCGGCGGCGCCCCGATCACCCTCGTGTGCTGCGACAACATGGCGGGCAACGGCGCCGCGCTGGAGACCGTGCTGCGCGACTTCATCGGCGCCTCGGCCTGGCCCGAACGGCGCGCCCTGCTGGAGTGGATGACCGCCTCCGTGGCGTTTCCCTCCACCGTCGTGGACCGGATCGTGCCCGCGGCGACCGACGGGGACCGCGCCGCGGCCGACGCCGCGCTGGGCGTGCGCGACGAGGTCCCGGTCGTGGGCGAGCCCTACCGCCAGTGGGTGCTGGAGGACCGCTTCGCCGCCGCGCGCCCCCGCTGGGAGCTGGACGGCGCGCTGCTCGTGCCCGACGTGCTGCCGTACCAGGTGACCAAGCTGCGGTTGCTCAACGGTTCGCACTCGGCGCTCGCGTACCTCGGCGCCGTCGCGGGCCGCGCCACCATCTCCGAGACCATGCGGGAGGGCTGGGCGCCAGGGCTGGTGCGCGGGCTCTGCGCCGAGCTCGCCCCGACGCTGCCGCCGGGAGGGCCGGAACCGGCTGCGTACGCGGACGAGCTGGTCGGCCGCTTCGGGAATCCGGGGATGCGGCATCTGCTGCGGCAGGTGGGCTCCGACGGTTCGCTGAAGATTCCGGAGCGGTGGTTCGGGCCGTTGCGGCACCTGCGCGCCGGGGCTTCCCCGGCCCCCACCCCGTACCTCGAACTCGCCCTCGCCGCCTGGGCGAACGCCACCCGGCCGGGTTCCGACGGCGGTCAGCTCTTCGGGACCGAGGACCCCGCGGCCGCCGAACTCGCCGCGTGCTGGACCGCGGACACGGCCGTTCCCGCAGGTGAGCGGGACCGGAGCGTCGTACGCCGGCTGCTCGGCACGCTCGGCGCGCCGGACCTCGCCGAGGACGACGCGCTGGTCGCCGCCGTGGCCGCGCGCCTGCCCGCGCTGCGCGCCGGGCGCCCGGACCTCCACGACGGCTGAGCGCTTCGCACACGAGGGCTGAGCGGCCACGCGCCGGACGCCCCTCACCACCCGCCACGGACAACGGAGTTCACGATGACGGACACCACAGCGACGAGCGGGCCGCCGCCCGGCGTCGTCGCGCGCAACACCCGCGACCTCGCCAGAGCGGCGGTCTCCGGATGGCTGGGCACGGCCATGGAGTTCATGGACTTCCAGCTCTACTCGCTGGCCGCCGCCATCGTCTTCAACAAGGTCTTCTTCCCCGGTACGGGGGTGGCGCTCGGCCTGATCGCCGCCATGGGCACGTACGGAGTCGGCTATGTCGCCCGGCTTGCCGGCGCCGTCTACTTCGGGCGGATGGGCGACCGTATCGGGCGCAAGAAGGTGCTGTTCCTGACCATCGTGCTGATGGGCGGCTCCACCACGCTGATCGGCGCGCTCCCCACCCACGCCCAAGTGGGCCTGCTCGCGCCCGCGTTGCTCGTGCTGCTGCGGCTCGTCCAGGGCTTCGGCGCGGGTGCGGAGATCGCCGGGGCGACCGTGATGCTCGCCGAGTACGCACCGGTCAGGCGCCGCGGAGTGATCTCCGCGCTCGTGTCGCTCGGCACCAACTCCGGCACCCTGGCCGCCTCCGGGCTGTGGGCCGTGCTGCTCGCCGTGCTCAGCGAGGACCAGCTCCTCTCGTGGGGCTGGCGGCTGCCGTTCCTGCTCAGCCTGGTCATGCTGCTCTTCGCCGTGTGGCTCCGCCGCAACCTCAAGGAGAGCCCGGTCTTCGAGGAGCGCGCCGACGTGGTCGACGGCGTGGCCCTTTCCCGTACGGAGGCGGAGGAGGCCGTACGCGAGGAGGCCGCGCCGGGGCCTCGTACGGAGGCCGTACACGAGGAGACCCCGGAGGTCCCGGGGACGCGCGCCGGTGTGCTGGAGGCCGGGCTGCGGCAGCGCAAGGGGCGGGCGTTCTTCCTCGCGCTCGGGCTGCGCTTCGGGCAGGCCGGGAACTCCGGCGTGATCCAGACCTTCCTGGTCGGCTACATCGCCACCACCATCGGCACCGACCGCTCCGTTCCCACCGACGCGATGGTGTACGGCTCGCTGCTGGGCTTCGCCACCGTGCCGCTGTTCGGGCTGCTCGGCGACCGCTTCGGGAGGCGCCCGATGTACGCGCTGCTCAGCGTGGCCACCGTGCTGCTGGCCTTCCCGGTCATGATGCTGATCGCCACCGGCTCCACGGCCGCCGTCACGCTCGGCGTGATCGTGGGGCTGAACGTGGGCGTGCTCGGGCTGTTCGCGCTGGAGAGCGTGACCATGGCCGAACTCTTCGGCGCGCGCACCCGGTTCACGCAGCTCGCCCTCACCAAGGAGATCGGCGGGACCCTCGCCACCGCGATCGGCCCGGTGCTCGCCGCGACGCTCACGGCGGCCACCGAGAGCTGGTGGCCGGTCGCCGCGATGCTCGTCGTCTACTCGCTCATCACCCTCGTCTCCGCGCTGCTCGCCCCCGAGACGCGCGGGCGCGACCTCGTACGCCTGGAGGACGCCGCATGAAGGCAGTCGTCGCCCACGGACCCCGCGACCTGCGGATCGACGAAAGGCCCGACCCCTCGCCCGGGCCCGGCGAGGTGCTGCTCGCCATGGAGTGGGGCGGCGTCTGCGGCTCCGACATCGGCTACTGGAAGCACGGCGCCTCCGGTACGGCCGCGCTGCGGCACCCGCTGGTGCTGGGGCACGAGGTCGCCGGGCGGGTGGCGGCGCTGGGCGAGGGGGTCACGGGGCTTGAGGAGGGGCAGCCGGTCACCGTCCACCCCGCCGATCCGGTCGCCGAGGGTGCGCTGCCCGAGCGCCTCGCCGGGCGCACGAATCTGTGCCCGGACAGCGCGTACTTCGGCTCGGCCGCCTTCGACCCGCACACCGACGGCGGGTTCAGCGAGTACCGCGCCGTGCGGGCCGCGCAGATCCGTCCGCTGCCCGACGGCGTGGACACCCGACAGGGCGCGCTCGCCGAGCCGTTGGGCGTGGCGCTGCACGCCGTGCGCAGGGCGCCTGCCGTACGGGGGCGTACGGTGCTGGTCAACGGCGCGGGACCGATCGGCGCGCTGGTCGTCGCCGCTGCCCGGCGCGCGGGCGCGGCCGAGGTGATCGCGGCTGACATCTCGGCGGGGGCGCTCGCGGTGGCCCGCGCGCTGGGTGCGGACCGCACCGTCGACGTCGGTACGGGGGAGGCGCTGCCGCAGGACGTCGAGGTGGTCTTCGAGGCGACCGGCGTACCGGCGGTACTCGGCCCCGTACTGGCGGCCACCGCACGCGGCGGCACCCTTATCCAGGTAGGCAACCTCCCCGGCACCCCGGCCCCTTCGGCCCTCGGCGCCCTGGTCACCCGAGAGATCACCTGGACCGGGTCCTACCGCTTCACCAACGAGATCGACGACGCCCTCCGGGCCCTGGCAGAGGGCCTGGACCTGACCCCACTGATCACCGCCGGCTACCCGCTGGAGGAGGCGGACAAGGCACTGGCCCACGCCGCCGATCCGGCCACGTCGGGGAAGGTGATGCTGCGGCTGGACAGCTCAACCTCCCAGTGAGCCCGGTGAGTTGGGATGCCCGTCAGCCCGCCTCCGCCCCGCCCCTCTCCGCGTACCGCTCCAGCGCCTCGCATGTCGGGGTGTCGTAGCCCCTGTAATCCGTCACGTGGCCCTCGTACAGGATTCGGCCGCCGTGGCGGCCCGCTCCGGGGCCCAGGTCGATCAGCCAGTCCGCCTGGGTGAAGACGTCCGGGTTGTGCTCGATCACGACCACCGTGTGGCCCTGTTCGACCAGTCTGTCCAGCACGTGCAGGAGGGTGTCCATGTCGTTGCGGTGGAGGCCCGTGGTGGGCTCGTCGAGGATGTAGACGGTGGGGCTGCGCTGCTCGTGCAGCTCCTTTGCGATCTTGAGGCGTTGGCATTCGCCGCCGGAGAGCGTGCTGAGGGACTGGCCCAGGCGCAGGTAGCCGAGGCCCACGTCCGCCAGGCGTGCGAGCGCGGTGCGCAGCGACCGCTCGGGCAGCCGGTCCATGGCCTCGGTGACCGTGAGGTGGTCCACGTCGGCGATCGACAGCCCGGCCACGGTGTGCGCCAGGGCCTCGGGCGTGAAGCGGCGACCCCCGCACACCTCGCACACGACCTCCTGCCCCTCCATGAAGGCCAGGTCGGTGTAGCGGACGCCGAGCCCCTTGCACTCCGGGCACCCGCCCTCGGAGTTGGCGCTGAAGAGGGAGGTGGAGACGCCGTTCTCGCGGGCGAAGAGGCGGCGGATTCCGGGGGCGGTGCCGGTGTACGTGATCGGCGTGGACCTGCGGTTGGCCGCGACGGGCCGCTGGTCCACCACGACCGCCTCGTGCTGCGCGGCCACCTCCGCCGCGAGGCTGGACTTCCCCGACCCGGCGACCCCGGTCAGCGCCGTCAGCACCCCGCGGGGGAGGGTCACGGTGACCTCGCGCAGATTGTTGCGGGAGGCCCCGGCGACGGTGAGGTGGCCGGTCGCGTGCCGCGGGCTCCGCTTGAGGGGGCGGCGGCGGGCGAGGGCCCGGCCCGTGGGGCCGTCACTGTGCCGGAGCCCGGAGGGCGGGCCCTGGTACACCAGGCGTCCGCCGTCGCCGCCCGCGCCGGGGCCGATCTCCACGACCTGGTCGGCGCGGGCCAGCACGGCCGGATCGTGCTCGACGACCAGCACGGAGTTGCCGCCGTCCCGCAGCCGTTCCAGGAGCCGGACCATCGCGTCGACCTCGGTGGGGTGCAGCCCCACGGTCGGCTCGTCCACCACGTACAGCATCTCCGTCAGGCTGGACCCCAGGTGCTTGACCATCTTGATCCGCTGGGACTCCCCGCCGGAGAGCGTCGTGGTGGCGCGCGCCAGCGTGAGGTAGCCGAGCCCGATGGCGTCCATGGCTTCAAGACGTTGCTGGAGCGCGGTGACGGCCGGGGCGACGGAGGGGGAGTCGATCGTGCGGACCAGCGGGGCGAGTTCGGCCACCTCCATGCGGGACAGTTCGCCGATGGTGCGGCCGAGCAGGGTGACCGCGCGCGACTCCGCGTTCAGCCGGTCCCCGTCGCAGTCGGGGCAGACGTCCGCGCGCGTGAAGCGGCGGATGGCCTCCTGCTTGCGCTCCGAGAGGTGGTCTGAGGTGTGCAGGTGGATGCGCTCGAAGCGGTCGACGACGCCTTCGTAGGCGGCGGGCAGCCCGTGCCGCTCCGCGAACTCCGGTGCCCCGGCGGCCCCGTGGAGCAGCGCCGCACGCGCCTCCTCCGGCCACTTCCGCACGGGGGTGTGCAGGTCGAAGACGCCGATGTCGGCGTACTGGGAGTACCAGTACCCGCCGGGGCCGAAGCCCGGCAGCACGACCGCGCCCTCCGCGAGCGACCTGTCCTGGTCGAGGAAGCGGTCCACCGCGCTGACCACGACCTCGCCCAGCCCCGAGCAGGTGGGGCACATCCCGGCCGGATCGTTGAAGGAGAAGTGCCCGGACTCGCCCACCCACGGAGTGCCCAGGCGGGAGTAGAGCAGCCGCAGATAGGTCCAGGCGTCGGTGATCGTGCCGACCGTGGAGCGTGCGTTGCCGCCCAGCCGCCGCTGGTCGATCACGATCACGGGGGACAGGCCGCCGAGGTGCTCCGCCTCCGGCCGCGGCCACTTGGGCAGGCGGTTCCTGGCGAACGGCGGGAAGGTCTCGTTGAGCTGGTGCCCCGCCTCGGCGGCCAGCGTGTGGAACACCAGCGAGGACTTCCCCGAGCCCGAGACGCCCGCGAACACCACGAGCCGGTTGCGCGGGATGTCGAGGTCGAGCCCCGCGAGGTTGTGGGTACGGGCGCCGCGGACGGTGATGTGGGGGACGGCGTGATCGCGGGGCGCTGCGTGGTGGAGATGCTGAGCCATGCCCTCAGGCTCCGGCCAGATGCGGTCGAATCCTGACCGCATTCCGCCGACACTGGACACGTGGCGGATGTGACCGAACGGACCCTGACCCTGCTCTCCACCCTCCAGACCGGGGGCTCCTTCAGCGGCGAGGAGCTGAGCCGCCGCCTGGGCGTCAGCCCGCGCACCCTGCGCCGGGACGTCGAACGGCTGCGGGGCTACGGGTATCCGGTGGACACCCGCCCAGGACCCGGCGGTCACTACCGGCTGGCCGCCGGACGCACCATGCCGCCGCTGGTACTCGGCGACGACGAGGCGGTCGCGACGCTGCTCGCCCTCGCCTCCCTCGCGTCGGCCAGCTCGACGGGGACCGGGGGCGAGGGGGCCGAGGGCGACGCGGGCGTGGACGGCGCGGCCGCCACCGCGTACGGGAAGCTGGAGCAGTTCCTGCCCGCGCGGCTGCGCCCGCGCGTCGCCGCCGTACGGGCCAGCCTGGACACCGGAGGGGAGCGGGCGCCCAGCGTTCCCGCCGGGCACATCGCGCTGCTCGCCGCCGCCATCGCCGAGCGCGAGGTGGTGACCTTCGGCTACACGGACGCGCGCGGGCGGCGCAGCGAGCGGCGGGCCGAGCCGTACCGGCAGGTGCACCACCTGCTGCGCTGGTACCTGCTCGCCTGGGACGTGCACCGGGGCGACTGGCGCATGTTCCGCCTCGACCGGATCACGGAGCCGCTGCGGACGGGGGAGCGCTACGGTCCGCGTACGCTGCCCGCCGCCTCCGCGCTGGAGTATCTGCGCCAGGGGCTCAACAGGGGCAGGGAACCGGTGCGGTTGGTGATCGAGGCGCCGGCGGCGCGGGTCGCCGACGCGCTGAAGTACCAGGACGCCGAGATCGTCCCGCTCTCCGCGCGGCGCACCCGCGTGAGCCTGGCCCTGGACACCTGGGAGTGGCTGCTGCTCCCGCTCGCCTCCCTGGACGCGGACTTCGCCCTGGAGCTGCCCGAGCGATCGGCGCGCGAGATCCGGGACTTCGCGGAACGGCTGCTGACCGCGACCTCCGCAGTCCCCGCTGAGGGGTACGGGAGCTGACGCGGACCTCCGAGTCGCCGAGCCTCACACGTGCCGCCCCACAGCAGCAGGGTGAGGTCGGTGCGGTCACGTCCGCCGAGCGAGACACCGTACGCCGTGCCGATGCGGGACGGCGCGAAGGCGATCAGGCCGGGGAGCAGGTGACCGCTCCGACCAGGAGCAGCAGGGCGTTCGCGAGGCGGTCGGGCCACATGGGTCCTCAGCAGGGGCTGGCCGGCGGGGTCACGATCAGGGCGGCGGCGGGGGCCGTCGACGGCGTCCCGTACGGCGGAAAGTGAGGGTTCTCGCCCGGAGCGGGTGAGGCGCCGTCCCCGGCGCGGCGGGACCATCCGGTGTGACCGTGCGGCGGACGGGGCGTGCGGGGGCGTGCGGCCGGGGGTGTGGTGCCGATGCTGGAAGTGCCGCCCGGAGTCCGCGCGGTGGCGTCCTACCGGCGCGAGTGGCTGGTGAAGGACCTGGTCGCCGGTGCCGTGCTCAGCACGCTGCTGGTCCCGCAGGGCATGGCGTACGCGGAACTCGCGGGCCTCCCGCCCATCACCGGGCTCTACACCTCGGTCCTGTGCCTGCTCGGGTACGCGGTCTTCGGGCCCTCCCGCATCCTGGTGCTCGGGCCCGACTCCTCGCTCGGGCCGATGATCGCGGCGACCGTGCTGCCGCTGGTCGCCTCCGGGGGAGACCCCGGACGGGCCGTCGCGCTGGCCTCCGTGCTCGCGCTGCTGACCGGCGGGATCATGGTGCTCGCCGCGGTGGCCCGGCTCGGCTTCGTCGCCGACCTGATCTCCAAGCCCACCATGATCGGCTACATGAACGGGCTGGCCCTGACCATCCTGATCGGCCAGTTGCCGAAGCTGTGCGGCTTCTCGGTGGAAGCGGACGACATGCTGGGCGAGGCCGCCGGATTCGTACGGGGGCTCGCGGACGGCAAGGCGGTGGGCGCCGCGGCGCTGGTGGGGGCCGGCGGGACGGTGCTCGTGCTGGTGCTCCAACGGTGGCTGCCGAAGGTGCCGGCCGTGCTGGTCATGGTGGTGCTGGCGATCGGCGCCACGTACCTGTTCGGCCTGAAGGGGCACGGCGTCGAGACGGTGGGCCGGCTGCCCGAGGGCTTCCCGCCGCTGACCGTGCCCCGTGTCGGACTGGAGGACATGGGGCCGCTGTTCGCGGGCGCGCTGGGCATCGCCGTGGTCTCGGTGGCCGACACGATCTCCACCTCGACCGCGTTCGCGGCCCGCACCAAGCAGGAGGTGCGCGGCAACCAGGAGATGGCGGGCATCGGCGCGGCCAACCTGGCCGCCGGGCTCTTCCAGGGCTTCCCGGTCAGCACCAGCGGCTCGCGCACCGCGGTGGCCGAACGCTCGGGCGCGCGCAGCCAGTTGACCGGCGTGGTCGGCGCGGCCCTCATCCTGCTCATGATCGTGCTGCTGCCGGGGCTGTTCCGCGATCTGCCGCAGCCCGCGCTCGCCGCCGTGGTCGTCACGGCCTCGCTGTCGCTGGCCGACCTCCCCGGCACGGTGCGGCTGTGGCACCAGCGCAAGGCCGAATTCCTGCTCTCGCTCTCGGCGTTCCTGGGGGTCGCGCTGCTCGGGGTGCTGCCCGGGATCGCCCTCGCGGTGGGCCTGTCCATCCTCGACGTCTTCCGGCGGGTCTGGCGCCCGTACCACGCGGTGCTGGGCCGGGTACCGGGCCTTGAGGGCTACCACGACGTCCGCTCCTACCCGCGGGCCGAGCGGCTTCCGGGGCTGGTCATCTGCCGTTTCGACGCGCCGCTGTTCTTCGCCAACGCCAAGACCTTCCGCGACGAGGTGCGCAGGATCACCCGCGCCGAACCGCCGCCCGCGTGGATCCTGATCGCGGCCGAGCCGGTCACCGACGTGGACACCACGGCGGCCGACGTGCTCGAGGAGCTGGACCTGGAGCTGAACGCGCGGGGCATCAGCCTCGTGTTCGCCGAGCTCAAGGACCCGGTGCGGCGCAAGATCGAGCGCTACGAGCTGACCCGCACCATCGACCCGCACCACTTCTTCCCGACCGTGGAGGCGGCGGTCGCCGCCTACCGCGAACGGACCGGCGCCCGCTGGCCGGGTGAGCAGCCCGGTGAGCAGTGAGCGCGGGCACGCCGCCGGCCGCTTGGAGGTGTCCTCATGGACGGTCGTCACTACGGTTCCCGGCACAGCAAGCGCCGTACGCCCGGCCCCCGGTGGCCCGCACGCGCCGCCCTGGCCGCCGCGCTCGGCGCCGCCCTCGTGCTGCTGGTCTTCGCGGGGCTGCGCACCCTCGCGCTGCTCGCCACCGGCGCCGCCGCGCTGGTGGTCGCGCTCGCCGCCGTGTGGTGGGCGCTCACCCGGCGCGGGGTGCTGCGCTGGCTGGCCGTCGCCCTGGCGGTGGCGGCCCCGCTGCTGGTGCTGGTGCTGTACGTGCGGGCACACCTGGCATGGGTGGTGGCCCTCTCCGCCGCGCTGTGGCTGCTCGCGGTCGCCGCGGGGCGCTCGGCGCTGGTGCGGGCCGACATGCCGGTGCGGATGCCGGAGTCACCGGCGGGGGCGGTCACCAGGCCCGTGCTGTTCATGAATCCGCGCTCCGGGGGCGGCAAGGTGGCGCGCTTCCAACTCGACGTAAAAGCAAGGGAGTTGGGCGCCGAGGTGGTCCTGCTGGAGGGGCCGGGCACGCGTGACGTGGTGCAGCTCGCGGAGGAGGCGGCGACCGGGGGAGCGGACCTGCTGGGGGTGGCCGGAGGGGACGGCACCCAGGCGCTGGTCGCCGGGGTCGCCGCGACCTACGGGCTGCCTTTCCTGGTCGTCCCGGCGGGCACCCGCAACCACTTCGCGCTCGACCTGGGCCTGGACCGCACCGACCCGGCCCTCGCCCTGGAGGCGCTGCGCCCGGGCGCGGGCGTCGAACTCCGCGTCGACCTCGCCTCGGTGGGCGGCCGCCCCTTCGTCAACAACGCCTCCTTCGGCGCCTACGCCGAGGTGGTGCAGTCGGCCTCGTACCGCGAGGGCAAGACCCGTACGGTCGCCGACCTGCTGCCCGAGGTGCTGGCCGGACACCAGGGCGCCCGGCTCACCGCGCGCATGGACGGGTGGGAGGCCGACGGGCCGCAGGCGCTGCTGGTCGGCAACAACCCGTACGGGCTCGGCGACCTGTCGGGGCTCGGCCGCCGCGCCCGCCTGGACGCCGGGGTGCTGGGCGTCGTCGGCGTCACCGTCTCCAGCGCGGCGCAGGCGGCGGGGCTGCTGCGCGGACGGCGCTCGGCCGGGGTGACGCGGCGCACCGGGCCCGAAGTGGTGGTGTACGCGGACGCCGAGCAGATCCCCGTGGGCGTGGACGGCGAGGCGCTGAGCCTCCCCGTGCCGGTGCGCTGCGTCGTGCGGCCCGGCGCCCTGCGGGTGCTGGTGCCGCGGAACCGGCCGGGCGTGCCCCCGCCCCGCCCGCGGCCCGACTGGCGGCGGCTGCTCGCGCTGGGGCTGCGCCCGCCGCGCGGCGCGCGTTCCGGCGGCGCCGGGCGGCGCCGCGACACGACCACGGGAGGTGTGCGCCCATGACCGGCACAAGCGCGCGCGGACAGTACGCGGGGACGGGGGCGCGGGGCGTGCTGATCCCGCTCGCGCTCGCGCAGTTCATCTGCAGCTTCGCGGGCTCCAACATGAACGTGATGATCAGCGACATCAGCAAGGACCTGGGGACCACCCCGCAGGGCGTGCAGGTGGCGATCACCATCTTCCTGCTGGTGATGGCGGCGCTGATGATCCCGGGCGGCAAGTTGACCTACCGCTACGGCCGGAAGCGCTGTCTCGTCGTGGGACTTGTGGTCTACGGCGCCGGCGCCTTGCTGAGCGCGGTGGCGCCGGGGCTCGGCGTGCTCGTCCTCGGCAACTCGGTGCTGGAGGGCGTCGGCACGGCGCTGCTCATCCCGCCCGTCTACATCCTCACCACGCTGCTGTTCACCGATGTGGCCTCGCGGGCCCGCGCGTTCGGCTCGATCATGGCGATGGGCGGGGTCGGCGCGGCGGCCGGGCCGCTGATCGGCGGGCTCATCGCCTCCACGCTGGGCTGGCGCTACGCCTTCCTCTTCCAGGCCCTGGTGATCGTGGTGATCGTGCTGCTCAGCCGACGGATCGAGGACCCGCTGCCGCCGGTGCCCTCGGCCGCGCTGGACGTCCAGGGCACGGTGCTCTCGGCGGTCGGCCTGATCCTCGTCGTGTCGGGGATCCTGGCCACCGACAACAACGTGTGGCTGATGGCCGGGCTGATGGCCGGTGGCGCGCTGGTGCTGGTGTGGTTCTTCCGCTCGATCCGCGCGAAGGAACGCGCCGGGAAGGAACCGCTGCTGTCCACCAGCCTGTTCCGCAGCCGGGTGTCCAACATCGGCCTGGTCACCCAGAACATCCAGTGGCTGCTCCTGATGGGCGTCTCCTTCGTGGTGTCGGCCTACCTCCAGGTGGTGCGCGGCTACAACGCGATCGAGTCCGGCGTCATCTTCACCTCGGCGACCGTGGGACTGCTCGCGTCCTCATTGGCGGCCGAGCGGTTCGCGAAGCGGCGGGCGCAACGGACGCTGATCATGGCCGGGTTCGCGATCACGGTCGGCGGCATCGCGGTGCTGCTGGCCATGGCGGGCGGCACGGCGAGCCCGTGGGCCTCCGCGCCGGGGCTCTTCCTGATCGGCGCGGGCTGCGGCGCGATGCTGACCCCTTCGGTGAACGTGGTGCAGTCCGCCTTCCCCGAGGGGCAGCAGGGCGAGATCTCCGGCCTGTCGCGCAGCGTGTCCAACCTGGGCTCCTCGCTGGGCACGGCCGTGGCGGGCACGATCCTGGTCGCCGAGTTCACGAACCACGCCTACACGGCGGCGATGGTCGTGCTGGCGGTCGTCGGGCTCGGCGGACTCGCGGCGGCCTCCTTCCTGCCGAGGGGCGGGAAAGAGGCCGCCGCGAGCGGAACGTAGGCGGGTCGCAGCGTCGCGCCGCGCCAGGATCACGCCTGGCGCAGCGTGAACAGGTGGGCGCCCCAGGCTTCGAGACCCACGTAGAGCCCGGCGCCCACCAGCTCCTCCGCCGGGCGCTCGTACGAGGCGCCGCTGAGCAGGTCGTGCAACGTCCAGGCGCCCGGCGCCAGTTCCTCCGCGGGCAGCGGGATCCGCCCCTGCGCCGGCCCCTCGGACAGATTGACCGCGACCACGAAGCGCCCGGCGGGCCCGGACCAGTACCAGGTCAGGACCGACTGGTGCGTGGGGTTGTCCGACCAGCCCGTGCACTCCAGCAGGCGCCACCGGCCGGTGCGCATGCCGCTGTCGTGCACCGCGGCGAGCAACTGCGTGTAAAACACGCGCAGTTCGCCGTCCTCCGGCTCCTCGGGGCGGCGGGTCAGGAACACCGGCAGCCGCACCCTGCGCCCGGTGAACTGGCCCTCGTGCCACAGCGTCGCCCCGGGCAGCGTGGCGCTCAGCACGGCGGCCGCGCACTCCTTGCCGGGGCCGAGGGTGTCGGCGGCCCGCGGCTCGTCGTGGTTCTCCAGGAACCGTACGAGGCGGCGCTGGTAGTCCTCGCCGGCCAGCAGATGCGCGCCGACCGACGCCGGGCCCTCGTGCAGCAGCCTGTCGTAGAGCCGCTTGTCGTAGCAGAAGCCGAAGCCCTGCTGCTGGAGGGCCCATTCGAGGTCCCAGTACGCCTCGGCGAGGAAGGCCATGTCCGGGTGCCGCTCCCGTACGGCGCCGATGACCTCGGGCCAGAAGTCCCGCTCGGGCGGCGCGCCCGCGCTCTGCCCCCAGGTCTTGGCGAACACGTCGTTCATCAGCAGCATCGCCATGTCGCAGCGCACCCCGTCGCAGCGCTCCCCGATGCGCGCGAGGAGATCGGCCGTGGCCGCGCGCATCCCCGGCTCGAAGGCGTTGAGCTGCACCACATCGGGCCACGGCGGGAAGAAGGGGTCGCGGCCGCGCGCGAGGACGTGGTCCCCGACCTCCAGGAAGGAGGCGGGGTCCAGGCGCAGCGCCTCCGGCGTCCCGTGCACGAAGTGCTCGGGGTGCTCGCGCACCCACGGGCTGTCCGGCGCGACGTGGTTGGGCACGTAGTCGAGCAGCAGGCCCGCGCCGCGCGAGGAGAGTTCGGCGCGCGCCACGGTGAGGCCGGTGTCGCCGCCGAGGGCCGCGTCCGGCTCGTAGCGGCGTATGCAGTACGGCGAGCCCGCGATGTCCTCCTCGCGCAGGTCGGGCAGCGCGTCGGTGAAGGAGCGCCGGAGCGGGGCGTTGCGCAGCGCGATGTCCCGGCCCTCCGGGCTGCGCTCCCACACGCCCATCAGCCAGACGGCGTCCACGCCGTGCGGGGTGATCTCGTCCCACGCCTCGGAAGGGAGGGCGCCGAGGTCCACGGGGCGGCCCACCCGCGCCGCCCATTCCCCCATCCACACCCGGGTGTTGACCTCGTACACGACGGGCTGGGCCGGCAGCGCTGTCATGGTGCCTCCTGCGGGGGCGCGGGCGTCTCCACCGGTGCGGCGGGCGCGAAGTCCTCGGCCGCGAGAGTGCCGAAGACCGTCATCAGGGCCGCGACCAGGCCCGTCCAGCCGGTCTGGTGCGCGGCGCCAAGGCCCGCGCCGTTGTCGCCGTGGAAGTACTCGTGGAAGAGGATCAGATCGCGCCAGTGCGGGTCGTTCTGGAACGTCTCCATGCCCCCGTACACCGCGCGCCGGCCCTCCTCGTCCCGCAGGAAGATGCGGGTGAGCCGGTGCGAGAGCTCCTGGGCCACCTCGAAGAGGGTCATGCGGTTGCCGGAACCCGTGGGGCACTCCACCGTGAAGTCGTCGCCGTGGAAGGCGTACAGGTTGAGCAGCCCGCGGATGATCAGCGCGTTGACCGGGAACCACACCGGGCCCCGCCAATTGGAGTTGCCGCCGAACATCCCCGAGTCCGACTCGGCCGGCAGATAGCCGACCCGCAGCTCACGGCCGTCGAGCCGGTAGACGTACGGGTGGTCGGCGTGGCGGCGGGAGAGCGCCCTGATCCCGTACGGGGAGAGGAACTCCTCCTCGGACAGCAGGTGTTCCAGCATCCGCGGCAGCTTCTTCTCGTCGACCACCGACAGCAGCCGCGGCCCGCCCTCGGCGCCCGCCTGGGCCGCCTGTACGGGCGCGGACAGCGAGGGGTGCCGCTCGGCGAAGCGGCGCAGCCGCTCCCGCAGCCCCGCCATCCGCTCGAGCTGTCCGGGCCGGAAGACGGTGGAGGCGCACAGCGGGAGCAGGCCGACCATGGAGCGCACGCGCAGGCGGGTGGCGTTGCCGGCGGGCAGCCGCAGCACGTCGTAGAAGAAGCCGTCCTCCTCGTCCCACAGCTCGTCGGGCAGGTCGCCGACGCGGTCCATGGAGGCGGCGATCCACAGGAAGTGCTCGGTGAAGCGCAGCACGAACTCCTCGTACGCCGGGTCCCGTTCGGCGAGTTCGGCGGCGATCTGGAGCATCGTCTGGCAGTAGAGCGCCATCCACGCGGTGCCGTCCGCCTGCTCCAGCGAGCCCCCCGTGGGCAGCGGCGCGCTGCGGTCGAAGACGCCGATGTTGTCCAGACCGAGGAAGCCGCCCTGGAAGACGTTGCGGCCGCCGGGGTCCTTGCGGTTGACCCACCAGGTGAAGTTGGTCAGCAGCTTGGTGAAGACCCGCTCAAGGAAGGCGTGGTCGGCGCGGCCCGTGGTGCGCTCCTCCAGGCTGTAGAGGAAGTACGCGGCCCAGGCGTGCACGGGCGGGTTGACGTCGCCGAAGTTCCACTCGTAGGCCGGGATCTGCCCGTTGGGGTGCAGATATGGGTCGCGCAGCAGCAGCTCCAGCTGGTCCTTCGCGAAGGCGGCGTCGACCACCGAGAGCGCCACGCAGTGGAAGGCAAGGTCCCATGCCGCGAACCACGGGTACTCCCAGGTGTCGGGCATGGAGATCACGTCGTCGCAGGTCATGTGGAACCACGCGCGGTTGCGCACCGCGCTCCGCAGCTCCGGCGGACTCCACGGGTCCAGGCCGTGCTCGGCGAGCCAGGTCTCCAGGTCGAAGAGGTAGTACTGCTTGGACCACAGCATTCCGGCGAGCGCCTGGCGCAGCACCCGCGCCTCGTCCTCGCCGGCTCCGGCCGGGGTCAGCCCGCGGTAGAAGGCGTCGGCCTCGGCCCTCCGGTCGCGGAGGACGAGGTCGAAGCCGGCCGCCGGATCGGTCACCGTGCCCGCGCGCGAGAGCCGCAGCCGCACCGTCGCGAACCCGCCGGCCGGGACGGTCAGCACATGGTGCGCCGCCGCCTTGGTGCCCTCCCGCGCGGGGTTGACCGCGCCCTCCTCGCCGTTCACGACGCGGCGCCCGATGCCGTCCTTCACGTACGGGGAGGCGTTGCGGGTGCCGAAGAGCCGCTCGTTGTTCGTCTCGTTCTCGGTGAAGAGGAGCGGTGCGTCGTCGACCAGATGCAGCTCGTACGCGCCCAGTTCGGGGTGATCGGCGCGCACGGCGGTCATGCCCCCGGGGCCCTCGGCCGCCGCCATGTGCGGCTTCGCCGCGCCCTCGCGCCAGGACCAGGTGTTGCGGAACCACAGCGTCGGCAGCACGTGCAGGGTCGCCGGCTCGGGCCCGCGGTTCTCCACCGTGATCCGCATCAGCAGGTCCTCGTACCCCGCCTTGGCGTACTCGACGGTCACGTCGAAGTACCGGTTGTCCGCGAAGACGCCGGTGTCCAGCAGCTCGTACTCGAAGTCGCCGCGCCCGCGGGCCCCGTTGACGGTCACCAGGTCGTTGTAGGGGTACGCCGCCTGCGGGTACTTGTACAGGTAGCGCATGGAGGAGTGGCTGGGCGTGCTGTCCAGGTAGAAGTAGTACTCCTTCACGTCCTCGCCGTGGTTGCCCTCCCCGTTGGTCAGGCCGAAGGCGCGCTCCTTGAGGATCGGGTCGCGCCCGTTCCACAGCGCGAGCGCCAGGCACAGCCGCTGCTTCTCGTCGCAGACGCCGCCGAGCCCGTCCTCGCCCCAGCGGTAGGCGCGGGAGCGCGCGTGGTCGTGCGGGAAGTACGTCCAGGCCTCGCCGTCCTCGCTGTAGTCCTCGCGCACCGTGCCCCACTGACGCTCACTCAGATACGGGCCCCACAGCCGCGCGCGCCCCTCCGCGTCGACGACGGCCCCGGGGCCCGCGCCCTCCGTCTGCGTCCCCATGCCCGCGCTCCTCTCCTCGGCTGCGGACCGGCTGCGGACCGGCTGCGGCTCAGTGTCGCGGCCGGGCCGGTACGGGGTCCTCACCTGCGGTGGGTGAGCCCCGCTCGGTGCCCTGCTCCGGGGCCAGGGCCGTGCCCTGTGCCGTGTCCCGGTCAGGGCCCCGCGCGAGGAGTGTCACGGCGATCTCGTACGCGGCCAGCAGCGCGCCCACCACCAGCAGGCCCGTCCACGAGGACAGGAGCAGGGCGACGAGCGCGGCCAGCACGGCGCCGCCGACGCGCAGCACGTCGGCGTGCGCGCGGGTACGGGCGCGGATCTCGGCGGCTGAGGCCAGGCGCTTTCCCGTGGCCGCCGCGAAGGTGCCCGTGGCGCGGGCCCCTTGAGAGGCGCCGTGGCGTGCCGCGCTGGGGAGCCGCCCGGGGCCGATCGCGTACATCAGCACGGCCAGCGCGATGCCGAACCACAGGAGCTGGTCGGCCCGGTCCCGCAGGACCGCGAACAGGTGGTGCAGGGCCTCGCGTACCCCGTCCCGGTAGACGCCCTTCGGTACCTGGCCGAGGATCTGGTCCCGCACGGCGCGCAGCACCGCCGACAGCGCGGTCACCGTGACGGCCAGCCACAGGCCGAGCTGGAGCAGCGTGCGGCGGCGGTGCGGGGAGGCCCACAGGGCGAGGCCCAGCAGCACGACCGTGCCCGCGACCAGGCCGGCGAGGCCGCGCTTGAAGAGCAGCACGGCGTCCTGGAGCTGGGCGAGCTGGTGCCGGTCGTAGAGGGTGATCTGCGCGAAGTCCTTGGGCAGGTGCACCCCGAGCGCCTTCTCGATCCTCTGGTGCAGCGCGGGCGGCAGTTCGCCCGAGGTGAGCGTGGGGAGGTCGAGCTTTTTGCCGAAGAGCTGCGGGAGCTGGGCCTCCAGCGCGGTGAGGAGGTTGTTGGTCATCGGCAGCAGGTTGAGGGTGACGGTCGAGCCCTGGACGCGCACGTTCCCGTTCTTGTTCTCCAGGGTGGCGACGAGGCGGGCGTGTGCGGCGCGGTTGGCGCCGCGCCACAGGTCCTGGAAGCTGTCGCTCTTGAGCAGCCGGGAGACCGACGTACGCATGTAGTCGTGCACCGAGTCGGTGACGGGCCCCGCGAGGAAGGCGGCGCGCGGCGGCAGCGCCCGCTTGAGCCGCCGCTCCACGTCGACCGCGGAGAAGACCTGGTCGGTGAGGTACGCGGACACGGCCGCGTTCACCTTCGGGTCCCGGGGGAGCGGGGCCACCGTGGCCACCCAGCGGTCCGTGTTCAGCGTCGTACGCGCGCCCCACAGCCCCACCACCGAGGTGACCGTGCACACCGCGACCAGCGCGATGAGCACGGCGGCCAGCGCACGGCGGAGGGAGAGCAGCCAGTCGCGGCGCTGGGCCTCGCTGCGTACGCGGGTGCGCAGGTCGGCGACCTCGGCGCGGAGTTGCTCCAGCTCGGTGGTGGCGGGTCCGGGCGGCTCGCCCTCGCCCCTGCTGCCGTTCGTGCCCTCGCTCATGGCGCCGCACCCCCTTTGCTGACGCGCCGTCGGACGCGTACGGGCGAAGGGGCCGCCCGTGCCGTACACCGTCGCGGGGCCCGCGGCGAGGGGCCTCACCCCGCGGAGGTGATGTGCGGGCCGGCGGTGCGGCTGCTGGATGGAGGCGGGCCGGGCGCCGCCCGAGCGCGGCGGCCGGGGAGCTGACGGGGGTCGGGAGGGAGACGTCGTGGCCGCGATGGGACCGGTGCAGATGCTGACCCTCGGATTCGGCGCCGGCGCCGGGTTCGACGGGATCAGGTCGGAGCTCGAACTCCTGGAGCAGAGCGGGCAGATACGGGTGCTCGACCTGCTCTTCGTGGAGCGGGAAGAGGACGGGGAGCTGGTCGCGCTCGGCTACCAGGCCGAGGGCATGGGCGAGACCGTCGCCGCGCTGCTGGGCATGGCGCCCGGCGCGCTGCGCACGGCCGAGCGTGACGTGCCCTCGCTGCGCCAGGGGCGGGCCTTCGGCCTCTCCGCGTGGCATCTCGGCGAGATCGCCGACGAGCTGCCCCCGGGCACGTCCGCCGCCTTCGTCCTCCTCGAACACGTCTGGGCCCGGCGGCTGAAGGAGGCGGTACGGGGCGAGGGCGGCGTCCCCCTGGCCGAGGGCTTCCTCACCCCGGAGGCACTGGCCCCGGTGGCGGCGGAGCTGACGGCGGCCTCGGAGCGGAACGCCGCGTCGTCCGGCGCGCGGGACCGGTCGTCCGAGGGCTGACCCGCGCAAGGCCCGGGCGGGCCAAAGGGCCCGGGGCGCCGGGGGCTTCGGGCACCCGCGGGGGCCGACCGGGCCAAACCGCCGAGGAGTCGGCCGCGGGAAGGGCGCACCCGCGCCGCCCGCGGGCACACTCATGCGCACCACCCCCGCACTCCCGCGAGAGTGAGGTGCCGCCATGGGTGAGCTCGCGGAACGACCGTACGCGGCGGAGCAGCCGTTCGCGGCGGAACGGCAGTACGCGGCGGACCGCCCGCCCCCTCGGCCAGGAGCCGCGGTGGCGCCCGGCGCCGCGCCGTACGCCCGCGCCGCCGCGCCGCCCCTGCCGGAGTGGCTGATCCCCAGACCCCGCCTGGTCGCCCGGCTCTCGCGCGGCGTGCTCGGACCGCTGACCGTGGTGGTCGGCCCCGCGGGCGCAGGCAAGACGGCGCTGGTCACCGAGTGGGCGCACACCGCCGTGCCGCCGGGCCCCGTGGCGTGGGTGGCCTGCGACGGCGGCGCCGAGCCGCCCGGCGTGCTGTGGCCGCGCGTGGCGGCCCAACTGGGCGCGGCCGGCGTGGACCTGCCGTTCTCCGGCGCCGGCTCGGGGGTCTCCGAGGCCGGCCCGGGCGGCGGACCAGGGGGCGGGCCGCTCTCCGCCGCGCTCGTGGCCGACGGCCTGGCCCTGCGCGCCGAGCCCGTGGTGCTGGTCCTGGAGGACTTCGAGCCCGAGCCGGGCTCGGCCACGGCCGAAGAGGTGTCCCTGCTGCTGCGGCACGCCTCGCCCGCCGTACGCCTCCTGGTGATCTCCCGCAGGGACCCGCCGCTGCACCTGCACCGCCGCAGGCTGGCGGGCGAACTGGCCGAACTGCGCACCGTGGACCTCGCGTTCACCGAGAAGGAGACGACGGCGCTGCTCGCCCAGCACGGTGTCACCCTTGCCGCGCCCGCCGTGCGCCGCCTCGCCCAGCGGACGGAGGGCTGGGCGGCGGGTCTGCGGCTCGCGGCCATGTCGCTCGCCGGACACCGGGACCCGGCGGAGTTCGTGCGGCGGTTCGCCGGGGACGAGGAGGCCGTCGTCAGCTATCTGTCCGAGGAGGTGCTGGACGCGCAACCCCCGGAACTGCGGCACCAGTTGCTGGTCATCAGCGTCCTGGAACGGGTGAACGCCGAGCTGGCCGCGGCCGTCGCGGGGCAGGAGTCCCAGGGCCTGTTCGCCGCGCTGGTCCGGCAGAACTCCTTCCTGCACCCGCTGGGCCACGGCTGGTACCGGTGCCACCGCATGTTCCGCGACGTGCTGCTGCTGCGGCTGCGCCACGAGGCGCCAGGACAGATCGCGCGGCTGCACCGCAGGGCCGCCGCCTGGCTCGCCGCGCACGGCCTGCTGCCCGAGGCGCTGTCCCACGCGCTCGCCGCGGGCGATCCGCGGTACGCGGCACGGCTGGCCGTGAGCGGCCCCGCCGTCGGCACGCTCCTCGGGCTGACGGGAGAGCGGCTGCCCCAGGAGCTGGCCCGCGAGCTCACGCGGGCGCTCGCGCAGGGGCCCACGACCGACTCCGCTGCGGAGGGCCTCGCCCAGGACACGACCGCCGCCCCGCATCCCGTACGGCCCGAGCCCGAACCCGCCCTGGTGGCCGCCGCGTTGGCGCTGGGCGAGGGGGACGCGGAGCGCTGTGACCGCGCGCTGCGGGAGGCGGATGCGGCCTTCGCGGCCCTCGAAGCTCTCGCCGAGGACGGCGCCGAGGGGGAGGGCGTACGCGGAGACGAGCCTTCGCGGGAGGGGCCGGGGGTGGCCGCGCGGCTGACCCGCGCGGTGATCCGTACGGAGGCCGAGCGCTCACGGCGCCCCGAGGAGGCGCTGGCAGCGGCGGCCGAGGCGGAGGAACTCGGCGCCCTGCTGCGCCCCGGGCCCCGGGAGGCCCACCCGGAGCTGGGCGCGCTCGTGCTGTGCGTACGCGGCGACGCCGAGCTGCGGCGGGGCCGGCCGAAGGGCGCCGAACGGGCGTATCTCGCGGCGCTCAAGGCCCTGGGCCCCGCCGGCGGCGGACCGCTGCGCCGCGACTGCCTCGTCGGCCTCGCCCTCCTGGAGGCGCTGCGCGGCCGCATGCGCTCGGCCGCCGACCTCGCGGCGCGCGCGCAAAGTCCCGCGATGCCCCCGCCGTCACCGGCCGACCGCTCCCGCGCCGCGCTCCACGCGGTGTGCGCCTGGTCGGCGCTGGCCCGCGGCGACGCCGTACGGGCGCGGCCCGAAATCGACCGCGGGGAGGCGGCGTTGCGCGCGCTGCCCGATCCGCCGGTCGCCGCCCTGCTGGTGACGGCCGGGGAGACGGTGGCGCTGTGCGAGCGCGGCGCGCCGCCCACGGTCGAGGCGGTACGCGGGCTGTGCGCGGCGGCCACCGGAGTCTGGCCCGCGGCGCCGGCGCAGGCGCTGGAGCGTGCCGTGCACCTGGCCTGCGCCGCAGTGGCGACCGCCGAGCGGCAGCCGCGTACGGGGGCGGGCGCGGCTTCAACGCCCGCCCCAGGGCGCTCAGTTGAGGGGCATGAGGGGCGGGGTGCGGGGCGTGCCGGGACGCTCAGCGGGCGGGAGCGCGACGTGCTCGCGTACCTGGCGCGGACCATGACCACCGAGGAGATCGCCGCCGAGCTGTATCTGTCGGTCAACACCGTCAAGACGCACCTCAAGAGCGTCTACCGCAAGCTGGAGGTGACCCGGCGCTCGGCCGCTGTGCGGCGGGCCCGCGAGCTGGAACTGCTCTGATCCCGGGCGCGCGGGTGCACGGCGAACGCCTCAGCCCGCGCCCGCGCCCTCGGGCGGCGGGAGCCTCCGCACCTCGACCAGTTCGAGCCCGAGCGACTGGATGCGGTCGAGGATGCCGTACAGCGCGGCCTGGTCCAGGCCCGCACCGCGCAGCACCGTCTCGGCCGGATGCCGGGTGACCGCCAGCTCGCCGAAGGCCTCCTGGAACGACCCGCTGACCGTGCCCCTGATGCGGATCTCGAACTCACCGCCGCCGCCCGGTGCTTCGGCCCCTTCTGTCCCGCCCATGCCTGCACCTCCCGCGCCGCGGTCCGCACGTGCCGCTCCATTCCGCCCCCGACGCCCCGGCACCCGCATCACCTCCCGGGGGTGAGGAGCGGGCATGCCCGCGCGTACGCCGCCGCGCGGAATCATCCGCGGCGGGTGACCACGGCGCCGGGCGCACGGCGGGATGCTGCCCCGAACCGGGGCTGCCCCAGGAGACGCCGTGCCGCCCCACGGGGAGCCATGAGGAGGAGGTACAGGACATGGCTGAGCAGACCTCACCAGGACGGGGACCGGTGGCGCGCGGGCACCGCCCCAAGCCGCTGGCGGTCGGCGGCATCGCGTTCGCGGTGTGCGTGATGGTCGTGATCGGTTCGTACCACGCGATACTCGGGCTGGCCGCGATCCTCGACGACCAGTTCTACGTGCTCGGACGCGACTATGTGTACAAGTTCGACGTGACGGCCTGGGGCTGGTTCCACCTGGTGTCCGGCGTCGTCGTGGTGGCCGCGGGCCTCTTCCTGTTCACCGGGAAGCTGTGGGCGCGGATCGTCGGCATCGTGGTGGCCGTGCTGAGCGCGGTGGAGAACTTCTTCTTCATCCCGTACTACCCGGTCTGGTCGGTGATCATCATCGCCCTGGACGTGCTGGTGATCTGGGCGCTGGTCACCTACGGCCCACAGGAGGCTGACAACCTGTGAGGTGAGCTTTCCGCGTCGGGAGAGCGGGAGCCCGGGGGCGAGGGAGCCCCGGGCTCCTCGCTTGCGCGCGCGGACCGCCCGGCGGCAGGGGGCAACTGCTCAGGGCTGTCCGGAACTCGGGTGCTCGGGCTCCGGCCCCTCGGACTCCGGCTGCTCGGGGCCGGGCCGCTCAGGTCCCGGCCGCCCCTCACCCTCCTCGTCCTCGGGCAGCACGCTCTCCCGCAGCGCGGCCCCCGGCGCGCGGGCGGCGGCCCCCGCGTACCAGCGGCCGTAACGCGCCGCCAGCCACCCCGCGCTGACGCCGTGCGCCAGCACGCTGAGGCCCACCGTGACGGCCACCACGGCGGACACCTGCCCGCCGCCGGGGAGTTCCTCGTGCACGACCAGCAGGCCCAGCACGAGCGAGGCGAGACCGCGGGGGCCGAACCACGCGAGGTAGGCCACCGTCGGCCGGGCCAGCCCCGAGCGCAGCAGGGACAGCGCCACCGGGAGCATCCGCACGACGGTGAGGCTCAGGACCGCGTACACCGTCATGCGCCAGGTCAGCTCCTCCAGCGCCGGGCCGAGCAGCACCGCGCCGAAGGCGAAGAAGGACAGCATGGTCGCCAGCGCGCCCAACTGGTCGGTGAGACCGGCGACCTCGCCGACGCGGGGCAGTGCGCGGTGAGCGGCGGGCGCTTCCCGTACGGGCTCCCGCGCGCCCTTCCGGTACGCGGCGGCGAAGGCCAGCCCCGCCACCCACGCGGCGATGAAGCCGCTGCCGTGCAGCGCGTCGGCAGCGGCGAACGAGGCCAGGGCCGCGGCGGCCGGCACGATGCCCACCCACTCCGCGCCCGTCCAGCGGCGGCGCAGGGAGCGCGCCAGGCCGAAGCCGCCGAGCAGGCCGAGCACCGCGCCGCACACCGTGGACAGCAGCAGCGCGCGGACGAACACCTCGCCCACGCCCGGGGATTCGCCGTGCTGCCCGCTCCCGGCGGCCGCCGCCAGGAAGATCACGAAGAACGGCACGGCCAGGCCGTCGTTGAGTCCGCTCTCCGCGTTGAGTCCCTGGCGCACCAGCGGTGGCACCCGGGGCTCGGCGATCGCGGGCCGGCTCAGCGACGCGTCGGTGGGCGCGAGGACGGTGCCGACCAGCGCGAGTTCCCAGAAGCCGAGCCCCGGCAGCAGGGGCCAGGCGGCCAGGGTGCCGAGCGCCAGGGTGAGCGGCAGCCCGATCGCGAGCAGCCGCAGGGGGAGGAACCTGCCGCGGCGCAGCCCCCCGAACCTGAGCGCGGCCGCGTCCGCGAACAGCACCAGCACCAGCGCGGTCTCCAGCAGCGTCTCCACCGTCTGCGCGTCGCGTACGGGGCTGATCCAGCCCAGTCCCGGCGGCCCCAGTGCGACGCCGACGGCGACGAACACCATCGGACCCGAGATCGCGGCCGCGGCAGCGCGCGCGGAGAGGAGCGCGTAGAGCGCCACCGACGCGGCGATGAGGAGCCCCGGAACGGACGTCATGACACTCCGGTATGGGCCGCGGAGGGCGGGTCGGCATCACCCCCGGCGTGTGATGCCCCGCCGCTCCGCGCGCGCGAGGGTCGGGGCCTCAACCCTCGCCTCAGAAGGGTGCGTCGGCCATGACTTGGAACGGGAACCCTCCGCGTACCGCAGGAGAGCGCGCTGCCCACGGCAAGGCGGTGCGCACCCGGGTGCCGCGCGCGGCCCACGCGGAGTACGCCCCGCGGCCCGGCAGGCCGGACCCGGTGTCGGTGCTGGAGGAGCACTCGGCGTCCCGGGTGCCCGAGCTGGTGCCGCTGCGCTACGGCCGGATGCTGGAGTCGCCGTTCCGCTTCCTGCGCGGGGCGGCCGCGCTGATGGCAGCCGACCTGGCCGGCACGCCCGCCACCGGCCTGACGGCCCAACTGTGCGGCGACGCGCACCTGTTGAACTTCCGCCTGCTCGCCTCGCCCGAGCGGCACCTGCTCTTCGACATCAACGACTTCGACGAGACCCTGTCGGGGCCCTGGGAGTGGGACGTCAAGCGGCTGTCCGCGAGTCTCGCCGTGGCGGGGCGCGCCAACGGCTTCACCGACAAGCAGCGCGCGGCGGTGCTGCGCGCCGCGGTCCGCTCCTACCGCGAGGCGATGATCGGCTTCTCCGGGATGCGGCACCTGGAGGTGTGGTACGCGCACACCGACGCCGACGAGCTGTACACGGCCATGGCGGGGGAGTTGGGGGCCAAGGCACGCGAACGGCTGTCCCGCACCCTGACCAGGGCCCGCAGCCGCGACCACCTCCAGGCGTACGCCAGGCTCACCCACCGGCTCGGCGGCGCCCGGCGCATCGCGGCCGACCCGCCCCTGGTGGTGCCCGCGTCGGACCTGCTGCCCGAGACCGACAGGCACCGGCTCGACCGGCAGCTGCGCGGGCTGGTCGAGCGCTATGCGCACAGCCTGTCGGCGGACCGCGCATCGCTGCTGCGCCAGTACCGGGTGGTCGACATGGCCCGCAAGGTCGTCGGGGTCGGCAGCGTCGGCACCCGGTGCTGGATCATCCTGCTGCTCGGCAGGGACGAGGAGGACCCGCTGCTGCTCCAGGCCAAGGAGGCGGGGGAGTCGGTGCTCGCCCCGCACACGGCGTCCCCCGGCTTCCAGAACCAGGGCGAACGGGTGGTCACCGGCCAGCGGCTGATGCAGGCGGCGAGCGACATCTTCCTGGGCTGGGAACGCGTCGAGGGCATCGACGGGCGGCAACGGGACTTCTACGTACGCCAGTTGCGCGACTGGAAGGCGATCCCGCAGGCCGACGTGATGAGCCCGCGCACCATGCGGCTGTTCGGGGAGGTGTGCGGCACGGCGCTGGCCCGCGCCCACGCGCGCTCGGGCGACCGCATCGCCATCGCCGCCTACCTGGGCCGCGGCCAGAGCTTCGAGTACGCCGTCGCGGAGTTCGCCGAGCGGTACGCCGACCAGAACGAGAGCGACCACGACGCGCTGGCCCGCGCCGCGAAGGACGGCCGGATCACCACGGCGGCGGGCTGAGGGCCGCCCGCGAGGGCGCCCGCGCGCAGGGCATCCGCGCTCACAGAGCACCCGGGCCCGCTGGGAGCCCGCGCTCACAGGGCACCCGGCTCGGCCTCCAGACCCTCCGGCGGTCCCAGCCTGCGCCTCAACCGCTCCTCGTACGCGAGGACTTGGCCGACCGCGATCCCCACGACCACCACGGCGCAGAAGAGGATCAGCCACGACAGCAGCGTGAAGACCGATCCGAGCAGGCCGAAGCGGTCCACGCTCTGCTGGAGCGAACGCGGCATCCACAGGCCCGAGGTCGCCGCGAACGCCGTGGTCCCGACGCCCGTGAGCAGCGCGCCGGGAAGCAGCGGGAGCCACCGCACGCGCCCGGCCAGCAGCAGGTGCTGGGTCCACCACCACAGGCCGACCGCCGCGAGCGCCTTGAGCGGCACGCCCAGCACCGCACCCGCGCCGAACCCGTTCCGCAGCACGCCCTGGAAGACCAGCGCCGCGGCCCACACCAGCAGCCACAGGACCCACCGCCACACCGCGGTGCGGGCTCCCGCGCGCGGCAGGTGCCAGGAGCGCTCGCACAGCCGCTGGAGCACCCGGGTGAGCGCGGTCGCCGAGACGAGGGCCACCGCGGCGCTCGCCGCTCCCCACGCCTCGGGGGAGCGCGCGGTGCCCGCGTACACGGCGTCGATCTGCCGCATCGCGGCGCCGCCCGCGCCCAGCAACTCCCGCAGCGAGGCGCGCAGTTGCTCGCGCACGGAGTCGGGGCAGTAGCTCGCGAGAACGAAGAGCAGCGGCAGCGCGGTGAGGAACGCCTGCGCGGCGAGGCGGGTCGCCATGTCCAGCACGCTGATGCCGGCGAGCTGCCGGGCGACCCGTCCCGCGAGGCGCCGCGCGCCGCGCGCGGTGCGGGGCGCGCCCGGCGGTTTCACCTCGGCTGAGCCCCGTACACCTTCCGCGCCTGCTCGGGCCCGTACCGGGTCAGGGACCAGATGACCAGCACGTCGAGGCCGATGATGACCGCCGACCACACGCCGGAGTACGGCACGAAGAAGAAGTTCTTCACCGCGCTGAGCACGGCGACCCCGATGCCGATGACGCGTGCGGAGGGACGGGCGCTGAAAAGGTTCAGCGCGGCGGCCACAGCGGCGACCCCGAAGCCCAGGTGCAGCCACGCCCAGCCCTGCGAGCTCCAGTCGTAGAGGTAGCTGCGCGGCGGCTCCGACATGCCGTCGTCGATCATCACGGCGAGCCCCAGGATCGCGTGGAACAGCCCGCCGAGCAGCAGCGCGATGGCGGCGAAGACGACGCCGCTGACGGACATCCTGGTGACCCGCGGGTCGGCCGCCGGGGCGTCGGCGGGCACGTACCCCGTGTGCAGCCTCCCGGTCGAGGCTCCCTCGGCCATCCTCGCCACCCCCTCAGCCGTACGTCGATGGTGGGGTCGAGGGTGGCGCGCGGCCGAGGGGTTCTCGTCACCCGGTAGGTGTGAACTCCGCGCGGGAGCGGCCGTATCGGGAGAGCCGCCTCGGGAGACCCCGTGTCAAGAGAGCTCGTCCGCCACCGTGCGCGCGGCCGAGGAGATCAGCTTGTCGTCGTACGCCGCGTCGCGCTCGCCGCGCCGGGACATGATCGACATGACGAGGGGCGCGTGGCCGGGAGGCGTGACGACGGTGATGTCGTTGCGCGAGGCGTAGCGGCCGCCGCCGCTCTTGCCCGCGACCTTCCAGCTCTTCGGCACGCCCGCCTCTGTGAGCGTCGCGCCGGTGCTGTTGTCGCCCATCCAGTGCAGGAGCCGGGCGCGGTCGCCCTTGCCGAGCACCTTGCCCAGGGCCACCTTGCGCAGGTCCTCGGTGAAGGCGCGCGGGGTGGTGGTGTCCCGTGTGTCGCCGGGCGCTGCCTCGTTCAGGTCGGGCTCGACGCGGCTGACGCGGGTGGTGCCGTCGCCGAGCCCGGCGAGGAAGGCGCCCAGCTTCTTCGGTCCGCCGATCTCCTCGAAGAGCAGATTGGCCGCGGTGTTGTCGCTGTGCTGGACGGCGGCAGCGGCGGCTTGCCGCACGGTGACGCCGTCCCGCACGTGCTTCTCGGTGACGGGGGAGTGCGGCAGCACCTCGTCCCGCGTGTAGTGGAGCCTCTTGTCCAGCTCCTTGTCACTGTGCGAGCGCAGCACGGCCGCTGCCGAGAACGCCTTGTGGCTGGAGGCGTAGGCGAACCGCCGGTCCGCGTTGTACGAGACCGAGCGCCCCGACCCGGTGTCCACGGCGTACACGCCCAGCCGGGCGTCGTACTTCCCCTCCAGTTTCTTGAAGGCGGCGTCCGTGGTGTCCCGGGCCGGGGCACCGTCGGCCTCCTGCGTGCAGGCGGCGAGGGGCACGAGCGTGAGGGCGCAGAGAGCGGCGAGGGAACCGCGCAGCGTGGTGGTACGGGGCATGGGCTGGACTGACCTCCGGTCTGCTTGCAGGGGTGCGGTCACACTGCCCGAGCCGACTCATGTGGTCCAAGACTGGAATGCGCAGTTCGATGCCGTTCCCGCATAACAGCTTCCGCGTGACAGCCCGCGCGGCCCCGTACGCCCCCGTACGCGGCCTCCGTACGCGCCCTCCGCGCGTGGGCTTTCAGCGGGCCCGTCCCGCGAGGTCCTCCAGCATCCGCTGCTGGTGCCGGTGGCCCACCGTCTCGAAGCCGACCACGGTCACGAACGGGGCCAGCATCACCACCAGCAGGCACACGGCGAGCGCGACACCGGCGGCGGCCAGCAGCACGGCGGCGAGCAGCACCGCGAGGGTGAGCGAGATCAGCAGCAGGTGGAAGGCGTCGGCGGCGGACAGCAGCAGGGTGTGCAGCAGGTACACCATCAGCAGGAACACGCCCACCGGAATCGCCAGGGACAGCACCACGGCGACCTCGCCCACCTTCGAGTGGTGCTCCAACTGGAGCCCCGCCACGTGCAGTCCGGCCCCCGCGCCCGCGATGCCCATGAACAGCGGGATGTGCCCGTACCCGAACAGGTAGCCGCGGCGCCTGCGGTGCTCCAGCACCTCGCCGAAGGGCGTCGCGAAGTACACCCACCACATGCCGAAGGTCAGGCCGACGCCCGCCACGACGACGGCGATCGCGTTGCCGGTCCACTCCGTGCCGTCGGCGCCGCCGAGCAGTTCGCCGGAGGAGGCGACGGTGCCGACCACGCCCTCGCCGAGCGCGATGATGGCGAACAGGCTGTAGCGCTCGGCGACATGGTGTGGGTGCCAAGGGGTCCCGCCCGCGTGGCCCTGGGTGAGCACGGGAAGCAGCAGTTCCAGCGCGCCGAGCACGAGGACGCAGGGGAACACGGCCGCGAGCGGCAGCTTCACGAAGGCGACCGCGACCCAGCCGATCTGGGCGATCACGGTCCACAGGATGTTCGCGTGCGCCACCGAGCGGAAGTCGTCCGAACTGCGCGAGGCGCGCCACCACTGGCACACCATCGCCACCCGCATCACGACGTAGCCCAGCACCACGACGCGCAGTTCGAGGTGGTCGCCCTCGTCGACGGAGTGGTACATCGCCGGGAGTCCCAGCGCGAGCACCACGACGCCGATCATCTGCACCATGGTCAGCGCCCGGTGCAGCCAGTCGTCGGTGTCGAAGGCGGAGGCGAACCAGCTGAAGCTGATCCACGCCACGGTGATGGCGAACATCGCCAGCACGAAGGCGCCGACCGCCTGCACGGTGTGGCCGGCCGCGATCAGCTCGGCGAACTGCGACGCCGCCGTGCCGACGGCGACCACGAAGGTCAGGTCGAACAGCAGCTCAAGAGGTGTGGCCGCGCGCCCGCTCTCGTCGGGGTCCCGGCCGGTCATCGGCAGCAGGCGGTGCGCCAGTCTGCCGCGCCCTGCGGTGTCGGTGTGATCGGAGTTGCTCATGCGGGGCATGATGCCGCATACCGTTCCGGACCTGGGGCGATGCCCCGCGTGCGTCCCCTCGGCCCTCCGAAGGGACGCACGCGCGGGCCTCACCTGCCGCGCGAGGCGGCCGGGCTGACGGGTGATCAGGACGGCGCGTGCTCCGCGCCTTCGGCCTTCTCGGCAGGCCCGTCCCCCTCGGCACGCCCGTCCCGCTCCGGCCGCCCGGCGTCCGCGCCCTGCCGGCCCGCGGGGGTGCGGTGCCACAGCGGGGGCAGGTTGCGGGTGGCGAGGAAGACGAGCCCGGCGACGAGGAAGCCGATGTAGTACGAGACCTCGCCCCACTCCGGGTGCCGCGCGGCGAGGAAGCCGGTGTAGAGGTCCGACTTCCAGAACGGCACCGCGCTCAGCGCGCCCACCGCCCAGGCCACGAAGCCCCATTCGAGCACCCGGCTGCGGTCGTACAGCTCCGGGATGCGCGAGCGGTCGCGGCGCGGCCCGAAGTAGTAGTCCATCAGCAGCACGGCGGTGTAGGGCGCGATGAAGTACGCGGTGAGGTTCAGGAACACCTCGAAGGACGTGTAGATCCCGTCGGCCGCCCACAGGCTCACGCCCAGCGCGCACACGCAGATGAGGCTGACGCAGGTGCTGCGCTTGAGGGGCAGCCCGAGCGTCTGGAGCGAGATGGCGCCGCCGTACACGTTGAGGAAGTTCTGCGAGAAGGAGGACAGCAGGATCGCGAGCATCGCCGGCACCCACCAGGGGCCCGTGAGCTCCTTGAGCGCGGTGATCGGGTCGGTGGCGTCCGAGGCCCCGGCCAGCACCGCGCCGGTGATGCCCAGCCACGAGAGCGTGAGGAAGTTGCCCAGCGTGGTGAGGACTCCGGCCTTGCGGCTGACGCCCGGCGTGGAGGGCAGATAGCGCGAGTAGTCCGAGGCGAAGGGCAGCCAGGCGATGAGGAACGCGAGGAAGTGCCCGGCCAGGGTGATCCAGCCCGCCGTGGGCCCGTGGTACTCGGGCGCGTTGGCGTCGGCCTCCAGGAAGGAGCTGCCGCGGACCAGCGAGACGACGGTGACCAGCAGGAACAGGGCCAGCAGTACGTAGGCCAGGATGCGTTCCAGGTAGTGGATCATGTTGTAGCCGAACACCGCGACGGTGAGCTGAAGGGCCGTCAGGATCACGGCCGAGATCCAGAACGGGATGCCGAGCAGCACCCCGAGCGCCTTGCCGCCGAGGATGACGGTCACCGCGGCCCAGCCGATCCCGGCGAAGACGTTGATGTAGGCCACCGGCAGCAGGTTGCCGACATAGCCGAGCGGTCCCCGCGCCTGCATCTGCTGCGGAACGCCCAGGTGGACGCCCATGCGCGACATCACGCCCATGGTGACGGCGCCGACCAGCGCACCGGCGACGATGGCCCAGATCGCCGCGGTCAGCGACAGGCCGAGCGAGGCGGCGCTGAAGCCCAGCAGCATGATGGGGAAGTTGAGACCGGCGGCGAACCAGATGAAGAACTGCGACGAGGGCTTCCCGTGCCGCTCGACGTCCGGGATGTGATCGATCCCATAGGGCTCGACCTGCGCGATGTTGTCCCGGTAGCCGTGGTCGCGTGGCTGCGCCGCGCTTCCCGGCCCGGCGGAGGGGTGACTCATGGTGCGGCTCCCTGGAGCGGGTAGAGGGGTGGTGGGTTGTTGCATGCCAGTTACGGGGAATGCGTGCACGGGCAGGGGGAGGGGAGGGCCCGGCGAAGGTGCCGCAACGGGGGCCTGGTGAAGAGGATTTATGGGGGTGAGAGCCGCGGAGGGCGGCCGATCTCCTTGACGCGAACTGCGAACTCTACCTAGCTTTTTGTGCCATGCCAGATGCATCAGCAGCGGGTTTCCGCAAGCAGCCGCTCAAGGGCACCAGCGTCCGCAGCCGTGTGATAGACGAGCTGCGCGGCCGCATCATCTCCGGGGAGCTGGCCCCGGGCACCAGCCTGTCGGAGATCGTGCTCTCGGAGGCGTTCGGCGTGAGCCGCACCCCGGTGCGCGAGGCCCTCAAGCAGCTCCAGACCGAGGGCCTGGTCGACATCAGGCCCCGGGTCGGCACCTTCGTCTCGGCGCCCTCCCGGCGGGAGATCACCGAACTCTTCCAGATGAAGGAGCTGTTGGAGGGCGCGGCGGCCCGGCTGCTCGCCCAGCGCGGGCGGGTTCCCGAACTGGCCGAGCTGGAGGAGAACCTGTCCCGCGCAGACAAGGCCGTCGCCGACGGCGACCAGGAACGGTACGCGGAGCTGGTGCACGAATTCCACGACCTGGTGGTGCGCGGCGCCGACAACGCCAAGCTCGCCGAGCACTACCAGACGCTCATGAACCAGCTCTCCTACCACCGCCTCGTGCACACCTCCCTCTCCCAGCCGGGCCGCCCGACCCGTTCGGAGTCCGAGCACCAGCGGGTGCTGGAGCTCATCGACGCCAAGGACGGCGAGGGCGCCGAGCGGGTCATGCGCGAGCATGTGCGGGCCAGTTACCGGGCGCTGATGGACAGCCTGGACCGGCGGGCCCCGGAGGAGGGGGAGGAGCGGGCGGACGGCGAGTGAGCACCGGTGCCGCCGCCCGGGAGCGCGGGCCGGCCGCCGCACATGAGCGCGGCACGCCTCACGAGCGCAGGACGCAGCCTCACGAACGCAGGACGAAGGGGTCGTCCGCAGGACCCTCGCCTGTGTCGATCCACACACTCTTGAGCCGCGTGTACTCCTCCAGCGCCTCGGTGCCGTGCTCGACGCCCATGCCGCTCGACTTGAAACCGGAGCGCGGTGACATGGGGGACATCGAGCGGTAGGTGTTCACCCACACCGTTCCGGCCTCCAGGCGCGCGGCCACCCGGTGCGCGCGGGACAGGTCGCGGGTCCACACGCCCGCGGCCAGCCCGTAGTCGGTGCCGTTGGCCTGCGCGACCAGCTCGTCCTCGGAGTCGAAGGGCAGCACGGCCGTGACCGGGCCGAAGATCTCCTCCTGGCACAGCCGCATGGAGTTGTCCGCATCCACGAACACCGTGGGCCGGTAGAAGAAGCCCTGGTCAAGACCGGATTCCGGGTCGGGGCGCTGACCGCCCGTGGTGGTGCGCGCTCCCTCGGTCCGGCCCAGGCGCACGTACTCCTCCACCCTGTCGCGCTGGCTCTCGATGGCCAGCGGCCCCAACTGGGTCTCGGGCTGCAACGGGTCGCCGAGCCTGATCGCGGCGGCGCGCTCCGAGACGCGTGCCACCACCTCCTCGTACACCGACCGGTGCGCGAAGACGCGGCTGCCCGCCACACATGTCTGGCCCGCCGCCGCGAACACTCCGGCCACGATGCCGGTGACGGCGTTGCCGAGGTCCGCGTCGGGGAAGACGATGTTGGGCGACTTGCCGCCCAGTTCGAGGGTGCTGCGCACGAAGCGCGAGCCGCAGTGCGCGGCGATCCGCGACCCCGTGGCGGTGCTGCCGGTGAAGGACACCTTGGCCACGCGGGGGTGTTCGACCAGGGGTGTGCCCACCTCGTCGCCGTAGCCGGTCACCACGTTCACCACCCCGGGCGGGAAGCCGGCCTTCTCGAAGAGCGGGACCAGCTCCAGCAGCGAGGCCGAGGTGTGCTCGGAGGGCTTGATCACCACGGTGTTGCCCGCCGCCAGGGCCGGGGCGATCTTGGTGGCGGTGAGCAGCAGCGGCGAGTTCCACGGGGTGATCGCCACGACCACGCCGAGCGGCTCGCGCACCGTGTAGTTGAGGATCTCCTTGCGGGCCGCGGGGATGGTGTGCCCGTGCGGCTTGTCGGCGAGGCCCGCGTAGTAGTGGAAATAGTCCGGGAGGCTGGCCAGTTGGGCCCGCATCTCGGTGAGCAGCTTGCCGTTGTCGAGGGTCTCGGTGCGCGCGAGCTGCTCGCCGTGCTCGCCGATCAGCTCGGCCAGGCGGCGCAGCAGCGCGGCACGCCTGGGCTGGGGCAGATCGCGCCAGGCGGGATTCTCGAACGCGGCGGCCGCGGTCTCCACGGCGCGGCGCGCGTCCTGGGCGTCGCCGCGCGCGGTCTCGTACCAGGCCGCCCCCGTCGTGGGATTGACGCTGGGCAGGTACGCGCCGGTCGCGGGCGGCACGGGCGCGCCGCCGATGTAGTGGTCATGACGCGGCAGTGGTGGCGCGTTCACGGTCCACCTCCTCGGTGAGTCGGAGGATGTGTGCGGTCAGGGCCCCGGGATCCTCCAGGGGCAGCAGGTGGCGGGCGCCGGGGACGATCGCGTGCCGGGCGCGGGGGAGCGCCGAGGCCAGCTCGCGGGTCATCTCCGGTGTGGAGCCCGGGTCTTCGGCGCCCGTGACGGCCAGCGCCGGCGCGGTGAGCAGTGGCAGCCGGGGCCACAGCAGCGCGTCGGCGCGCGCGAAGACCTCGTAGCAGGCCAGGTACGAGCCGGGGTCCTGGCGCAGCAGGGTCTCGCGTACGGAGGCGGCCAACTCCGGTTCTGCGGCCCGCCATTCGGGCGTGAACCAGCGCTCGACGGCCGCCTCAGCCGAGGCCTCGCGATCGGTACGGGCCCGTTCCAGGCGCCGCAGTACGTCCTCGCGCTGCCGCTCGGTGCGCCGGGCCACCGAGCTGACCAGGGTCAACGAGGCGACGGCGGAAGGGTGCATCAGCGCGGCGCGCGCGGCGACCAGCGCGCCGAGGGAGAAGCCGACCAAGTGGGCCGGTTCGCCGGTCGGTTCACCGATGTGCTGGAGCACGTCCTCGGCGAGGTCGCTGAGCGTCACGCCCGGCTCGGCGTGCGGGGAGGCGCCGTGTCCGCGCAGGTCGAGGGCCCGGGTGCGGTGCCTGGCCGACAGCGCGGGGCGGCAGCGGTCCCACATGCGGCGGTCGAGGCCGACGCCGTGGAG
The DNA here is from genome assembly GCF_039605595.1 of Streptomyces odontomachicola. Lineage (NCBI taxonomy): Bacteria > Bacillati > Actinomycetota > Actinomycetes > Kitasatosporales > Streptomycetaceae > Streptomyces > Streptomyces odontomachicola. The sequence goes on from NZ_JBCFOK010000018.1 coordinate 45,127, forward strand.
CAGGAGCAGGGGAGTGCCCGCGCCTTCGTCGTCGTACGCGAGCGCTGCGGGGTCTCCCGCTGGGTGGCCCGGACTCACTGCTCGGTCGCCAGTGGTGCGAGGCGTGCCTGCGGGCGGCCCTGCGCGGCTGCGGCCAGCGCGACCACGATCTCGTCGGCGCGCGGCGCGTCGGGAATGCGGACCTCCACGCTCTGGTGGTGCGAACGCACCGTGGCGTCGGTGATGTGCTTGAGCGGGATGTCGAAGACGGTGCCGGCCGCCGCCCGCTTCTCCAGCGCGGGCAGCAGGGTGGTGGCAGCGGCGGCGGTACGGAAGTGATCGCCGAACTTGAGCGTGTGGATCAGCCCCGAGCCGTGCTCGACCTCGCCGTCGAGACCGACGACCGCGGCCTTGCCGTACGCCTCGACCGGGCGGCCCAGGGCCTTGACCACCAGAGGGGCCAGCAACGCGCCCAATTCCGGGGCCACTTCGTCGATGCCGGGCGCCAGGTCGTCCACGAACCCCTGCCCCGCCCAGGGGTTGGTGATCACGGCGGCGACCACCGCGGTCTGGGCGGGCGGCGAGACGGCGCGGCCGCCCTCGGTGTGCACCTCGTCGAGCAGGGTGACGGTCTTGCGCAGCTTCATCGGGCTCATCGGGTTCCCTCCAGGGATTCCGGGGTTTCCAGCGTCTCCAGGGTCACGACGGGATCGCTCCGCCGGTCCCCGATACGGGCGTTGGGGCGCGGCCCCGTGGCCGCGGCGGCGGTGATGACCAGCTCGTCCGGGCGCGGCCCGTCCGGTACGCGGATCTGCGTGGCGGCGTAGTGCGAGCGGGTCGCCGCCTCGTTCTTGTGCCAGACCGGCACCGTCACGGTGGTGCCAGGCGCCGCGCGCTCCTCGCTGAACGCGATGATCGAGGTGCCGTCCAGGAGCTCGCGCAGGACGTTGCCGAAGTACGGGGTGTGGATCAGCGCGTCACCGTGCTCGGCCTCGCCGTCCAGGCCCACCAGCGCGGCCTTGCCGAAGGAGGCCACCGCGCCGGCCCCGCCCAGCATCGCCGTGAGCCGGTCGGCGATCTCGCGGGCCAGCACCGGGGCCAGCTCCTCCACCTCCGGCTGGAGGTCGTCGAGCACGCCGCGGCCCGCCCAGGGGTTGCGCACGGCGACGGCCACAGCGCCCCGGCGTACGGGCGTGCTCACCGGCTCGCCCAGCTCGGCCGTCAGCTCCTCGCAGGAGGCGACGATCCGGCGGATCGGACTCGCGGGCGGCGTGGCGGTTTCTCGCGGTGTTGCGCCCTCGCGCGGCATCGCGCCCTCGTCCGGAGTCGCGCCCTCGTCCGGCGTCGCGCTCACGGGCGGTCACCCTCGCCGGAAAGGCCCTCGCCGGAGAAGCGCGGCATGACCTTCTCCGAGAACAGCTCCAGGCTGCGCATGGCCTTCTCGTGCGGCAGCCCGGGGTGGGTGGTCCACAGCATCAGATGCTCCAGGCCGATCTCGTCCCGCAGCTCCTCGATCTTCCCGGCGACGTGCTCGGGCGTGCCGACCAGCAGATTGCGCTCGTCCAGGAAGTCGAAGCTCAACTCGTGCTGCGGGCCCACCTCTTCGCCGTCCTCCATGAGGTTGCCGAGCCCGCGCCAGTGCGTGACCCACTGGTACGTCTGCATCAGCGCGTGCTCGAAGTCGGCGCGCGCCTGCTCCATGGTGTCGGCCACGTACACATCGCGTACGAGGGCGAGGCCCTCACCCGGTGCGTACGCGCGCCCCGATGCCTCGGACGCGGTGCGCCGATACAGGTCGAAGCGCTTCTTGAGCTCGGATATGGGCGGCATCCAGAAGATGCCCTGCACCCCTTCGCGTGCGGCCGACTCGATGGACCGGGGCGAGTCGATGACCTGCCACAACGGCGGATGCGGGCGCTGGTGCGGCGCGGGCACCACCTTCAGCTTCTCGATCACGCCGTCCCGCATGAACTCCTCGCTGGGCGGTGAGAGCGGGTGGTTCCACTGCACACCGGGCGCGGGGAAGTCGTAGAAGCGGCCGTGGTGTGCGAAGAACTCGCCCGACCACGCCTTGCGCAGCACCTCCATGGTCTCCTCGAACAGCGCCCTGTTCTGCTCCGGATCGCGCGGGTCCGCCTGCGGGTTGAGGTTGACCGCCTCCCTCCCGTACAGGCCGCGGCCCACCCCGACCTCGACGCGGCCGCCGGAGAGCTGGTCGAGCAGGGCCAGGTCCTCGGCCAGGCGCAGCGGATGCCAGAAGGTGACGATGCTCGCCGCCTGTCCGATGCGCAGCCGCTCGGTGCGCGCGGCTATGTCGGCGCCCATGAGCACCGGGTTGGGGGTCAGCTCCTGGCCCTCGTGCCCGAAGTGGTGCTCGGTGTACCAGGCGGACCAGAAGCCGGCCTGCTCGGCGGCCACCGCGTACTCCCGCGCCTCGCGCATCAGTTGGTGGTAGTCGCCCAGCCTGCCGGGAGCGCCGAGCGCGTGAAAGATCGAAAAACGCATGGGTCTGCCTCTCGGAACCGTCGTGGTCCTCTCGGAACGCGCAGCATCTCTTGCATGCAAGAAGGAACATAGGAGCGCCGTTTTCCGGGCGTCAAGAGGTGCGTCACGCTGGCTTGTTGAGTCGCAGAACCCTTGGTTACGCCAGGTGGGCGGGCAGTTGGGGGCACCGCCAAGGCATCGGATCCGCGCGGACTATTGACATGCAAGAGTGGCCGTTCATAGCTTCCTGCCACATCACAGCACCACGGCCACCACCGCGGAAGGAGTGCGATGAGCGACCTCAGAAGCAGGGTCGAGGAGGCGTGGGAGGCGGCCTGGAACCGGGGCGAGACCGAGGCCCTGGACCGGCTGGCGGCGCCCGGATACGTGCGCCACGGCCGCTCCGAACAGAGTCTGGAGGACCTGAAGAGCGGCATCGCCGCCTGCCGCGCCGGGATGCCCGACCTGCGCACCGCGATCGACGACTGCGTGATCGAGGGCGACCGGATGGCCGTCCGCTGGCACAGCAGCGGCACCCACACCGGCACCCTGCTGGACGTCCCGCCCACCGGCCGCCGGCTCACCGTCTCGGGCGCGACCTTCTCCCGCGTACGGGACGGGCTGATCGCCGAGGAGTGGGTCACCTGGGACCCGCGGCAGATGCTGCACGCGCTCGGGATCATCCCGCTGCACAGCGCGTTCGAGGGGTCCGGCGCGTCCGAGAACTCCGACCGGAAGGCGGCCACCGCATGAGCAGCAGCGCACACGCCGACGGCGGTCTCCTCCAGGACGCCCCGGAGGACCAGGTCAAGGGCGTGCACCGGAAGTTCGTCACCGGCGTCACGATCGTCACCACCATGGACGGCGAGCGCCCGCGCGGCCTCGCGGTCAACGCCTTCTCCAGCCTCTCGCTGAGCCCGCCGCTGGTCATGGTGTGCGTGCAGCGCACGTCCTCCACCTATGAACCGCTGTTCCGCGCCGAGCACATGGGCATCAGCATCCTCGCGGCCGACCAGCTCCCGGTGGCCTCGGTGTTCGCGGGCAAGAGCCAGGACAAGTTCGCCGGCCTGCGGTGGAGCACCGCGGGGAACGGTTCGCCGCTCATCGACCACAGTGCCGCCGCGCTGGAGGCCCGCATCGAGGAGCGCATCCAGACCGCGACGCACACCGTGTTCGTGGGCCGCGTGGTCGAGGCCGCCTCCTCCGACCGGCCGCCGCTGGTCTACAGCGCCGGAGGGTTCTACGACGGAGGACGGCTGGAGCAGGCGGCGCAGTGAGGTCGCGGGGCGGGTCATCGGGGGGGCATCGCAGGGCTCTTGACTTGAAGTCCCGTTCAAGTACGAGGCTCTGTGCATGACCACACAGGCCGCGCAGACCGCGCAGACCGCATACGCGGATCACTTCGAGATCGACGCCCTCGTCCACCGCTTCTTCCGCGCCCTCGACGAGCGGAAGTTCGAGGAGGGCTGGGCCCGTGCGTACTTCACCGAGGACGTACGGGCCGAGACACCCATCGGCACCGTGCGGGGCGAGGAGGCGGTCCGGCACTCCGAGGAGGCGGTGGGCAGGTTCGAGCGCACGCAGCACCTCGCCTCCGGAGTGCTGGCCGAGGCCGAACCCGGCGCGCGGACGGCCACCGCGAGCTGGAACGCGCTGATGGCGCACGTCCACCGCGAGGAGACCCTGGCGGCACGCGGCCCCGGCGCCGAACCGGTCTTCACCGTCGGCGGCCTGTGCGAGGCGGAGCTGCGGCGTACGGAGGCGGGCTGGCGCATCAGCCGCCTCGCGATCCGCGCGCTCTGGACGACGGGCCGGCCGCCGGTACTGCCGGAGGGGGTCGCGCCGGAGGTGTGAGGCCGGGGCGTGCGGCTGATGTCGGGTCCGCGGGGCCGGTGTTCGGGCGGGTCGGCGTTTCGCCGGGTCGGTGCTCTGCCGGGTCGGTGCTCTGCCGGGTCGGTGCTCGGCCCGGTCAGTGCTCCGCGGGCTCGCGTTTCGCCGACTCGCGCTCCGCCGGCTCGCGTTCCGCGCCGAGCATGCCGATCAGCAGCTCCGCGAGCTCCTCGGGGCTCGCGGAGCCGAGCTCGTCGAACGCGCCGGACCGCCGCCCCTGCACGATCCCGATCACCGAGGACACCACCAACTCGGCGCGCAGCAGGGGCCGTTCGCACCCCTCAGCGGCGAAGCGCCGGTGCAGCGGCTCCACCAGCCGCTGGTGCAGCGCGGCGCGCGCGGCCTGCTGCGCCTCCGGCTCGCTCAGGTGCTGCACCGCGACTTGGAGGATGGGTACGAGGCCGCGCCGGTCGGTCCGCTCCAGGATCTCCGCCAGGCGGTTGCCCTCCAGGAGGTCGGCCGGACCGCTCGCGCCCTCGCCCTCCTCGCTCCGCTCGGCGACGACGGCGGCCAGGTAGAGCTGGGTCTTGCCGCCGAAGTAGCGGGCGATGAGCGCGGGGTCCACGCCCGCGCGCCGCCCGATGTCCCTGATGGTGGTGCGGTCGAAACCACGCTCCGAGAACAGTTCGCCGGCGGCGCGCAGAAGCAGCGCGCGGCTCTGCGCCGAATCCCTGCGCCGTGCGGCGCCGCCGCTCTCGCTCACCGTGCCTCCGTGTCCGCCCGCGCCTCGTTCTCACCCTGGGTCACGGCTACCGTACGTGACTCCGCGCGGGTTCCCCGTACGAGCCCGGGGGCGTCGGAGCCGGCGGGCGCCGAGGTGTCGGGCCCGGTGGTGCGCCGCGCGCGAGCCAGCAGCCAGCCGCTCAGCGCCGTGACCACCCACACCGCGCAGGAGGACAGCGCGGCCACCCGGTAACCGCCCTCGGCCGGCATCCCGCCGCCGGTCGTGTGCGAGGCGAGCACGGTCGCAGCGAAGGCGCTGCCCATGGAGTAACCGATGTACTTCACCACCTGGTTGAAGCTCATCGCGCTGCCGGTCTCGTGCGCCGGCACCGAGCTCACGATCAGCGCGGGCATCACGGACATGGTCACCCCCGCGCCCAGGCCGATGAGCCCCATGGTCACCAGCACCTGCCACATGCCGTCGTGCTTCCAGGCGAAGAGCGCGGTCCCGCACAGCGACAGCACACAGCCCGCCGCGAGCACATGGGCGAGCGAGACGGTGCCCGAGACCAGCCGCACGAGCCGCCCGGAGACCATGCTGGCCGCGGAGAACGGCACCAGCACGAGCCCCGCCACCACGACCGAGGCGCCGAATCCGTACCCCGCCGACTCCGGCGTCTGCACGTACTGGCTCACCAGCGACAGCATCACGTACATCGCCACCCCGGAGAGCAGCGCGGTCAGATTCGCGGCCAGCACCTCGCGGTCCTTGACCAGCCGCACGTCCACCAGCGGGTGCGCGGTACGCAGTTCGTGCACCACCCACCACACGAGCAGCAGCACGGATATCCCGGCCAGCGCGAGGAGCCGGGGCGAGGCCCAGCCCCAGTGTTCGCCGACGGTCGCCGCGTACAGCAGCCCGGCCATGCCCCCGGCCAGCAGCACCGCACCCGCCACGTCCAGCGGATTGCGGGGGCGCGAGGGCGAAGCGGGGAGAACGAGCGCGAGCGCGGCCAGCGCCAGCGCGGCGGCCACCGCCGCGAACCAGAACCCGGCCTGCAGGCCCAGATATTGAGCGAGCAGCCCGGTCAGCGGATAGCCGAGCCCGATGCCGGCCGCCGAGGTGAGGGAGAGGGTGGCCACCGCGTGCCGGGCGCGTTCGTGCGGCAGCGCGTCACGCGCCGTGGCCATCGCGAGCGGGGTCAGCCCGAGGCCGATGCCCTGCAACCCGCGCCCCACCAGCAGCCCGGCGAAGCCGGTGGGCAGCGCCGCGAGCAGGCTCGCGAAGAGCACCACGGCCAGCCCGGCGAGGATCACCCGCCGCCGGTGCGGCCCGTCGCCGAGCCGCCCCATCAGGGGAGTGGACACCGCGCCCATCAGCATCGTCACGGTCAGCGACCACTGCGCGGCACCGAGGGGTACGTGATGGACACGCGCGATCGTCGGGATCAGCGGCGCACCCAGGCTGCTGATCACCGCGACCAGCATCCCGACCGAGAGCAACACCGGCACCAACGCCCGCTCCCGCCACGCCCTCCGCGGTGGGGTCGCGCTGCCCGCCGCCGGATTCGTCTGCGCGGGGTCCGCTGACTGCACGGTGGGGAGCCTCCCGTCGTTCGATGTCATCAAGCGATGTCATCGTACGATGACAAGTGGGGGGTGGGGGTGTGAGTCCGGCCACGTGGGTGGGGGGTGCGGGGGAGGCGGGCCTCTCGTGCGGTGCCGGGGTGTGGGTCTCTCGCGCAGTGTCGGGCGCTCGTGGTGCGGGGCGTGCCTCTTGCGCGGCTCCGTGGGGAGGCGTGCCCCTCACGTGGTGCCGGGGCGTGGGTCCCTCGCGCGGCGTCGGGCGCCCGTCGTGCGAGGTCAGCCGCCCGTCGCGCGCCGCCGGAAGGCCGTCGGCGTCTCGCCCGTGCCCCGGCGGAAGAAGCGCGCGAAGACCGTCGGCTCGGGGAACCCCAGCCGCTCGCCCACCGCCGCCGCGCTCAGATCGGTGTGCAGCAGCAGCCGCTTCGCCTCCAGCACGAGGCGGTCGTCGAGGAACCCCTTCGCCCCGCGCCCGACCGCGGCGCGGGTGGCCCGGGTGAGGGTGCGGACGCTGTAGCCCAGCTCGTGCGCGTAGTCCTCCACGCGGTGCCGGCGCGCGAAGTCCCGCTCCACGGCCTCCTGGAAGCGGCGGAACGCGGGACCGCCCGCGCCCGGATTCCGCTGCCCGCCCGGCAGATGGGACAGCCGCAGCACGAGGACGCCCAGCAGATGGCGCACCACCTCGACATGGACCTCCAGGGGGAGATCCGTCAACCGCCGGTACTGCTCCTCCACCATCTCCAGCGTCCGTCGCACCTGCTCGCCCGCCGCCCCCTCGGGAGTCAGCGGCAGTCGCCAGGCCCGCCGGTCCAGCCGCGCGAGCCCGGTCGTGGCGCGGTCGAGGAAGCTGGGCTGGAAGAGGACGACGGTGCCTTCGGGGGCGTCCGCTTTCCCGTCGCGTACGGGGCCGGCCGCGAGCTGGAAGATCTGCCCCGGCCTCACCCACAGCCAGGCACCCTCACCCACGGCGCACTCCGTCGAGTCCACCGAGCAGTGCAGCGTGCCCGCGCGTACGGAGATGAGCTGATGGAAGGCGGGCCGCACGGGGGCGCCGGACTCCGTGCCGGGCGCGCGCGTCACGGTGCCCAGCCCCGCGAGGTCCAGGACCTCCACCCCGGGCGGCCCACCGGGCGTCGCGGGGAAGGGGACGCGCGGGATCCGCGATACGGCCTCGCCCGCGCCAACCTGTCCGTTTCTGCTCATCACCTGTCCTCTCCGAGCACCGTACCCCGCGAATGCGTACTTAGCGTGAGGCTATTGAGCAGGCCGCCTGCCGTACCGCTCGCTGGGCTGACCGAAAAGGTCGAGCCTCTGCGCCTGGCGCGCGGCCTGCCCCCGCACCGCACCCGAGGACGAGGTAACCCGCATGACGCAGCAAGGCCCCGCGCTGAACTTCCGCGACTTCCTCGGCGGCCTCCTCGCCGACGGCGACGCCGTGGCCGTCGGGCGCACCGTCGACCCGCACCTGGAGGTGGGCGCCGTCACGCGCCGCGCCTATGAAACCCGCGCACCCGCACCGCTCTTCGGCTCGCTCAGCACGGGCGCGCGCGGACACCGCATCCTCGGCGCGCCCGCCGGGATGAGCACGCCGGGGCGGGGCGCGTACGGCAGGATCGCCGCGCACTTCGGCCTCCCGCGGCACAGCACCCCGCGGGAGATCCTGGAGCACCTGATCACCGCGATGCACGCGCGGCCGGTGCCGCCCGTGGCCGCGCCGGAGGGGCGGGGCGCCGCGCCCTGCAAGGAGAACATCCGCACCGGCGACGCCGTGGACCTCGAGGAATTCCCCGTACCACTGCTGCACCAGGAGGACGGCGGCCGCTACTTCGGCACCTACGGCTTCCACATCGTCCGCACTCCTGACGGCAGTTGGACGAGCTGGTCGGTCGCCCGCACCATGCTGCACGACCGCACCACGCTGACCGGTCCCGCGATGCCGCAGCAGCACATCGGCATGATCCACGCGATGTGGCGGGAACGCGGCGAGCCCACCCCGTGGGCCATGGTCCTGGGCGCCCCGCCCGCCGCGCTCGCCGCCGCGGGCATGCCGCTGCCCGCGCACGTGAACGAGGACGGCTACGTGGGCGCACTCACCGGCAGCCCGGTCGAGGTCGTCGAGACGGAGACCAACGGCCTGCACGTGCCCGCCACTTCCGAGATCGTCCTCGAGGGACACATCAGCCCCGACGAGACGGCGCCCGAGGGACCGATGGGGGAATACCACGGCTATTCCTTCGGCCACGGCAAGCGCCAGCCCGTCTTCCACGTGGAGGCCGTGACCCACCGCGACGACCCGGTCCTCCCGGTCTGCGCCGCCGGGCTGCCCCCGGAGGAGAACCACACCATCTGGGGCACGATGATCTCCGCGACCAGCCTGGACCTGCTGCGGTCCGCCGGCCTGCCGGTGTCCCTCGCCTGGTGTTCGTACGAGGCGGCCACCTGCTGGATCGTGCTCGCCGTCGACACCGCGCGGCTCGGCCGGATGCGGACCACCGAGGCCGAACTGGTGCGATGGGTCGCGGACGTCCTCTTCTCCTCGCACACCGGCTGGCTGGTGCCCAAGGTGCTCCTCGTGGGCGACGACATCGACATCACCGACACGGGGCAGGTCGTGTGGGCGATGGCGACGCGCAGCCGCCCGGGCGAGAGCGAATACGTCTTCCCCGAGGCGCCCGGCATCCCGATGGTCCCCTACCTCACCGCCGAGGAGGCCGCGGCCGGCCGCGGCGGGAAGTCGGTCACGAGCTGCCTGCGCCCCGAGGAGTTCGACGGCACCGTACGCGGCACCACCGCCTCGTTCCGCACCTCCTACCCTGCGGAACTGCGCCAGCATGTCCTGGACAACTGGACCGCCTACGGCTACGGGAACGGGGACAGTGACGGTGACGGGGGCGCGACGACGTAAGACGCCACCCGCCGTGCGGCCGTGGGGCGTGCGGGCCGCCCGCCCTTCAGGACGCGGAAGACCGCGCGGTGTTCGTCGTCGCGCTGTCTCTTCGGCACGAGCCGCACAGGCCCCACCAGACGATCTCGGCCTCGTCGATGGCGAAGCCCTTCGCGTCCTCCGGGTCCAGGCAGGGCGTGCGGCCCGCGGTGCAGTCGACGTCGTCGATGCGCCCGCAGCCGCGGCACACCAGATGGTGGTGGTTGTCCCCGACGCGCAGCTCATAACGCGCGGGGGATCCCGCGGGCTCGATGCAGCGGATCAACTCGGCCTGGGTGAGGTCGTCGAGGACGTTGTAGAGACCCTGCCGGGAGAGGCCGCCGGACGAGGCGTTCTCCTCCAGGGCCGCGCTCACCCTGCTCTCCAGCTCGGTGGCGGTGGAGTGCGCGTGGCCGCGCAGCGCGACCAGTATGGCCCGGCGCTGTGCAGTGTTGCGCAGGCCCTTGGCCTTGAGCAGATCGACTGCCTGCTGGTCCATGGCGCGGTCCCCTCCTCTGTTGACTGACTCAACTCTAGCGGGGGGCTCCGACAGCGCCTCGCGGACTTTCGCGGCCCGCCGCACTCCCGGGGGCCCGAGGTCTATCTGGAGCTCCCGCAGAGAATTGACTCCGTCCAATCTAGCATGGTTCACTTGCCAGTGGCCGGCGAAGATGCGGCCACCTTTGCCGGCTGGCGTGAGTTCTCCGTCGCCGGCCTCGACCACCCGCGCTGGACGCCTGAATCGCCCAAGAAGCCACGGCACTTGGGCGTGAGCAGCCCTGCGCTCCGACCCGAACGGAGTTGACCATGATCTGTTACGACTGCCAGCAGGACGGCGCCGATGGCGCGGCCGGCGCGCATCACGTGGATGGCGCGCATGATGCGGAGGGCGGCGATGGTGCGGGCGGCACGGGTGGCCGGCCCGTGATCGGCTTCTGCTCGCGCTGCTGCCTGGTCGTCTGCGGCACGCACGCGAGGGTCATACGGACCGTGATCCACCAGCCTCGGGGTACCGGCAAGTCGACCGGCGACCAGCCGGGGCGCCGGGTGCTGTGCGAGACCTGCTACGGGGCGGAGCGCTCGCTCTGAGCCGGAGGGTACGGCGCCTCACGGAGCTGTGAGCTCACGGCGTCCTCAGGCTCACGGTGTCCTCGTGCTTACGGCGTCCTCGGGCTCACGCATGCTCCCGCTCACGGCGTACTCCCGTTCGCGGCGTACTCCCGCTCACGGCATCCTCAGGTCCTCGCAGTCGCGGCGCTCGGCCGACCGCTTCGCGAAGGCATTCACCAGGCGCGTCTCGAACTCCGGGCTGGTGGCGAAGAATGCGCGGTCCGTCTCGTGCAGATTGCTCACGGCGTAGAGCGAACGCGGCGCGCCCTCCGCACACTTCGCGCTGCCCCAGGCCCAGCCGCCCTCGCGTTCATCGCGCCCCGCGGGGCCTGAGACCTCGCGGAGCAGGCTCGCTCCGCGGAACGCGTCGGCGAACACGTCGTGCAGTGCCGTCAGCCGGTAGACGGTCCTGCCGCGGGAGTCCAGCAGCAGGCACTCCTCCACGGGCGTGTCCCGGTCGCTGCGGGTCTCGGCGACCTGGGTGATGCCCCACTTCTTGGCCTCGGCCGCGACATCGCGTACCGCGCGGCAGCTCCGGGACGCCCTGGTCGCCGCGATCCCCTCGGTCCAGCTGGGGGTCTGCGCGATGACGCCGGTCCGCTCCTCGGGGGTGTTCCCGCACCCCTTCTCGCGCGCGACCTTCTCCGCCGTCCCGGAGGCCGTACGTGCCAGCGCCGCGGTCTGCACCCGGCCCTCGGAGAAGTCGGCTCCGCGCACGTCGGCGGTGACGTTCACCGCCACCCGGCCCTCGGGGTGGTCCTCCTCGCAGGGCAGCAGCACCGTGGCATGCGCCCGCCGGTCGCCCTGGAGCGTCACCATGCCCGGCCAGCCGCCGCCCAGGGGTGCCGAGGTGGTGGACGGGACGGAGATGTCGCGGTGCCCGATCTCGCGCAGCAGCGCCCCGGCGTCGGTCTCGTCCCCGATCTGGAACGTCACCCGGCCCCGGCGCTGGTCGGGTCCCCGGGCCTCGCATTCCTCCAGTTCGCCCGAGTCGCCGCCCTCGTTCTCGGGGTGCCCGGCGCGTACCTCGTCGGTCTCCAGCACCGAGTCCAGATGCCGGGTCTCGGCGAGGCCGCCGCACAGGGCCTCCAGTTCCTTCTTCTGCTGATCCGAGGGAAACGCGAAGACATACGCCGCCACGGCGCACAGCACCAGCAGCCCGGCCCCGCCGATGAGCAGAAACCGGCGTTCCCCGCGCATTGCTCACCCCTCTCCGGGGGCGCGCCACCCCGGCTTGAACGGGTTCGGACTCACTTGCCCGAGAGCTTGTCGTGTCCTCGTCTGCACCGTCCCCCATGGCCTCTTGTTTTGCCCTTGCATGGTCACCCCTTGACCTGTCGATGACCTGAGCGCACAGGGTAACCCGCAGCACTGCGCAGGCGGAGAGGTTCCCGATCGCAAGCACCGCCGTACGAATGCGGCGTGACGGCGGCACGGCGGTACCGCCCAACTGGCGCTAGCGGCGCGGGTCCTGGCCGCGACCCGGCAGGCCGTACGGGCGCAACTGCCGGTAGGCGGCCGCCGCGTGGGCGGCGCGGGCGATGCACGTACCGAGCAGCGAGAGCACCAGCAGCAGGCCCAGCCGACGTGCGTCCTCGAGCCCGCTCCAGCTCAACTCGCCCAGCGGGACCACGAGGAAGCTGTTGTAGAACCCCCAGCACACGGTCGCGGTCCCGGGCGCCGCGAGTGCGCGGCCGCGCAGTCCCAGCGCCGCCGCCAACAGGCAGAAGACCACCAGCGCGACCACTTGCCGCAGCGGTTCGCCGAGCAGTCCCACTCCCAGCAGCACCGCGATCGATCCCGCCGTCGCCCCCGCCCATACGACGGGACTGGGCAGCGGCTCCGGAACCGGTCGCCGGGTGCTGCGCCGATGCCACAGTGGAAAGATCATGTGCTGTCTCGTACGAGGTCGGGCCGCTGCGGCGGCTGAGCGGGGGTGTCGAGGAAAGTAGCATCCCCGGTCCGCGCGGTTGCGAGGGGTTCGGGGATGGCGGGTGCGGAGTGCCCCCGAGCCGCCGAGCAGGCGCCACTCGTCGGCGCTCGTCGGCGCTCGTTGGGGGCGTGCGGGTGGCTGAGCGGGCGGTCGTCGCGCACCGCGTGCGTGCACAATGCGCGACGCTGAACGGCAGCGCTGAACGACTCCCGTCGCGCGGCCAATCGAGCTGGTCACGGCGCTGGTCACGGCGCCTGTTCGGGCCGCCCGCCACCCGTGCCGCCCGTGCAGGGAGCGGCGCACGCGGCGTACGAAGCCAGCGCCGACGAGCGTGCCGCCAGCGCTCGGCGGAAGGCGCGCGCCTCGCTGGAGAGGTGCGGCCCGGGGACGGCCAGTACCGCGCACTCCGCATGGGCCAGCACGTACCGGCGCACCGGGCAACGGTGAAGCCGCGCCCGCAGCCCCTCCTGCCGCGCGGCACCGATGATCAGCAGGTCGTCGGGGCGGTGCGCGAGGGTGCAGAGCGCGGCGCCCGGCGCGTCCCTGGCCACGGTGCGCACCACGCGCAGCCCCCTCGGCGTTCCGCCGAGCGCTTCGTCGAAGGCGCGGTGCAGCCGGTTCCGGGCCGTGTGCCTCCAGTGCCCGGCCCATGACGCGTCGGGCCAGCGCGCGTGCAGGGCCTCGCCTTCGGGTGGTTCCCAGGCGGCGACGGCCACCAGCGTCCGCCCGTCGCGACGGGCTTCCCGTACCCCGCGGCGCAGCGCAGCAAGACTGGCCAGCGACCCACTGACCCCTACGACCACCCGTCCGTACTCCGCCATCACGCACCCCTCCCGCGCCTCAGGACCAAGCCAAGTCCCGCCGATCATGAGTCTGTTGACCCATTGGCCATGGGAAAAGGGCCAATGGGAAAACATTGGAGTGGTGAGGTGAGGTGAGTGGCCCGGAAGTCGACTCGGGGGTCAGAGGCCACCCCTGCGGCTCGTTCCGGTCCCGCCCCACCCCTTGTCGCCTCGCTCTCCACCCGTCTCCGCCCTTCTCCACCCCGTCTCTCCACCCGCCTCCACCCGGCTCCTCAACCCGTCTCCACCTCTCTCCACCCTTGTTCTCCACCCGCGCCGCCTCTCCTCCCCGCCCTTCTCCACCCCTGGTTAGAGGCCCTGATCAACCCGTGGTCCGATGCCTGTGACCTGCGCGGGGCCATAGCCTGAGAAGCATCATGGAACGCATTGACGACCGGCTGTTCCCGGTCCTGCTGCTCGGCGTCCAGGCTGCGGTGTGGCCCGGCGCCGCACTGTTGCGCGGCGCCGCGCCGACGGGCGCCGAGGTGCTCGCCGCCGCCCTGGTGTACGGGCTGGTGACCGTGGCCCTGGCGGTCCGCCGCACCTGCCCGGTGCCGGTGCTGGCCCTGGTCGCGGCGACCTGCGCGCTCGGCGCCGGCCCGCTGCCGGTGGGAGCCACGGCGATAGTGGGCACGGCGGGCGTCGCCCTGGCCCTTTACACGGTGGCTGCCGAGCGGGAGACCTGGACAGCGCTCCTGTGCGTCACCACGCTCGCGGCCTGGCAGGCGATACACGGCCTGAGCCTGCACGGCCTCGGCGACCCCCAGGGCCTCGACCTCGTACTGACGGCCTTGCTGTATGCGGCCGCCACCGGAATAGGCATGCACCGGCGCCGACGCCGGCTCACGCGGCGGTCGACCGAGCGGCGGCTGCACCGCGCCGAGGCCGAACGCCACCGCCTCCCGGCGGCCGAACGGCGCCGCATGGAGCGCGAGTTGCACGACGTCAGCGCGCACCACCTGACGGGCGTGGTGGTCACGGTCGAGGCGGCGCTCGGGCTCCGCGACCGGAGGCCGGAAATGGCCGCCGAGGCCGTGAAGTTCGCCGCGGAGACGGGACGCGAGGTGACCAGGGCGCTCAGCGCGGTGCGGGCGCCCGAGCCCTCCGCTGAGGAAGCGCCCGCGCCGGAGGAGCGCCTGTCCGAGCTCGTGGCGGGCTTCCGCACCCTGGGGCAGCCGGTGACCTGCGACATCCGGGCCCTGCCCGAGGGTGCTGCGGGAGACGCCGCGTACGGCATCGTCCGCGAGGCGCTGACCAACGCCGTGCGCCACGCCTCCGGCACCGCGACGACCGTGCGCTGCGCGTACGCGGACGAAAGCGGCGAGACCATCGAGGTCCTGGTACGCAACGCGCCTCCGAACGCCTCGGTCGAGGGCGACGACGGGGTCGAGACCGGCGGCGGCGACGTTGGCGGCGACGGCAGCGGTAGCCGTGGCAGCAACCGCACGGCGCGCGGCGCGGGCCTAGGCGGCGGGCGCGGCCAGCACCTCCTGCGCGGCCGTGCACGTGAGGCGGGCGGCACGCTGACCAGCGGCCCGATCTCGGACGGGGGTTGGGAGGTCCGCGCGGTGCTGCCGGGACGGGCGGCGGCGGGGACGCGGTCGGTGTCGGTGCCCCGCTCGTACCGGTTCGCGCAACTCATCGCGGCCGTCGGCCTGTGCCTCCAGCCGCTGCTGCCCCTGCTGGTGATCCGGCAGAACGCGGAGACCCCCGGCTCCGGGGTGTCCGCCGGCGTGCTCTTCGCGCTGCTGGCCACCGGCCAGGCGCTCGCCCTGCTGTGGACGCGGCGCGCCCCGCGCATGGCGTTCGCCGCACTCCTCGTGCTCGCAGCCCTCTGGCCTGCGGCGATGAGCGCGAGCGGGTATGCGGGCCCGGCAGCCCTGCCCCCGTCGCTGAGCATGCTCGCGACCTGCGCGGCCCTCGTGGTGACCGCAGCCCGCACGGCAGAGGAGTCCGCACCCTCACGCGGCGGCACAGCCTCCGAGGCGAACGGGCCCCACACGCAGATCGACGCGCAGCACGCGAACGGGCTCACGAGAGGGCCGAGTTGGATCACCGAGTCACCGCTGCTGGTGCCGCCCCTCGTCGCAGCCCTCGTCCACGCCGCCACCGCGACATGGGCCGTGCTCGCCCGCGGCGGCACCGCACCCGCCTCGGCGGTCATCGGTGTCGCGACCGCCGGGGCAGCACTGGCGGCGGCCGTGGCCTGGGGGAGCGGGCTCATGTACGGCAAGCGCAAGCACGCTGCCCGCGCTGCGAGCGAGCACCGGATCGCGGCCTGGACCGAGGAAGCCGTGCGGGACGCATGGGCCGAACGCCGCCGCATCACCGCAGGGTTGGAGACCACCGTTCTGGAGCGCACCGCCGAGGTGGTCACCGAGGCGGAGGCGGGCCGCCTGGAGGAGACCGCCGAGCGTGCCCGCGAGGCGCTGGCCGCCATGCGCGCCCTGCTGGAGACCGTACGAGGCGGCGAAGCGGACCCCGAGCTGCGCCCGCAGCCCACGCTCCACGCCCTGGACCTGCTCATACAGCAGTGCAGAGCCACCGGCCGCGAGGTGGAGGCACGGCGCACCGACCGGGTGCCGGAGCGGCTGCCCACCGAGGTGGACCTCACCGCGTACCGCGCGGCCGAGACCGTGCTGGAGGCCGGCGGCGAAGAGCCCGCACACCTTGAAATCGACGCAGGGGGAGACGAGTTGACGCTCACCGCGACCGGGGTGTCCCGCGCCGCGCGCCGTGCCGCGGACGAGCGGATAGCCGCGCGCGCCGAAGCGCTGGGCGGCAGCCTGACCACCGACCGGCCGGGCACGGTGCTGCTGCGCCTGCCCCTGGAGCCCGGGCCGTATCGCCTCGCGCCCAGCGCCGGCGCGCACGTGGGGAAGGAGCCCCGATGAGCCTCAAGGTGCTGGTCGTCGACGACCAGAGAGTCGTCCGCGCGGGCTTCGCCGCCGTCATCGACGCCGAGGAGGACATGACCGTCGTCGCGGAGGCGGGCGACGGGGCGAGTGCGGTGCGCCTCGCCGAAGAGCTCGCGCCCGACGTGATCGTCATGGACGTACGGATGCCCGAGCTGGACGGGATCGCCGCCACCCGCATCCTCACGGGGAGGGAGGACGCGCCGCGCGTTCTGGTGCTGACGACCTTCGACCTCGACTCGTACGTGTTCGGGGCGCTGCGCGCGGGCGCCTCGGGCTTTCTGCTCAAGGACGTACGGGCGGCCGAACTCCTGCACGGCATCAGGGTCGTGGCGTCCGGCGAGAGCATCCTCGCCCCCTCGGCGACGCGTCGGCTTATCGGCCACTACGCCGAGGGCCCGCACGCCGCACCCCGCACGGGCCCGGACGCCGGGGTGCTGGAGCGGCTGACCGAGCGGGAGCGGTTCGTCCTCACCCTGATCGCGGCCGGGCTCAACAACACGGAGATTGCCGAGGAGCTCGACATCACCGTCGGCACCGTGAAGTCCCATGTGAACGCGCTGCTGCGGAAGTTGGAGCTCCGCGACCGCGTGCAGGCGACGATCCTCGCGTACGACCTGGGCCTGGCCCGCGCCAACCCTCCGGAGGCGGATGCGTGAAGCCAGGCCGCCCCTGCTCGACCACCTGACCACCTAAGACGCCCGACAGCCGCACGGCCCAACCGCGCCCCGGCATGCCTTGCCGCGCCCGCGTCCGGTCGGCGCCCCCCCCACAGCGAAAGGACATCGCCCCATGGGCACCACCCCCCACCAGGAGCACGCCGAGATGACCGACTCTCCCCGCACCGTTCCGCAGACCGTCCGCAGTGCGCTGACCAGCGTCTTCGCCCTCGTCTACCTGGCCATCTGCGCGGGACTGCTGATCTGGGCGGTGGCGGTGAGTTCCGTCGAGCAGCCGGACGCCTCCATGGCCGGAGTGATCCCGCTGTTCGCCACCGCACCGGTGAGCCTGATCCTGCTGGCCCTGCCGGAGCACGCGTCCATGCTGTACGTGGCCGTGACCCTCGGCGCCCTGGTCAACGCCACCCTGATCGGCTGGTGCGCCCGCACCCTGACCCGAGGCCGCACGGGTACTCCCAAGAGAGACTGACCCTGCGGCACCCGCACGGAAGGCGAGTTGCGCCTCGGCCCGCCTCATACCTCCAAGTCGCACCCCGTCGCCGCCCGCGCATAAGCGTGGAGGGCCGTCAGGACCTCGGCGCGTGAGCGGCGGCCGGAGAGTACGCCCATCTGGTAGCCGTCTTCCAGGGCGAGGAAGTTGGCCGCGACGAGCCGTGCCGGGTCGTGCAGGGTGAAGTGGTCCTGTGCCTGACCGAGCACCAGAATGCGCTGGTAGACGGCCACTTGGCGCTCGGTCAGGGTGCTGTCGAGGGCCGCGGCCTGGGGGTCGCGCAGGGTGCGCGGCCAGAACTCGAACAGCAGCCGCGGCAGCCGGTCGCGCGGCCCCTCGGCGACGCCCGAGGCGATGCAGGTGCGGAGCTGTTCGCGGGCGTCCGCGTGCTGTTCGGCCGCCGCCTCGCGGTCGCGGCAGAAGCGCTCGATGGCCTGCTGGAGCGTCTCGTACACGAGGGCGTCGAGGTCGTCGTAGTAGTAGAGGACCGCGGCGGGCGTGACCCCGGCCTCCTGGGCGACGTCCCGCAGTCGCAGCCCTTCGAGTCCGCGGCTGAGCAGCGCGCGTTCGGCGGCCTCGCCCAACTGGGCCCGCCGTGCCCCCTGGTCCTTGCGCCGTGCCACGCGCTGCCCCACCCCCGGTCGTGTGCTGACGAATCCCTGAAGCCGCGGGAAAAGATACCTGCCCAGGTGTTGACGGAGGCATCACCGTTTCCTTAAATCGCTGTTTAGCGAAAGGGGGAGCACGCCCGCCCCGGAAGCCAGCCACATGCCGCCCGCCCCACCTGGAGGCCGCCATGTCCGAGGACTCCCCACCCGCCAAGGGCCTGCGCGGCGACTCCGTCGGGCTGCTCGCCACGGTCGCGCTCGGCCTCGCCAACGTGGCCCCCGCGTACAGCATCGCCGTGACGCTTGGCCTGGTGACCCTGGTGATCGGCGAACTCGCCCCGTCCGCCCTGCTGCTCGGCTTCGTCCCCGTACTGCTCACGGCGTTCGCCTTCCGCGAGCTGAATCGGGAGATGCCGGACTGCGGCACCACCTTCGTGTGGAACACCCGGGTGTTCGGTCCCGTCGTCGGCTGGGTCGTGGGCGGCTGGACGCTGCTCAGCGCGGCCGTCGTCGCGCTGACGGCGCTGGCGAGGGTCGGGGCCGCCGCGTTCCTGCGGCTGTTCGGGCTGGACGGGCCCGGCACCTTGGCCGTTACCGCCTGCGCCGTGCTGCTGCTGGCGCTGGCCACGGCGATCGCGTACCGAGGGATTCAACTCGCGGCGTACGTCCAGTATTTGATGATCGGGCTGCAACTGTTCGCGCTGCTCGCCTTCGGTGTCGCGGCGCTCGTGCGGAACGGTGCCGCGACTGTGTCGCTGAGCTGGCTGAACCCGTTCGCGGTCGACGGTTTCGGGCCGTTCGCCGAGGCGGTGCTGCTGTGCCTGTTCATCTACTGGGGCTGGGACGCGCTGATCACCTTCAACGAGGAGTCGGTCGACCGCACCCGCACACCGGGGAGGGCGGCCCTGATATCGACCGTGGTGCTGCTGGTGACGTACCTGTTCACCGCGTTCGCGACGATCTCCTTCGCCGGGACGGGCCGTACGGGGCGCGGGCTCGGCGACCCGGACACGGCGGCCGACGTCCTCACGGGACTCGCCCCGGCCGTGCTCGGCGAACTCCCCGCCAGGCTCGTGCAGTTGGCCATCGGCGTGTCGGCCGTCGGCGCGCTGCTGACGTGCACGGCAGCCACCCCGCGCACCACGCTCTCGATGAGCGCGCACGGCGCCCTGCCCGCCGCCTTCGCGCGGATGCACCCGCGCTTCCGTACGCCGGCGTTCGGCACCGTCTTCTTCGGCTGCGCCGCCGCCGTCGTGCTGACCCTGCTCACCCTGCTCACCCTGCTCTCCGCCGACTTCCTCGGCGACGCGGTCCTCTCGATCGGCCTCCTGATCGCCTTCTACTACGGCATCACGGGCCTCGCCTGCGCCTGGCACTTCCGGCGCGAACTCACGGATTCTCTAAGGAACGTGCTGGTCAAGGGCGTGTGCCCGGCGCTGGGCGGGCTGCTGATGCTGGCGGCGTTCGGGCGCACCGCCTACGACATGGCGGACCCCTCGTACGGGCACACCTCGCTCGGCGGCGTCGGCGGCGTGTTCCTGCTCGGCATCGGCTCGATCCTGCTCGGCGCCCTCGTCATGCTGTGCCTCGTCCGGCCCCGGCACGCCCGCTTCTTCCGCGAGGGCCGCACCGCCGTCGCCGCCGTGTCCGTGACGGAGACCTGACCCGCGTACGGAAGCTCGCAAAAGCGCTCCCTCAAACGTCCCAAGCCCCCCGCCCACACGAGCCACCCGCAAGAGCCCGACCGCTACGGAGACGAGAACCGCATGCGTACCCTTGCCGTCGCCGGTATTCAGACCACCCCCGTGCCCCACGACCTGGACGCCACCTGGCAGCGCTTCGCCCACCAAGTGCGGGCGGTGCGCGCGGCGTTCCCGCACGTGCAGATGGTGGTGGCGCCCGAGTTGCTGCTCGCGGCGGAGGCGCCGTTCCTCCAGGCGCGCGGCGACTGGGCACGGCTGGCGAGCATTCCCGTGCCGGGACCGTTCACCGAGCGGCTGGGCGCGCTGGCCCGCGAGACCGGGCTGTGGCTGGTGCCGGGCACCGTGTACGAGGAGAACCCGGACGGCGCCCCCTACAACACCGCGCTCGCCCTCTCGCCCGACGGGGAGCTCGCGGCCACCTACCGCAAGGTCTTCCCCTGGCAGCCCTACGAACAGACCACCCCGGGCAGCGAGTTCGTGGTCTTCGACCTGCCGGGCATTGGCCGCGCCGGGCTCGCGATCTGCTACGACGGCTCGTTCCCCGAGACCGTGCGGCAGCTGGCCTGGCTCGGCGCCGAGGTCGTCATCCAGCCCACCCTGACCACCACCAGGGACCGCGAGATGGAACTCGTCTGCGCCCGCGCCAACGCCTGGACCAGCCAGGTCTACGTCCTCAACGTCAACGCCGCCGACCCGTCAGGCGTCGGGAGCAGCGCCGTCGTCGACCCCGAGGGCATCGTCCGCCAGCAGGCAGGCACCGGCGAGGAGATCCTCGTCGACGTCCTCGACCTGGACGCCGTCGACCGGGTGCGCATGTACGGCGCCACGGGCCTCAACCGCCCCTGGGCGCAGCTCGCCCGCTACGGCGAGGACATCGAACTGCCCATGTACGGAGGCACGTTCCGGCCCACGCCGCACGGACCCCAGTCGCCCGGCTACGAGACTTCGGGCTACGAGACTCCGGGCTACGAGACGCCGACGCGCCGGGAGCCGTAACGCACAGCTCCGGCGGGCGGTGCTCAGCGCACGCTGACCACCGTCTTCCCCGCGTACGTCCCCTCGCGCAGCGCTCCGAGCGCGGCCGGCGCTTCCTCCAGGCCGACGGTCCGCTCGATCATCGGGTCGAGCCTGCCCGCCGCGAGCAGGTCCAGCAGATGGCCGAGCATGACCGGGAAGTCCTCCTGGGTGGGACGGTGCCCGGCCGCGTACGCACCGCCCACGGCGATCTCGTGCAGCGAGACGGCGTACGTGTACGAGGGGACCTCGCCGAGGTCGGGCAGCGGGTCGACGCACAGCAGGTGGCCGTTGTAGCGCACCAGGTCCAGGGAGGTACGGGCGTCCCCGGGATTGACCACCTCCAGCATCGCGTCGGCGCCGTACCCTCCGGTCAACTCCCGGACCCGCAGCGGAAGTTCCGGATCGCGCCGGTCGAGTACGTGGTCGGCGCCCAGGGCGCGTACCCGTTCGGCGTGCTCGGGGCGCGTCAGTGCGAGCACGGTCGCGCCGAACTCCCGCGCGATCTGCACGCCGAAGCCGCCGACCCCGCCGCTGGCGCCCTGGACCAGCACGTTGTCGCCCGGCTCGATGCGGGCCTTGCGGATCAGCGCCTGGTACGCGGTCAGCCCGGCGCACGGGAGCGCGGCCGCCTCGGCGAAGCCGACGCCCTCGGGGACGGCGGCGAGCACGTGGCGCGGGGCGAGCGCGTAGTCGGCGAGCACGCCGTCCCGTTGGAGGTCGGCGTGCCAGACCACGCGGTCGCCGACCTGCCAGTCGTGCACCTCGGAACCGACAGCGTCGACGACGCCCGCGCCGTCGAGCCCGGCGATGTGCGGGCCCTCCCACCACGGCGCGTCGCCGGTGGCGAGCTTCCAGTCGACCGGATTGAGCGAGGCCGCGTGCACCGCGACCCGCACCTCGTCGGCCGCGGGAGTCGGCACCTCGGCCGTGGTGAGCCGGGTGGTGGCCAGCGTGGGGTCCGGCTGCGAGCAGACGATCGCGCGCATCGAGGCTGTGTCTCCTGTTCGGGGTGGGGGTCCGGAGCGGTCGGCGCCGTGGGGACGTGCGCCGGCACTCCACGTGTAGCACCTGTGTGGCTGGGGCTCTGACCTGGGGTTCTGGCCCGGGGCGTGGTGCTGGTCCGGCGCGCTCGCCACGGCGTCGAGCATCTCCTGGGTGTGCCGCACCCAGGAGCACGCCGCCCTGGTTCGCGTACCGCGGCCGCTCCAGTCTCGATCCGGAAGGCAGATCGAGCCGTACGGATACGGACACGGGCACGGACGGCGGACGACGGATGGAGGAACCCCTGATGGCGATGGATACGGCAGCCAAGGTCGTGGCGGTCACCGGAGCGAGCAGCGGTATCGGCGAGGCGACCGCGCGCCGCCTGGCGGCCGACGGCCACCACGTGTTCCTGGGCGCGCGGCGCACCGACCGTCTCAAGGCGCTGGCAGGAGAACTGGAGGCGGCGGGCGGCAGCGTCGCCTACCAGCGGCTGGACGTCACGGACCCCGCCGACACCGCGGCCTTCGTGGCCGCCGCGCACGGGTGCCACGGACGCCTCGACGTCCTGGTCAACAACGCGGGCGTGATGCCGCTATCACCGCTGGAGGCCCTGCGTACCGAGGAGTGGGACCGCATGATCGACGTGAACCTGCGCGGCGTGCTGCACGGCGTCGCGGCCGCGCTGCCCGTGATGCGCGCGGCGGGCGGCGGGCACTTCGTGAACATCGCGTCGGTCGGCGCGTACGAGGTGGTGCCGACGTCCGCGGTGTATTCGGCGACCAAGTTCGCCGTGCGCGCGCTCTCCGAGGGGCTGCGGCAGGAGACCGGCGGGGACATCCGCGTCACGCTGGTCTCGCCGGGCGTGACCGAGTCCGAGCTCCCGGACGGCATATCCGACCCCGCCGCCAGGGAGGCCATGCGCAGCTACCGTTCCGTGGCGCTGCCCGCCTCGGCGATCGCCGACGCCATCGGCTACGCCGTGGCGCAGCCACCGCACGTGGACGTGAACGAACTGACCGTCCGCCCCGCCGCCGGGGCGCGGTGACCGCGTACGACTGGGCGCCTCAGCCCCTGCCCGTTGTTCCTTCGTCGTCCTCGACCCGCTCGCCGTCGCCTTGGACGTAGGTCACGGTGTGAGCCACCCATACGAGGGAGCGCCCGCTGAGCGCCCCCGCTGCGATTGCCGCCGCCCCCGAGGGGCACCACGATGAGCAGCCATGAGCGGGGTCGTGAGTGAGGGAAGGCGGACGCATGCTGGGGATTGGCGTGGTGCCGGGGGCTCCCGACGGCGTACGGGTGGAGGAGCTGCCCGAACCCGATCCGTCCGAGGGCTCGTTGCTGGTGCGCGGGGACCTGCTCGGCGTCTGCGGTACGGACGCCGACATCGTCGAGAAGGGGTACGGGGCGCCGCCGCCGGGGGAGGAGCGGCTGCGCATCGGCCACGAGTCGCTGGGCACGGTGCTGGAGGCCCCGGAGGGCTCGGGCTTCTCCGCTGGCGACCGGGTCGCGGGCATCGTGCGCCGGCCCGACCCCGAACCGTGCGCGGCCTGCGCCGACGGCCAGTGGGATTTCTGCCTCAACGGCCGCTACACCGAGCGCGGCATCCAGGGCCTGCACGGTTACGGGTCGCAGCGCTGGCGCGTTCCGCCCGAGTACGCCGTACGGGTCGACCCCGAGCTCGGCGACTGCGGAGTGTTCATCGAACCGGTGTCGGTGCTGGCCAAGGCGTGGGAGCAGACCGAGCGCATCCTCGCCCGCACCACGCTGCACCCCTGCGTCGTGCTGGTGACGGGCGCCGGGCCCGTCGGCCTGTTCGCGGCGTTGCTGGGCGTGCAGAGGGGGTACGAGGTCCACGTACTGGACCTGAACAAGCGCGGGCCCAAGCCCGGGCTGGTCGCCGACCTCGGCGCGACCTTCCACACCGGTACCCCGGACAGCATCGGCGTCGCGCCCGACGTGGTCATGGAGTGCACCGGGCACGGGCCGCTGGCCTTCTCGCTCACCGAGGTGGCGGCGCCCGGCGCGGTCATCTGCCTGACCGGCATCTCCTCGGGCAAGAAGAAGGTCCCGGCCGGGCTCGACGAGCTGAACAAGGAGATGGTGCTGGACAACACCGTCGTGTTCGGCTCGGTCAACGCCGCCCGCCGCAACTACGAACAGGCCGCGGCCGACCTGGCCCGCGCCGACCGCGGCTGGCTGGAGCGCATGATCACCCGCCGGGTCCCGATGAGCGGCTTCGCGGACGCGCTGCACAAGGGCCAGGACGAGGTGAAGGTGGTCGTGGACCTGCAGGAGGAGTGAGGGGACGGCCGCGCGGAACCCGGCCGCCGCGGGTGGCAGAGCGGCCACGGCTCAGGAGCCACGGCCCACGAAGCGCCGCCCCCTGCACCCTCACCTCACCTGCGTACACAGGCAGTTGAGCCGGTGTACGCCCTCACGCACCCGACCCCGCAACCGCCCGGTAGTAGTGCCCCTCGTCCAGGTCCTGGAGCACGCCGGGCTGCCGCGGCCGCCACTCCAGAAGTTCGCGGGTCAGGGTGCTGGACGCGGGCTGGTCCACGGCGAGGACGCCGCCCAGGAAGCCGAAGTGCGCCGCCGCCTCCTCGGGCGCGACCGAGCCCGTCGGCACGTCCAGATGGCGGCCGATGACCTCGGCGATCTCCCGTACGGGCACGCCCTCGTCCGCGACGGCGTGCAGCGTGGAGCCCGCGGGCGCCTGCTCCAGCGCGACGCGGAACAGGTGCGCCGAGTCCAGCCGGTGCACGGCGGGCCAGCGCTGGGCGCCGTCGCCGACGTACCCGGAGAACCCCTTCTCGCGCGCGAGCGCGACCAGGGTGGCGAGGAAGCCCTTGTCGCCCTCGCCATGGTTCGTACGGGGCAGGCGTACGACCGAGGAGCGCACCCCGCGCGAGGCGAGGGCGAGAACCCGCTGGTCGGTGAGCTGCCGGGCCTGCGGGCCCGCGGCGGTGGCCGGGTCGATGTCGTGGCCGTCGCGTTCGGTGGCGGGCCGCCCCGGCTCGACGGGCGTTCCCGAGGCGACGGCGAACGGCCGGTCCGAACCGGCGAACGCCTCCCCGATGGCCTCGACCGCGCGCCGGTCCGCCTCGACGGCGCCCTCGAAGTCCCCGGTGAAGGCGGTGTCGTGCTTGAAGGCGAGGTGGATGGCGCCGTCCGTCGCGCCCGCCGCCTCCCGCAGGGAGTCCGGGTCGTCGAGCGAACCGCGGGCCACCTCGGCCCCTGCGGCGGCGAGCGCGGCGGCCGAGGCGTCGGAGCGGGCCAGCCCGACGACCCGGTGGCCGCCGGCGAGGAGGTCGGGTACGACGGCCGAGCCGATCCAGCCCGAGGCCCCTGTGACGAATACGCGCATGTGAGAACTCCAGGTGGTCAAGGTGAGAGCGGGTGATGCCGGCTTCGAGCAGAACACCGCGGAGGCGGTCGCCGGGCGCGCCGGGCTCAAGGCGCGTACCTTCTTCCGCCGTTTCGCCGACAGAGGCGGGGTGCCGCCGGGGTCTTGACACCCGGGGTGCGGGTGGCGGAAGGTTCTCGCCGCTCAGCGCAACGGCGTTGCGTTGAGCGCACCGGAGAGTGCGAGGCGAGGAGCGGGACGATGGCGGACGCGGAGGCCCCCAAAGGGGCGCTGCAGAGCGTGGACCGTGCGCTGACCGCGCTGCTCTCCTTCACCGAGCGGCGCCCCGAATGGGGCGTCAGCGAACTGGCCCGCGAGCACGGGTGGGACAAGGCCGTCGCACAGCGGCTCCTCACCACGCTCACCGCGCGCGGCTTCCTGATGTGCGACGAGACCTCGCGCCGCTACCGGCTCGGCCCCTCGGTCTCCCGGCTGGCGCGGGTCGGCGAGCACAGCGGCGTCCTGCCCTCGCTGGTGCGGCCGCTGCTCGCGCGGCTGCTGCGGGAGACCGGCGAGAGCGTGGTGCTCAACGTTCCGCACGGCAGCGGCTACCGCTGCGCCGCCGCGGTCGACGGCACGGGACCCGTGCGCTACACCGCGATCATCGGCGCCCTGATGCCCGGGCACGCCGGGGCATCCGGGCATGTGATCTTCGCCCACTATTCGGAGGCCGAGCTGCGCCAACTCTTCGGCGCCAGCCCGCTCCAGCGCTTCAACGACCACACGATCACCGACTTCGACGCCCTGCTGGAACGCTACGCACGGGTGCGCGAGGACGGGGTGAGCGTCAGCCACGGCGAGTACGACGAGGCCGTGACCGCCGTGTCCGCACCGGTCTTCCAGGCCGGGAGCATCGCCGCCTCGCTCACCGTCATCGGGCCCGCGCACCGCGTCTCCCGCGCGGCGGACGGCCTCCGGGTGACCGTCAGGAACGCGGCGGCGGAGGCCACGGCGGCCTTCGGCCAGTAGCCGCGAGGGTGCCGAAGCCCTTGCCGCGGCGCGGAGTTGGCGATCCCAGCTTCTTCGCCGGCGCACACCCGTAAACCCGCCCCCGCATACACCCCCCCCGCGAAGCCACGCGCAGAGCCCGCGCGCGTCGGCGTGCCCCGTCCTGCCCTGGCGCGGCCACAGCCCGATCGGTCCTCCGACCCTCCGATCCTCCCCTCCCACGATCCGTTCCCGCCGAAAGGGGTGCCGCCGTGTCACCTCAGCCGCCGTCAGCCGCCGGGCCAGAACCCGTCGGCCGGGCCCCGCAGTTCCCGGAGGAATCCGCGGCGCGGGAGCGCGCCGCCGCCCATCCGCGTGTGCGCGAACCCATGGTGTTCGTGCTCCTGGCCGTGCTGTCGGTGGTGGGCGCGGTCATCGGCGCCGACCTCGTCGCCAAGCTCGGCATCTCGGCCAACACCTCGGTGGTCGGCGCGCTGATCGCCATGCTCGTCGGCCGCATCCCGCTCGCCGGGCTGCGCCGCATGCGCTCGGTGCACCGTCAGAACCTCGCGCAGAGCGCCATCTCCGCCGCCACCTTCGCCTCGGCGAACGTCCTGCTGACCTCGGTCGCGGTCCCGTACGTGTTCGGGCGCGGCGACCTGGTGTGGCCCATGCTGGCCGGCGCGGTGGCCGGACTGCTCATCGACGCCTGGGTGCTCTACCGCTCCTTCGGCTCCCGGCTGCTGCCGGCCGACGCCGCCTGGCCGCCCGGCGCGGCGGCGGCCGAGACGATCAAGGCGGGGGACAAGGGCGGCAAGCGCGCCCTCGTACTGGGTGGCGGCACCCTGGTCGGCCTGGGCGGCACCCTGTTCAGCCTCCCGCTGTCCGCCGCCGGCGTGGCCTTCCTGGGGAACGTGTGGGCGCTGCTGATGTTCGGCGTCGGCCTCGGGATCGCCGAGTACGCGCCCGGGCTCCTCGGCGTCGACCTGGCGGGCGAGTTCATCCCGCACGGCGTCATGGTCGGCGCGGGCGTCGTGGCCCTGGGCCAGGCCCTGCGCCTGCTGCTGCGCCGCGGCCCCCGTACGGCGGAGGGGGTGCGGGGCGACGTACGCGAAGAAGGCGGCGTACGCGGGGAAGAAGCCGTACGTGATGAGGGCGGCGCACGAGAGGAGGCCGCACCCGCGGGCGATCCGACCGCCCGGCCCACCGTCGACGAGCGCGCGCTGCGCCGCACGTTGGTGCGCGGGTACGCGCTCTTCGCCGCCGGTGCCGTCCTGATGGCGCTGCTCGGCGGGGTGCTGGGGGAGATGAGCCCGCTCGCTGTCGTCGGCTGGGTGCTGTTCGCGGCGTTCGCGGCGCTGGTGCACGAGCTGATCGTGGGGCTCGCTGCGATGCAGTCGGGGTGGTTCCCGTCCTTCGCCGTCACGCTGATCTTCCTGATCGCGGGCCTGCTGCTGGGCATCCCCTCGGTGCCGCTGGCGCTGCTGGTCGGGTACGTGTCGGCCACCGGGCCCGCCTTCGCCGACATGGGCTACGACCTCAAGGCGGGCTGGCTGCTGCGCAGGGACCACAGGCCGTGGGACCCGTACGAACGGGCCGGGCGGCGCGAGCAGTTCAAGGCCGCGCTGATCGGCTTCGCCGCGGCGCTGGTGGTGGTCGCGGTGCTGTGGCAGTCGTACTTCCGGCAGGGCATGTTCCCGCCCATCGCCAAGGTGTACGCGGACACCCTCAAGCACGGCCTCGACCAGCCAGGCGTCCTCGCCAACCTGCTGCTCTGGGCCGTGCCCGGCGCCCTGATCCAACTGCTGGGCGGCTCCCGGCGGCAGATGGGCGTGATGCTCGCGACCGGGCTGCTGGTCGCCACCCCGCACGCGTGCTGGCTGGTCATCGCCGCGCTGTGCGTACGGGTCGGCTACCGCAGATGGCGCGGCGCGCGGGCCGACGAGGAGCTCAACCTCGTCGGCGCCGGGCTCATCGCGGGCGGCTCGCTGGGCGATTCGGCGCAGATCCTCAAGGCGGGGTGAGGGGCGCACCCCGCACAAGCGACCCGTGCAACCCGTAATTCCGCACAAGCGACCCGTACAACCCGAACTCCGTACAAGCAACCCGCACAAGGAGAGAAGCACCATGGAGATGTTCAGCCGCCTCGAACCCCGCCCCGAGTACCTGGGGTTCGAACTCGCGCTGGCCGCCCGCAAGCTGGTAGAGGAGGTCATGCTGGTCAAGCCCGGTGAGCACGTCGTGCTGACCGGCGACACCAGCAGCGACCGGCGCGTGGTCGACGCGACCGCGCAGGCCGTCGCCGCCGCCGGGGCGCACCCGGTGGTGGTGTGGTCCGAGACCCTGCCGAGTTCCTCCATGGAACCGCCGCGGCCTGTCGCCGGGGCGATCGCGGACGCGGACGTGTGGATCGAGTTCGCCGTCTCGTACCTCATGCACTCCGACGCCTTCCGCGCGGCCATGGCCAACGGCTGCCGCTACACCAACCTCACCGCCATGGACGTGCACATGCTCGTCGCCACCGTCGGACGCCCCGACTTCCAGGGCGTGATGCGGCTCGGAAAGGCGCTGGTCAGGCTCCTGGAGCAGGCCGAGGAGGTGCGCATCACCTCGCCCAACGGCACCGACATCGTGGGCCGCAACGGCGACCGCCCGGTCAACCTGCGCGGCAAGCCGGCCGAGAAGCCCGGCGAGACGGTCATGCTCTCCGGCCAGATCTCCTGGAACCCCCTGGAGGAGACCCAGGACGGCGTCCTCGTCTTCGACGGCGCGCTGTGGCCGCCGGACCAGCTCGGCCTGCTGCGTTCGCCGGTGCGGCTGACGGTCGAGCGGGGCGTGGTGACCGCGATCGAGGGCGGCCAGGACGCGGACGTGTTCCGGAGCTGGATGGAGTCCTGGGACGACCCGAACATGTACCGCATCGCCCACTGGTCGCTCGGCTTCAACCCCGGGGTGCCCGCGCCCACCGGACGCATCGTGGAGGACGAGCGCGTCTTCGGCTGCGTCGAACTCGGCATCGGCACCAAGGGCGCCTGGATCGGCGGCGAGCCGTGGGTGGCCGCCGCGCACACCGACGGCTCGGTGGTCGGCCCGTCGATCTACCTGGACGGCGAGTGCGTCGAGAAGGACGGGGTGTACGTGCATCCCGAACTGGTGAAGATCTGCCGCGAGTTGGGGGTCGCGGGGTACTGAGGGGACGCTGACCGCTTGTCCGGCCGCGCCCCGTCACTGTCCCTTACACGCGGGGCGCGGCCCCCTCATGACCGCCGAGCAACGGAGCACACATGACCACTTCCACCGCCGCCTCCACGGTCGGCCGCACCTACCGCCACAGCGGCCTCGTCTGCACCGATCACACGCTCCCCGTACCCCTCGATCACGCGCAGCCCGACGGCCCGCAGCTCTCCCTCTTCGCGCGCGAGGTCGT
Organism: Streptomyces odontomachicola; assembly: GCF_039605595.1. NCBI lineage: Bacteria > Bacillati > Actinomycetota > Actinomycetes > Kitasatosporales > Streptomycetaceae > Streptomyces > Streptomyces odontomachicola. The sequence goes on from NZ_JBCFOK010000018.1 coordinate 74,692, forward strand.
CGCGGCGGGCAGCGAACACCGGGAGCTGCCCCGCCTGTTGTGGCTCCAGGGCGGGCCCGGCGGGCGCGCCGAGCGGCCCAACGCGGCCGGTGCCTGGCTGCGCAGGGCGCTCGAGGACTACCGGGTCGTGCTCATGGATCAGCGCGGAACGGGCCGTTCCGCGCCCGCCGACCGCACCACCCTCGCGGGCCGCGCCGACGCGGCCGACTACCTCGCGCACTTCCGCGCCGACGCCATCGTGCGGGACGCCGAACTCCTGCGCCGGGCCCTCCAGGGCGACCGCCCCTGGACCGTACTCGGCCAGAGCTTCGGCGGCTTCTGCGCCGTGACCTACCTCAGCCACGCGCCGGAGGGGCTCGAACAGGCCCTGATCACGGGCGGATTGCCCACCCTCACCGGGCACGCCGACGACGTCTACCGCGCCGCGTACCGGCGCGCTCTCGCCCACAACGAGCGCTACTTCGCTCGCTACCCCGGCGACCAGGAACTCGCCGACGCTGTGGCCGCGCACCTCGCCGCGCACGACGTGCGCATGCCCTCGGGGGAACGGCTGTCCGTACGCCGCTTCCAGACCATGGGCATCACCTTCGGCACCTCCTCCGGCTTCGACAGCCTCCACTACCTCCTGGAGACCGCCTTCGTAGAGGGCCCCGAAGGGCCGCGCCTCTCCGACCCCTTCCTGCGCGGGGTGGACGCCGCGCTCTCCTGCGCGCCGCGCCCGCTGTACGCCGTGCTGCACGAGCCGATCTACGCGCAGGGCGGCCGGGCCACCGCGTGGTCGGCGCACCGGGTGCGCGCGGAGTTCCCCGAGTTCGACGCGGAGGGCGGGGGGCCGCTGCGCTTCACCGGCGAGATGATCTACCCGTGGCAGTTCGAGGAGGACCCCGCGCTGGTGCCGCTGCGCGGGGCGGCCGAGGCGCTGGCCCGGCGCACCGACTGGCCGGCTCTGTACGACCTGGACCGGCTCGCCGCCAACGAGGTGCCGGTGGCCGCCGCCGTCTACTACGACGACATGTTCGTGGACCGCGAGCAGTCCCTCGAAACGGCCTCCCGGATACGCGGCCTGCGCCCCTGGATCACCAACGCCCACGCCCACGACGGAGTCCGAGCCGACCCCTCCGTACTGGACCACCTCCTGGCGATGGCACGGGGGGAGGCGTGAGACACCGCCGCCGGGCGCCGTCCCCGGCATGACGGCGTGCCTACGGGGAGGGGGGACGGCTGGGGCGAACGCCCGCTCGGGCCCCTCCGTACCCCCTCCGTTAGACTTCCCCCGGGCCGTGACTGGCGCGTCGAGGTGGAGTACCACCGGGGAGCGGTCTGACTGCAGTTGTCGAATGCCGTGCGCCTGGGCGATCCACCGTGAACGCTTGGGAGCAGTGCATGACCGCGACGACGACAGGCGCGACCGAGGCGACCGACGGAGCCCGGCTGATGGACGGGAAGGCGCTCGCGCAGCGCCTCGTCGAGGAGGCCGGAGCCGGAGCGGCCCGCGTACGCGAAGCCACCGGCACCGCGCCCTGCCTGGCCACCGTGCTGGTCGGCGACGACCCGGCCTCCGAGAAGTACGTGCGGATGAAGCGCAACCGCTGCGCGAAGGCCGGCATCGAGTCCCGCCACGTGCCGCTGCCCGCCTCGATCACCACCGCCGGGCTGGTCGAGAAGATCACCGAGCTCTCGCAGGACCCGGGCGTGCACGGCATCCTGCTCCAGCATCCGGTCGGCGACCACATCGACGAGCGGGCCGCGTTCGAGGCGATCGCGCCGGAGAAGGACGTGGACGGGGTCACCCTGAGCTCGTTCGCCGCGATGAGCTTCGGCCTGCCGGGCTTCGTGTCCTGCACGCCGGGCGGCATCATGCGCCTGCTGGACGAGTACGAGGTCGAGCTGTCCGGCAAGCACGCCGTGGTCGTGGGCCGCAGCGCGATCCTGGGCAAGCCAGCCGGCATGCTGCTCCTGGAGCGCAACGCCACGGTGACGTACTGCCACTCGCGCACCCGCGACCTGTCCGCGCAGGTGAGGCAGGCCGACGTGCTGATCGCGGCGGTCGGGCGCCCGCGCTTCATCGCCGGTGCGGACGTGAAGCCGGGCGCCGTCGTGATCGACGCGGGGTCCAACCCGGGCAACGTCGGCGACGTGGACTTCGAGACCGCCCGCGAACGGGCCGGGCTCATCACCCCCGTACCGGGTGGCGTCGGTCCCATGACCATCGCCACCCTGCTGACGCAGACGGTCGAGGCGGCGGAGCGGCAGTCGGCGCGCGCAGCCGTCTGAGGCGCCGTGACCCTTACGCCTGGCCGGTCTCGAAGCGGCTGACCTTCCCGTCGGCGACCGAGAACTGCCAGCGCGTGCGCATGGCTCCCCAGGTGTCGTTGCTGTAGTCCGCGACCAGGGTCCGGCCGTCGTCGGACTCCGACTCCACGTCCATGCGGCCGTTGGAGGAGAAGATCTCGCGGTCGGCCCACTGGCGCAGATCGCGTTCCGAACCGTCGTCGGACATGCTCGCGTCCGGCGTCAGTGCCGCGTAGAAAGCCTGCTGGTCGTTGGCGTTCAGCGCGGTGACCAGGGCGCGGACGGCGGGGTCTGAGAGCTGGTCGGCGGGGATGGCCATGCTGCTGCTCCAAGGGGGGCAAGGGGAGGAGTGGGGGAGACGCCAGCAGTCAACCACGGCCCCCGGCGGACACCCGGGCTCCGCCGGGGCCCCGCGCGTCGCAGATGACCGCCCACGCCGGGGCCTCGCGGCGTACCTCCGTACGAGGTGCGAGGCAGGTGGCGTACGGGGCGATGGCCGGCGGACCCGGGGCGCTCGGCAGCGTCGAGGCCGAGCGGGGCGCCGGGTCCGCGCCGGCCACTAGCCCACCGGCACCGGCCGCCGCTCACCCCCGCGCTCGCGGCGGGCCGCGCGGCGGTCGGCCGCGACCGACGGGTCCAGTACGGGTACGGCCGCCAACAGGGACTGGGTGTAGGGGTGTTGCGGGTCCCCGTATACGCGCTCGGCCGGCCCCTCCTCCACGACACGCCCTCCCCGCATCACCAGCACCCGGTCCGCCGCCTGACGTACCACCGCCAGGTCGTGCGAGATCAGTACGAGGGCCAGGCCCAGGTCGCGGCGCAGGCCGTCGAGCAGGTCGAGGACCTGGGCCTGGGTGGTGACGTCGAGGGCTGAGACCGGTTCGTCGCACACCAGGAGCCGCGGTGAGGGTGCCAGCGCGCGGGCGATGCCCACGCGCTGCCGCTGCCCGCCGCTGAACTCGTGCGGATAGGCGTCGTAGCGCCCCGGATCCAGGCCGACCCGCTCCATCAGCTCCCGGGCACGGGCGCGGATCTCCGCGTCGCCCAGCCGCCCGGCGGCGCGGAGCGGGTCGGCGATGGACTCGCCCACGCTGCGGCGGGGGTTGAGCGAGGAGACCGGATCCTGGAAGACCATCTGCACATCGCTGCGCACCCCGGTCAGCTCGTGTCCGCGATAGCCGACCGTGCCCTCGGAGGGCTCCAGCAGCCGGACCAGCATGCGGCCCAGGGTGGTCTTGCCGCTGCCGGATTCGCCGACCACGCCCAGCGTCTCGCCCGGCGCGACGGTGAGCGAGACCCCGTCGACGGCGACGGTACGCCGGGCACGCCGCCCGAACTCCCGCCGCAGCCCGGCGGCTTCGAGCAGCGGGCCGCCCTCGCGCGATGGCTCACGGCCCTCGTACGACACCCCCTCCCGCACCCGGGGCGACGCTTCCCGCACACCCGCCGACTCCACCCTCGGCACCGCCGCCAGCAGCGCGCGCGTATAGGGGTGCTCGGGCTCGCCCAGCACCCGTGCCACCGGGCCGTGTTCGACCGCGCGGCCCTCGCGCAGCACCAGCGTCTCCTCCACGCTGCCCGCGACCACTCCCAGGTCGTGGGATACCAGGACCAGGCCCATACCCGTCTCGGCGCGCAGCTCGTGCAGCAGGTCGAGGATCTGCGCCTGCACGGTCACGTCCAGCGCGGTCGTCGGCTCGTCGGCCACCAGCAGCCGCGGCTCGCAGGCCAGCGCCATGGCCAGCACGGCGCGCTGCCGCATCCCTCCGCTGAACTCGTGCGGCCGCGACCTCGCACGGCGTGCCGCGTCCGGAATGCCGACCCGCTCCAGGACCCGGACGGCGCGTTCCCGCGCGGCCCGGCGCGAGGCGCCCGGCGTGTGCGCCCGGTAGACCTCGGCGATCTGGTCGCCCACAGCCAGGTACGGGTCGAGCGAGGACAACGGGTCCTGGAACACCATCGCCGCACCGGGCCCCCGCAGCCGCCGCAGCTCGCGGGCCGGCGCGTCACCCACATCGGTGCCGCCGACCCGTACCGTTCCGGTGACCCGCGCGCCGGTGCCCCGGTGCAGGCCGAGCAGCGCGGCGGCCGCCGTGCTCTTGCCCGAGCCCGACTCGCCGACGATGCCCAGTGCCTGACCTGCGGCGACGCGGAACGAGAGCCCGTCGACTGCGCGTACGTACTCCTCGCCGGCCGGGAAGTCGACGGTCAACTGCGAGACCTCGACGAGGGGCTCCCCCGGCCCTGGTGTGCCCGTGGTGTGCGCGTTCACGAGAGGACCACCCTCCGGTCGGCCAGTGCGGTGAGGAGGTCGGCGACGGTGTTGGCGAGCACCACGGCCGTACCGATGACGAGGATGACGCCGACGACCACCGGCAGGTCCACCTTGTGGACGCTGTCGATGAGCAGCTTGCCGAGCCCGGGCAGGCCGAAGAGCTGCTCGGTGAGCATCGCGCCGCCGAGCATGGTGCCGACGTCCAGCGCCGAGAGCGCGAGGACCGGGGGCAGCGCGCCGCGCAGCGCGTGCCGGGAGACGACGGCCCGTTCGCTCAGCCCGTACGCGCGGAAGGTGCGGATGTGGTCCTCGGCCAGCACCTCCAGCGTGGAGGAGCGGGTGATCCGCGCGTACTTGGCGCTCTCGAAGAGCCCCAGCGTCAGCCACGGCAGCAGCATGTTCCAGGCCCACTGCTCGGGATCCTGGGACAGCGGGACATAGGACGGGAAGGGCAGCCACTGGAGGTAGGCGCACACGGCCATGAGCAGGAGCAGGCCCAGGATGAACACGGGCGTGCCGGTCCCGGCCAAGGTCAGGACGGTCAGCGCGCGTTCGGTGAGCCCGCCGCGGCGCAGCGCGGAGAGCAGCCCGGTGCCGATGCCCAGCACCGTCCATACCACCAGCGCGCCCGCGGCGAGCGAGACGGTGGTGGGCAGCCCCTCCAGGATCAGCGCGGTGACCTCCTCGTCGTTCTGGTGCGAGAGGCCCAGGCAGGGCGCGGCGCAGTGCCGCAGCCCGGTGCCGGCGGAGTAGTCGCGCCCGGCGAACAGGCCCTGGAGGAAGTGCAGATACTGTGCGTACACCGGCTCGTCGAGGCCCAGCCGCTCGCGCACCTGCGCCACCTGCTGCGGGCTGCACCGCTCACCGCAGGCGAGCTGCGCGGGGTTGCCCGGCAGCAGGTAGAAGAGCGCGTACAGCGCGAGGGACAGCACCAGCAGTACCAGGACAGCGCCGAGCAGTCGCTTCGCGGCGAAGCGCGGGCCGGGCGGAACGGAGAGCACGGACAGCGCGGACCGTGCGGCGCGGGGCCTGTCCGGCGTCTCGGAGCTGCTCAACTCCGGTTCTGCGTAGGTGAGTTGGTCAGTCACGGTTCTTCTTCTCCTTGCGCGTGCCCACCCGCAGCCGGGCGGCCTCGCGCGGGTCCAGCGCGGTGCGCACCGCGTCGCCCAGCACCGTGAACGCGAGCACGGTGGCGAACAGCAGCCCGGCCGGCAGCAGCACGTACATCGGGTCGGCGCGGAACCACGTCGTCGCCGTCGACAGCATCTGCCCCCACGACGGGGTGGGCGGCTGCACCCCGATGCCCAGGTAGGACAGGGACGCTTCCAGCACGATGTTGGCCGGGAGCAGGATCGCCGCGTACGTGATCACCGGCGCGGCCAGCGAGGGCAGCAGCTCCCTCCGTACGACCCGCAGCGGATGCGAACCGCCCAGCCTGGCCGCCGCGACGAAGTCGAGACCGCGCAGCGAGAGCGACTGGGCGCGCACGATGCGGGCCGTGCCGCCCCAGTTGAGCAGGCCCATGACCAGCACCAGCAGCAATGGTCTGGGAAAGGAGTCGGGGACGACGGTGGTCAGCGCGATGGCCAGTACCAGCATCGGCAGTGCCACCATCACGTCGGTGATCCGGCCCAGCACCTGGTCGGCCCAGCGCGCGCCGAGCCCGGCGGCCAGGCCCACGATCAGTCCGACCGCGAGTTGCAGCGCGGTCGCGCCGGCCGCCACCAGCAGCGAGATGCGCGCCCCCGACAGCAGCCTGGCCAGCAGGTCGCGCCCGGTGCCCGGTTCGACGCCGAGCCAGTGCTCGGCGCTCGCACCGCCGAAGGCGCCGGTGGGCGCGCCGCCGCGCGCCGAGTCGATGAGCCCGTCGTGGTACGTGTACGGATCCTGACCGGTCAGCGCGTTGAGCAGCGGCGCGGCCAGCGCAGCGAGCACGAGCACGGCCAGGACGGCGGCCGAGGCCACGGCCGCGGGCCGCCCGCGCAGCCGCCGCAGCAGGCCGCCGGCTCCCGGGGCCCGGGCCGGGGCGGCGCGGGTGCCCGCCGCCCCGGGGGTGAGGACGTCCTCCGCCATCAGCGCACCGCCACCTGCGCCACGTCCAGCACGCCGGTCCAGTCGCTGATCACCACGTTCTTGACGTCCTTGCCGACGAGCCGCTGGTAGACGGGGTGGAACAGCGGCACGGCCAGGGCCTGTTCGCCGATCTTCGAGTCGAGGGCGCCCCACTGCTTCGCGGCCTCCGCCAGGTCGGTGCGCTTGCTGATCGCGTCGAACTGCCTGTTCACGGACGGGTCGTCGAGCTGCGCGTGGTTGAAGTTGGCGCCGTCCCTGACGATCTGCCGCCCGTCGTAGATCGGCGCGAGGAACGGGTAACCGGCGGGCCAGTCAGCGCCCCAGCGGCTCAGGAAGAAGCCGGGCGAGTCGTCCGCGTCCTGCCGCTTCTCGTCGAAGGCGTTGTTCTCCAGCCCCTTGAGCTTCACCTTGATCCCGGCCTTGGCCAGCGACTGCTGCACCGCGGTCGCGATCTTCGGCCCGGTCTCGCCCTCCTCGGTGGAGTGCGTGAGCGTGATGCTCAGCCCGTGCGCGTAACCCGCCTTCTTGAGCTGCTCCTCGGCCTTGCCCGGATTCCCGTTCTCGCCGGCCGGGAAGTGGTCGTACGGCTTGTAGCCCAGCGCCTTCTGGTTCGGCAGGAACGTGGTCGCGGGCTCGGCGAGCGAGGAGCCGCCCGCCGCGTTGATCACGCTGCGGCGCCCGATCGCGTACGAGACCGCCTTCCGCACCTCCGGCTTGTCGAAGGGCTTCACCTTCGGGTTGAACGCCAGGTAGTTGGTGTAGCCGAAGTGGCCCACGCCGACGCGCTTCTTGAGCGCCGGGTCCGAGCCGATCTGCGCGAGCTCGGCCGGGCCCAGGTTGGTGTCGGTGGTCACGGCCTTGGCGTCCTCGCCCGAACTGGTCGACAGGCGCTGGTTGATGACCGCCGCGTCCAGGCCCGAGCGCACGTCGACGGTGTCCGGGTACGCCTTGCGCTGATCGTCGTTCTTCGCCGACCAGTGCGGATTGCGGTCCAGTCGCAGCCGCTCGCCGTCGTTGCTGTTGGACACCACCTTGTACGGGCCTGACGAAACCGGGTGCTTCTCGTACTCGGTTCCGGTGTCCTTCTTTGCCGGTACGGGGGCGAACTGCGTCAGGGTCGCGAGGTAGGGGAAGTCACCGACCGGCTTCTTGAGCTGGAAGCGGATGGTGTGCGCGTCCGGCGTCTCGATCGAGTCGAGCGACTTCCTGCCGCTTCCCTTGCCCTTCTTTCCGAAGGGGCCCTGGTATGTGTCGCCGCCGACCAGCCACTCCCGCAAGTACGGCGGGCCGCCGGAGAGTTCGGGCGAGAAGGAGCGCTCCACCCCGTACTTGATGTCGGCCGCGGTGATGGGGGAGCCGTCCTCGTAGGTCAGGCCCTTCTTGAGATGGTACGTCCACACTGTGGCGCCCTTGCTGGGCGAGCCGGTGTCCGTGGCCAGGTCGGGCACCACCTTGGTGCCCGCCGCACCGTCCGCGCGCTTGCGGGTGGTGAGGGTGCGGAACACCAGCGAGGGCACGTTGCCGCCGCCCGAGGTGTAGAGCCGCGCCGGGTCGAAGTCGGACTGCGGCTCGGTGTTGAGCACGGTCAGCTTCCCGCCCTTGGCCGGCTTGCCCGAGGCGCCGTCGGCCGCGTCCTGCGGCCCGGCGCATCCGGCGACCCCGGCGAGCAGGGCCAGGGTGGCGCCGAGGGTGGCCGTGGTCCGCATCGTACGGCGGCCGGACGCAGACGGTCTGGGTATCGGGAGGGGGACGCGCATGAAAGGTGCCTTTCGGACGGGATGCGCCGTCCTGGGCAGGCAGCCGCACGGGCCGCGACGGCCGGAGGAGCCCGCGCGGGGCGGGCGCCTTCGGGCGTGGGACACGGGAGCTGAACCGCGGAACGGCGCACCGACGAGGGTGGCGTGGGAGAGGCCGCGGGCCCGCGGGAGACGCGGGCGCGGCGGGAACGCCCGTACGGAGCCGGGCGGTTCAGCGACAGTGGATGTCGGACACCGCGTGTGCGTGCACGCCGATCAACGCCAGCCGGAAGCTGACGTGTTCGGAGAAGTGCTGATGACGCGGCATGGGGAAAGAGTGGACCACGGGGCTGCCCAAGACAATGCGTTCCCGAAATATGAGACGGCCTGTCCGCTGAACGGGACCGGGGTGGACGCGCACGGCGCGCTCCTGGCTGCCCTCACCACAGCAACTCCCGTACGAGTGCGCCCACGTGATCGGTCTCGATCAGAAACCCGTCGTGCCCGTACGGCGATTCGATCACCCGGTGAGCGTCGGCGCCGGGGAGGGCCGCGGCGAGCTCCGCCTGCTGGTGCGGCGGGTAGAGGCGGTCCGAGTCGACGCCGGCGACCAGCGCCGGGCCGGTGAAGCGGCGCAGCGCGGCGGCCGTTCCGCCCCTCCCGCGCCCGATGTCGTGCGCGTTCATCGCCTCGGTGAGCAGCGCATAGCTGGCCGCGTCGAAACGGCGCACCAGCTTCTCCGCGTGGTGGTCGAGGTAGGACTCCACCGCGTAACGGCCGCCGCGCCAGGGGTCCTCGGCACCCTGCGGCGCGCGGCCGAAGCGGGCCTGGAGCTCGGGCCCGCTGCGGTAGCTGAGGTGGGCAAGGCGCCGGGCCAGGCCGAGCCCTGCGTGCGGGCCCTGCCCGCCGGGTGCCGCGTGGTAGTGGCCGCCGCGCCAGTACGGGTCGGAGCGGATGGCGTGCAACTGCACCGATGCCAAGGCTAGTTGCTCGGCTCCCGTGGCGGCAGGTGCTGCCAGTACCAGGAGCGCGCCTGTACGGGATGGGAAGGTGACCGCCCACTCCAGCGCGCGCATTCCGCCCATGGAGCCGCCCACCACCAGCGCCCAGCGCTCGATGCCCAGCGCGTCGGCCAGTCCCGCTTCGGCGGACACCTGGTCTCGCTGGGTGAGAAAGGGGAAGTCGCCGCCCCATGCGCGCCGCCCGTCCGGGCGCGGCGAGGCGGGTCCCGTCGACCCCTGGCAGCCGCCCAGCACGTTGGGCACCACGACGAACAACTCGTCCGTGTCCAGAGCCTTTCCAGGGCCGATCAGCCCGTCCCACCAGCCGGACGAGGGGTGGCCGGGGCCTGTCGCACCAGCCGCGTGGCTGTCGCCGGTCAGCGCGTGTTCGACCAGCACCGCGTTGGAGCCGTCAGGGGCGAGCCGACCCCAGGTCTCGTACGCCAGGCGCAGCGCGGGCAGTTCGCCGCCGGCCTCCAGCGGCAGCGGCGTACGGCGGTCGTACCAGCGGCGGCGGCCCGCCGGGTCCCCCTCCCGCCAGGCGCCGGTGGCGGGCGGGAGGGGAGTGGCGACGGGCGGCGAGGCCGTCAGGACGCGGCTCCCTTCGCCGCGCGGAAACCGGACTCCAGGTCGGCCTTGAGGTCCTCGATGTGTTCGAGACCGGCCGACAGCCGGACCAGCCCGGGGCTCGCGCCCGTGGCGGCCAGTTGCTCCTCGTCGAGTTGGCTGTGGGTGGTGGAGGCGGGGTGGATGATGAGGCTGCGGACGTCGCCGATGTTGGCCAGGTGGCTGAAGAGCCGCACCGCGTCCACGAACCGCTTGCCCGCCTCCGCGCCCTCGCGCAGCTCGAAGGAGAGCACGGCGCCCGCGCCCTGGGGCAGGTACTGGTCGGCCACCTGATACCAGGGGCTGGACGGCAGTCCCGGATAGTGGACCGCGGCCACCTCGTCGCGCTGCTCCAGCCATTCGGCGAGGGCCTGCGCGTTGGCCGAGTGCCGCGCGATGCGCAGGCTCAGCGTCTCCACGCCCTGGAGCAGCAGGAACGCGCTGTGCGGCGAGAGCGCCGGGCCCAGGTCGCGGAGCAACTGCACCCGCAGCTTGACCGCGTACGCCGAGGGCCCGAGGTCCGGCCAGTAGCGCAGCCCGTGGTAGCTCGGGTCGGGCTCGTGGAAGTCGGGGAAGCGCGCGGCCCGTTCGCCCGCGCCGAAGTCGAAGGTGCCGCCGTCCACGACGACCCCGGCGATCGCGTTGCCGTGCCCGCCGAGGAACTTGGTCGCCGAGTGCACCACGACGTCCGCGCCGTGCTCGATGGGCCGCAGCAGGTACGGAGTCGGCACCGTGTTGTCCACGATCAGCGGCACGCCCGCCTCGTGCGCGATGTCGGCCACGCCCCGCACGTCGAGCACGTCGCCGCGCGGGTTGCCCAGGGTCTCGCCGAACAGGGCCTTGGTCTCCGGGCGGATCGCGGCACGCCAGGCGTCCAGGTCGTCGGGGTCCTCCACGAAGCTGACCTCGATGCCGAACCTGGGCAGCGTGTGCCGGAAGAGGTTGTACGTGCCCCCGTACAGCGACGTGCTGGACACCACGTGGTCGCCGCTCCCCGCGAGGGTGAGCAGCGCGAGGGTCTCGGCCGCCTGCCCCGAGGAGAGCGCGACCGCCGCCACTCCGCCCTCCAGCGCGGCGATGCGCTGCTCGAACACGTCCTGCGTCGGATTGTGGATACGGGTGTAGATGTTGCCCGGCTCGGCCAGCGAGAACAGGTCGGCCGCGTGCTGGGTGTCCCGGAAGACGAACGAGGTCGTCTGGTAGATGGGCGTCGCCCGCGCCCCGGTCGTCGGGTCGGGCTCGGCCCCGGCGTGGATCTGCCGCGTCTCGAACGACCAGGCGGGGGTGGGCTCCTGGGCCTCGCCGGCCTCGGGCGTGTGCCCCGCGCTGACGGCGTCGACGGGCTGCGGGCTGCTGGATTCGGGCATGACGGGGTGCTCCCTGGCGCTCGAGGGGTACGTGGGGTGGGCTGGCGGCTTGTGGCGTACGGGGTGCGCGTACGGCGTGTGGCGCGGGCGGCTTCGTACGGGAGGCGTACGGGATGCCGCATGCGGCGTGCGGGGTGCGGTGCCGTGTACGGCGCACGGGATGCGGCGCGCGGCTGCGATGGTCGCGCGGTGTGCCGGCGCTGCGGTACCGCGCGTGGGCGCGGCCGACACGCAGGTCAGCGCGACCGTACGCGGATCAGTGCCGCGGTGTGCTGGTCAGCGCGCGGGGCGACACGCGGCGCTGGCGAGGCGCCCGTAGTCCACGTGGCGCCGGGCGACGAGAAGGGCCATGACTCCAGCCCACCACAGGAAAGCGCCGGTGGGGGCGTGATCGGCGCGGGCTTCACGGAGCCGCAATGCGGTGTACGCATACGGCGCGGGCACTGCGCGCTCTACTGGGGCTGGAGGCTCAGCAGCACGGTGGTGTGCGCCGCGTCCATGGCCGAGGCGACCCACTCCAACTCGGCGCGCAGTGCGGGGCTTTGGCCCACCGGCAGTGCGCGGAGGGCGGCGCGTGCGGAGGAGCGCGCCGCGGCGGCGAAGGTGAGCAGCAGCTTGCCGGGGCGGCGCGCCGCGAGGGCCCGTTCCAATCCCAGGAGGCGGAGGCCGAGCAGGTCGTGGTCGAGGAACGCGGCGCCCAGCTCCTCGGGCCGCGCGGGGGAGAGCCGCCGCCGCGCCTGCACCGTGAGGTCGAGCAGCGTCATGCCGGAGAACGGGTGCTCTTCGCCCTCGCCGCGGCCCGCGCCGGGCGGCAGCAGGACGGGGCCGTAGGGGTCCGGTGCCGGAGCGGCGTACGGGAACGGCGTGCGGTGCGAGCGTGCCGTGCGACCCGGCAGGCCCGGCGGAGCCGGCAGGTCCGGCAGTCTTCGCAGGGCCGGTTCGCCGCCGGCGCATACGGCGGCCAGGGCGTGCAGCGACTCGGCCTCTGCCCGGTGCAGCAGGGCCTCGAGCTGCCGGTCGGAGAACTCCGCGTGCACCGCACCCCTCCTTCGTCGCGTTCACGGACAACGTCGGCCACTCTACACCACGGCTATACATGCGATGTATAGATGCACATACGGGCTCGTGGGTGAGGGGAGTGGTGTCAACACCCGTAAAACCGGCACCAGTTGGGCGGTGTGCGCCGGGCGGGCCGTCTCAGCTCACCCCGCGCGGCCGGAACTGGATGCTGATGCGCGGGCCGACGGCCCGGCCCGACTTGGGGACCGCGTGCTCCCACGTCCGCTGGCACGAGCCGCCCATGACGAGCAGGTCGCCGTGTCCCAGGGGCAGCCGCATCGCCGCCGGGCCGCCGCCGCGGGGGCGCAGCGCGAGATCGCGCGGGGTGCCGACGGAGAGGATGGCGACCATGGTGTCCTCGCGCGAGGAGCGGCCGTTCCGGTCCCCGTGCCAGGCGACGCTGTCCCGGCCGTCGCGGTAGAGGCAGAGCCCGGCGGTGGTGAACGGTTCGCCGAGCTCGTCGGCGTAGTGGGCGCCGAGTGCGCTCCTGGCCTCCTCCAGCACGGGGTGCGGCAGCGCGTCCCGTTCCCGGTAGAAGGCGAGCAGCCGGGGCACGTCCACTTCGCGCTCGTACATCTGCCGCCGCTCGGCGCGCCACGGTACGGACGCGTACAGCTCCTCGGCGAGGGCGTCGGCGCCGCGCAGCCAGCCGGGGAGCAGGTCCACCCACGCGCCGGCGCCGAGCACGGTCCGCCGCACGCCGCTGAGCGGCGCGAGGCGGATGTCCTCGTCCTGGTCGAACAGCGAGCCCTGGAGCGGTGAGCCCTGGAGTGGTGCGGCCATGCGGCCACTCTAACCCCAGAAGCGAACGCGTGTGCGATTACGTCCCGCGTGGCGCCGTGAGCACCCGCCAGAGGCAGACGACGGCGAGCAGGGACGCCGCGCCTGCCGCGCCGACGACCAGGCCCGGCGCCACGGCCTCGCCCAGTGCGCCGGCGCCGGCCGCGAACAGCCCCTGCAAGGTCATGGTCCCGGTCAACTGCAGCCCGAACGCCTGACCCCGGTGCGCCTCCGGCACCGCGTGCAGGAAGCGGCGGGCCAGCCCGAGCTGGTACGCGACCCCGAACCCTGACGCGGCGAGCAGCAGTGCCGCGACGACGGGCCCCGGCGCGAACGCGAAGCCGAGCAGCGGCGCGCCGAGCAGCAGCGCCAGCGGCGCGGCCAGCCGCTCCCTCCGTTCAGGGGGCGCCAGCCGTCCGACCGCGAGGTCGCCGGTCAGCATGCCGAGCGCCACGGCGGTGAACAGCAGCCCGGCCGCGTCCGGCATGCCGGCCCGTGCGGCGTACGGGACGAGCACGCCCTCGGCACCGACGATGAGCGCGGGCGGCAGCCACTGCGCCAGCAGCAGCGAACGGATCGCCGGCCGGCGCAGCAGCTCCCGATTGACACGCCAGGTCTCCCGCACGCCGTGACTCCCGACGGCCGCGCGCCCGTGCTCCTCGGCCGCCCGGCGACTGAGCCGTCCGCCCGCCCCGCGCCCCGGGCGCCCGACCAGCCGCAGCCGCAGCAGCGCGGCGGACAGGAGGCAGCTCGCTGCGGTGATCCAGAGCGTGCCGTGCGGGCCGAGCGCGGCGATCAGCGTCCCGCCCATCGCGAAGCCGAGCACCTGGGTGCCGCCGGAGGTCATGGAGAACACGGCGCGGCCGAGCACGTAGCGGTCGCCGTCGAGCAGTTCGGGCAGCAGCGCGCTGCGCGCTCCCGAGGCGACGGCGCTGGGGATGCCCGTCACGAACACCAGCAACAGCGTCGCGGTGGGGGAGAGCAGCCCCGCGGCGAGCACCGCGGCGACCGCCGCGCGCACCAGGTCGTAGCCCACCATGACGGCGCGCGGCGGCCACCGGTCGGCGTACGCGAGCAGCAGCGTGCCGCCGAGCGCGTACGGGAGGAAGCCGGCGACGTACGAGAGCGCGGCCACCAGGGGCGAGCCGGTGCCGGCGTAGACGGTCACCGAGAGCGCGAGCATCTTCACCGTCTCGCCGGCGAGGAAGAGCGCGTAGCCGGTGAACAGCACCCGGAACTGGCGTACAGCGAACACCTCGCGGTAGGTGGCGCGCGCCGGTGCCGCCGGAGGTCCGGACCGGTCTTCCGTCTGAGGGGTCGTCATGCCGGACAGCTTCGGGGCGGCGCGCGCGGCGGCGTTAACCTTTCGCGCGGAGGCGAAAGATGCTTGCCATCGAGGTGGGTCCCGTCGACGTGGCGCACACGCGCTACGCGATCTCGCCGCTGGGCGAGGCGATGAACGCGCTGCGCGTCGCGTCGGGCAAACAGCCCGCGGGAGCGCTGCGCCCCTGGGCGGACCGCATCGCGCCGCGCTACGAACGGCTGCTGCGCGAGACGCCCGCGGTCGAGGCGCTGACGGCGCTGTTCCGCCACGGCGGCTACAACGCCGACTTCGTCCACCCGCCGCCCTCGGGCCCCGACGCCGACTTCGCCGGCGAGCTCGCCGCGGTGCGCGCCACCCCGCCGCACCAGGTCCGCGCGGAGATCGCCCGCAACCTGGCCGGGATGCGTACGCCGCCGCGCCGCGTCCAGCGCATCCTGGACGCTCCCGACGTGCGCACCCGCCTCGCGGACGCGGTCGAGGCGACCTGGTACGCGCTGGTCGGGCCCGACTGGCCGCGGCTGCGTACAGTGCTGGAGCGCGATCTGGTGCACCGTGCCGGGCACCTCGCCATGTACGGCTGGGCCGCGGCGCTCTCCGACCTCGACCCGCGGGTGGCCTGGCGCTCCGAGGGGGCCGAGGGCGTGATCGAGGTGCGCACCGGTTCCCGGACCGTGTGGGAGCGGCACCAACTGGGCGGCAGGGGGCTCCTGTTGATGCCGACCGTCTTCGGCACGCTCATCAGCTACGTCGATCCGCCCTGGCCGTACGCCCTGGTGTATCCGGCGCGCGGCGTCGCCGCCCTGCTCGGACCGCCGCCCGCGCAGGGCGGTGCGGCGGCGCTGGCGCGGCTGGTCGGCCCGGCTCGCGCCCAGGTGCTGCGGGCGCTCGCGGTACCGGCGACGACCACGCAGCTCGTCCGCCAACTGGGGCTCAGCCTGGGCGCGGTGGGCGGCCACTTGGCGGTGCTGCGCGCATCTGGTCTGGTCACGGGGACGCGTACAGGCCGGTCCGTACGCTACGAACGCACCGCCCTGGGCGAGACCCTGGCCGGGGACTGAGCGCGGGCCACGCGCGGGGCACACCATTTGTTTCGTGCTACACGTAAACGCGTCATGGGCGCATGCATAAGCGGGTTGTGGATTCCCCCGCCCCTCGGGGCGCGAGCCCGTTCCGGCAGCCGAAGGCCGTGTGGGCGGTCGCCTTCGCCTGCGTCATCTCCTTCCGGCCTCACGCCGTCCGCGCCCCGGCCCCGCGCCGTCGGCGAGCGGTCAGCCCGCGAGCTCGCCCAGCAGCTCCCACGTGCGGAGCCTGTCCGCTTCGCCGGCCGCGTGGGTGTAGGTGAAGACGATCTCGGTCGCTCCGGCGTCGCGGTAGCGGCGCACCTCTTCGGTGATCTGCTTTTCGTCGCCGACCACCGCCAGGTCGGCCGAGCGGGTGCCGCCTGACTGCTCGACGGAGCGGGCGTACGAGGGGATCTGGTCGTAGAAGGCGAGGTCCCGGGCGAAGCTCTCCCTGGCCTCCTCGACCTTGTCGGTGACCACGCCGGGTACGAGCGCGACGACCCGCGGCGCGGGACGGCCCGCCGCCTCGGCCGCCGCCGTCAGGGCCGGGACGATGTGCTGCTCCAGCGCCTTCGGGCCTGCGAGGTTGGGCAGGATGCCGTCGGCCAGTTCGCCGCTGGCCCGCAGCGCCTGCGGCCCCATCGCCGCGACCAGCAGCGGAACGCCGTCCTCCGCGCCCGGCACCCGCGCGGAGACCGGCGTGGTCGCGGTCAGCAGCTCGCCGTGGAAGTCGGCCTCCCCCGTGGTGGTCAACTGCCGCAGGGCGATGAGGAATTCGCGCAGCCTCCCGATGGGCCGCTCGAAGGGGATGCCGTACCCGGTCTCGGCCAGCAGCCGGGTGCCGACCGCCAGGCCGAGGTGGTAGCGGCCGTGCGTGGCCGCCTGCGCGGTCAGCGCCTGGCTCGAGACGGTCAGCGGATGCCGCCCGAACACCGGGATCGCCGAGGTGCCGACCTGGATGCCCGGTACCTCGCGGCCGACCAGCGCCGCGAGTTGGGGCGAGTCGGCGCCGAAGGTCTGCCCGAACCACACCGAGCCGATCCCCGCTGCCGCCGCCTCCTCGGCCTGCCGCACGGAGGCGTCGACCTGGTTGACGGGATCGTTCGCGTTGAGTGCCACTCCTAGCGTCATGTGAGACGCCAACCGCCCCGCACCGGCCGCGATTCCCGCGCTGTGTTGCGGGCGTACGACGGTCGCGTTGCGGGGCGGGGGCGTTGCCGGGCGAGGCGCCCACTGACGGGGCGGAGGACGGTCAGGTGCGGATGATCAGGCCGTGCTGCTCGGTGAGCTGACCGTCGTGGTCGGGCAGCGCGTGCAGCGGCCAGACGACCTCCTGGCCCTCGACGATCGCGTCGAAGTCCTCGCGCCTGCGGGCCGTGTACGGCTGGGTGCCGCTGGCCGCGTAGTCCTCGTTCGCGGTGTCGATCGTCCCGTCGGTGGAGAGCGTGTCGCACAGCGCGAGATAGCTGCCCGAGGACAGCGCGCCGAGGTAGTCGCGCACCAGCGCCGGGGCCTTCTGCGCGGGCACATGGCCGAGCGTGGACATCCACAGCACGCCCACCGGCTTGGACAGGTCGAGGGTCTGGCCCGCCTGCTCCAGCACCTGTTCGCGCTGGTAGAAGTCCAGGTCCAGGTAGGCGGTGCGGCCCTCGGGGCGGCTGGTCAGCAGGGCGCGCTCGTGGGCCAGCACGATCGGGTCGTTGTCCACGTACACCACCCGCGCGGTGGGCTGTATCTCCTGCGCGATCTCATGGGTGTTGCCGCTCGCGAGCGGCAGTCCGGCGCCCAGGTCGATGAACTGCTCCACGCCGCGCTCCAGCAGGAACTCGATCGACGCCTGCTGGAACTGCCGCGAGGCGCGCGCCAGTCCGTACAGACCCGGATACGAGTGCTCCATCTCCTCCGCGAGCGCCCGGTCGACCGGGTAGTTGGACTTGCCGCCGAGGAGGACGTTCCAGAATCCGGCGCTGGAGGGTGTCTGGGGCTGGAGGCTCATTCAGGGCTCCCGGGAAGTGGCGTGGTGGGTGTTTCGGCATGGGCCGCGGCGGTGTCCATGGCGGCCGTGTGCGTCAGCACGGTATCCGCGCTGTCGGTCACGGTCTGCTCGGTCAGCCCCCGCAGTACCAGATGGTCGGGGATGCGCGGGTGCGGATGCCGGTAGATCTCCACGGGGCCGCACAGCATCAGCGGGTGCGGGCTGGCCTTCGCGGAGATCCACTGGAGCGTGACCCCGTCGTGCTGCGGCCCCGCCGCGTACCGCTCCAGCAGGGCGCGCTGCTCGGCCATGATCTCCTTGCCGCCCACGGGGCGGTGCAGCGCCGCCTCCTCCAGCAGTACCCACAGGTGCCCCGAGCGATGCCGCTGCCGCTCCTGGAGCAGCTCTATGCGCTGCTCGATCTCCTCGGCGCCGGCGTGCGGGTGGCGCATGGCCAGCAGGCAGCGCGCGTAGCCCGGGGCGCGCAGCGGCTCGGGGATGACGGCGGGGGCGTAGACGCGGATCAGCTCGGCCTCGGTCTCCAGGTCCATCAGGCCGTTCATGTCGGAGGGGATCAGGTGCCGGTAGGGGTGCCACCAGCCCGGTTCCAGCGCGCGGTCGAGCTGCTCCTGCAGCGCGTCGCGCTCCCACTCGCCGACGTCGTAGAGGCTCATCAGCAGCGCGACGGTCGCCCGCTTGGGGACGGTCTGCGCCCGCTCCATCCGGGAGATCGTCATGGTGTGCACGTGCAGCGCCTCCGCTGCGGCCGCGATCGACATCCCGGCCGCCTCGCGGCTCTCGCGCAGGGCCTGCGCGACCAGCCGGAGCGCGGCTGTGGGCCCGCTGCGGGGTCGGCTCATGCCCTGCCCTCCCGGTATTGCCGTACTCAGCATCCCCCAGCACAGCGCACCTGTGTGCGGTATCGCACTGTGTTGGGTTGCATAGTGTGCCAGGTGCGTGAAGAAATGGATGCATTGCACTCGTAGAGGACGAGGCCCATGCGCAGTGACATCCCCGTGAGTACGCCCGCTGACATAGCCCTGGTACGCGCCCGCGTCCGGCAGATGGTGCCGGAGGGGCTGCGCGATGACGCCGCACTCATCGCCAGCGAGCTGGCCACCAACGCTCTGCGCTGGGCCGACACCGCGATGTGCGGGATCGCCGTGACGCCGGACGGCGAGGTGACCCTCACGCTCGAGGACACCTCATCCCGGCAGCTCCACCCCGGGCCCTTCGACGTTCCCGGGGTCGACGCGGAGTCCGGGCGCGGCCTGTTCCTGGTGGAGGCCGTCGCCAGGGAGTGGGGCTGCGACGCCCACGACGGCGGCAAGCTGGTGTGGGCGACCCTCGCCCCCTGCGAGCCGGACGCCCCTGGCCCGATCCCCGAGCAGGACTGGGCCCGTCCGCGCCTGGCGGGCGCGGCCAACGGGTCCGAGCTGCCCTGACGGCTCCGGGCTACTCCGACGGCTCCGAGCTGCCCTGACGCCGCCGAGCTCCGCTGAGCGGAACGCGCTGGTCAGACCCCGTGTGAGGGGGAGACGCTGGTCAGGGCCCCCGCGTGCCTCCCGCCCTGCGGATGAGCCCCAGCGTCGTGGCCGTGGCCACCGCAGCGGTGCGCGATTCCACGTCCAGCTTGGCGTAGATGCGGGCCAGGTGTGATTTCACGGTGCCCTCGGTCAGATGCAGGCGCTGCCCGATGCGCTGGTTGGACAACCCGTCGGCCACCAGCATCAGCACCTCCGTCTCGCGGCGGGTCAGCGCGGTGTGCGGGGCCCGCATGCGGTGCATGAGGCGGTCGGCGACGGCGGGCGCCAGGGTCGTGCGCCCGGCGGCCGCGGTGCGCACGGCGGCGGCGAGATCCTCGGGCGGCGCGTCCTTGAGCAGATAGCCGGTCGCCCCGGCCTCGATGGCCGGAACGGTGTCAGCGTCGCTGTCGTACGTGGTCACCACCAGCACCCGCGGCGCTCCGGGCCGCGCGGTGATGGCCGCGGTGGCCTGCGCGCCGTTCATGCCCGCGCCGAACTGGAGGTCCATGAGCACCACGTCCACCCCGCCCTCGGCGGCGCGCGCCACGGCCTCCTCGGCGGTGGCGGCCTCGGCGACCACGGTCAGGTCGGGCTCCGTCTCCAGCACGGCGCGCAGCCCGGCCCGCACCACGGGGTGATCGTCGGCGAGCAGCAGCCGCAGGGGCGCGTCAGTCACGGTCCGCCTCCGAAACCCGCTGGTCAGGGCGTACGTCCAAGGGAAGCCGGGCGGCCAGAGCCGTCCCCTCGCCCGGCGCCGACTCCACCGCGAACGTGCCCCCGAGCGCCTGCATCCTCGCCCGCATCGCGGCCAGCCCGAAGCCCGTACGAGGGCTGCCCGAGCCGGAGCCGGCGCCGGGCCCAGTGGGCTGCTGTTCCTCGGGGACCCCCCGCCCGTCGTCGGTGATGTCCACGGCCACGTGGTCCCCGAGATAGCTGAGCGTGACCTCGGCGCTGGTCGCTCCGGCGTGCTGCACCGTGTTGGCCAGCGCCGACTGCGCGATGCGCAGCAGGGCGACCTCGTACGAGGTGGGCAGCGGCACCGGCGTGCCGGTCTCGTGGAAGCGCGCCGTCAGCGGATGGCGCGCCGAGGTGGTCGCGCACAGCCGCTCCAGCGCGCCGGCGAGGCTCGTGTCCTCCAGGGCCGGCGGCGCGAGCGCGGCGACGAAGCGGCGCGCCTCGGCGAGGTTGTCGACGGCGGCTTGCCGGGCCTGGCCGACGTGTGTGAGCGCGGCGTCGGTGCGCTCGGGCAGGGCGCGTTCGGCGGCGCGCAGCAGCAGTTGGATGCTGGAGAGCCCCTGCGCGAGGGTGTCGTGGATCTCGCGGGCCAGCCGCTCGCGCTCGGCCAGCACGCCCGCCGTGTGCTGGGCCTCGGCCAGGTCGGCGCGGGTGTCCTTCAACTCCTCGATCAGGCGCCTGCGGTGCTCGCTCTCGCGGTACAGCGCCTGGTAGCCCCACACCACGGCGACCGCGACGGCCGCGCCCAGCGCCGGACCGATGGCGACCGCGGGGGTGAGCGCGCCCTGGTGCGCGGCGAACGCGGTGATCGCGGCGAGCGCCGTGGCCACCACGGCGACCAGCCCGCTGCGCCGCGGCAGCAGGTGGAGCTGGAGGAAGTAGAGCGGGAAGGCCGCCCACACCCCGTCGGGGGAGACGGCCAGCAGCGCCAGCCACACCAGCCCGAGCGCCGACAGCCACCAGGCGGAGGCCGCGCGGGAACCCCGTACGGCGGGGAGCAGCGGCCCGGCCGCGTACACCAGGGCCGTCGCGGCGGCCGCCGCGAGCACCCACCCGGCGTGCGGGGCGCCGTCGGCCGCCGCGCGCACGGCGGGCAGCGCGAGCAGGCCGAGCACCAGCAGGTGCAGGCACCAGACCAGGGCCGCGGGGGTGGGGGTCAGCTTGTTCACGATCACCCAAGCCTACGAAGCGGCACCCGGCGCGGCATCAGCCGAAAGTTACAAGCGCGCGGCTCCCTTTCGCCGCGCGAAGTGCCATCCCCGGCGCGATGTCCTAGGCCGGTCCCGGCGGCGACCGTGGAGTCCTTCCGCATCCGGTCGTGAGAAAGGACAGGCCAGGACATGTTCGTCGCCTGGAGGGACGTGCGCTTCGCCAAGGGGCGATTCGCGCTGATGGGGACCGTGATCGTGCTGATCACGCTGCTGGTCGGACTGCTGTCCGGCCTGACCGGCGGGCTCGGGCAGCAGAACATCTCCGCGATCAGCGGCCTGCGCGCGGACCGGATCGCGTTCGCCGCGCCGGGCAAGGGCCAGGACCTCTCGTACGCGGACTCCACCGTCACCCGCGAGCAGTGGCGGGACTGGGCGCGGACGCCGGGCGTGCGCGGCGCCGAGCCGCTGGGCATCTCCACGACGAAGGCCGCGGCGGGGGAGACCAGCACCGGCGTCTCTGCCTTCGGCGTGCGGCCCGGCTCGTCGCTGGCCCCGCACGGCGGTGAGCTCGACGACCGCTCCGCGGTGCTCTCCGCCCCGGCCGCCGAGGACCTCGGCCTGCGTACCGGGGACGACTTCACGCTCGCCGGGCAGCGGCTGACGGTGGCCGCCGTCAGCGGGGACGCCTACTTCAGCCACACGCCGGTCGTCTTCACGAGCCTCGCGACGTGGCAGAAGACGGCGCCGCCCACCGGCGACTCCAAGGGGGCGTCCGACACCGCGACCGTGATCGCCCTCCGTACGGACCCCGGCGTCTCCGGCGCCGGGGTACGGGCAGCGGACGCCGCCGCGGGCACCGAGACCGTGTCCAAGGCGGACTCGCTGTCCGCGATCGGCTCCTACAGCTCGGAGAACGGTTCGCTGCAGACCATGCGCGGCTTCCTGTTCGCCATATCCGCGCTGGTCATCGGCGCCTTCTTCACCGTGTGGACCATCCAGCGCAGCGGCGACGTGGCCGTGCTCAAGGCGCTGGGCGCCTCCACGCCGCACCTGCTCCGCGACGCGCTGGGCCAGGCCGTATTGCTGCTGGGCGGCGGAACCCTGCTGGGCACCGCGCTCGCCGCGGGCATCGGCGCCGCGCTGTCCGGGGGAGCCGTGCCGTTCCTGCTGACGCCCGCGACCGTGCTCGTACCGGCCGCCGTGATGATCGTGCTCGGCGCCGCGGGCGCTGCCCTGTCCATCCGCCGCATCACCTCCGTCGACCCGCTGACCGCCCTGGGGAGCACCCGTTGAGCCTGCGCCTGCGCGACATCACCCTGACCTACCCCGACGGCGACAGCCGTCTGACCGCACTCGACCGCGTCAGCCTGGACGTGCCGGCCGGCAGCCTCACCGCCGTCATCGGGCCCTCGGGCTCCGGCAAGTCCAGCCTGCTCGCCGTCGCCGCGACCCTGATCACCCCAGACTCCGGCACGGTCACCCTGAACGGAACCGACACCACCGGCATGAGCCGCGCCGAGCTGACCGCGCTGCGCCGCCGTACGACCGGCATCGTCTTCCAGCAGCCGAACCTCGTCCCCGCGCTCACCGCGGCCGAACAGCTCCAGGTCATGGCCCACCTGGACGGGCGCTCCCCGGCGAAGGCCCGTCCCCGCGCCCTCGAACTGCTCGATTCCGTCGGCCTCGCCGATCACGCCGGGCGCCGCCCCCACCAGCTCTCCGGCGGGCAGCGCCAGCGCGTGAACATCGCCCGCGCGCTCATGAACGACCCCGGCGTGCTCCTGATCGACGAGCCCACCAGCGCCCTGGACCACGAGCGCGGCGCCGCCGTCCTCGACCTGATCACCCGGCTCACCCACCAGCGCGCGACCGCGACGGTCCTGGTCACCCACGACCGCGCGCATCTGCACGCGGTGGACCGGGTCGCCGAGGTGTACGACGGACGGCTGCGGGTGCCGAGCGCGGCGTCGTAGTCCCGGGGCGTCCGGGGTCCGCGGGGTGGTCAACCGCCGTTGTGCGGCCAGCGCTTGAGCACCTTGCGGGCCTCCCCTTCGCCCTCCTCGGCCAGCTCGACGGTCGCCTCCGGGTTGCTGCCGTGCAGTCCGACCCACTGGGAGTACGTGCGCTCCGCCGGTCCGGGAACGTCCCACTCGCCCACGACCGGCGGGCCGCCGGGGTGGAAGCGGAGGGTGACGCGGTATCGGGTCACGCCGTCTCCTCCGATGGGCTCTCCGGGTCCGGTTTCGGCGCCGGCTCCGGGGCGGGCCCCGCGTCCACCGCGCCGGTCTCCTCGATGTGCTGGATCGCCGAGCGCGCCTGGACGAGGTCGGGGCCGCTGAGGCTCGACCAGTACGCGTGCGAGAACAGGGTGGCGGCGAGCTCCGCCACCCGCGCCTCCAGCTCCCGGGTCAGCGCGGTCTGCTCGCGCCTGGCTTCGCGGGGGAGCGCGGGCAGCGAGCGGTAGTGGACCGAGAGCTCATGGCGGGCCCGGTGCAGCGCGCGCTGCGCGGCGACGAGGTCGTCCGGGAAGGAGAAGGAGGGTTCGCTCACCCGGACAGAATAAATGTTCGATTCCTGGAACGGGCGGCGCCACGCCGGGGAGCGGTCGGAGCGGTCGGAGGGGGGCGGGTCAGAGACCGGCGGCGCGGTCCCGTTCCGCCTCGGCACGTGCGCGGTCCTCCGCGCTCAGCCGCGTACCGAGGTGCCCGTTCTCGACCAGCGTGGCCAGGGTGTCCATGATCACGCGGGCGCCGAGCTGCGAGGTGGTGTCGGCGCTGTCGTACGGGGGCGAGATCTCCACCAGGTCCATGCCGATCAGGCCCTCCTGCGCCGCCATGCGCACGGCCTTCAGCGCCTCGCGCGGCGACATGCCGCCCGGCTCCGGCGTACCGGTGCCCGGCGCGTAACCGGGGTCGACCACGTCGATGTCGAAGGAGAGGTAGACGGCGTCGGCGTCCTTCCAGGCGATCTCCAGCGCGATCTCCATGGCGTGCGCGACGCCCAGCTCCTCGACGTCGAACATCGAGATCACGGTGGTGTCCCGCTCCTCGGCCACCCGCACGCCCGAGTGGTTGCCGATCCAGCCGCCGATGCCGATCTGCACGAGGTTCGCCGGGGGCACGTTGGGCAGGTCCGTGGCGTGCGACCAGTGCGTGGTGTGCATCCGCTCGTCCATGGTCGTGACGGCGGTGTCGATGTGCCGGTCGAAGTGGATGATCCCGAGCCGGCCGTCGATGTGCGCGGCGAGCGCCTTGGCGTCGGGGTAGCCGATGCAGTGGTCGCCGCCGATGATCACGGGGAAGGCGCCGGCGTCGAGGAGGTGCGAGATCCCCCGGTCGACCTGGTCGAAGGTCTTCTCGATGTTGGCGGGGATCACGAAGATGTCGCCCGCGTCGCCGATCGTGATCTCTTCCAGCAGGTCCATGCCGAGGTCAGGGCTGTACTGGTCGTACAGCGCCGAGATCCGCCGCACCGCCTGCGGCCCGAAGCGGGCGCCCGGCCTGTACGTGGTGCCCATGTCGAACGGCGCGCCCACGACCGCGACGTCGTAGCGCCCGATGTCCCGGACGTTCTCCACGTACGGGGACTTCAGGAACGTGTTCATGCCGGCGAACATCGGGTCCTGGCCCCGCGAGAACAGCGAGATGTCGCGGTCGTTGACCGAGGGCGCCGCGGTCAGTCCGAGGTCCAGGCTGCGGTCCGTCAGCTCCCGCCGCTTCACCTCCGGTACGTCCTTGAGCCGCCGCCGCGCCCGCATCCCCGACAGGGCCGCGCGGGTGTGCGCCTGGCCGCCGCTGCGGGCGGCGGGGTTCGGGCGCATCGGATTCCGGTGGTGCCGCTCGTCGAACGGGCCGCTGTGCTCCACGACCAGCCCCTTCCCTCGGGGTGCGTGCTGCCCAGGGTGCGATGGGGGAGGGCGCCGCGCATCCGCGGCCCGCGGCGGGGCCGGAGTAACCCGCCGGAAGTCCGCGGCGTTGCTCCTGGTGGGCAAGGGGCGACCGGCGACGGCACGCGGCGCGGGGCCCCGTTCGACAGGAGAGAAACGTGCGCATCCGCAACATCTTGACCACCCTCGCGACAGCGGCGGCCACCGTCGCAGCCGCCCTGACCGGCGCCTGCGCGGCAGCCGCCGACGACATCCCGACCGTGACGGCCTCCCCCCAGGGCCCGGCCAACACGGTGGCCCACGAAACAGCGGCCCTGACCGACGCGTTCGGTTCCCTGCAGCAGACGGCGGACAACTTGCCGCGGTGAGCGCCTGTTCCACGCGACGGCCCCGCCCACGCTTCCTCGCGTGCGCGGGGCCGTCGTTGTTCATGCCGCCGGGTCGAAGGGGATTCCGTCCGGCTTTGCGTCTGTCAGGTGTTTGGTGAAGGTGTCGTCCTTGATGCCCAGGGTCGCTGAGCCGAAGTCTGCGCTGGTCAGCTTGTCGCGGAGGGTGTCGGGGCAGCCGTCCCAGCCGATGAGGGCGGGGCGTTGCCAGGTGCCCTTGTGGTTCTCGGGGGGCTCGTCGCCGCCGTCGTTCTTGGCGGCGCGGAAGGCGTGGGTGCTGCCGCCGTCCTTGTGGTAGACGACCTTCGGGTGGGAGTCCTCGAAGGGCAGGTCGGACTTCTTGTGCACGTCGAACCCGCCGTGCCGGGACGTGGAGACGTACTCCGCCTTGTCGTCGTGTACCCAGACCACGATGTGCTCCCAGTCGTGGGTGTGCCCGGCGCTGCCCGGGCCGAGCGAGACCTGGTCCTTCTCGAAGTACGAGGCGTAGACGACCGCGCACCAGTCGTTGTTGCACTTGCTGCGGGAGTAGACGTTGACGTTGTCCAGGTCGGAGGCGTCGCGGCAGTTGCCGTTCACGTCGCCGCCGAGCTTGAGGCCGGGGGCGACGGTGCCGTCCGGGCCGATGGCGGGCGTGGCGTAGCAGCCGTCGGTGTCGTAGTCGTAGGAGGGCTCGAACGTGTTCTCCAGGTCGCTCGCCTTCGCGGGCAGCGCCTGCGGCGGGTCGGCGAGGGCGATGCCCGGCAGAGCCAGGACCAGGCCGAACGCCCCTGCCACGACCGCCGGGACTCTTGCCAGGGCGGTGCCTGTGTGTCTCATGCGCGCTCCGATGGTGGTGGGGGGTGGCTGCCGGGCGCACGCGAGGGGTGTGCGTGTGCCCGGCAGCCGCATCGTGAGGCGCCCATTCCACCTGCCGATGTCCCGTCTGTATATGGGTGGTTGAGGGGCGGGGCGGAAGAGGTGGAGAGATGCGGGAGGGGCTCAGCGGCGTACGGGCAGGCTCCGCAGGCCCCGGGAGCGGAACGTGGTCTGCCACTCCAACTCCCCTGCCGGCACCGCGAGATGCAGGGTGGGGAAGCGGCGCAGCAGGGTCTCCACCGCGATGCCTATCTCCATGCGGGCCAGCGGGGCGCCCAGGCAGTAGTGCATGCCCTGGCCCAGCGCGAGATGCGTCGGGTCGCCGCGGTGGATGTCGAAGCGCTCGGGGTCGGCGTGGCGCGCGGGGTCCCGATTGGCGGAGGCGAGGCACAGCAGCACGGTGTCGCCCGCGGGAATCCGTACGCCGCCGAAGTCCACCGGCTCGGTGGGGAAGCGGCGTATCGCGGCGAGGTTGGGGTGGGTGCAGCGCAGCAGCTCCTCCACGGCGCCGGGCAGCAACCCGGGGTCGGCGGCGAGTTCGGCGCGCTGCTCCGGGTGGTCGAGCAGGGTGAGCAGGCCGGAGCCGATGACGTGCTGGACGTTCTCGATCCCGGCGCCGAGGAGGAGGAAGGCGAGCGAGCAGAGCTCGTCCTCGGTGAGCCGGTCCTCCGCGTCGCGCGCGGCGATCAGGTCGGAGAGCAGGTCGTCGCCTGGGGACTGCCTGCGCTCCCGCACCAGATTCCGCAGGAAGCCGTGCATCTGCTGGATCGCCTCGCCGACCTGCGCGGCGCTCTCCATCGCGAGCATGGCGCGCACCCACCCGGCGAAGGGCCGGCGGTCGGCCTCGGGCACGGCGAAGAGGTCGCCGATCACGGTGAGGGGGAGCGGGGTCGCGTACTCCGCCACGAGGTCGACGGACCGCCCCGCGCCCGGCTCACCCCTCTCACCCTGCTCATCCCACTCGGCCCGCCCACCCCGCTCGCTCCGCGCGAACTCCTCGGCCAGCCGGTCGGCCAGGCCCTCCGCGACCTCCTCCGTCCTGGCGCGCAGCTTCTCGGTGTGGCGGGGCGTGAAGCCCTGGGAGACCAGGCGGCGGAGGCGTATGTGGTCCTCGTGGTCGATGTTGAGCAGGTTCGCGTCGAGCGCGGGCGGCAGGGAGAAGCCGCGGTAACCCGTCGCGGAGTGCGCCTTGTTGACCGAGAGCCTGGGGTCCGCCAGGCCCGCGCGCACGTCCTCGTCGCGCATCACGAGCCACACCGGTGAGCCGTCGGGCAGCGCGACGCGGTGCACCGGGGCCTCCTCGCGCAGCCTTCCGTACACCTCGTACGGCGCCGCGGCGAACGCCTCGTCGAAGGGCTGCGCCAACGCATCTGTCCCGGTCATGTGCTGTGCTCCGTCCTCGGCTGCGGTTCCTCAGAACCCTACGCGGAGGCTCTGACAACGCGGCGGCGGCTGCCCACGCGCGGATCCCGACCCTCAACGGGCCCGCGCGGGACGGGAGATGCTGCGCCAACCGAGACGCGGAACGCAGCGAACCGCGACGCGGAAGACAGGAGCACACGGGCTAAGCCCCGGGCAGCTCCACGCCCAACTCGACGCCCAACTCCTGTGCCTCCGCCACCAGCAGCGCGACGTCGTCGTGGTCGTCCGGCTCGCGCAGGGTGTGGAGGAGGTGCTGGCAGGTGGTCTCCAAGGGGCGCTGCGGGCAGTCCAGGGCGTGCAGCAGCGTGTCGAGGCGCTCGTCGATGGAGTGTTGGCGGGTCTCGACCAGGCCGTCGGTGTAGAGGACGAGGCGGTCGCCGGGTACGAAGTCGAAGGCGACGGTGCGGAAGTCCACGCCGCCGACGCCGAGCGGCGCGGCCGGCGGCATCTCCAGGAGCGCGGGCGACCGGCCGCGGCGCAGCAGCACGGGCGGCAGATGGCCCGCGTTGGCGATCCGGCACCGCCCGCCGCGCGGGTCGTACACCGCGTACAGGCCCGTCGCGATGTAGTCGTCCAGGCCGCGGGTGATCCTGTCGAGGTGCCGCAGCACCTCCTCGGGCGGCAGGTCGAGGTCCGCGTACGCGCGGGTGGCGGTGCGCAGCCGCCCCATGGTCGCCGCCGCCGCGATGCCGTTGCCCATCACGTCGCCGACCACCAGCGCGGTCTTGTCCTCGGTGAGCGGGATGACGTCGTACCAGTCCCCGCCGACCTCGCTGGTCGCCTGCGCCGGCTGGTAGAGCGAGGCGACCCGCAGCCCCGTGAGGTGCGGCGGCGGGGAGGGCAGCAGGCTGCGCTGGAGGGTCTCGGCCGCGTTCGAGACGCTCTCGTGCCAGCGCGCGTTGTCGATGGCCACGGCGGCGCGCGCGGCGAGCTCCCCCGCGAGCAGCGCGTCGTCCTCGTCGAAGGGCAGCGCGTTGCCGGAGCGCAGCAGTCCGAAGGCGCCCAGCACCTCGCCGTGCGCGATCAGCGGTACGGCGAGATAGGAGTGCACCCCGGCGCGCGCGAGGGCTCCGGCCGCCTCCGTGTCGCGGGCGATGTGCCGCAGATCGTCCTCGCCGGTATGCGGTACGAGGACAGGGCGGCCCGTACGGACGCACTGGGTGATCAGGCGGTCCGTGCTGTACGCGGCGACCTCGCCCACCGGGTCGACCGCCGAGGTGACCTCCGTGGGGCGCGCGGCGGCCACCGCGAGCGCCCGGAAGATCTCCGGCCCCTCCGCGCGGCGCGGGAAGCGGCGGCAGGCCAGCACCGCGTCCAGCACGTCCACCGTCGTGACGTCCGCCAGACCGGGCACCGCGACCTCCGCCAACTCCCGTGCGGTGCGCCGTACTTCGAGCGTCGTGCCGACCCGTGCGGAGGCGTCGGCTATGAGTGAGAGGCGGCGGCGCGCGCGCTCGGCCTCTGCGGTGGCGCGGTGCCGCTCGGTGACGTCCATGACCGAGTTGGCCACGCCGATGACCTGCCCGCCCGCGCCCTCGATGCGGTAGAAGGAGACCGACCAGGCGTGCTCGTTGTCCGGGTCGGCCTCGGTGCGGCCCACGTGGTGCAGGTCCATCTGCGGCTCACCGGTGGCCAGCACCTCGCGCAGGGTGGCCTCGATCGCGTCGGTGTCGAGGTGGTGCAGCACCTCGTGCGGGCGGCGGCCGAGGTGGTCGGCAGCCGGTACGCCGTTGATCCGCTCCAGCGCGGGGTTGACCATCAGATAGCGCAGCTCGGTGTCGAGCAGCGCGACGCCGATGGGCTCCTGCGAGACGAGGTGCTCGGTGAGCGCCAGCTTGGTCTCCACGCGCTGGAGGGTGGCGCGGTCGGCCGCGATGCCCAGCGCGTAGACGTCGCCGAGGTCGTCCAGCAGCCGCATGTTGCGGAACTCCACCAGCCGCGTGCTGCCGTCCTTGTGCCGTACGGGGAAGGCGCCGGCCCAGCCCCGTTCGCTGGCCATCATCTCGTCGAACAGGCGCCTGACCAGCGCGCGGTGTTCCTCGTGCACGAGCAGCGTTGCCGCGGGGCGGCCCAGCGCCTCCTCGGCGGTGTAACCGAACACGTCGTTGGCCTGCGGGCTCCAGAACACGATCCGCCCGTCCGAGTCCAGCACCACGGCGGACACGCTCAGCAGGTCGAGCAGGCCGCCGGGCGGCACGGGCGGCCCGGGCGGATCAGCGCCCTCCGCCCCGTCCGCTCCCTCCGCTGGAGGCGAACCGTTGTCGACCATCCTCCAGCTCCCTCCGCAGCGGTGCCGAAGGCCCTGCGTACGAGCACGCCCTGTGCCTGACCTGTGCCCTGTCCCGCGTACGACTACGCCGTGCCCCACCATGCTGCGGCACGGGCCGGAGCTCCACGAGTGGGGACGGCGGCGCCGGGGCCGCGGCGGGGTGACGGCCAGGGGCTGCCGGGGGGGGGAGGGGACTGCCGACGGCCGCGTGGGCCCTGCCGTGGCCCGGCCGGCCCCGGGGCGGGGCGAGGGGAGTACGCGACTGCCCCTCACCCCTCGCGCCTCCCCTCGCGGCGTACGGGATCTCAGCGGGCGTGGTTGTGCATCACGTGCTTCGTACGGGAGTAGTCGTCCAGGGCGTAGAGGGACAGGTCGCGGCCGTAGCCCGAGCCCTTGAAGCCGCCCCAGGGGACCTCGTTGGCGAGCACCAGGTGCGCGTTCACCCAGACCGTGCCGGCGTCGATGCGCGCGGGAACGGCGTGCGAACGGCGGGCGTCCTCCGTCCACACCGAGGCCGAGAGGCCGTACGGCACCGCGTTGGCGCGGCGGACCGCCTCCTCCTCGTCGCGGAAGGTCTCCACGGTGACGACCGGGCCGAACACCTCCTCGCGGGTGATCTCCGCGCCCTCCGGCACCCCGGTGAGCACGGTCGGGGCCACGAAGTAGCCGGGCCCGTCGAGCGCTCCGCCGCCCAGTGCGGCCCGGGCGCCCGCGCGGCGTGCCCGTTCCAGGTGGCCGAGCACGCGCTCGTAATGCGCCTTGGAGACGACGGGGCCCAGCTCCACGCCGTCGGCGCCGGGTTCACCGGCGACCAGCGTGCCGACCTCGCGCACCAGGTGCTCGGTGAAGCGCTCGGCAACTGACTCGTGGACCAGTACGCGGCAGCCGGCGCCGCACTCCTGGCCCGAGTTCCAGTAGCCGGCCACCCGCAGCGCCCCGGCCGCCGCCGCCAGGTCGGCGTCCTCGAAGACCAGAACCGGGGCCTTGCCGCCCAGCTCGAGGTGTACGCGCTTGAGGTCCTCGGCGGCGGCGCGCGCCACGGCGCGGCCGCTGGGCACCGAACCGGTCAGCGCGATCATGTCGATGTCGGGGTGCGAGGACAGCCGCGCGCCGACCACGTCGCCGCGTCCCGTGACGATGTTCAGCACCCCGGGCGGCAGCAGGTCGGCGACGAGCTCGGCGAACTTCAGGGTGGTCACCGGGGTCTGCTCGGAGGGCTTGAGGACGAGCGTGTTGCCGGCGGCGAGGATCGGGGCGATCTTCCAGGCGGCCATCATCAGCGGGTAGTTCCAGGGCGTGACCACACCCACCACGCCGAGTGGTTCGCGCTGGATGACCGACAGGTGGTCCTCGAAGTAGTCGCCGCCGGCCATGGACGTGGTCGCGCGGACGGCGCCGGCCATGAAGCGGAACGTGTCGACGGTCCCGGCGAGGTCGTCGCGCGAGACGTCCAGCGGCTTGCCGGTGTTCGCCGATTCCAGTCCGGCGAGCAGCCCGGCGTGCTCGGCGACCCGGTCGGCGACAGCGTGCAGCAGGTCGGAGCGGTCCTTGGGGGTGCGCTTGGCCCACGCCTCCTTGGCGGCCTTCGCCGCCGTGACCGCGCGGTCCACGTCGGCCGCCGTGCCGTCGGGCGCGTGGCACAGGACCTTCTCCGTACAGGGATCGACCACGTCGAGCACCTGCGCCGAGGAGGAGTCGGCGTACCGCCCGTCGATGAAGTGCCGGGCCGGGGGCAGGTCCGCCTCGGCGAACAGCGGGCGCGCGCCCGCGGAGCGGCGGCGAACCGAGCATGCCGCGGGGGAAGTCGAGGCGACGGCCAGTGGCTCCGGCGTCCCCGACAGCACCTCGCGCGCCTGCGAGGTGACCTTCTCCGCCGTCGCCGGATCGAGGTCGAGCAGCGGCTTGCGCGGACCGCCCATGGGCAGGCCGAGGGCGGTGAGTACGGACTTGACCGCGGGGATGAAGGGGACGGACATCAGGGTGTCCAGCAGGGGATAGACGCGGGACCACTCGCGGCGCGCCCGCTCCAGCTCGCCCGCGCTCAACGCGCGCTGGATCGACACGAGTTCGGCGGGTATCAGGTTGGCGCTGCCCGCCACCATGCCGGCGGCGCCCTCGGTGAGGGTGGCCAGCATCAGGGTGTCCCAGCCGCCGAAGGTGGAGACGGCGTCGCCGTGGTGGTGGATGAGTTGGCGCACCTGCGACATGTCGGCTCTGGTGTCCTTGATGTACTGGATGTTCTCGACCTCGCGCGCGAGCCGGCCCACCGTGTCGGGCGCCAGGCTGACCCCGGTGGCGCTGGGCAGGTTGTAGAGCATCACCGGGATGTCGACCTTGTCCGCGACGGTGCGCAGGTAGTGCAGGGTCTCGTCCTCGGTGAGCGGTTCGTAGTACGGCGTGACCAGCATCAGCACCGAGGCCCCGGCGTCCTGCGCGTGGCGTGAGAGGCCGATGGCCTCGGTCGTGCTCACCGCGCCGGTCTGCGCGACGACCGGGACGCGGCCCGCCGCCCGTTCGACGACGGTCTCGACGGCGAGGCGGCGCTCCGCCGCGGTCATGGCGGCGAACTCGCCCGTGGATCCGCACACGACGAGGCCGTCGACCCCGCCGTCGAGGGCGCGGTCGACGACCCGGTCGAGCGTGTGCGTGTCGATCGTCCCGTCCCGCGTGAACGGGGTGGGCAGGGCGGTGAGCACACCGCTGAGCTGCGACGGCATTCGGCACTCTCCCTCCGGTGCCGTTCACTATGAGAACGGCACGTTCAATGAGCGGGAGCCAGTCAAGCTACGGACGGGGTGCGAGGCCGTCAAGAGTGGGTGCTGAGTGGGTAATTGGGCGGTTTGCCGCCACGGAGGAGTGCCGAATGGTGACCCCTTGACATGCCCTCAAGGCGCTCTGAATATGAACGTTACGTTCGCTAGGTGAACGCAGCCTGGATCACCGCACAGCGCCACTCTGATCAGGAGGGCAGCATGAGCAACCAGCCCCTGAAGTTCTTCGCCTTCGACGTGTGCGCCCCGGGGCATCTGACCGCGGGCTCCTGGCGGGACGCCCTCGATGAGGGGCCGCGCTACACGGACCTGTCGTACTGGACCGGCACGGCCCGCATGCTGGAGGAAGCCCGCTTCGACGGCATCTTCTTCGCCGACACGGTCGGCTACCACGACGTGTACGGCGGCTCGCCCGACGCCGCCCTGCGCGATGCCGCCCAATTCCCCATCAACGAGCCCTCGTTGGCGATCTCCGCGATGGCCGCCGCCACCCGGCACCTGGGCTTCGGCGTCACCGCCTCGCTGACGTACGAGCAGCCGTACGCGCTGGCGCGGAAGTTCAGCACCCTGGACCACCTCACGGCGGGCCGCGTCGGCTGGAACATCGTGACCTCCTACAACGAGTCGGCCGCGCGCAACCTCGGGCTCGGCGCCCAGATCCCGCACGACAGGCGCTATGACCTGGCGGATGAGTACGTGGAGGTCTGCTACAAGCTGTGGGAGGGCTCCTGGCAGGACGACGCGGTGATCAGGGACGCGGCGGCCGCCGCCTATGTCGATCCGCGCCGGGTGCACGGCATCGCACACCGCGGCACCTACTTCGACGTCCCCGGCATGCACCTGTGCGAGCCCTCGCCGCAGCGCACCCCGATGCTCTTCCAGGCCGGCGCGTCCTCGCGGGGCCTGACGTTCGCCGCGCGCAACGCCGAGGCGGTGTTCGTGAACACCATGACCCCGGAGACGACCCGGCGCGGCGTGGAGAGGATCCGCGCCGCGGTCGCCGAGGCCGGGCGCGACCCGCGCGGCGTGAAGGTCCTCGCCCTGCTCACGGTCGTCGTCGCGGCGACCGACGCGCAGGCGCAGGAGAAGTGCGAGCGGTACGTGCGCAACGTCAGTTACGAGGGCGCGCTGGCCCGCTTCGCCGGCTGGACCGGCATCGACCTCAGCGGCGTCGACCCGGACACCCCGCTGGAATACGTGGAGGTGGACGGCTCGCGCTCGATGGTCGAGATGTTCTCCAGGGCCGACCCCTCGCGTACGTGGACCGTCCGGCAGATCGCCGAGTTCATCGGCGTGGGCGGCACCGGCGCGGTGGTCGTCGGGTCGCCGGCGACGGTGGCCGCCGAGCTGCGCAGGTGGCGGGACGTGGCCGGGGTCGACGGCTTCAACCTCAGCTATGGGACCAAGCCCGGCAGTTGGGAGGACTTCATCGAACTCGCCCTGCCCGAACTGCGCCGCAGGGGCCTGGCGCGCGAGGAGTACGACGAGGGCGCCGCCACCCTGCGCGAGACCTTCTACGGCGCGGGCCGGCGCCGCACCCTCGACGACCACCCCGCGAGCCGGGTGCGCGAGGAGCTGCGCGCGAGGGCGGGGTCGGACCTCGTACGCGATCCGGGGACGGGACCTGCCGAGCAGGTCCCCGCCGCCGCTTCCCACTGACACCCGCCGGGATACCGCCGGGGGACCCGGAAGAGACGAGGAGCGAGCGCAATGGCCGAACATGCTGACGTCGTCATCGTCGGCGGCGGAGTGGCGGGTCTGATCGCCGCGCGGGAACTGGGCGCGACGGGCCGCAGAGTGGTGCTGCTGGAGGCGCGCGACCGGCTCGGCGGCAGGGTGTGGACCGACCGCCGCCTGGGCCGCGACCTGGAGTTGGGCGGCACATGGCTGCACTGGACGCAGCCGCACGTGTGGTCCGAGGTCACCCGCTACGGGCTGAAGGTGACCCGCGGTCCGCGGCCCGAGGAGGCGTACTGGCTCGCGGGCGGCGAGGTGCGCAAGGGCTCGCTGCAGGAGTTCATGGACCTCATCGACCCGGGCATGCGGCGGATGCTGGAGGGCACGACGGAGTGGATCCCGCGGCCCGACGACCCCGCGGGCAACCCGGAGTTGGCCGCCGCCGACGCCTGGAGCGTGCAGGACAGGCTCGATGCGCTGCGGCTGCCGCCCGAGGAGTACCACGCCAACGAGGCCGCCTGGGTCGGCCACTTCAACGCGCCGCTCACCGAGGGCGGCTTCTCCGGCGCGCTGCGCTGGACCGCCGCGGCCGCCGGGCACTGGCATCTGATGCACGAGGCGTCGGCGGTCTTCCGCCTCACCGCCGGCACCCGCGCCCTGGTGTCCGCGATCGCCGCGAACGCCCGCGCCGACATCCGTACCGGCAGCCCCGTACGCGCCGTCGAGCACGGCGAACGGCAGGCCCTCGTACGCCTCGGAGACGGCACGGCGATCACCGCGGACGCCGTCGTCGTCACGCTGCCGCAGAACCTGCTGGACAGCATCGAGGTCTCGCCGCCGCTGTGCGAGGAGAAGCGGGCGGCCGCGAAGGAGAAGACCGCCTCCCGGGGCGTGAAGATCTGGATCCGCGTACGCGGCCCGGTCCGCCCCTTCTTCGCCTACTCCTCGGCCCACCACCCGCTGTCCGTGGTCCGCACCGAGTACGCCGGTACGCGCGACGCCGTGCTGGTCTCCTTCGGCGCCGACCACACCCGCATCGGCCCGCACGACACGGCAGCCGTCCGGGAGGCGCTGCGCGTGTGGCGGGACGACCTGGAGGTGCTGGAGGTGACCGGGCACGACTGGATGGCCGATCCGTACGCGGGCGAGACGTGGATGATGCACCGGCCGGGGCAGCTCACCTCCTACCTGCGCGGGATGCAGCGCAGCGAGGGGGTGCTGCACTTCGCCAGCAGCGACAACGCCGACCTGTGGGGCGGCTTCGTGGACGGCGCGATCGAGCGCGGGCTGCGGGTGTCCCGCGACATCGCCAAGGGGGGCTGAGCCCGAGTGCCGCGCCGCGCGCCCGACTTCGCTTCATGCCGTACGACTTCGAGGGGAGCTCTCTCATGAGGACCGTCGCCGCCGCACAGCAGGCACCGCAGCAATCCGCCCAGCTCTCTCACATCGACCCGTCGGACTTCCGGCACGTCATGTCCCATCTGCCCACCGGAGTGGTGGCGGTGGCCGGCGCCGAGGCGGCCACGGGGGCGCCCGCCGGGATGATCGTCGGCACCTTCCAGTCCCTGTCGCTGGACCCGCCGCTCGTCGCGTTCAGCGTCGCGCGGACCTCGGGGAGCTGGCCCAGGATCCGCACCGGCGCGGGGTTCAGCGCCAGCGTGCTGGCGGAGGGGCAGGACCATGTGTGCCGGGCGCTGTCGCGTAAGTCGGGCGACAAGTTCGCCGGAGTGGAGTGGCACGGGTCGCCGGAGGGCGCGCCGCGCATCGCCGGCGCCGTGGCCTGGATCGACTGCGGGTGGGAGCACGAACTCGACGGCGGTGACCACGTGATCGTCATCGCCCGGGTGCGGCGCATGGCCGCGGGGCCAGGCGAACCCCTGGTCTTCCACAAGGGGCGGCTGGGCGGCTACCGCGCTCCGGCCGCCGCGGCCTGAGCCGCTGTCCGGGTCACGGCCCGCGGGGCACCGCTCACTGCTCTTCCCACCCCGGCCACATCAGCCGCATGAGCTTTTCCGTGGTGGCCTGCATCTGCTGGAGCGTGGCGGGGATTCTGTCCCTGCCGAACCGGTAACGCGGCGCGTCCACGGTGAGGATGGCCACCAGGGAACCCGCGGAATCGCGAATGGGCCGGGAAAGCGAGAGCAGCCCCTCCTCCAACTCGTTGTCGAGGATGGAGTATTCCTGCTCGCGTACCTCTTGGAGCTCCTTGAACAGCGCCTTGCGGTCGGTGATGGTGTCCGGGGTGAAGCGCTCCAGCGTTTCGGGGAGCTGCTCCCGCAGTTGCTCGGGCGTCATGTCAGCGAGCAGGATCTTTCCCGTGGAACTGGCGTGCAGAGCCCAGCGCTGACCGATCAGCGAACTCACCGACACCCCCACGACGTGGGAACCCTTGGCCGCCGCTATCAGGTCGAGGTCGCCGCCGGGTGTGGGCACCGAGAGGGTGACCGTCTCCTGCGCTGTCTCCGCGAGTTCGTCGAGGATCGGCTGGATGCGGACCACCAGACGCCCGTACGGATCTGCGCGCCGGGCGAGCCGGGAGAACTCCCAGCCCAATGAGTATTTCGCGTCCGTGCGGTCGACGAATCCGGTCTGTTCCAGGCTGTTGAGGATGCGGAAGGCGGTGGGCCGGGAAAGGCCGACGGCGCCGGCCAGTTCCGTCACGGTGGCCCCGGAATCGTGCCGCGCGAGTTCCCGCAGGAGCATTGCCCCCTTGAGGACCGATTTATTAGTAAGTTCCTGCTCGGGCATCGAGCCTCTCACGCCTTTCCGGTCGGCCGGGAAACCAGGCAACGATCCTACGTCGCACCGCATCACGGACGTCCGGTGACCGGAGCCTCCCCCCTGCGCCCGGACCCGGCGCCGGGCGCCCGGGGCCGGGGCTGGTCACCGCGCGATACGGACGTTCGCATAACCTGGCCGGTACGGGCGGTCCCGCCGAGGTGCCCTGCCCGTACGGACACGGACGTGGCGGCGCTCCGTCACGGAAACGGAGTCGGCCCGCCCCGGGGACGGGCCCGGCAGCGGATGCAGGTGAGGCATGGAGACCGGACTCGGCCGCGTACCCGTCGCGGCGGCCCGTGGCGGGGGAGCGGTGAGGCGCCGTGGATAAGGTCGCGCTCACGGCCGCCGGGCTGTACGTCATCATCCTGCTGCGCGCGGGCGGCACCTTCGCCGTCGGCTGGCTGGCCGGCGCGGGCGTCCGGCGCAGCCGCCTCGCCGAGCGGATGACCTCCCCCAGGTTCCAGCGCCTGGAGCGGGCGATCCAGCGCTGGGGCGCGCCGGTCGTCGCCGTCTCCTTCCTGACCGTCGGCTTCCAGACCGCCGCGAACTTCCTGGCCGGGACCCTGCGGATGCCGCTCTCGCGCTATCTGCCCGCGCTGTTCGTGGGCGGCGCGGCCTGGGCCCTGCTGTACGCGACCGTCGGCGTCGGCACGCTGGAGGTGCTGGTGAAGCTGTTCGCCGAGCACGTCGCGCTCGGCTCGGCCGCCGTCGCCGTCCTGCTCCTCGCGCTGGGCGGCGCCCTCGCGTACCGGCGCAGGAAGGCGGCGGCCGCCCGGGAGGCGGATGCCGCGAGGACGACGGAGGGCACGGAGAAGACGGCCAAGGGCGAGAGCTCGGCCAAGGGCGAAGGCTCGGCGAAGGGCGAGGGCACGGCGGAGGCGGAGGACGCCGAGGTCGGGGCCGAGGAGTCCTGAGCGTTCCGGCGCGCCCCACCCCTCGGCCCGTACGGGTAACGCTCTGCCCGGTCGTGTCGCTGAGGAGGATGTGGCGTGTCGGTGGCACGTCATGTGGCCGGGGGCGTCCCCTGTGGGGGGTGGGCGTCCCCGGCCTTCGTGCTGTCCGGGTTCTCTGTGCCGCCCGGCGTGCTGCCCGGCGCTTTCGGCAGGTCGGAGGCGTGCGTAACGCCCGGCCGCGCCCGTGACGCAGAGGGAGAGCGGGCGCACACAGCGTTCCGTCTGGGCGGATGGGGGCCGT
Organism: Streptomyces odontomachicola; assembly: GCF_039605595.1. Taxonomy (NCBI): domain Bacteria; kingdom Bacillati; phylum Actinomycetota; class Actinomycetes; order Kitasatosporales; family Streptomycetaceae; genus Streptomyces; species Streptomyces odontomachicola. Next base: position 112,897 of record NZ_JBCFOK010000018.1, read on the forward strand.
GTGAAGGATGACGAACCAGAGGGAACAGGGCAGACGGAGCGTGCGGAGGGAGCCGGCGCGCGGCGCGCGGCCCTCGCCGTGCAGGCGTTCGCGGATCTGGCCGCGGGATGCCTGGCGTTGTGGATCGTGCTGTATTCGCTCGGCGCCGACAGGGCCAACCCCTGCGTGGAGGGGGCGCGTTACGCGGCCGAGGGGCTCGGCTGGTGGTCCCGCTCCCTCTTCACCATGGACAACGACGGCATGCGGCTCCTGCTGAGCTACGGGCTGCCCGCGGTGCTCTACCTCGCGATCGGGCACGCGGTCTCCGGATGGCTGCGGCGCCCCTGACCCGGCCCGGCCGGGCCGCGCGCCCCCGCTTCCGCTCGCAGGAGTGGCAGCTTCCGGGATCGCTTGCGGCGCGTCGCCGCCTTTCGCAAGCATCCGGTGGAACAGCCCAACTCCTCGCGGTGGGATTGGCGTTGGGTACGGCCGGACGCAGGGTGAGGTGAGACCGGGGCATGCGCAGGAACATTCCGCGGGAGACGACATCCTTCGTCGGCAGGTCGGCCGAGCTCGCGCGGCTGCACGCGGCGCTCGGCGAAGCGCGGCTGGTCACCCTCGTCGGGGCGGCCGGCGTCGGCAAGTCGCGGCTGGCCCTGCGCGCGGTGACCACCGGCACGGCCGCCGAGCCCGCGCGGACGCCAGGGCCCGTCGAGCCGGAGCGGACACCGCAGCCGGCGGAGACTGCGGCACCCGCCGGCGCCCCCGCCGAGCCGCCCGAGCCCACCGAGCCGCCCGAGCCCGCCGACCTCGCGGAGTTCGCGAGCTGGGCCGATCTGTGGCCGGTGCAGGACGACGGGCTGCTCGCCGCCGTGCTCGCCGACGCGCTGGGGCTCGCCGACCACACCGCGCGCTCCCCGGCGGAGGCACTGTGCGCCTGGGTCGCCGACCGGCCCGTGCTCCTGGTGCTGGACTCCTGCGAGCACCTGATCCCGCAGTGCCGGCAGCTCCTCGCGCGGCTGCTCTCCGCCTGCCCCCGGCTGAGGGTGCTGGCCACCAGCCGCGAACCGCTGGGCGCCGAGGGCGAGACGGTGCTGCGGGTGCCTCCGCTGGCCGCGGCCACCGAGGCGCTGACGCTGTTCGAGCAGCGCGCGGCGGGGGCCGGTGCGCCGCTGCGGGACGCGGGGGAGCGGCGCGGTGCCGCCCTGTTGTGCGCGCGCCTCGACGGCGTACCGCTCGCGCTGGAACTCGCCGCGGCGCAGCTACGCCACCACACCCTCGACCAGACCGTACGGCGTGCGCAGCACCCCCTCGACCTGTCCGAGCCCGCGGCACCCGGGGCGACGCCCAGCACCGACGGCGCACCCGCCGCCCCCGACCGCCCCGCGCGGCACACCGCCGTCCGCACCGCCGTCGGCTGGAGCCACGAGCTGTGCCGTCCGGCCGAGCGGCTGCTGTGGGCGCGGCTGGCCGTCTTCCCCCGCGCCTTCGACGCCGGGATCGCCGAACAGGTCTGCTCCGGCGGCCCGTTGAGTCCGCGCGAACTCCGTACCTGCCTGCGGGGACTTGTCGACAAGTCGGTCGTGACACGCGAGGGCGGGCGCTACCGGCTGCTGGACAGCATCCGCGAGTACGGGGCGATGTGGCTGCGCGAGCTGGGCGAGGAGGAGTACGTCGAGGCCCGGCACGCCTCGGCGGTGGTGGAGCTGTCGCGCCGGGCGCGCACCCAGTGGTTCGGCGCGGCCCAGGCCTCCTGGTACCGGCGGATGGAGGAGCTGTACCACGACGTGCACGCCGCGCTCCGGCGCCTGCTGGTCACCCACCCCGAACAGGCCCTGGAACTCGCGGGGAACGTGGCCTTCTTCTGGGTCTGCTGCGGCCACCTGCACGAGACCGGCCACTACCTGGAACTCGCGCTGGCCTCCACCGACCGCCCAGGCCCGTGCCGCACCCGGGGCCTGTGGTCGCTCGGCGTGGCCCACGTACTCCAGGGCGACCACGCGGCGGGCCGCGAACTCGCCGCGCTCAGCCGCGAGTCGGCCGCACGGACCGGCGACAGCGAGGGCCTGCGCCAGGCCGCCTACCTGGAAGGGCTCGCCGCGCTGCTGACCGGCCGCCCGCTGGAGGCGCTGACCGCGGCTGAGGGCGCGCTGCGCAGCACGGCCGACCACCCCGAGCCCGGTTTCGGCGTGCTGCTCTGCCGCCTGGTGCGGGTCTTCGCGCTGACCGGCGCGGGCCGGCTGAAGGAGGCGCGTCTCGAGGCCGACGTGCTGCGCCGCAAGTGCGTGCGCGTGGGGGACTGCTGGACGCGCGCGTACACCGACTACCAACTGGCGCTGATCGCCCTCTTCGAGCACCGGTACGAGGAGGCCGCCGCCCACGCGCGGGACATGCTCGCCGCCAAGCGCCGCATCGGCGACAGGTTCGGCATCGCGCTGGGCCTGGAACTGCTGGCCGCCGCCTGGGCGGAGAGCGGCAGGCCGCGGCACGCCGCGCTGGCCTACGGCGCGGGCGCCCAGCACTGGGAGATCGTCGGCCACCCGCAGCGCGGCACGCCCGAGGTGGCACCGCTGCGCGAACGGGGCAGGGAGAGCGCGCGCGTACGGATCGGCGAGGCGGAGTACGCGGAGCTGTTCCACAGCGCGCTGCACGCCGACCGGGACCGCGTGGTGGCCTGGGCGACGGCGCCCGACCCCGCGCCGCATCTGTGAGCACTCGTCCGTGTCGCCCGCGCCGCCGGGTTTCCGGGTGCCGGAAGCCGGGCGCCTGATCGCCGTGCGTAGCCTTGAGGAGTACGTACGCACGGCTGAAGGCGGGGGACATGACCACGCAGGCGCATCGCCGCGGGCGCACGCCGGAACCGCGTGCCGCCGCGCACCGGAGCCGATGTGTCGGGTGAGCACGCGACGCGGGACTCCGGGGCGAGGCACGCCGAGGAGGGGCAGGAGGGCGGCTCGGTCCGTACGCGGGGCCGGTTGCGGATCGGCGAGATGGGCCGCGCCCTGTGCCGCGTCCCCGCGTCCATCTGGAACGACGACGTCACCGACTGGGCCGCGGCGCTGACCTACTACGCGGTGCTCGCGCTCTTCCCCACGCTCCTGGTGACCCTCTCGCTCGTGGGCATCGCCGGTCCCGCGACCACGGCCCAGCTCATCCACGCCATCACCACCGTCCTCCCGGAGACCTCACGGGATCCGCTGGGCGGGGCGCTGCGCGCGATGGCCGGGCAGCGCACGGACGCGTGGCTGCTCGCCGTGCTCGGCACGATCTGGGCCCTGTGGTCCTCCTCCAGCTACCTGGCCGTCTTCCGCCGCGCCCTGCACTCCATGCACCGGGTACCCGACACCCGCCCGGTGCGCCGCAAGATCCCGCGCATCGTGCTCACCGCGACGACGCTGCTGCTCCTGCTGATGGGCAGCGTGTGCGTGCTGATGATCTCCGGGGAACTGGCACGCGCCGTGGGCCACATGGCCGGCATGGACGCGGTGGCGGCGCGCATGTGGCAGACGCTGCGCTGGCCCGTGCTGCTGCTCCTGGTGTCGGTGCTGGTCCTGGTCGTCTTCCGCACGGGACCCCCGGTCGGCGGGCTGCGGCACCGGCTGCCCGGCGGGGTGCTCGCCGTGGTCCTGTGGCTGATCACCTGCGGCGGCTTCGCCTTCTACGCCGCGCACGTGGGCACGTACCACCGACTGTACGGATCGCTCGCCGGCGTGGTCGTCTTCCTGGTCTGGCTGTGGCTGTCGAACCTCGCGCTGCTGGCCGGCGCCCAGTTCAACGCGGAACTGCACCACCGCCGCACGGCGCGCTCCGGCTTCTAGCGCCCCGGCCGCACGGCGCGCCCCGCCGGCCGGCGCCCGCCGCCGCTCAACTCGCCACCGCTCAACTCGCCACCGCCGTACGGATTCCCAGCCCGATCAGCACCGCGCCCGCCAGGCGGCTCAACCCCGCACGGAGGCGCGGCGTGTCCAGCGCCGTGCGCGCGGCGGCGACCATCAGCGTCCAGGACAGCAGCCACGCGAGCACCAGCAGCATGTGCGCGAGGGCGAGCGCCGCGATCTGCGGGGCGAGCGGGCGCCCCGCTGTGAGGAACTGCGGTACGAGGGTGAGGTAGACCGAACCCGCCTTCGGGTTGAGCACGTTGGACCACAGGCCCTGGCCGAAGCCCCCGAGCCGCGCCCACGGAACCCGCGGCCGCCGCGCTCGCGCCTGCCGGCGGGCTCCCGGTGTCCGCTCCGCTTCGCCGCGGGGCTCCGCGCGGGAGGGAGCTTCGCGCCGGGCCGAGCGCCAGGTGCTCGCGCCCAGCCACACGAGATAGGCGCCGCCGACGAGCTTCACCGCGGTCAGTGCCTGCGCCGACGACATGACCAGCGCCGACAGGCCGACCGCCGCGAACGCCGCATGGACCGCGAGCCCGCACGCCGAGCCGAGCGCGGCCCGCGCACCGTCGGCTCGTGACCCCGCGACCACCCGCTGCGTCACGAGCGTGAAGCTGGTGCCGGGGAGCAGGGTCAGCGGCGTGACGGCGGCGAGGAAGCCGAGAATCCGAGGCCAGTCCATCCTGTGAGGCTAGCGCCGTGCGGGAGCCGTGGCAGGCCCCTCACGAGCGGCTTTTCCCTGTCTTTGGCACAGGGAAGCGGAAGCATTTCGTTAATGACGGATGCCAGGTCATGGGCGTTCTGGACCTTTACCTGTTACGTGTCTATGATTGCCTGCGTGCTCGAGCACGATGATGTGACCGAAGCATGTGCGCGCACGGGGTGACCACCCGTGACGGAGGGCCCGGCAGGGATCTCCTCCAGCATCCATGATGGCGCAGAGAGCTCCTCTGACCTGCGGCGACGTATGTCTGACGCATGCCTTCGGAGGAGGGGAGGGGGTGTTCACGCCCGCGCGAGGCGGCTGTCGCCGGTGGCCGGGCGGCGCGCTGCCGTGTGTTTGCGGATTTCAACCAAGGAATTGAAGGTTCGCGCCCTTTGCGCGGACTTTGCCTGCTGTTGAACTTCCTCACATCAATTCGTATGCTTCAGCGTGGGGTTCGCGCGCGGTCCGGAGTGCCCGTCGGATGCGCCTGTTCCCGTGTTTTGCCGTGGCCGAAATTCGCCGCCGATCCGTCCCCCACCTCTTCCCCCACTCCCATCCCGACACCGCCCCGGAGTGCCCGCCCGGGTGGTGAGAGGAGCCGTTGTGCCTGCACCGCTCTGCTCGCGCCCGGAAACCCGGGTGCCTTCCCGCTTACTCCGCGACCGCACGCCCCGCGACCGCACGGGGCGGCCCCTCCGCGAGGCCGCCCCTGGGGCCCCCGCGACGGAGGCCGGCTTATCCGGTGTCCGACTGCTCTCAGGCCGCCGGGAGTTCGCGCCGCATGCAGCCGCGCGGCCAGCGGTCGAGACCGTGGTCGGCCTCGGCCTTGCGCAGCTCGCGCAGCCCCGGCGTGATCTCCTCCTCGGTCAGCCAGCGAAAGCCGCACCGCTCGTAGTACGGCCCGTTCCACACCACGTCCCTGAAGGTGGTCAGGGTCAGCGCGGGCAGCCCCTGCGCAGCGGCCCACTGCGCCACGTGCTCCACCAGCTCGTGCCCCAGGCGCCGCCCCCGGAAGTCGGGGTGCACCGAGACCTGTTCGACGTGGGCGTTCCCGTCGATCAGGTCCGCCAGGATGTACGCGGCCGGCTCGCCCTCCACGGCGTGCACCCAGGCGCGGCCGCCGTTCATGTAGCCCAGGAGCACCTCGCGGGACGGCGGCTCGTCGTCCGCGACCGCCTTCATGTCGATGTCCGCGAACGCCAGTCCGGCCGCGCGCTCGATGTCCCTCAGGCGTGGCACATCGCTTTCCTGTGCAGGTCGAATCACTTTTCCTCCTTCTCGGTCGGATGTGCCGCGATGCTATTTCACGCGGCCGCCGCTTGGCGAATCCTTTCCGGGGATTGCACGACGTGAGAACATCTCCTACAGTCGTGTCGCACCGGCATTCTCTGCCACCCCGCGGAGCCCTCTCCGCGGCGTAGTCGCAGGAATGCGTCCGAGGTCATTTCCCTATCTTCCTCCCCTTCCTCAGGCATGCCCGCAGAGGCCCGCATGCGAATGCGTTCGAGCCCCTGTGTGATTTCCCCGGCGGCCACCAGAAGGGTTTCATCCGCGCGGTAACGGACTGCCCCGCGGTGGCAGTGCTGCGCGCTTATCCGTGTCAGAGGAGTGTATGTGTCGCATTCCGATATGACCGAGAGAAAGAGCCGGAGAGGAAACCCCGGGTCCCCGCACCTGCCGTCCGTGGTCTCCTCGGACGGGACCAGATGGATGGACTTCCGCAAGACCCTCACGCCCCGGTACGCGGTGGTGTGGCGGGACATCGGGCTGTGCTACCTGGCCCTGGCCGCCGGCCTCGCCGCCACCGCGCTCGCCACCGGGCGTCTCGGCCCGGTCCCCGCGCTGGTCGTCGCGGTGCCGGCGGGAGCCTGGACCGGCTGGTGGATGCATGCGCTGTTCCTCTTCGGACACGAGGCCGCACACACCAACCTCGCCCCGCGGCGACGGCGCAACGACCGGCTGGGGGACTGGTGCGTGTGGCTGCCGTTCGGCTCCACCACGGCGCAGTACCGGCGCACGCACATGGCCCACCACACGCACCTGGGCGGTGCAGGGGACACCGAGACGACGTACTACCTGTGTCTTTCCGTGGCCAACATCCTCAAGGGGATGACCGGAATCCACGTGCTGCAAGTCCTGCTGCGCGACCGCAGAAATGAGACCTCCGGCAAAAAGGGCCCCTCGCGTTCCGGCGCCCGGCGTGAAATGCGCGCCTCGCTGCGTACGGTCGTCCTGCACGCGGGAACCGTCGGCGGATTCTCGACGGCGGGGTTGTGGCCCGTCGCGCTTTCCTGGATCATCGGCGCCGGCTGTGTTTTCCCGCTGTGCGCGCTGCTGCGCACCGTGGTCGAGCACCGGCAGCCCGACGCGCCCTGTTCCGTGGATTTCACGGAGACCGAGCACGGCCCGGTGAACCGCCTTTTCGGCGACGGCCCGCTCTCCCGTACCTTCGGCGCTGCCGGATTCAACAAGCACCTGCTGCACCACTGGGATCCGGCGATCTCCTACACCCGATTCTCCGAGATGGAGGAATTCTTCGCGCGTACTCCGCTGGCCGCAGAAATGGAATCCGGCCGCACCGGCTACGGGGCGGCACTGAAGGGAATGATGGTGGTGGCACGACGTGGGTGACCTGCTGATGGACTGCCCCGTGTGCGGGGTGTCCGAGCCCGAGCTGTTCGCCAGAGCCTTCGACAAGGAGTACCTCACCAGCCCCCGCGAGTTCCGGTACGCACGCTGCCGGGCCTGCACGGCGGTCTACCTCGACCAGCCGCCGGCTGACCGCCTGGAGGAGATCTATCCGGCCAACTACTACTCGTACGGGGGCATCGAGGGCTCCACAGCGATCACCGAGCGCATCAAGGAGCGGCTGGACGGCCGGACCCTGCGCAAGATCCTCAAGGACATACCGGGGGACCGGCTGCGGGTGCTGGACGTGGGCGGCGGCGCCGGCTGGTCGCTCACCACCGCGCGCCGGGTCTGCCCGCGGGTCACCGAGACCCACGAGGTGGACATGCAGGCCGCGGCCGCTCCCGTCGCCGAACGCGCGGGGCACGTGTACCACTGCATGCCGGTCGAGGAGTTCGCCCCGGACACCAGGTTCGACCTGATCATGGCGATGAGCGTCATCGAGCACGTACCCGACCCCGTGCTCGTGCTGCGGCGGATGCGCGAACTGCTCACCGACCGCGGTGTGCTGCTGCTCAAGACGCCCAACACCGCCACCCTGGACTGCCGCGTCTTCCGGCACCGCAACTGGGGCGGTTTCCACTGCCCACGCCACTTCGTGCTCTTCACCCGTGAGGGCCTCTCCACCGTGGGCGCGCGCTGCGGACTGCGCACCCGCGCCAGTTCCTACACCCAGGGCGCGCCGCAGTGGGCGCTGAGCGTCATGGCCTGGCTGCACGACCGGCGCCTGATCCGCATCACCCCGGAGCGCCCCGCCTACCGGCACTGGACCTACGAGCCGCTCACCGCGTTGTTCGCGGCGCTGGACTACGCGCGGCTGCCGTTCGCGCCCACCGCGCAGATGACCATGCAGTTCCAGCGGGCGCCCGAAGCACCCGGGCGCCCCGGCACCGACCACGGGAGGCCCCTGTGACCGCAGTCGGCACCGCAGCAGCCGGGACACCCGGCGCCGGGGAGACGGACGAGGTGGACCTGACCTTCGCCCTCCCCATGTACAACGAAGAGGGCATCGTGCACGAGGCCGTGACCCGGGTGCTCAAGGCCGGCGCGGAGTCCGGGCGCAGCTACGAGGTGCTCGCCGTGGACGACGGCAGCAGCGACCGCACACCGGAGCTGCTCGCCGGACTCCAGGACACCCACGACCGCTTCCGCTGGGTGCAGCTCCGCCCCAACTGCGGCCAGCCCGCCTCCAGCAAGGCCGCGCTGCTGGCCGCGCGCGGCCGGATGGTCGCCGTGCTGGACGCCGACCTGCAGACCCCGCCGGAGCTGGTGCCCCGGCTGGCCGACGCGCTGGAGAGCGCGGGCCCTTACACCGCTGCCGTCTTCGGCACCACCTCCACGCGCCGCCGCAAGGACCCGGTGCGGCTGCTCGCCGGGCAGGCCGTCTTCTACTTCGTGCAGACCCGGCTGAGCCGCAACCCCATCCCGCACGGCGCGAGTTCCTTCTTCGTGATGCGCAGGGACGCCGCGCACCGGGTGGCCAGGCTGCGCTTCACCAAGGGCAACGTCGGCTCCGTACTCGCCGCGCTCGGCCTGGGCATCGAGGCCGTCACCTACGACAAGCCCGCGAGCTACCGCGCCGACTCCCGGCTCGGCCTGCGCGGACACGTCGAAGAGGCAGTCGGCTCCCTGGCGTTGACCGGGGTCCTCAGCCGCTGCGGCGGCACGGCGGCCGCGCTCGGCGCCGCGGCGGCCGCCGCCTCGCGCCTGCGCGGCCGCTCCCGGGCGCGTACGGCGGCGTACCTGGCGGGAGCGGGGATGGGCCTCGTGGCCGCCGGGGCAGCGGAGTCCTTCCTCCGCACCTCGCTGACCGACTCGGACACCGAACTTCCGATCTTCGCCGGCACGTCGGGCGACCCGGCCTGACCCCGCGGGAAACGAGGAAACCGTGCAGGTAACTGTCATCGGGCAGGGCTATGTCGGCCTGCCCGGGTCGGTGGCGATCGCCTCGGCGGGCCACACGGTGTACGCGGCCGAGACCGACCCCACCCGCTACAGCGCACTGGTCGACGGCACGTCCTACGTATCCGATGTCCCCTCCCACGAACTCCGCGCGTTACTGGACAGCGGCAGGCTCCGCCCCGTACGGGATGCCGCGCAGGCCCCCAGCAGCGACGTCTACCTCATCGCGACCCCCACCCCGCTGACCCCGTCGAAAGAGCCCGACCTCGGAGCGGTGGACGGCGCCCTGGAGGCGGTCGCCCGCACCGCCGCCCCCGGCGCGCTGGTGGTGCTGGAGTCGACCGTCTACCCGGGGGCGCTGCGCCGCCATGTGGCGCCCCGCTTCGAGCGGCTCTCCGGCCTGCGGGCGGGCGAGAGCGTGCACTTCGGCTACAGCCCCGAGCGGGTCGACCCCGGGCGCGGCACGCCGCTGCGCTCCGTGCCGAAGCTGGTCTCCGGCCTCGACGACCGCGCGGCCAAGCTGGCCAGGGAGTTCTACGAGACCGTCTTCGACGACGTGATCCAGGTGTCCAGCAGCGAGATCGCCGAGTTCGCCAAGCTGTGCGAGAACACCTTCCGCTACGTCAACATCGCCTTCGTCAACGAGCTGAGCAAGGGCGCCCACGCCATGGGCGTCTCCTTCCGCGAGGTGGTGGACGCGGCGGCCACGAAACCGTACGGCTTCATGCCCTTCCACCACGGCCCCGGCGTCGGCGGGCACTGCCTGCCCAACAACATCCACTACCTCAACCACGCGCTGGAGGAGGCCGGCCACCCCAGCGCGCTGCTCGCGGCCGCCGAGCGCGTCAACGACTCGATGCCCGGTTACGTGGTGGAGCGGCTGCGCCGGGGGCTGCTGCGCAACGGCACGCCGCTGGAGGGCTCCCGGGTGCTCATCCTCGGCCGCGCCTTCAAGGCCGGGGTCGCCGACGCGCGCAACGCGCCGGCCCACGCGATCAGTTCCCTGCTGGCGGCGGCCGGGGCCGAGGTGCGGGTCGCCGACTCCTGGCTGGGCACCGAAGGGGCGAGCGAGGACTTCACGCCGGTCGAGCTCACCGCGGAGGAGTGCGCTGCCGCCGACGCCGTGATGCTGGTGACCGACCACGCGGACGTGGACGCCCGGCTGGTGCTGGACGCCGCGCGCCTGGTCCTGGACTGCCGCGGCTGGTTCAGCGCGCCGGAGGTGGAGCAGCTATGAGCCGGACAGGGAACGCCGCCGCTGCAATGCCGCTCCAGATCACCTTCGACGGGCTGCGGCCCGAGCAGATCGACAAGCGCTGGGTGCGCGAGGCCGGAGGGCTTGAGGCCTATGTCTTCGACGGGGCCGACCTGGCCTCCGAGGCGGGCTGGGACGCGCTGCGAGCCGCGCTGTCCACCGCCGCTGACCTGGGAGCCACCCCGCTCACCTGCCATTTCCCGACCGAGAACGCAGACTGGGTGAACGACCCCGAGTCCTGGGCGATGCTGCGCCGCTTCTGCCGTACGGCCGCCGAGCACGGCGCGGAGGGGGTGGTGCTGCACGCCAACCAGTTCGTGCAGCAGGCCGACTGGCTGGACTTCGACGTGGCGGCGGCCCGCCGCAAGGTGGTCGCCAGGCTCGCCGCACTCGACGCCGACCTGTACGGGCTGCCGCTGTGGATCGGTGTCGAGAACCTGCCGGTGATCGGCGCCGAAGGCACCGACTACGACCCGGTGTTCGTCGCCCCCGAGGACTACCTGCCGCTGCGCGACCTCGACTCCCGCCGGATCGGCGCGACCTGGGACCTGTGCCACTGGGCCGTCACCTACACCACGTGGGCCTCCTTCGACCAGCTCAGGCAGCGGCGCCCCTCCTGGGACCCGGGCGCCCTGCCCCCTGTGCCCGTGCACCACCTGCACTTCGCCTCCTTCGCCGGACAGGCGCTGCCCTTCAGGGCCGGGGTCTGCCATGAGGGGGTGACGCCCCAACGCGGGGATGCCGGGCCGGAGTTGCTGGAGCGGATGCTGCGCGCGGCGCGCCGCGGCGCGGCTCCCGGGGCGTCCATGGTGCTGGAGGTCCAGGAGGAGGACTACCTGCGGCGCAGCAACTGCTGGAGCACCCGCGAGTGGCTGCTGCCACGGCTGTCCGGCGGGGCGGCGCCCGACGAACCGCCGGCACCGGCGCGCACCTGTGACCCCGGAATCGCGGGAGGCGGACTCCGTGACTGACCCCGAGGACGTGGCGGGGACCCGAGGCGTGGCCGGGCCCCAAGGCCTGACCGGGCCCCGAGGCGTGACCGGGCCCGAAGCCGCGACCGAGCCCCGAGAAGCGACCGGACCCGAAGACCTGACCGAGCTCGACGACCTGCCGTACGCCCGCCCGCACTGGGGCGAGGAGGAGGCCAAGGAGCTGCTGGCGGCCCTGGACTCGGGGATCTGGACCAACGGCGAGCGCGGGCGCGCATTCGAGGCGGAACTGGCCCGCCTCACCGGCGCCCCCACCGTCACCAGTTCCAGCGGGACCACCGCCGTGCACGGGCTCCTGCACGCGCTGGCCGCGGAGCACGCCGGCCCCCGCCTGCTCGTCACCCCCGCGCTCACCTTCGCCGCCGCCCCCGCCGCCGCGCTGCTCCAGGGCTGGGACATCGCGCTGGCCGACGTCACGGCCGGGGACCTGACGCTCAGCCCCGCGCACGTGGCGGAGCTGCTGGAGCGCAACGGCGGCCGGTACGCGACGACCGTCGTGATGCCGGTGCACTACGCGGGGCACACCGCCGACATGTCCGCGCTCGACGCGGTGTGCTCGGCGCACGGCGCGCTGCTGGTGGAGGACGCCTGCCACGCCATCGGCGCGCACTACGGCGACCCCGCGCGGCCGGTGGGCTCCTGGCCCTCGGCGCGCGCCGCCTACTTCAGCTTCCACCCCGTCAAGCCGCTCGCGACCGGCGAGGGAGGGGCCGTGGCCAGCCGCGACGCCGAACTCGTGGAACGGCTGCGGTCGTTCCGCAACCACCACATGACCCCGATGCGCGAGCACGCCCACGACCTGGCGCCCTGGCCCTACACCGTGCCGGAGCCGGGAGCCAACCACCGGCTGTCCGAACTGCACGCGGCACTCGGCCTGGTGCAGGCGCGCCGCGTCGAGGAGTCGCGGCGGGAGCGTGCACGGCTCGCCCACCGCTACCACCGTGCGCTGGCCGGGCTGCCAGGGGTGCGCACGGTGCCCGCGCGCCCGCGGCCCGGCTCGGCGCACCATCTCTTCCCCGTCGTCTTCGACCTCGCGCACCTCGGGCTGGGCAAGCGTGAGGTGCTGGAGACCTTCGCCGCGCGCCGCATCCGTTGTCAGGTGCACTACACCCCGCTGCACCGGCTGCCCGCCTTCGGCGACGTACCCGCGCGGCTGCGCACCCCGCTGGACACGCTCGACGCCGCCTTCCCCGGGCTGGTCTCGCTGCCGCTGTGGCGCGGGATGCGCGAGCGGGACCAGGACCGGGTCATCGACACCGTACGGCAGCTCACGCTCGGCGCGCCCCGCACCTCGCGCACCTCCCGCAGCGAAAGGACCGCTCCGTGAACGACCGTCTCCCCGCGGGGAGTTCCCCCCGCACCCTGATCACCGGAGGCTTCGGCTTCCTGGCCGCCTGGATCGCGGCGGGCCTGCTGCGCAGCGGACACCACGTCGTCGCCGTGGACAACCGGAAGGTCGCCGGCAGCCCCCTCGACCTCGCGGGACTCACCGGGGACCCGCACCTGACCACGGTCACCGCGGACATCACCAGGGCCGGCGCGCTGGACGCCTGCGGCACCGCCGACTACGTCGTCCACGCCGCCGCCCTGCTCGGCGTGGACGCCGTGCGCTCCGCGCCGCTGGAGACCCTGCGCGTCAACATCGACGGCACCACGGCCTGCCTCGACTACGCGGGCAGGCAGCCGGGCCTGCGCCGGTTCGTCCTGCTGAGCACCAGCGAGGTGTACGGGGCCGACGCGCGGGGCGCGGCCGAGAGCGAGTGGCTCGCGGTGCGCACCGACGATCCGCGCTGGTCCTACGCGGTCAGCAAGGTCACGGCCGAGTCCCTCACCGCGGCGCACGGCACCGAAAACGGGCTGCCCTACACCCTGGTGCGGCCCTTCAACGTGTACGGCCCGCTGCGCGGCGGCTCGTACGCGGTGGGCGCACTGGCCCGGCAGGCGGCGGCGGGCGATGCGCTGACCGTGCACGGCGACGGGCGGCAGCGGCGCGCCTGGTGCCACGCCGAGGACTTCGCCAACGGCCTGATCCGCACCCTGGACACCGGGGCGGCCGAGGGCGAGGCGTTCAACATCGGCGACGACCGCTGCGAGCTGACGGTCGCCGAACTGGCCGAGCGCATACGGGAGGAGAGCGGCACCGGGGCGCCGCTGGTACGCGCCGAGCGCGCCGGACCCGACATCCGCGGACGCCGGCCCGACATCGGCAAGGCCCGCGCCCTGCTCGGCTACGAGCCGCGCCGCGAGCTCCCGGAGGGCCTGCGTGAGACCGTCCAGTGGTACGCCGGGGGAGGAGGGGCCTGGCCGCTCAGGCTGCACCGCACGGACTGGCCGCTCGCCGGGACGGGGACGGCCGTGACACCCGCCGGACAGGCGCCCGCTGGACAGGAGCCTGCCGGGCGGGCGCCTGAGGGGCAGCCGTCCCCGGGGCTGGGGGCCGCGCGGTGACGCGTACCGGATACGGGGCGACGGCGGGCGTGGACGGGCACTGGCAGGACGACCTGCGCTATGTCCCGCCCCCCGCCCGCCCGTTGGGCGAACTGCACCCCTCGCGGATGAGCCCGGCGACCGCGCTGGGCGTCTGGCGGCAGCGGCGCGCGGGGACCGCGGAGCGGACGTTGGAGGAGCTGCTGTGCGCGGCCTCCGGGCGGCCGGCGTGCCTGCTCGCCAGCTCCGGGCGCGGCGCGCTGCGGACGGCGCTCGGAGCGCTGGGGGCCGGGCCGGGGCGTGAGGTGGTGCTCTCGACCCTCACCTGCCCCGCCGTGATCGACGCCGTGCTCGCCACCGGCGCCACCCCCGTACTGGTCGACGCCGACGAGCACGAGGGCCCGCACTACACGGCGGCCGGGCTGGACGGACGGATCGCGGTGCTCACCCACGGGTTCGGCAGGGACGAACACGCCCAGCACGCCGAGGAGATCACGCGGCGCGGCGGCACCCCGGTGCTCGACCTCGCCCAGGCGCTGCCCGCGCCCGAGGTGCTGGCCCGGTTCAGGACCGCCGGGGGAAGCCCGCCGCCGCTCGTGCTCAGCTTCGGCGAGGGCAAGCCGCTGGGCGCGCTCGGCGGCGGAGCGCTCCTGCACGCCGTCCCCTGGCTCGCCGCGCCCCCCGCGCCCGACACGCACGCGGCGGACCGGGGAGGAGCGGCCGCGCTGCGCCGGGCCGCCGGCCGATGGCTGGTGGAGCACGCGCCCGGCGCGGTGCGGGCAGCCGCCGTTCGCCGCCGCGGCCGGGCCCCGGGATGGTCCGACACGAAGGCCGCCCACCTGCCCCGACAGCCGGAGGACGTGCGGTGGGAGGCCCCTGACCCCTGGCAGACCGCGGCCGCCGTCAGGACGCTGGCCACCGCCTCGCGGCGACGGGCCGCGGCGGCCGCCACCGGGGCGCGGGTGCGCGCCGCCGTCGACGGGCGGCTCGGCACCTGCCGCCTCATGCCCGGCGATCCCGACCTGTGCGACGGGATCGAACTCGCCTTCCGGCGCCGGGGAGACCGCTACGCGTTCGCCCGCGCCCTGGCCGCACACGGCGTACCGAGCACCTGGAACCCGTACCCCCTGCACCGCATGCGCCCGTACGCGCGCTACGCGCCGACCGCGCTGCCCGCGGCCGACGACCTGTGGCGCCGCGTCCTCACCGTCCCCAAACAGCCCCAACCCCGCCTGGACGCCGACCACTTGGCGCGCGCCCTGCTCGCCGCCGACCGCGCCGCCGCGCGAGGGGAGACCGCATGACCGGCGCCCTGCCGACGGATGACGCCGTGACGCTGCTCGATCCGGAGAGGTGGGACCAGCGGGTACGGGACCACGCGCCGCTGCTTCCCTTCGCCGCCCTGCACTGGCTGCGGCTGGGGCTGCGCGGGGACCCGCGGCTCAGGCTGCTGCCGCTGGAACTGCGTACCGAGGAGGGGCATCACCTGCTGGTGCCGGTCGTCCGCACCCCCGACGGGCAGGCCCAGATCGGCTGTTACGGCTATGGGACCCTCTGCCCCGCGAGCGAGGAGAAGCCCCGCGTGGCTCCCGGCTTCCGGGGGCTCGCCGCGCGGATCGGCGCGGCGGCGGGCGGGGCTGCGGGGGTGCGCACCCTGCTGCCGCCGCGCGGTCTCGTACCCCGGCTGGAGCCGTGGGTGGGCGAATGGCCGGCCCGGCCGGGGCCCACCACCCATCTGCTCGACCTGTCCCAGGGCAGCGCGGCGGCGTGGGAGGCGGCGCGGGGCAGCGTGCGCACCGCTGTGCGCCGGGCCCGCGACGCCGGGCTGCGCGCCGTGGCGGCGAGCGGGCGGCACGCACCGGTGCTCGCCGCGCTGCACCACGAGACCCTCGACCGCAACGGCGGCGCCTCCGCGTACACGGCGCAGGACCTGCACGTCCTCGCCGCCCGGGACGCGGTGTCCTCCGTGGTCGAGGACGGCTCGGGCACCGTGCAGGCCGCCACGGTCTTCGCCCTCGGCGCCGCGACCGGCTACCACCTGATGCAGCTCACCTCGGCGCAGGGCCGCCGCACCAACGCGGGGCACCTCGCCTTCTGGAGCGCGCTGGAGGAGCTGGAGCGGCGCGGGGCGCGGCGGGTGGACCTGGGCTCGGCGGCGGGCGCGGGACAGGAACGGTTCAAACGCCACTGGGGCGCCGTGCCGGCGGCGACCCGCCTCGTGTCCACGACCAGGGAGGGGGAGAGGTGACCGTCCTCAGCGCCCACCAGCCCGCGTATCTGCCGTGGCTGGGCTACTTCGCCAAGATGGCGAGCTCCGACGCGTTCGTCCTCCACGACCGCAGCCGCATCGGACGCCGCAACATGCTGCACCGCAACCGCATCGGCACCGCCGACGGCCCCATGCTGCTCACCGTGCCGCTGGCCGGCCGCGACGTACGGGACGAGCGGCCGCTGAACGAGATCCGGCTGGTGGACGACGGGTGGCGGCGCAAGCACTGGAAGGCCATCCAGCTCGCCTACCGCCGGGCCCCCTATTTCGACCTGCACGCGGAGTTCCTCGCCGACTACTACGCCACCGCCCACGAGACCCTGGACGAAGCATGCCGCCCCCTCATCGCGTACTTCGCCGCCGCCCTGGGGGTGTCCACGCCGACCTGGCAGCTCTCCGACCTGGGGCTGCCCCCGGTGGACCGGCAGACCATCATCCCCGAGCTGTGTAGGGAGTTCGGCGCCGACACCTTCATCGCGGGGCCGCAGGCCCGCGACTACCTGGACCGCGAGGCGGTCGCACGGGACGGCGTACGGGTCGAGTTCTTCTCCTACGCGCACCCCGAATACCCGCAGCTGCACGGCGGGTTCACCTCTCATCTGTCCGCGCTCGACCTGCTGGTGAACTGCGGTCCGGGCGCGGCCGACGTGCTGAAGGAGAGCCTGGTATGAGCCGCGTGCTGGCCGTCGTGGCCCACCCCGACGACGAAGTGATCGGCGTCGGCGGCACCCTCGCCCGGCACGCGGCGGCGGGCGACCGGGTGGAGGTGCTGATCCTCGCCGAGGGCAAGACGTCACGCGGCCCCGACGAGGCCGGCGAGGACACCGCCGACCTCTCCCGCCGCGAGACGGCCGCCGCCTGCAAGCGCCTGGGGATCACCGGATACCGCCGCCTCGACCTGGCCGACAACCGCCTCGACGGCTACCCGCTGCTGGAACTGGCGCAGTACGTGGGGGAGTCGGTCGGCCGGGCGGAACCGGACATCGTCTACACCCACCACGGCGGCGACCTCAACGCCGACCACGAACTCACCGCCCGCGCCACGATGATCGCCTGCCGGCCGCACGTCAGCACGGTCCGCTGGCTCCTCGGCTTCCCCACGCTCTCCTCGACCGAGGCGGGCTACGGGGGACGGCCCGGCTTCCACCCCGTGCTCTACGCCCCGATACAGGACACCCTCGAGGACAAGCTCGCCGCGATGGAGTGCTACTCCTCCGAGCTGCGCGCCTTCCCCCACCCCCGCTCCCTGCGGGCGATGCGCGCCGAGGCCGAACTGTACGGAGCGCACGCGGACGTGCCGGCGGCCGAGGCGTTCACCGTGCTGCGCGGCACCTGGCCGCACCCGTCGGCTGAGCCCCACCCGCCGACCGGGGCCCGCCCGTCCGCCGAGTCCCGCCCGTCGACCGACCCCGTGGAGCGCTCATGAGCGAGCCGAGCACCCTGATGGACTCCGGTTACGCCGGAATGTACAGCGACATGTACGCGCGGCACTGGTGGTGGCGTGCGCGCGAGGAGAACGTCAAGCACACCGTGCGAAGGCACCGCACCTGGCGCAGGGGCCACGCCAAGATCCTGGACGTGGGCTGCGCCGACGGGCTCAACTGGCGGTCCCTGCGCGAGGAGGGGGACATCGAGGGCATCGAGCCCGACGCCTCGCTGCTCGCCCCCGGTTCGCCCCATCTGCCGCGCATCGAGGTCGCGGACTTCCTCCGGGGCAGGCCGCGCGCCGCCGACCACGACCTGATGGTCATGCTCGACGTCCTGGAGCACATCGGGGACGAGCGCGCCGCGCTGGACCGGGTGCGCCGGCTCCTCGCCCCGCACGGCAGGTTCCTGCTCACGGTGCCCGCGCTGCCCGTGCTGTGGAGCGAGTTCGACACCCTCAGCGGGCACTTCCGGCGCTACACCAGGGCCTCGCTGCGTGCGGCACTGGAGGGCGCGGGGCTGCGGGTGCTCGCGCTGCGCTACTGCTCGGTGTGGACCGTGCCGCCGCTGTTCGCGCGCAGGCTCTTCTTCCGGGCCGCCGCCTCCGAGCACAGCTCCTTCGTCCAGCCGCCGCCCCGACCGCTCAACGCCGCCCTGTACGGATGGAGCCGCGCCGAACACGCGCTGACCCGCACCCTGCCCGCACCTTTCGGCAGCTCCCTGCTGGCGGTGGCCGCGCATGGTGGGGGTGGCGGGCGAGCCGGGGATGGCGCGGGACTTGGGGACGGTGTCCCTGACCGGGATGCGGGGAACGCGCAGTGACCCACCGCGTGACCCGCGCCCTCGCGATGGCCGCGGCCTGGGTCTTCGCCGCCGTGCTCGTCCCGCCTCCCGCAACGGCGCACTCCCCGGCGCCGGGCGCCCGCGCGCCCGCGCCCCTGAGGTGGCACGACTGCCGGGACCCGGAGGCGCTGCCCCGCGCCCAGTGCGCCACGTTGCGGGTGCCGCTCGACTGGGAGCGGCCGCGCGGGCGTACCACGCGGCTGGCCCTCGTACGCCTCCCTGCCACCGACCCGGACCGCAGGATCGGGCCGCTGCTCTACAACGGGGGAGGCCCCGGCGGGCCCGCCGTGCCGGACGTGGCGCGCGGCGACCCGCCCTTCGACGCCGCCGAACTCGCCCCGCTCCGCGCCCGCTTCGACCTCGTCGGGATGGACCCGCGCGGCGTCGGCGACAGCGACCGGGTCCGCTGCGGGCACACCCCGCTGCACGACCCGTCCGTGAGCCGCACGCCCGTCACCCGTGCCGGGTACGAGCGGCTGCGGAAGCACAACAGGCAGGCGGGGGAGGACTGCCGCCGCGCCACGGGACCCCTGCTGGAGCACGTGGACACGGGGAGCGTCGTACGCGATGTGGACGCGGTGCGCCGGGCGCTCGGCGCGCCGCGGATCTCCTGGCTCGGGCTGTCCTACGGCACCGAGATCGGCGCCCTGTACGCCGAGCGGTACCCGGAGCGGGTGCGGGCCATGGTCCTGGACGGCGCCGTGGACCACAGCCGTACCGCGCGGCGCGCCGCCAGGGACGAGGCGCGCGCCACGGAGGCCGCGTTCCGGCGCTTCACCGCATGGTGCCGCACCGACACGGGGTGCGCCCTGCACGGCCGGGACCCGGAGCGGATCTACGACCGGGTGCTGCGCGCCGGGGACCGCGGCGGACTGCCGGCGCCGGGGCTGGGCCGCCGCGCCACCGCCGGCGAACTGGCCGCAGGGGCCTACGCGCAGCTCACCCTCCGCGCGCAATGGCCGTCCCTGGCGGAGTCCCTGGCCGCGGCGTACGGAACGGAGCGCCACCGCGCCGACGCCACCGGACTCGCCCGCGCGGCGGGCTACCACCAGCCCGGCTACCCGGCCTACCGCGCGGTGGGCTGCCACGACTTCGCGCCGCGCGTCCGCGGCCCGCGCGATCTGCGCGCCCGCGTCGCCGAGTTGCGCGCGGAGGCGCCGCACACCTGGCGCCACTCCGAGTTCTGGGACTGGACCAGCGGCTGCCTCGGATGGCCCGTGCGCCCGGCCAACCCGCCGCGCCCGCACCGGATCTCCGGTACGCCGCCGATCCTGGTGGTCAACACGACGGGGGACCCCGCGACCCCCTACCCCTGGGCGCTGAGCCTCACCGCGCGCATGGAGCGCGGGCGGCTGCTGACCGTGCACGGCGAGGGGCACACCGGGATCCTGCACTCCGCGTGCGCCCGAGCCCACGAGGCCGGCTACCTGCTCACCGGGCGCCCGCCGCGGCCCGGCACCTCCTGCCGCACCTCGCCGGCGACCGCCCAGCACCCTGCGGCGACGACCGCTCAGCGCCCCGCGGCAACGACGGCTCAGCGCTCAGCGGCAACGGCCGCTCGAAGCCCCGCCGCAACGACCGCCCAACGCCCCGCGAGGGCGGCACGTTGAGGGCAGGGGCTGCGGCCCTGCGGTGGCTGCGTTCCTTCCCGGGCCCCGTACGCACGCTCGCGGCCGCCGAGTCGGCGCGCGCCACCGGTTTCGGCTTCCTGCTGTCGGTGGGGGTGCTGTACGCCACCCGCACCGTCGGCCTCTCCGCCCAGCAGGCCGGGCTCGCCATGACCGTCGCCGCAGCCTGCGGCACCGTGGCGGGCCCGCTGGCCGGACGGGTCGCGGACGCGTGCGGGGCCAGGCCCACCGCGGTCGTCCTCGGCGTGCTCCAGGGAGCGGCGGCCCTGGCGTACGCGGTCACGGCGAACATGGCCGCGTTCGTCGCCGCGGCGAGCGCGGCCATCGCCTTCCACGCCGCCTCAGAGACGGTCTACGGCGCACTGGTCGCGAACACCGTGGAGGGCCCGGGGCGTGTGCGGGCACGCGCGGCGCTGCACGCGGTGACCAACGCGGGCATGTCGCTGGGCGCCGCACTGGGCGGTCTGGTGCTCCAGCTCGACTCCGGTACGGCGTACGCGACGGCCTTCCTCGTGTGCGGGGCGCTGCTCGCCGCCGCCGGTCTCGGATGCCTGCGCCTGCCGCGCACCGCGCCGGTGCCGCGCCCCGCACACGTACCGGCCCGTGGCGTGCTGCGGGACCGCCCGTTCGTGCTGTTCGCCGCGCTCAACGTGCTGCTGGTGATGAACGACGGGCTGCTGACCGTGGTGCTGCCGCTGTGGATCGCCGAGCACACGGCGGCCCCGGTGAGCGTGTACTCGGCGATCCTGGTGCTGAACACCCTCGGCATCGTGCTCCTGCAGGTGCGCGCCAGCCGCGGCACGGCCCGACTGGCGGGCGGGGTACGGGCGTTGCGCCGCTCCGGCGTGCTGCTCGGGGCCTGCTGCGCCGTCTTCGCGCTGGCCTCGGGACGGCCCGCGGGGTGGGCCGTCGCGGTACTGCTCGCCGGAGCGGTCGTCCACCTGGCGGGCGAGCTGCTCTACAGCGCGGGGTCCTGGTCGCTGGTCTTCGCGCTCGCGCCCGAGCACGCGCACGGCAGGTACCAGGGGTTCTTCAACGCCTCGATCCAGCTCGGCGGCATGGCCGCCCCGGTGCTGGGCACCACGCTCGTGCTGGGCAGGGCGCCGTACGGATGGCTGGCCTTCGCCCTGCTCTTCCTGCTCGCCGGCGCGGCGGCCCCGGCGGTCGCGCGGCTGGCGTGCGCGCGGGAGGCCGGGCCGCGCGTGCCCGCCGGCGACGGCGCCGTCGGGGACCGGGGAGCCGCTTAGGAACCGCCCAGCTCGATCGTGTTGTTGGCCTCCTTGGGCAGGAGGTTGAGGTTGTCGGCGGTGATCTGCGCCGCTGTGGCCGCCTGGTGGGTGGCGTCGCTGAGGGTGTTCGCCTCCGCCGCGGCGCTGCCTGCCGTACCGACGAGGCTCGCCCCCGCGAGGGCAGCGGCGGCGGTGGTGGCAGTGAGAAGGCGCATGGTCTCTCCTTTAAAAGGCAATTGTCCTGATCGGGTCGCCCTCACACTGCCATGGAGCCGGACGCGAATCACCGTCCTCCGGGCCGCCCGTGCGGGTTAATCGCCGCGCTGCGGGGCGACGGCGCGGTACCCCCGGCCCGTCCGTGCGACCGCGCTGTGCGACCGCGTTCCCGCCGTATCCCCGGGCACTCGTGCGCAGCACTCTTGCGGTGTGTCACTAAGTGACATACTGTCGCTTGACGACATCGAGAGGAAGGCGGGGCGCGGGCGTCATGGCGACCGAGGAGAAGCGCGGCGGGGGAGGCATGAGCGAGCAGCGGCGCGCGCGGCTGCGGCTGGAGATCTCCCGGGAGGCGGCGCGGCTGTTCTGGGAGCAGGGGGTCGCCGCCACCAGTGGGGACCAGATCGCGGAGGCGGTCGGGCTCTCGACGCGCACCATCTGGCGGCACTTCCGCAGCAAGGAGAGCTGCGCCGAACCCGTCGTCATGCAGGGCGTCGTCACGCTGGTCACGGTGCTGCGCCGCTGGCCGCACGGCAGTTCGCTGGAGGAGCACCTGAAGGCCGAGCTGCCGAAGCTCCGCGACGGGGCGCCGGTCTCGCAGGCCGACGAGGCGCTGGGCATGAAGATGATCAGGCTCGCGGACACCGAACCGGCGCTGCGCACCGCGTGGTTGATGGCCTGCGACCAGTCGGAGCGCGCGCTGCGGGAGATCGTCGCCGACCGCCTCGGGCGCACGGCCGAGGACCTGGAGGTGCGGCTGCACGCGGCGGCCGCAGCCTCCGTGGTGCGGGTGCTGGACGAGCACATCGGGGCCGCGATCCTCGACGGGGCCGACCTCGCGGAGTTCCAGGACGTACCGGCGCTGGCCGGGCGGCTGTCCCGGGCGATCCGCACCGCCACAGGAGGGGCGCTCGGCGATCCGGTGACCTGACGGGGCCGCGGCGCCCGCGACCGGTCAACAGCGACCGGGCGACAGGAAGAGAACGGGGGATCAATCGCATGACAAGTGTGCAGGCATCGCGTGGCGTTCGGCGTCTCGCCGTCGAGGAGCTCTTCGGGGCGCCCGTGCGGGCGGGGGCGCGCATCTCGCCCGACGGGAGGCGGATCGCGTATCTGGCGCCGTGGCGCGGGCGGTTGAACGTCTGGGTCGAGGCCATCGACGCAGCACAGGGCGGCGACGGCCGGGCGGAGGCGCGCTGCGTCACCGCCGACGACAAGCGCAGCGTGCACGTCTACCACTGGTGCGACGACCCGCGCTGGCTGCTGTACGAGCAGGACGGCGACGGGGACGAGAACTGGCACGTGTACCGGGTCGACCTGGAGGACCCTGAGGCCCCGGCCGTCGACCTCACCCCGTTCCCCGGCGCGCGGGCCGTCGGCTTCGAGACGAGCCCCGCGCGACCGGGCAGGGCACTCGTACGGCTGAACCACCGCGACCCCGCGCAGTTCGACCTCCACGAACTCACCATCGCCACCGGCGAGTTGACGCTGCTGGCGGAGAACCCGGGGCACATCGGCAACTTCCTGCACGCGAAGGACGGCGCGCTCTACGCGCACACCCTCACCGGACAGGGCGACATCCGGCTGTCGGAGTGGGACGCGGCGACGGGGGAGCTGCGCCCGGTGATCACCTTCGACGGCGCCGACTATCCGCTGGACATCCACCCCTTCGAGCTCACCCCGGACGGCACCGGCGTCTGGCTCGGCTCCAACCGGGGCACCGACCGCACCCGGCTGGTGCGCCTCGACCTGACCACCGGCGAGGAGACGGAGGTCGAAGGCGACCCTGACGGGCATCCCGGCGGGCACCCCGCGTACGACCTCGACACGCGCTCCGCCGTCTTCCCCACGCTGCCCTCGCCGCTCATCCGCCACCGGGGCACGGGGGAGCTGCTCGGGGTGCGGTACCTCGGTGAGCGGCAGGTGATACGCGCGCTGGACCCGCGCTTCGCGGCCGTACTGGGGGAGTTGGAGCGGCTCTCGGAGGGCGATGTGGGCGCTCTCTCCTCGGACGAGAGCGGGCAGCGGTGGGTGGTCACCTTCACGCGCGACCGCGATCCGGGTGTCACGTACTTCTACGACCACGCCACCGGCGAGAGCCGGCTGCTCTTCCGGCCCCTGCCGCATCTGGGGCCCGATGTGCTCGCGCCGATGACGCCGGTGAGCATCACCGCGCGCGACGGGCTGCGGCTGCCCGCGTATCTGACGCTCCCGCTGGGCGCGGAGCCCGCGCGGCTGCCGATGGTGCTGCTGGTGCACGGCGGACCCTGGCACCGCGATAGCTGGGGCTTCGATCCGACCGCGCAGTTGCTGGCGAATCGCGGATATGCGGTGTTGCAGGTCAACTTCCGTGGTTCCGCCGGGTACGGGAAGGCGTTCCAGCAGGCCGGGATCGGCGAGCTGGCCGGCGCGATGCACGACGACCTGATCGACGCCGTGGACTGGGCGGTGCGCGAGGGCTACGCGGACCGGGACAGGGTCGCCGTCTTCGGCGGGTCCTACGGCGGCTACGCCGCGCTGGTCGGGGTCTCCTTCACGCCGGGCGTGTTCGCCGCGGCCGTCGACTTCTGCGGGATCTCGAACCTCGTGACGTTCCTGCGCAGCGTGCCGGACTTCGCCAAGCCGTACCTGGTCAACAACTGGCACCGGTACGCGGGCGACCCCGAGGACCCGCGGCAGGCGGCGGAGCTGTGGGCGCGCTCGCCGCTCAGCCGCGCCGAGCACATCCGTACGCCGCTGATGGTGGTGCAGGGCGCCAACGACCCGCGCGTGCCGCGGGCCGAGTCCGACCGGATCGTGGAGGCGCTGCGGGAGCGCGGCGTCGCCGTCGAGTACATGGTCAAGGACGACGAGGGCCACGGCTTCGTGAACCCGGCGAACAACATCGACATGTACCGCGTGGCCGACGCCTTCCTGGCCCGCCACCTGCGGTGATCTCCACCTTCGGCAAGACGCCCGAACCCACACCCACTTGGTGAGGTGACCTCACGTCATGACGGAACCCATACCTTCCACCGCTCCCAAGCCGGAGTCCGAGCCCGAGCCCGAGCCCGCGCCCGAGCCCGCGGCGAAGCCCGCCCTGCTGGAGCAGATGGGCGGCACGACCGGGCTGGTCTACACGATGCTGCCCATCGCGGCCTTCGTGCTCGCCAACGCCTCGCTCGGCCTGACCGCGGCCATCGTGACCGCCGTCGGTGTCGCCGTAGCGATCAGCGTGCTGCGCCTGGTGCGCAGGGAGCCGCTGCAGCCCGCGCTCTCCGGCCTGTTCGGCGTCGCGGTCGCCTCGTTCGTGGCATGGAAGACCGGCTCGGCCAAGGGCTTCTTCCTGATGGGCATCTGGTCCAACCTCGCGCTGTGCCTGCTGTTCCTCCTCTCGGTCGCCGTACGCCGCCCGCTGGCCGGGATCGTGTGGGGCGCGCTGAACGGGACCGGGACCGCCTGGCTCGGCGACAGGCGCTCGCGCCGCGACTACGACATCGCCACGCTCGCCCTCACCGCAGTCTTCGCGCTGCGCTTCGTCGTGTGGCAGTGGCTGTACGACGGCGACCACACCGGCTGGCTGGCCGTCGCCCGCGTCGCGATGGGCTACCCGCTCCTGGGCCTGGCCCTGCTCACGGTGGTGTGGGCGGGACGCCGCTCCGGCAAGCGGCTCCGCCGGGAAGCCCAGCCGAGGTCGAGGTGACCAGCGTGTTCGACGCCTGGGAACGGCGCGCTTACAAGGGGGAGTTCAGGGCGCTCGCGGAACGCTTCGACGCCGCCGTGCCCGGGCTGCGCAAGGCGCTCCGCGACTCCTACCTCTCCAGCAGGGCGGTCGGCGGCGGCTGGGCGTCCTCCTGGCGCTTCTCCGCCCGAGCCGCGCCGGGCCCGTCGGCCGCCAGGCGTACGGCGGCGTCGCGAAGGTCCTCGCGGGGCCCTCCTGCGGGCTCAGTGGGCCGCACGATCGGCCCCACCGGTCGCGGTCCGGGCGCGCAGGAACGGCAGCACGTGGCCGAGGAATTCGCGCGGCCTCTCGTTGAACGGCTCGTGCCCGGTGGGCAGACGCACCGCCGTGGCATGCGGCAGCGCCGCACGCGCACGCCGCCCGTCGACCGGATCGGGTACGACGGGGTCGCGGCGCCCCCAGATGAGCAGCGTCGGCACGGTCCCGGGTACGCACGGCTGCCCGCCCGCGCCGCCGCCGAGGTCGAAGGAGGGCTCGGTGAAGCTCCGCCAGAGCGCGCAGTGCGTCTCCAACCGGGCCCGCTCGTACCGCAGTCGCTTCGCCCGCGCATACGTGGCGCGGGCACTGGACGTGCGCAGCCGCCCCAGATAGGCGCGGGCCAGCGGCGCGGCCAGCAGGCGCGCGGTGCGCGGGCGGCCCATGACGGTGCGGCAGAAGAAACGGGTGAGCGCGTTGCGCGGAGTGAAGCCGCCGGGGTCGACCAGGATCACGCCGGCGACCGCGGCGGGACGGCGCCGCGCCAGCCGCGCGGCGACGTACCCGCCGACACTGTTGCCGAGCACCGAGAGCCGCGTCAGGCCACGGGAGGCGAGCGCGTCGACGACCTCCTCGGCCACGGTGACCAGTCCCTCCGCCGTGACCTGCGCGGGGGCGGTCGTGGTGGAGCCGCCGAAGCCGGGCCAGTCGAGCGTCACCACGGTCGCCTCGCGGGCCAGTGCGGGGAGGACCGCGTCGAAGTCGCGGCTGTCGCCGGGGTTGGCGTGCAGCAGCAGGACGGCGGCGCCCCCGCTTCCGCCCCAGCCCCCGTCTCCGTCTCCGATGACGCGTACGGACACCTCGCCCAGCGCGGTGGGCACCGTGAAGTGCGTCTGTACGGCGGCGAGTTGCGGGCTCTGCGGCAGATGGCGCGTCAACGGGGCCTCCCTCGGGTCGGCCACAGCCTCAGCCGTGACCGACCGGTCGGTCAAGAGGCGCCGCCCACCACGGAAGCGTCGTCCGCCACGGAACCGCCTTCCGCCGCCGCGCCGTCCGCCGCCTCCAGCCGTACGACCACGCTCTTCGACGTCGGCGTGTTGCTGATGTCGGCGACGCTGTCCAGGGGGACCAGGACGTTGGTCTCCGGGTAGTAGGAGGCGGCCGAGCCCGGGGGAGTGGGGTAGGAGACCACGCGGAAGTTCGGGGCCCGGCGCTCGGCGCCGTCGCTCCACACGCCCACCAGGTCCACCGTGCTGCCGTCGGCGATGCCCAGTTCGCGCAGGTCGGAGGGGTTGACGAGCACCACGCGGCGGCCGCCCTTGATGCCGCGGTAGCGGTCGTCGAGGGCGTAGGGGATGGTGTTCCACTGGTCGTGCGAGCGGAGGGTCTGCAGGAGCAGATGGCCCGCGGGGACCTCGGGGGCCTCGTACGCGTTCGCGGTGAAGTTCGCCTTGCCCGTCGGCGTGCGGAAGACCCGCTCGTTGACCGGGTTGGGCAGGCGGAAGCCGCCCGGCTCGCGCACCCGCGCGTTGAAGTCCTCGAAGCCGGCGACCACCCGGGCGATGCGCTCGCGGATCGTGTCGTAGTCCGCCTCGAACTCCGCCCAGGGGATCGCGGGTCCCTCCCCACGGTCGCCCAGCACCTTGCGGGCCAGGCGCGTGATGATGCTGACCTCGCTCAGCAGGTGCGGCGATGCTGGCTTGAGGCGACCGCGGGTGGAGTGCACCTCGCTCATGGAGTCCTCGACCGTCATGAACTGCTCGCCGCTCGCCTGCACGTCGTGGTCGCTGCGCCCGAGCGTCGGCAGGATCAGCGCGGTGCGCCCGCACACCGCGTGCGAGCGGTTGAGCTTGGTGGAGATGTGCGCGGTGAGACGGCAGTTGCGCAGCGCCGCCTCGGTGGCCTCGCTGTCGGGGGTGGCCCGTACGAAGTTGCCCGCGACCCCCAGGAACACCTTGGCCTTGCCGTCCCGCATGGCGCGGATCGAGTCCACCGAGTCGAGCCCGTGCGCGCGGGGCGGGCTGAAGCGGAACTCCTTCTCCAGCGCGTCCATGAAGGGCTCGGGCATCCGCTCCCAGATGCCCATGGTCCTGTCGCCCTGCACGTTGCTGTGCCCGCGCACCGGGCAGACCCCGGCGCCGGGGCGGCCGATGTTGCCGCGCAGCAGCAGGAAGTTGACCACCTCGCGGATGGTGGGCACGCCGTGCTTGTGCTGGGTGAGGCCCATGGCCCAGCACACGATCACCTTGCCGCTGCCCCGTACCCGCTCGTGGACCTCCTCGATCTGCTCGCGGGTGAGTCCGGTGTCCTGAAGCACCGCGTCCCACGAGGTGCCGCGGATGTGCTCGGCGAACTCCTCGAAGCCGCTGGTGTGCGCGTCGATGAACTCGCGGTCCAGGACGGTGCCGGGCTCCTTCTCCTCGGCCTCCAGGAGCAGCAGGTTCAGCGCCTGGAAGAGGGCGAGGTCGCCGCCGGGGCGGATCTGCAGGAACTGGTCGGCGATCTCGGTGCCCCGGCCGAGCACGCCGCGCACCTTCTGCGGGTGCTTGAAGCGCTTGAGGCCCGCCTCGGGCAGCGGGTTCACGGCGACGACCTGGCCGCCCCGGCGCTTGGTCTCCTCCAGCGCGGAGAGCATCCGCGGGTGGTTGGTGCCCGGGTTCTGGCCCACCACGAACACGAGGTCGGCCTCGTACAGATCGTCCAGGCTCACGCTGCCCTTGCCGATGCCCAGCGTCTCGTTGAGGGCCGAGCCGCTGGACTCGTGGCACATGTTGGAGCAGTCGGGCAGGTTGTTGGTGCCGAAGGCGCGCGCGAAGAGCTGGAGCAGGAAGGCCGGCTCGTTCGCCAGCCGCCCCGAGGTGTAGAACAGCGCCTCGTCCGGGTTCTCCAGCGCGCGCAGCTCCTCGGCGAGCAGGTCCAGCGCCTCTTCCCAGCCGATGGGCTCGTAGTGCTCGGCGCCCGGGCGCAGCACCATCGGCTCGGTGAGGCGGCCCTGCTGGTTGAGCCAGTGGTCGGTGGCGCGGCCCAGCTCCTCGACCGTGTGCCGACGGAAGAAGTCGGGGGTGATACGGCGTGAGGTGGCCTCGTCCGCGATGTGCTTGGCGCCGTTCTCGCAGTACTCGTTGGAGTGCCGTTCCTTCGGCCCCGGGTCGGGCCAGGCGCAGCCGGGGCAGTCGAAGCCCTTGGCCTGGTTGATGTTCAGCAGCGTCAGCGCCGTACGCCGCGGAGAGGTCTGGCCCAGCGCGTACTGGAGGGCGTGCGCGACGGCCGGTGCGCCGGTGGCCCAGGTTTTGGGCGCGGAGACGGACAGCTTCTCCTCGTCCGCACCCTCGATGTCCGGCCTCTCAAGCCCGTCGTGCCTGTCGCGCATGGAGCTCGTCCTTTCCTGCTGTCGTGGCACCCGGAGGGTACCCGTCCCCGATGCGGGGCCCGTCGGCCGCTCCCCCCTCACCCTCACAGCGAGGGGCGCGGCCGACGGGCCGGTCCGGGGCGGGCTCAGCCCTCCGCCTCCTCCTTCGCCAGCCGGGTCCGGAGCCAGGAGTGGAACTCGCCGATGTGGTGCTCGCTGGGTACGAGCACTCCGCCCCCGGCGTAGGCGCGCGAGCCCATGCCCGGCTGGGTGCGCTCGCACGCGTCGAAGTCCTGTTGATTGACGCGGTGGAAGAGCTCCACGGAGCGCTCCACGTCCGCACCGCCCTCGACCACGTGCGGCAGGTAGAGCCAGTCGCACTCAACCACGGTGCGGTCGTGTGCCATCGGGAACATCCGGTGGAAGATCACGTGGTCGGGCACGAGGTTGATGAACACCTGCGGGCGCACGGTGATCGCGTAATACCGCCGGTCCTGTTCCTCGGAGACGGTCGGAATGCGCTCGAGACCCTCGGAGCCGTCCACCGTGAAGCCCTTGGCCTCCTCGGAGAACTCGGCGCCGTGGCCCACGTAATACTGCGCCGCCAGCCCGTCGGCGAACTCGGGGAGCACCTCGGTGAGTTCGGGGTGGATGGTGGCGCAGTGGTAGCACTCCATGAAGTTCTCGATGATGAGCTTCCAGTTGGCCGCCACGTCGTAGGTGATGCGTTTGCCGACGCGAAGGTTCTCGATGCCGTAGCGCTCCACGGCCTCGGTGTCGCCCAGCCGCTCGGCTACCGCGCCCATCACCTCCTCCTCGAAGGAGGGCGGGTCCTCGGCCAGGCACACCCACACATGACCCAGCCACTCGCGCACGTTCACATGGACCAGACCGTAGGCGCCGCGGTCGATGTCGGGCATGGAGGTGAGGTTGGGCGCGGCCACCAGCTTGCCGTCGAGCCCGTACGTCCAGGCGTGGTACGGACATTGGAAGGCGCGCTTGACCTCGCCGGACTCCTCGGTGCACAGGCGGGCGCCGCGGTGCCGGCAGATGTTGAGGAAGGCGCGCACCGAGCCGTTCCGCGCACGGGTGATCAGCACGCTCTCGCGGCCGGCCTGCACGGTGCGGAAGGCGCCGGGTTTGTCCAGCTCGTCGGCGCGCACGGCGCAGAACCACATCCGCTCGAAGAGGTAGCGCTGTTCCCGCGCGAAGAACTCGGGATCCGTATAGGCGCTGCCGGGCAGCGTGGCGATCAGGCTGGGCGGGAGGCTGGTGAGGGTCATCGTGGTGCCACCTTTCGTCAAGGTGCGGGAGCTCCTTGGTGCGGACGGGACGCGCAGGGGTGTCCACCCCGCGGCCGGTGGGGCCGCGCGGCGGACAGGGGCTGTGGTGGAGCGGGGAGAGGCGGTGCGGGGACCTGCGGGGAACCGGGTGGAGCCGGCGCCCGGTGCGCGAAGCGTCCCAACGGCCGGGCACCGCCCGGTGTTTCGCATCGCGCATTCCGTTGCGCTGTGAGAGACGGTGCGGCAGCCGCGAGTTGGCTGTCAAGGGGTCGCGGGAGCGCGGGGCTCACGGGCGTCGCGGCCGCTTCCCCGGTCGCTTCTGCGGGCCCCGTGGTACGGCACGAGTTTCTACGCGCGCGTACGCGTATGCGCTGCGGCTTCGTTCCCGTGCCCGAAAGGCGCCGCGGACCAGTGGAGTTCTACGCGGGGTCACCCCTTGACAACCCCCCGCGCACCCAGAAATTCTGTTGCGCAGTGCGATCGCTGTTGCGCATTGCGGAACAGCTCCTCGCGAACATCCGCGCACATCATCTCCATTGAGCGTCCCCGACGTCCCGCCTCACCCGGTCCCTGGACCGGTGGCCCCGCATGCCTGCCCGGCCACCGGAGAACCGGTCGCGCATCTCTCTTCAGATCCCCATCGGGCAACCGAACCCGGAGGTTTCCATGATCACGGTGTGCTCACTCGAGGACCTGCCCCCCGGCGAGTCCCTGCGCATCACCGAGGGGGTGCCGGCCCCCATCGCGGTCTTCAACGCGGACGGCACCGTGTACGCGATCGACGACACCTGCACCCACCAGGACGCCTCCCTCGCCGACGGCTGGCTGGAGGGCTGCTTCGTCGAATGCCCGCTGCACACCTCCTTCTTCGACCTGCGCGACGGGCGCCCCACCTGCCCGCCGGCCAAGGCGGCCGTGCGCACCCACCCGGTTTCCGTGGTCGACGGCCAGATCAAGCTGCACATCACCGTAGGAGAGCCCGCATGAAGAACATCACGGTGGTCGGCGCCTCGCTGGCCGGACTGAGCACGGTGCGCGCGCTGCGCGCCGAGGGGTACGACGGGGAGATCACGGTGGTCGGTGCCGAGGAGCACCGCCCGTACGACAGGCCCCCGCTGTCCAAGGACTTCCTGTCCGGCGCGGTCGAGGCCGAGTCGCTGGAGCTCGCGGACGGCGACGACTACGAAGTGCTGGGCGCCCAGTGGCTGCTGGGGCAGCGTGCGCTGCGCCTCGACCCGGCGTCCCGCACCCTGGAGCTGTCGGGCGGCCGCCAGGTGCTCACCGACGGCGTCGTGGTGGCCACGGGGGCGACGCCCCGCGTGCTGCCCGGCGCCGAGGGGCTGGCCGGCATCCACACGCTGCGCACCCTCGACGACGCCGTGGCCCTGCGCGACGACCTGCGCAACGGCCCCGGGAACGTGGTGATCCTCGGCGCGGGCTTCATCGGCGCCGAAGTGGCCTCCACCGCCCGGAAGATGGGGCTGGACGTGACGGTCGTGGACCCCGTCGACGTACCCCTGGAGCGGGCGCTCGGCCGCGAGATGGGGGAGCTGGCCGACACCCTGCACGGCGACCACGGGGTGCGCCGTGTGCAGGACCGCACGGTCGGCTTCACCGGCGAGGGCCGGGTCACCGGCGTGTGCCTGGCCGGCGGCGAGGTGCTGCCCGCCGACACGGTGCTGGTCGGCGTCGGCGTCCAGCCCGTCACCGAGTGGCTCGCGGGCTCCGGGGTCGCGGTGGACGACGGCGTGGTCTGCGACGCGGGGTGCGCCTCCAGCGTCCCGAACGTGGTCGCCGTCGGCGATGTCGCCCGCCGCCCCGACCCGTTCACCGGCCGGCACGCGCGGGTCGAGCACTGGACCAGCGCCATGGAGCAGGCCGGATGCGCGGTCCGCACCCTGCTGGCCGGGGTCTCGGAGCCGCCGCCGGTGCGGGTGCCGTACTTCTGGTCGGACCAGTTCGGGGTGCGGCTGCAGTTCGCCGGGTACGCCGCTCCCGGCGCGCGGCCGCGGATCGTCGAGGGCGACGTGCAGGACCGGTCCTTCACCGCCGTCTACTACCGCCAGGAGTCCCCGGTCGCGGTGCTCTCCATGAACCGCCCCAAGCCCTTCAACCGCCTCCGCCGCACCCTCGTGGCCCCCTCGGCCCTGACCGCGGCCTGAACGGCGCGCCGCGCGGCGTCTGTTGACGCGCGACTGATATGTCAATCCCCGACGTGGGCATCGGGGCGTGACCCCGGCGGGCGCCCCGTGGACACCCGCGGCAGCGCCCGCCGACCATGTCCCGCATGCCTCCATGGACCATCACCCCGGCACCGCCCGACACCCCGCCCGTCGCCGCGCTCCTGTGGGAGTACGTGGCCGAGGTGGGCCGGCGCGTGGCGGGCCGCCCGGCGACCGACGCCGAGATCCGCGCGGTCCTGGCCCGCGACCCGCACACCGGACTGGCGCCCCCGCACGGTGAGTTCCTGCTCGCCCGCACCGAGCGCGGCGCGCTCCTCGGCTGTGCGGGGCTGCGCCTGCTGCCCGCTCTCCCCGGCACGGCGGAACTCAAGCGGATGTACGTACGCCCCGCGCACCGCGGCACGGGACTGGGCCGCGCACTCCTGCTGGCGGCCGAGGAGTCGGCCCGCACCCTGGGCGCCACCCGCACCGTCCTGGACACCCGCACCGGACTCCACGAGGCCCGCGCCCTGTACACCGCACACGGCTACCGGGAGACGGCCCCGTACAACACCGGCGGGGACGCGGAGCACTGGTACGTGAAGGAGCTCGGTTGAGCGGTGGTGGCCACCTGTCGTGGACGGACCTGCCGGTGAGGAATCAGGCGCAATGGACGAAAGCATGCGGGGCGCTTAACGTTCCGCGCATGACAGAGAGACGTGCGGTCCTCAGCGGTTCGGCGTTCGAGGAGCAGATCGGGTACGCCCGTGCCGTCGTGGACGGCGAGTGGGTGCACGTGTCGGGGACGACCGGCTTCGACTACGCCACCATGACGATCTCCGACGACGTGGTGGAGCAGGCCGAACAGTGCCTGCGCAACATCGAGTCCGCGCTCACCGAGGCCAAGTGCACCTTCGCCGACGTGGTGCGGGTGCGCTACATGCTGCCGGACCGCGAGGACTTCGAGCCCTGCTGGCCCGTGCTGCGCCGCCGCTTCGGCGAGGTGCGTCCGGCCGCCACGATGCTGATGTGCGGACTCGCCGACCCGCGCATGAAGATCGAGATCGAGGTGTACGCGCGCCGCCCCGCCGCGTGACCCCGTACGCCGTACCCCGTACGCGGAAGGCCGCCGCCCCCGGCGTGAGCGGGGAGCGGCGGCCTTGGAGCAATCAGCCCTGTGTGCGGCTCAGTTGAGGGTGTCGGGGTGCGGGCCCGTGCGCAGGTCGCGGTCGAGGGCGGAGAGGGCCTCCAGGTCGCCCGCGGTGAGCTCGAAGCCGAACACGTCGAGGTTCTGGCGGATGCGCTCGGGCGTCACCGACTTCGGGATCACGACGTTGCCGGTCTGCAGGTGCCAGCGCAGCACGACCTGCGCCGGGCTCACCCCGTACCGGGCGGCGATGTCGGTCACGGCCTGGTCCTTGAGCACCGCGCCCTGGGCCAGCGGGCTCCAGGCCTCGGTGACGATGCCGTTGGCCGCGTGGAAGTCGCGCAGCTCCTTCTGCTGGAGCCCGGGGTGCAGCTCGACCTGGTTGACGGCCGGGACGGTGCCGCCCAGGTCGATGAGGCGCTGGAGGTGCGGCGCCTGGAAGTTGGAGACGCCGATGGCGCGGGCGCGGCCGTCCGCGTAGATCTTCTCGAAGGCGCGCCAGGTGTCCGTGTACAGGTCGCGGGCCGGGGTCGGCCAGTGGATGAGGTACAGGTCCACGTAGTCGAGGCCGAGCTTCTCCAGCGAGGCGTCGAAGGCGGCCAGGGTGCTGTCGTAGCCCTGGTCGTCGTTCCACAGCTTGGTGGTCACGAACAGCTCGTCGCGGGCGACGCCGGACTCGGCCAGCGCCCGGCCCACGCCGCGCTCGTTGCCGTACACGGTGGCCGTGTCGATGCTGCGGTAACCGGCCTCCAGCGCGCTGGCGACCGCGGCGGTGGTCTCCTCGTCGGGGACCTGGAAGACGCCGAAGCCGAGCTGCGGCATCGCGACACCGTTGTTGAGCGTCACGTTCGGGATGGTGCTCATGGGAGGGGTCCTTCCGGGGTGGTTCTACGGATCTGCGGTTCTGCGATCCGTGGTTCTACGGGGATATCAGGGGCCGCGGGGCTCAGCCGCGTACGAGGTCGGCGTCCGGCGCGGCGGGCGCGGGCGCCGGGGCGGACTGCCGCTCCGGCCGCGCGGGCGCCTTCCGGCGGGAGCCGCGCTCCAGGCGGTGCGAGATCACCGCGAGGACCAGGGCGGCGGCGGTCAGCACGGCGCCGACCGCGTTGGGCGCCGTGTAGCCGTAGCCGGCGGCGATGACGAGCCCGCCGAGCCAGGCCGAGAGCGCGTTGCCCAGGTTGAAGGCGCCGATGTTGGCCGCCGAGGCCAGGGTGGGCGCGGCGTGCGCGTGGTCCAGCACCCGCTTCTGGAGCGGGGGCACGGTGGCGAAGCCCAGCGCCCCGATCAGGAAGACGGCGACGGCGGCGGTGACCTTGTGGTGCGCACCGGCGACGAACAGCGCGAGCACCAGGGCCAGGCCGCTCAGCGCGGTGTAGAGCATCGGCATCAGGCGCCGGTCGGCGAAGCGCCCGCCGAGCAGGTTGCCGGTGACCATGCCCAGGCCGAAGAGGACCATCAGCCAGGTGACGGAGGAGCCGGCGTAGCCCGCGACGTCCGTCATCATCGGCGCGATGTAGGTGATCGCCGCGAAGACGCCGCCGAAGCCGAGCACGGTCATCGCCATGGCGAGCAGGACCTGCGCGTTCTTGAAGGCGCGCACCTCGTCCCGCAGCCGTACGCCCTCGGGCTTGGGCAGGTCGGGGACCAGCGCGGCGATGCCGGCCAGGCCCAGCACGCCGAGCCCGGCGACGACCAGGAAGGTCACCCGCCAGCCCGCGCTCTGGCCGAGGAAGGTGCCCAGCGGTACGCCGACGACGTTGGCGACGGTCAGGCCGGTGAACATCATCGAGATCGCCCCGGCCTTCTTGTGCGGCGCGACCAGCTCGGCGGCGACGATCGAGCCGATGCCGAAGAAGGCGCCGTGCGCGAGCGAGGCCACGATCCGGCCGATCAGCATGACGGAGAAGGCCGGCGCGAGCGCGGAGACGATGTTGCCGAGGATGAACAGGCCCATGAGCAGCATGAGCATGTTCTTCCGCGAGACGCGGGTGCCGAGGACCGTCATGACAGGGGCCCCGGCCAGCACGCCGAGCGCGTAGCCGGTCACGAGGAGGCCCGCGGTCGGCACCGGGACGCCGAGGTCCGCGCCGACCTGGGGCAGCAGACCCATGATCACGAATTCGGTGGTCCCGATCCCGAAGGCCCCGATGGCCAGGGCCAGCAGTGCGAGTGGCATGACGAGAGTCCTTGATGCGGTGGAATGCGGCCCTTCGGGACCGCCGCTCCCGACATTACTTGCACACGCCGGTTATTTGCAAGCGCGCGCTAATGGCGCGCGAGGTTTTTGCGTACGCGGGCAATCCTACGGGGTGGGGGTGCGGGGCGGCGCCGGGCGCTCAGCGAGGCCGCCGCGTGCCCGGCCGAGGATCACCGCGCGCTCCGGCACGCACCGCCGCCGCCCCTCCCGCTCAGCGGAAGATCACCGTGCTCGTCCCGTTCAGCAGCACGCGGCGCTCGCAGTGCCAGCGGACCGCGCGGGAGAGCGCCAGGGCCTCGGCGTCCCGGCCGAGCGTCTGGAGCGCGGCGGGGGAGTGGGTGTGGTCGATGCGGGTGATCTCCTGCTCGATGATCGGGCCCTCGTCCAGGTCGGGGGTCACGTAGTGGGCGGTGGCGCCGACGAGCTTCACGCCGCGCTCGTACGCCTGGTGGTAGGGCCGAGCTCCCTTGAAGCCCGGCAGGAAGGAGTGGTGGATGTTGATCGCGCGGCCGTGCAGGGCCTTGCAGGTCTGGTCGGAGAGCACCTGCATGTAGCGCGCGAGCACGACGAGTTCGGCCTCGTACTCCTCGACCAGCTCCAGCAGACGGGCCTCGGCCTCCGGCTTGGTCTCCCGGGTGACCGGTACGTGGACGAAGGGCAGGCCCGCTGCCTCGGCCATGGGCCGCAGGTCCTCGTGGTTGGAGACGACGGCGACGATGTCGGCGCCCAGGCTGCCCGCGCGCCAGCGGTAGATCAGGTCGTTGAGGCAGTGGCCCTGCTTGGAGACCATCACGAGGACGCGCGCGGGCCGGTCCGGCGCGAAGTGGTAGTCCATCGCGAAGTCGGCCGCCACCGGGGCGAATCGGCGCGAGATCTCGTCCAGGTCCACGTCGTGGTCGGCCGTGACCTGGGTACGCAGGAACAGCCGCTCGCGTACCGGGTCGTCGAACTGCTGGTGCTCGGCGATGTCGCAGCCGTGCTCGAAGAGGTAGGCGCTGACCGCGCGCACGATGCCGGTGCGGTTCGGGCAGCTCAGGGTCAGGGTGAAGGAACGGGTCACGAGGGTCTCCTCAGCACTCCACGGTGTTTCGGCACTTCGCGGTGTCTCAGCACTCCACGATGTTGAGAGCCAGCCCTCCGCGGGCGGTCTCCTTGTACTTGTCCTTCATGTCGGCGCCCGTCTCGCGCATGGTCTTGATCGCCTTGTCCAGCGAGACGTGGTGCGCGCCGTCGCCCCGTATCGCCATCTGCGCGGCGGTGATGGCCTTGACGGAGGCCACCGCGTTCCGCTCGATGCACGGGATCTGCACGAGCCCGCCGACCGGATCGCAGGTCAGGCCCAGGTTGTGCTCGATGCCGATCTCCGCGGCGTTCTCCACCTGTTCGGGAGTGCAGCCGATGATCTCGGCGAGCCCGGCGGCCGCCATCGAGCAGGCGGAGCCGACCTCGCCCTGGCAGCCCACCTCGGCGCCCGAGATCGAGGCGTTCTCCTTGAACAGCAGGCCCATCGCCCCCGCGGTCAGCAGGAAGCGCACCGCCTCCTCGTCGGAGAACGGCAGGAAGCGCGCCGCGTAGTGCATGACCGCCGGCACGATGCCCGCGGCGCCGTTGGTCGGCGCCGTCACCACCCGCCCGCCCGCGGCGTTCTCCTCGTTCACCGCCAGCGCGTAGAGCGTCACCCACTCCATGGCGTGCAGGACCTGGGGCTCCTCGGTGCCGGATTCGAGCCGCGCGCGCAGCCGGGCCGCGCGCCGCCTGACCTTCAACCCGCCGGGCAGCACGCCCTCCGTGCGGGTGCCGCGCTCCACGCACTCGCGCATGACGGACCAGATGTGCAGCAGCCCGGAGCGGATCTCCTCCTCGCCGCGCCAGGACCGCTCGTTGGCCAGCATGATGTCGCTGATCCGCAGCCCCGTACGGCGGGTGAGCGCGAGCAGTTCGTCGCCGGTGCTGAACGGGTGCGGTACCGGGGTCGCGTCCTCCGCCAGCACCGGGCGGCCCGCCTCGTCCTCGTCCAGGACGAAGCCGCCGCCCACCGAGTAGTACGCGCGGCGCTCCAGCTCCGCGCCCCCGGCGTCGTACGCGGTGAAGAGCATCCCGTTGGAGTGGAAGTCCAGCCGCGCGCGGCG
Organism: Streptomyces odontomachicola; assembly: GCF_039605595.1. Classification (NCBI taxonomy): domain Bacteria; kingdom Bacillati; phylum Actinomycetota; class Actinomycetes; order Kitasatosporales; family Streptomycetaceae; genus Streptomyces; species Streptomyces odontomachicola. The sequence continues at coordinate 150,511 of NZ_JBCFOK010000018.1, forward strand.
GTGCAGCACGACGTCCTCGTCCACGCTGAAGGCGATCTTGTGCTCGCCGCCGAGGCTGATGAGACCGTCCCCGCGCACCGCCGCGACCTGCGGCTGCGCGGCCACCGGATCGACCAGATGCGGCTGCTCCCCGCACAGCCCGAGCACCACGGCGCCGACGCTGCCGTGCCCGTGCCCGGTCGCGCCGAGCGAGCCGTACAGCTCGCAGCGCAGCGCGGCGGTACGCGCCAGCGCCCCCGTCTCGCGCAGCCTGCCGACGAAGAGGAAGGCCGCGCGCATGGGCCCCACCGTGTGCGAACTGGAGGGCCCGATACCGACCTTGAACAGGTCGAACACCGAAATGGTCATGAGCGCTCCCGGGGAGGCCGAGGGGGTGCGGGGGAGGGGGCGAGTGCGGGACCGACGCCTGGTATGTCAAGAATGCGCGCTTGAAGTCTCAATTCCCCAGCGCGGGACCAGCACCTAAGATGACCTGCGTGACCACTGCATCTCAGGAAAGCCAGGAGCTGGAGTCGGCCTCCCTGTCGCAGGCCGATCGCGCGTACCTCGCGATACAGGACCGGCTGATCATGCTGGACATCCCGCCGCAGGCGCCGATCGACGACGTGGAGTTGATCGAGTCCCTGGGCGTGGGCCGCACGCCGGTGCGCGAGGCGCTCAAGCGCCTGGAGGGCGACCGCCTCGTGGTCTCCTATCCGCGCCGCGGCACCTTCGCCACCGGAGTGGACATCACCGATCTCGCGCACATCTCCGAGATCCGCGCCGAGCTGGAGCCGCTGGCCGCGTACCGCGCCGCCACGACCGGCGGCGCGCAGGCCCGCACCGGACTCCGCGAACTGGCCGACGCCACCGAGAAGCTGGACGTCCACGCCATGGAGCGCGCCGAGCTGATGCGCTGGGACCTGCGCGTGCACCGCGCCATCTACCGCGCCTCGGGCAACCCGTACCTCGAAGACACCCTCGTCCGCTACAACAACCTCGCCACCCGCATCTTCTGCCTCTTCCTCGACCGGATGGAGCACTTCGACCGGCACGTGGGCGAGCACACCGGGCTGCTGCGGGCGATCGCGGGACGCAAGGCGGACGAGGCCGAGCACCTCGCGCACGAGCACGTCATCGGCTTCGAGAAGGCGGTGCGCGCGGTGATCTGAGCGGGCGCGCCGTGCGGTGGTGGTACGCCGCCGGGGCGCGGGTGCCGGTGCCGTACGCCGGGACCCTGTTCGCCTGGACACCGGGCGCCTCAGCCCGCGGCCTCGAGGACCGCGAGCGCGTCGCGGGCCGCCGCCACGTCGTGCACCCGCAGCACCTTCGCGCCGCGCTGCGCCGCGAGGACGGCGGCCGCTGCCGAGGCCGCCTCGCGCTGACCCGCCGGGCGGCCGGTGAGCTGCCCGAGCATCGCCTTGCGCGAGAGCCCGGCCATGACCGGAGCCCCCAACTCGCCGAAGACGTGCAGCGATCGCAGCAGCGCGAGGTTGTGCTCCAGCAGCTTGCCGAAGCCGAATCCGGGATCGACCAGCAGATGCCCGGAGGGAATGCCGGCACGGCGGCACGCCAGCAGCCGCTCGCGCAGGAAGTCCGCCACCTCGCCGAGTACGTCCTCGTACCGCGGGTCGTCCTGCATCACCTCGGGCGCGGCCGGCATGTGGGTCAGGCACACCGGGACCCGCAGTCGCGCGGCGGTCTCCAGCGCGCCGGGCCGCCGCAGCGCCCGTACGTCGTTGATCATGCCGGCCCCGGCGCGCACGGCGGCCTGCATCACCTCGGCGCGCGAGGTGTCCACCGAGATCGGCACCGGCACCCGGGCCGCCAGCTCCTCGATCACGGGCACCACCCGCTCCAGCTCCTCCGCCGCTGAGGGCGGGCGCGCACCCGGGCGGGTGGACTCCCCGCCGACGTCGAGGAGTTCGGCGCCCTCGGAGGCCAGCCGCAGCCCGTGCGCGACCGCCGCCTCGCGGTCCCGGAAGGCGCCCCCGTCGGAGAAGGAGTCCGGAGTGACGTTGAGGATCCCGCACAGCAGCGGCTGCGACGCCCGCAGCCGCGCCAGCAGCCCGACGGCCCGCAGCGAGCCGGCCGAGGAGGACTGCGGGGGCGCCTGTACGGGGGCCGGCGCGGGCATTTCGGGGTGCTGCTGGTGCTGGTGTCGGTCGGGCGGGGGCTCAAGTGGGGTTTGCGGTACGGGGTTTTCCGTGACGGGCGCGGGGCTGGGTGGTGCTGTGCTTGCGGCGCTCGCCGTCAGAGGTGTCGCCGTACCCGCGGTGCTCCCGGTGAGCCCTGTCGTGGTCATGGCCCCTCCGACGTGGTGTGGGTCCGTGCGGCGGAACGGAGCGTGTGGTGCAGCAGCAGCGCCGTGGTGACCGGGCCCACGCCGCCCGGGACCGGGGTCAGGCCTGCGACGCGGCCCGTGACGTGGGCGGCGTCGACGTCTCCGGCCAGGCCGCCGTCCACGGTCGGGTTGGTGCCCACGTCGACGACCACGCTGTGCGGCCCGGTGTGCGCCGCGGTGATCAGACCGGTGCGGCCGACCGCGACGACCAGTACGTCGGCGGCGCGTGTGTGCTGTGCGAGGTCCTTGGTGTGGCGGTGGCAGACGGACACGGTCGCATCGCGTTGCAGCAGGAGGTGGGCCACCGGCTTGCCCACCACGTTGGAGCGCCCGACCACGGTGGCGGCGCGCCCGGCGAGCGGGACGCCGTGGTGGTCGAGCAGGGCGAGTACGGCGGCCGCCGTGGCCGGCGCGAAGGCGGGCAGGCCGGCGGCCAGGCGCCCCAGCGAAAGCGGGTTCGCCCCGTCCACGTCCTTCTCCGGCGCGATCGAGGAGGCCAGGTCCTCGAAGCGGGCGCCGGCGGGCAGCGGGGTCTGGAGCATGATCCCGTGCACCGAGGGATCGTCGCTGAGGGCTTCCAGGGCGGCGCGGATCTCCTCCGGCCCGGCCTCGGCGCCCAGGTCCACGACGTCGCAGCGGATGCCGGTCTTCTCCGCGGCCTTGGCGATGGACCGTACGTACCAGGCACTGGACTCGTCGTCGGTGGCGACCACGACCGCCAGCCGCGGATGCGTACCGGCGGCGGTCAACTCGTCGGCCTCGGCCGTGACGTGGGCGCGCAGCGAGCGGGAGAGCGCGCCGCCGGAGAGCACGGCGGTGCCGTTCTCGCCGGCCGGCTGCTCCGTCGCTACCTGGCCCGTCGTGACCTGCTGCGTCATCGGATGTCCTCCCGTACGGCGGCGGTGACCTTGTCGGCGCGGGCGAGCAGGTCGTCGACCCCGGTGAGGGCCTCGGTCAGTTCGGCGCGGGCGCGGGCGTCGGTGATGCCGCCGAGGTTGACCTCGACGTTCACGCGGGCCGACGAGGTGGCGGCGGCCGCGGCGTCCGCGGCGACGGCGATGTCACTGATCACGTTGCGGTTGCCGAGCGGGCGCAACTGCTCGGTCAGGCCGATGAGTTGGGCGCTCACGGCGATCACGCTCGCCGGGACCCGCCCGGCGGCGAGGAGGGCCGAGGCGATCGCGGCGGACCGTGCGGCCTTCTCCTCCTCGGTGCTGCGCGGGAGCCGGTAGGCGGCCCCGACCTCGGAGAACGCCTCGGCGTCCTGTGCGGCGAGTGCGAGCGCGACCTCGCGGTACTCCTCGGCCGACGTACGGATCGCGGCGATGGCGGAGGCGTGCTCGGCGTACTTCGGTCCGTCGCTGTAGCGGGCGGCCATCTCGACCAGCGCGGCGGCCTGTGCGGCGCTCAACGCGGCGCTGGCGCCCCCGCCGGGCGCCGGAACGCGGTCGGCCAGCGAGTGCAGGAAGGTCTCCAGGGTGTCGGTGCGCATCGGCATGCTCTTTCGGAGAGGGGAGGAGGGCTCACATTGCGGGGGCTCAACTGGCATGCGAAGAGCGGTAGTTGGGGGCGCGGGGGTACGAGGCCGTGATCGGACCCGCACCCCCGCCTCGGCGCGGAGTCCGGCCTCAGCGCCGAATCCGCTCCATCTCCGGATCCACCAGCGGCTCGGCGGCCACCGTGGCCCGCACCTTCCGGCCGAAGTACTGGATCTCCACGGAGGTGCCGACCGTGGCCTCGGCCGGCAGCCAGGCGTAGGCGATCGGCCTGCCGACGGTGTGGCCGAACGCGGCCGAGGTGACGTACCCCGCAGCCTCGCCGTCCAGGAACACCGGCTCGTGCCCCAGCACCACACTCCGGCCGTCGTCCACGGTCAGGCAGGTCAGACGCCGTGTGACGGTGTCCGCTGCGAGCCCTTCCACCGCCTCGCGGCCCACGAACGCGCCCTTGTACTTGGGCCGCACCGCGAAGCCGACGCCCGCCTCGTACGGATTGTGCTCGGTCGTCATGTCGGCACCCCACGCCCGGTACCCCTTCTCCAGGCGCAGGCTGTTGAAGGCCGCGCGGCCCGCGGCGATCACCCCGTGTTCGCGGCCCGCCTCCCACAGCACGTCCCACAGCTTCTGCCCGTACTCGGCGCTGGTGTAGATCTCCCAGCCGAGCTCGCCCACGTACGACAGCCGCATCGCGGTGACCGGGATGCCGGCGATGCGCGCGGGCATGCAGCGGAAGAACTTCAACGCCTCGTGGGAGAAGTCCTGTCGGCTGAGCGGCTGGACCACGTCGCGGGCCAGCGGCCCCCACACGCCGATGCAGCAGGTGGCGCCGGTGATGTCGCGGATCTGGACGCTGTCGTCGTCCGGCGCCTGCCGGCGCAGGTAGTCCACGTCGATGTTGCCGTTGGCGCCGACCTGGAACAGTTCGGGACCCAGCCGCGCCACGGTCAGGTCGCTGCGCACGCCCCCGGCCTCGTCCAGCGCGAGGGTGTAGGTGACCGAGCCGACGGACTTGTCCATCTTGCTGGTGACCAGCCGCTCCAGGAGGGCGACCGCGCCGGGGCCGCTCACCTCGACGCGCTTGAGCGGCGTCATGTCGTACATGGCCACCGCCGTGCGCGTCTTCCACGCCTCGGCGGCCGCGATCGGCGAGTGGAACATCGCCGACCAGGCATCCCGCGACGGAGGCTGCCACTCGGGCGGCAGCTCCTTGACGAGGTGCGCGTTCGCCTCGTACCAGTGCGGCCGCTCCCAGCCGTGCGCCTCCAGGAAGAAGGCGCCCAGCTCGCGCTGCCTGGCGTGGAAGGGGCTCACCCGCAGGTCGCGCGGCGAGAGCTTGGGCTGGAGCGGGTGCAGCACGTCGTAGACCTCGACGAAATTGCGCTGTGCGGTCTCGCTGACGTACTCCTCGGTGGTCTCGATCTCGTCGAAGCGGTGCACGGTGCAGCCGTGCAGGTCGAGTTCGCTGCGGCCCTCGGTGAGCACCTGCGCGACCGCCCGCGCGACACCGGCCGAGTGCGTGACCCACACCGCCTCGGCGATCCAGAAGCCGGACACCGAGGGGGACTCGCCGAGCAGCGGGCCGCCGTCGGGGGTGAAGGACATGACCCCGTTGAAGCCGGTCTCGATCTTCGCCTGGCGCAGCGCGGGCAGCAGCCGCCTGCTGTGCTCCCAGGAGGCCGCGAAGTCCTCCTCGGTGAAGGGCAGCATCGAGGGCATGGCCGCCTCGGTCGGCGCGCCGTTCTCGGGCAGGTCTGCGATCCCCACGGGCATCGGACGGTGGGCGTACGTGCCGATCCCGAGGCGGTCGTTGTGCTCGCGGTAGTACAGGTCGCGGTCCTGGTGGCGCAGGATCGGCAGGCGTGCCTCGGTCTGCTCGTCGTTGCGGCCCACGAGCTCGGCCACCTGCCCCGTACGCGCGTACTGGTGGGCCAGCGGCAGCAGCGGCACCCGCATGCCGACCATTTCGCCCACCACCGGGCCCCAGAATCCGGCGCAGGAGACCACGATGTCGGCCGGCACCTCGCCGTCCTCGGTCCGTACGCCGGTGACCTTGCCGTCGGTGTGGCTGATGCCCGTCACCCGGGTCGAACCGCGGAAGACGGCGCCGCGCGACTCGGCCCGGCGGGCCAGCGCGACGACCGCGCGTGCCGCGCTGGCCAGCCCGTCGGTCGGTGTGTGGAAGCCGCCCAGCACCTGACCGGCGTCCAGCAGCGGGTGCAGCTCGGCGCATTCCTCGGGTCCGACGACCTGGCCGGGAATGCCCCAGGAGGCGGCGAGGCCCTGCTTGCGGTGCAGATCGGCGAGGCGCTCCGGAGTGGTGGCCACCTCCAGGCCGCCGACCTGGTTGAAGCACCACTCCCCGTCGCCGCCCAGTCCGCGCAGCTTCTCGACGGTGTACGTGGCGAAGGCGCTCATCGTCTTGGAGGGACTGGTCTGGTACACGAGCCCCGGCGCGTGCGAGGTCGAGCCGCCGGTGAGCGGCAGGGGCCCCTGGTCGAGGACGGTGACGCGGTTCCAGCCGCGCAGGGTGAGCTCGTCGGCCAGGTTCGCCCCGACGATGCCGGCTCCGATGATGACGACGCGTGGCGTGCTGCTCATGGGTCTCTCCTAAGGACGGGACACGCCTGGGGAAGGGCCGCGGCGGGGACGCGGCCTGTTGGTGCGGTGGATGAACAGCGGTTGGTGTACGGGGAGCCCGGCTACGGGACGTTGTCCCACTCGGCGGCCAGCGTGGTGCTCGGCCCGTGCCCGGTGTGCACGAGCGTGCTGCCGGGCAGCCGGAACAGCCGGTGCCGGATGGACTGCGTGATCACGCCGTGGTCGCTGAAGGAGCGCCCGGTCGCGCCGGGCCCGCCGTGGAAGAGGGTGTCCCCGGTGAAGAGCACGCCCAGCTCCTCGGCGTAGAAGCAGACGGCGCCCGGCGCGTGGCCCGGCGTGTGGATCACCCGCAGCGGGGTGCCTGCCACCTTGAGCAGCTCGCCGTCCGCGAGGTCCACGTCCCACCTGCTGCTGGGGTGCGTCAGCCGCCACACCGGCAGCTCGTCGGGGTGCAGCAGGACCGGTGCTCCGGTGCGTACGGAGAGCTGCGGGGCCACCCGTACGTGGTCGTCGTGCGCGTGGGTGCACAGGATGGCCGACAGCCGCCGGTCGCCCACGACTTCGAGGATGCGGGACACGTTGTGCGGGGCGTCGAAGACCACGCACTCCTGGTCGTCGCCGAGCACCCACACGTTGTTGTCCACCCGGTGCGTCTCGCCGTCCAGGGTGAAGGTGCCGGAGATGACGGCGTGGTCGATGCGCACGCGGTTGTCGCGGCTGCCGAAGGCGCCCCCGCGGCTCACAGGACCACCACCGAGCGGAGCACGTCGCCGTGGTGCATGCGCGCGAACGCGTCCTCCACGGCGTCCAGTTCGATGGTCTCGGTCACGAACGCGTCCAGGTCGAGCCGCCCCTGCCGGTAGAGGTCGATGAGCAGCGGGAAGTCGCGCGAGGGCAGGCAGTCCCCGTACCAGCTCGACTTGAGCGCGCCGCCCCGCCCGAACATGTCGAGCAGCGGGATGTCCGGCAGCTTCATCTCCGGCGTGGGCACCCCGACCAGGACCAGGGTCCCGGCCAGGTCGCGGGCGTAGAAGCCCTGTTCATAGGTCTCGGGCCGGCCGACCGCGTCGATGACGACGTCGGCGCCGTTGCCCCCGGTCAGCTTCCGTACGGCCTCGACCGGGTCCTGCTCCCTGCTGTCGACGGTGTCCGTGGCGCCCATCTCCCGCGCCCAGCGCAGCTTGCGCTCGTCGATGTCCACGGCGATGATCCGGGCCGCCCCGGCCAGCCGCGCCCCGGCGACCGCCGCGCTGCCCACGCCGCCGCAGCCGATCACCGCAACGCTCATCCCGCGCCCGACCTTGCCGGTGTTGAGCGCGGCGCCGAGCCCGGCCATCATGCCGCAGCCCAGCAGTCCTGCCGCGGTGGGCGAGGCGTCCGGATCCACCTTGGTGCACTGCCCCGAGTGCACCAGCGTCTTCTCCGCGAAGGCGCCGATGCCCAGCGCGGGCGAGAGCTCGGTGCCGTCGGTGAGCGTCATCTTCTGCGCGGCGTTGTGGGTGTCGAAGCAGTACCACGGCTCGCCGCGCAGACAGGCGCGGCACTGGCCGCACACGGCGCGCCAGTTGAGGATCACGAAGTCGCCGGGCACGACGTTGTGCACGCCCTCGCCCACGGACTCCACGGTCCCCGCGGCCTCGTGGCCGAGCAGGAAGGGGAATGCGTCGTTGATGCCGCCTTGCCGGTAGTGCAGGTCGGTGTGGCAGACGCCGCACGCCTGGACCCGCACGACCGCCTCACCGGGGCCCGGGTCCGGCACGCGGATGGTCTCCACGCTCACGGGTGCGTCCTTGGCCTTCGCGACGACGGCGCGGACCTCTTGCATGGCTGGACTCCTGTACTTCGTACGCCGCCGGCCGGGGCGCACGCGGCCGCGAAGTGCCGGGGCCTGCGGGCGTCGAGGGGCGACGGGGGGGGCTGCGCGAGGACGAGGGGACCGCGCTCGATGCGGGCGCGGTCCGGTGTCGGAGGGGCGGGGGAATGCCGTACTACGCAACTGATATATCAGAGTGACAGCAAGGTATTTCGCGGCGTTCTGACGCGTCAAGAGGTCCGCGGGAGCGGGTTGGAGCGCGCCCCGGAGCGGTGGTGAACGGGGCGCTCAGCCCAGCGAGTTGGCCGTCTCGTCCTTGCGCGCTTCCCACATGCCGGCCATGCGCAGCACCGTGCTGCGCATGCCGCCGACGAACTTGTTGGCGGGTGCGAAGAACTGGCTCTTTATCCGCGCCACGGTCTGCTGCTTCCGTACGAGCGGGCGCAGCTCCTTCTCCCAGGCGGACAGCGCGCGGTCGAGGTCGCCGGGGTGCTGGTCCAGCATGCGGCCCAGCGTGGTGGCGCCCATGAGGCCGAGCGAGGCGCCCATGCCCGTGTACAGGGTCAGGCACCAGGCGGCGTCGCCGACCAGCAGGACGCGGCGGGTGCTCCAGGAGGGCATGTGCACCTGGTGCACCGAGTCGAAGAGGAAGTCACTGGCCCGGTCGAACTGTTCCAGCGCGTGGCGCACCACCTGCGAGTCCATGAGGTGCCCGAACACGTCCCGCAGCACCTCGCGGGGCGGGCGGGTGAACTGGGCGTCCACGTCGTCGGTGCGGTAGGTGAACAGCGCCGTGGGCGCCCGGTCGTTGAAGGGGAACAGCCACAGCGAACGACCGGGGTCGGCCAGCACCAGGCCGTCCTTGGGCGCGGCACAGGGCACCGGGTCCTGGAGCTGGTAGGCGCATATGATCCGCGGCAGCGGGCGCATGAACCGCTCGTGCGGTCCGAAGGCCAGCTCCCGCACGGTCGAGCGCACGCCGTCTGCGCCGACCACCAACGCGTAGCTCTCCGTGGACACTTCGCCCGTCGCGGTGTCGCGCAGCCCCACCTCCACCGCGTCGGGGCCCTCGCTGATCGCGACCGGGGTGGTGCCGAAGCGGACGGTCACGCCGTCGAGGTGGTCCCACAGCGCCTGCTCGACGTCGCCGCGCAGCACGGCGTCGGGGCGGCTGGAGTTCTCCAGGAGGCCGATGCTGCGGGTGCGCCTGCCCTCGACGTCGATCTCCCAGGTGCGCACCGGGTCGGGGGTGCGGATGTGCAGGTGGTCGTAGATGCCCAGGCGCCGGGCCGCGTCCTTGCCCTGCGGATAGAGCCCGATGAAGTAGCCGCCGGTGCGGCGCTGCGGCGCCTTCTCCACGAGCGTGGGCTCCCAGCCCGACTCCCGCAGCCGGATCGCGGTCGCCATGCCCGCGATCCCGGCCCCGACGACCAGCACCCGACCTGCGGTGCCCGACATGACCCCCGGCCTTTCTCGACGTACGTTGCGCCGCAAACCGTACGCCAAGAATTGGTAAAGGTGGGATGAGTGAGGCGGTTGTCACTCCGGTCCGCCGATGTCGTACGGGGAGGTCAGCCCGGTCGTACGGGGAGGTCAGGCCGGTGGGCGCGGGGAGGTCAGGCCGGCGAGGGTGAGCTCGACGAGCCGCTCGGCCTGCGCGCGCTGCCCCGGTCCAGCCGAGGTGAGCGCGATGCCGGCGAGCGCTGCGAACAGGTCTCCGGGGCGGAAGTCGGAGCGAAAGTCGCCGGATTCGACGCCCGCCTCGAGGAGTTTCGTGACGGCGGCCTGGATCATCTCGTGGCTGGAGCCGTACGGGTCGGCGCCCGTGGCGGCGAGCGAGCGCAGCGCCTCCGCCATTCCCTTCTTCGCAGTCGCATAGTCGAGGAAGCGGTGCATCCAGGAACGCATCGCCTCCGGCGGCGGAGAGGCGGCCAGCAGCCCGGGCGCGGCATCGCACAGCCGCGCCACTTCGTTGCGGTGCGCGGCCTCGATCAGATCCTCGCGGGTGGGGAAGTTGCGGTACAGGGTGCCGGTGCCCACGCCCGCCTCCTTGGCGACGCGCTCCAGGTGCGCGCCGAGTCCGTCCTCGGTGAACACCCGCACCGCGGCGGCCAGGATCTTCTCCCGGTTGCGCCGTGCGTCGGCACGCAGCGGCCGCCCCGTCTCCCGCGCCATCGCTCTCCCTCGCTGTCGGTGGGCATTGCCAAGTGGAGGCGCCTCCGCTTAGTCTCGGCGCACACTAACCGGCGGTGCCTCCGCTTTCCATGGTAGGCCACGCCGCCGGTCCAATTCCCCTGCCGGAAGGGCCGCTTCATGTCGTACGAGAGCGAAGACGTCCAGGGAAGCGCGCGGGACGCAGCGCGGGACCCCGTACGGGACCCCTTGCCGGAGAACGTCCGGGGCAAGGTCGTCGTGATCACCGGGGCCGGCAGCGGGATCGGCGAGGCCACGGCGCTGCTGCTCGCCGGGCGCGGGGCGAGCGTGGTCCTCGGGGGCCGCCGCACGGAGCGGCTCGAGGAGCTGGCGGCCCGCGTCGAGAAGGCGGGCGGCCGGGCCGCCTGGGCGCGCACCGACGTGCGGCGCCGCGAGGAGGTGGCCGCGCTGGTGCACCTCGCCCGCGACCGCTTCGGCAGGGTCGACGTGCTGGTGAACAATGCGGGGGTCGGCCTGATCTCGCCGCTCGACGACCTGCGCGTCGAGGACTGGGAAGAGATGGTCGACGTCAACTTCAAGGGCGTGCTGTACGGGATCGCCGCGGCCCTGCCCCTCTTCAGGGAGCAGGGGCACGGGCACTTTGTGAACACCGTCTCGACGGCCGGGCTCCGCATCGTGCCCGACCAGTCGGTCTACGCCGCCACCAAGAACGCCGTGCGCACACTCTGCGAGGGACTGCGCCAGGAGGCGGGCGACGGCCTGCGGGTCACGGCGGTCTCACCGGGCATCACGCGCACGGAGTTCGCGGACGCGATGGACCCGCGGATGCGGGAGCGGGTCGCTGCCGGGATGGAGATCGCCATGCCGCCCGAGGCCGTCGCCCGCGCCATCGCCTTCGCGATCGAGCAGCCCTCGGACGTGGACGTGGGCGACATCGTCGTACGGCCTACGGCGCAGGGCTAGGCTCCCTGCGCCGGACCGGCCGGTGTCCTAGGGCACTTCGGCCGGCAGGCACGCGTGGGCGGTGGCGGTCACCTGCTCGCGGAGGTACGCGGCGAAGGGGCCGGGCGTCGCCAGCCGCCCGAGCAAGTCCTCGGCGGCGTGCCGCAGTTCGTGTACGTACTCCCGGTAGGCGTGCAGGGCCTCGGGCTCCAGCAGCAGGTCGCGCAGGTCGGAGCGGCTGCCGGGGTCCTCGGCGCACCGGTGCAGCAGCGCGCGGGTCCGCTCGGCGCGCGGGGCCGGGACGCGGTGGAGGTGCTGGACGAGCAGATAGGTCGCCGTGCCGTTGGCGAAGTCCTCGAAGCGGCCGGTGCGCAGGTCGTCGTAGTCGTTGCGGAGTTGGGCCAGCAGGCCGAGGAGTTCGCCGAAGCGGCCCCACTCCGCGACGGCGTTGTCCGTGCCTTCGCCGTACGTGCCGTACGTGGCCTCGGCCGATCCTGTGGCCAGGCGGGCCGCGAGGGCGCAGGCCATGGCGTACGGGGCGCCGCTCTTGTGCCGGTAGGCGGCGAGCACCGTGTGCGGGGTGGCGCCCGCGGGGGTGGCGGCCAGGTCGTGGAGCTGCCCGTCCACGGCCCGGGTGCAGCCGTGCGCCAGGTCCCGCAGCAGCCCCTCGCGTACCGCCGGGGCGGCGGGGACGTCCATCAGGATGCGCATCGGCAGGGTGTGGAAGCACTCCAGGGCGGCGGTCATCAGCGCGGTGCCCGACATGGCGGGGGTCCCGTGCGCCTCGTCGGCGGCCTCCTCGCTCATGTCGTCCGCCAGGTCGTCGAAGGCGTTGGCCGCGCGCCACCACAGGTCGTGGGCGGCGGCGACCGGAACGGCCGGTTCGGGCGCGCCGGTCAGCGCGGCGTGCACGGCCAGCGGGAGGGCGCAGGAGAGCGGGTCCGCCCTGCTGTGCAGGAGCAGACGGCCGACGGCCTCGCTCAAGTGGCGCTGTTCCGCGGGGTAGTCGGCGACCAGTCCTTCGAGGTGGTCGCGTACCTGCGCGAGCGGCTTGGCCAGCAGGCCGTCGGGCTGCGCGTGCAGGGTGGGAGGGCTGTCGGGGGCGGGCTGGAACATGGTCGACCTTCCGAGGTGGGGGTCTCGGCGCGTGCAGGGTGCTGTGGTGCCGGTCCTGTGATGTGCACGTGGCGGACCGGCGACCCCGGTGTGACTGCCCTGGGGGTACACCCGTCAACCGGAAGGTCGTTTGAATGGCCGAGTGTGTGCGCTGCCGGGGCCGCCGTGCGGGGGAAGCCGCCGTCACCCGGTGGCCGGGATCGGCGGTGCGGCCGCCGTAGAGGGGGTCGGTCGGGAAGAGCGCGGGCAGCGCGGAGGGGATCGTGCTCGAATCTTCCCAACTTCCTCGTGATGGTCGGCCCTTGGCGCCTCCTCAGGGCTGTTCAGAGACGGGATTCGCGCACGGGCCGCGTGCGCTGCCGCGCGACGACCCGCGTCGGTACGCGGGGGCGGCGGTCCACCCGTACGACGGCGAGCCCCGTCAGGACGACGAGCGCGGCGGCGAAGGCGGTGACCGCCGAGGTCGCGGTGGCCAGCGGGTACCGGAGCGTGAGCAGCCCGACCGCCACGGCCGGGACCCCGGAGCCCAGGTAGAAGGCCGGATAGAGGGCGCCCGTGACGGCGCCGCGCGCCTCCGCCGGGGTCCTGGCGTCGATCGCGGCGGCCGCCCCCGCGTACGCGAGGCCGTGCCCCACGCCCGCGACCACGGCGGCCGCCAGGGTGAGCGCCGTCGAGCCGCCGGAGGTCGGCGCCAGCAGCGCGAAGCTCGCCAACAGCCCGGTGAGGCCGATGAGTTGGCTGGTACGCGGGCCGAGGCGGGGCACCAGCGGCTGGGCCAGCGCGGAGAAGACCAGCACCGCGCCGAGGATGCCGCCGGTGACGGCCATGTCGGTCTGGCCTGAACCCTCCAGCAGCGCCGGGATGATCGCGAGGAACAGCCCGGCGGCCGTCCAGGCGAGGAAGCCCACCGCCGACGCGGTGCAGAACACCGCCCGCATCCCCCGGGGAATGCGGGGCGCGGTCGGCCGGTAGCGCCGCATTCCGGCGCGGGCGGCGGGGGAGGGGGCGAGCGTGTGCACGCCCCACCAGCCGAGAGCCAGCAGCGCCAGGTGCAGCACGAAGGGCAGCACCGTGGGGGCGGGCGCGTACTGCGCGAGCACCCCGCCCGCCATGGCGCCGCACGCCGTGCCCGCCACGAACGCGATGCTGGTGAGCACCGCGCCGTGCCGCGGTCCGCGTGCGCTGCCGTCGCTGATGAGCACGGCGGCCGCTCCGGTGGCCGCGCCGAGCGCGAGCCCCTGCGCCGCGCGCCCCAGCAGTAGCCACCCCGCGCTGGGCGCGAGTGCGAAGCAGGCCGATCCCGCCGCCGCCAGCGCGATGCCGGAGAGCAGGACGGGGCGGGCGCCCAGCGCGTCGGACGCCGGGCCGAGCAGCACGAGTGCGGGCGCGCTGACCAGCGCGAAGACCGCGTAGATCAGCGTCATGGTCAGATCGCCGACGCCGAAGACCTCTTGGTAGCCGGGGTAGAGCGCGCTGGGCAGATACGCGCCGAAGGTGAGCACGACCAGGACGTACAGCCCCGTCGCCGTCTGGCGTCCGCGGGTACGGGGCGGCGTCACCGCTGCGGCGCGGTGAGGGCGGCTGGAGAGGTATGCGGACAACACGCGTGCAGCGTGGCACCCATGACTCGTGCGGACAATCGCACGATTTTGGAGTAGACCGTGAAAGTGGTTTGCACGATCCTGGGCGCATGATCGATGCGAAGCTCAAGATCCTTCAGATGGTCGAGCGGTACGGGGGTGTGACGGCCGCGGCCGAGGCCATGCGCTACACGCCCTCGGCGGTCTCCTACCAACTGCGCCAGCTCTCCGAGCACTTGGGCGTGAAGCTGATAGAGCCCGCGGGGCGCGGCATCCAGTTGACCAGTGCCGCGCGGATCGTGCTGCGGCACACCGCGGCCATGCAGGCGCAGTGGGAGCAGGCGCGCAGCGAGCTGGCGGCCACGGCCGAGGAACCCTCGGGCACCTTCACGCTCTGCGGCTTCTCCACCGCGGCGACGCACCTGCTGCCGCTGGCGGCGGCCGGGCTGCTGGAACGCTATGCGCAGCTCAGCGTGCGGCTGGTGGAGGCGGAGCCGGTCCGCTGCTTCGAGCTGCTGCTGGCCGGAGAGGCCGACCTCGGCCTGGTGGTGGTCACCGCCGACTCGCCCTCGCTGAACGACGAGCGCTTCGAGCAACAGCCGCTGCTCGACGACCCGCTGGACCTCGTGGTGCCGTCGGGGCATCCGCTGGCCTCCCGCAAGCGCGTGTCGCTCGCCGACGCGGCGCGCGAACCCTGGATCGTCGGCACACCGGGCGGCACCTACCACCAACTGGTGCTGACGGCCTGCATGTCGGCCGGCTTCACCCCGCACGTGGCGCACCAGGCCGACGAGTGGGACACCGGCACGGCGATGGTCGCGCAGGGCCTCGGCGTGATCCTCGTGCCGCGCCTGGCCCGCATCAACACCGAGTGGGAGGTCACCCGCATCCCGCTCTCCGGCGAGCCGGCCCCCGCCCGGCGCATCCTCGCGGCCACGCGCAACGGGGGCGCCCGCCATCCCGTGGTCGCCAGCACCCTGGAGCTGATCCGTGCCTCCTCGTCCGGACTGATGCCCGCGCCGAAGGGGCGAACGTCCGCCCCGTGAGCGCTCCGTGAAAGGACATTGCACGGTTGGCTCCAAAAACGTTTGCTTTTCCTCAGCAGTGAACGAGGCAAGACTCCGCGGTGACGGCGCCTCGCACCGGTGTGCGCGGCCGCCGCCGTACGGGAACACCTCCGACATCCCGAAGGAGCAGTTCACGTGAGCGCTGAATCCGACGGTCGCCTCGCGAGCAAGCAGACGGCTTTCCGCGAGATTCCGGTCATCGACGTCTCGACCCTCCTCGACGGCACCGATCCGCTGAGTGTGGCCCGCCGCATCGGCGACGTCTGCGAAAAGGTCGGCTTCTTCTACATCACGGGCCATGGCGTGTCCCGGGAATCGACCGAGGGAATGTACCGCGCGGCGGAGCGCTTCTTCGCCCTGCCCTTCGAGTCCAAGAACAGCCTGAACATCGCGAACTCCGGCCCGACACTGCGGGGTTACATTCCCACGTACGCCGAGAACGTGGACCCTGACCACACGCGCGACTTCAAGGAGTGCTTCGACTTCGGGGCGCCGGGGGCCGAGGTCTCGCCGTTCTTCGGCCCCAACCCGATGCCTGCCGAACTGCCCGGATTCCGGGAGCTGTGTGAGGAGTACCACGCCGCGATGATGGCGCTCGCGCGCAAGCTGATCAGCGCACTCGCGCTCAGCCTGGATCTGCCGGCGGACTACTTCGCGCGCTTGCAGCGCCGTCCGATCTCGGTCCAGCGGCTCTTGCGCTATCCGCCGCAGGAGGGCGCGGTCTCCGAGGAAGAGATGGGCATAGGCGCACACACCGACTACGGATTCCTCACGATCCTCTCCCAGGACGCCGTCGGCGGCCTCCAAGTGCGCAACAGGGACGGCGAATGGGTGAGCGCGCCGCCCGTCGAGGACACCTTCGTCATCAACATAGGCGACCTCGTACAGACCCTGACCAACGACCGCTATTCCTCAACCGTGCACCGGGTCGTGAACACGACGGGCGCAGAGCGCTATTCGATCCCTTTCTTCATCGACATGGATTTCGACGCCGTGGTCGAGCCGGTGCCGACATGTGTGAGCGCGGAAAACCCCGCGAGGTACGTCCCGTACACCTGCGGCGAGCACAAATACGGGCGTTACGCGGCCAGTTACGCCCACCTCCGGGACGGCGAGGTCGAGCCGCAGCTCTGAGAGCGCCGGGCGGCCGATGGGGTCGTGCGTGGGTACGCGAAGGGCCCCGGCGCAACGTGCCGGGGCCCTTCCCTCAAGCAACCGTGTCGTGCTGATGAGGCTGACGGCGTGTCAGCCGTCCGTCGGGCGGACCGTGTTCATGATCTTCTGGAAGTCGGCTTCCTTGAGGGCGTTCGGGACGCCCTGGTCGCCGTAGGCCACCCAGCCGTGCATCGTGCCGTCGGGCAGCTTCTGCGCGATGCTGTGCACGACCGCCTTCGGCGGGACGCACTTGCTGGGGCGGTTGGTGACGGTGACGTGCGCGGTCGCCGTGTAACCGTGGATGCCGTTCTTGCTCCACGGCTTGGGCTTGCTCACCTTGATCTTCGGCTTGTTGTCCTCGCCGCCGTACGCGACGAAGCCCCAGTTGCCCGCCCAGTTGCGCGCGTTCTCCTGGAGCGAGCCGTCCTTGAGGCCGCCGGTCGTGCCCACCGTGGCGAGCTGCCCCTTGCTGGCCTTGCCGACGGCCTTCGGGTTCGGGGTCGACTTGCAGCCGCCCTCGCGGTAGTGCGAGGCCGAGGTCATCACGACGATCGGCTTGCCGGAGTCGTCCGAGTACGACAGCGCGACGGGCTCGGGGAAGAGCTTCCACTGCTTCGCCTTGCCGGGCACGTCGTACCGGAAGTGGTGCTTCTCCGACGTCTGCGCCTGCCAGCCCGCGACCATCGGCTTGTCGCCCTCGGGCAGCTTCGGCGAGGCGGTCTTGGAGGCGTCGGCCGCGGGCGACTTCGCGGCGCCGGCGTCCTTGTCGCTGCCTCCGCCGTTGCCATTGCAGGCACTCAGCGTGAGGGCGAGGCCCAGTCCGACGGCCGCGACCAGGGGCTTCCTGATCCGGCCGAAGGGCCTCGCGGCGGACTGCGGGTGCTGAGCTGCGGACGACTGCGGGTTTCTTGACGAAGACATGATCGCCACTCTAGAACGCGCCGGATGTGCGGCCTTACGAGGGAGACGCGCGGGCCCGCGAGGTATACCGGGCCGTGACCCACGCGCCCCGGCCCGCGCATCAGGCGGTGACCGCGGGCCGCGCCCGCGTACTCGCGCACGCGCGCCCGAACCAGCCGGTCAGGACCTCCCGCAGTCGCCGGTACGAGGCCCCGCCGGGGTCGGCGCCGGGCGTGGCGGACCAGGCCGCGTACCCGTCGGGGCGGCACAGCAGCGCCTCCCAGCCCGGAGTCTCACTCTCACCTTCGATGGTGACCACCTTCAGCGGTGGCGCCCAACTCCGACCGGTTGCACGCCAGTTGGGATGCGCCGACTCCCGTACGAGCAGCAGCGGCACCCCCTCGGCGAGGAGCTGGGCCACGGTGCGGGTGCCCTCCGCCGTGCGCAGCGTGTGGTTGGGCAGGAAGCGGCCGGCCCACGCGCCGCTGCCGGGTGGCGCGGGGTAGGAGATGCCCTGCCCGCTGACGAGGCCCGCGAACTGCTCGTGCAGCGCGGACTGTTGGAGCGCCGAGGTCACGAAGTCCCGCACCGGGTCGTTCTCCGGCCCCGGGCGCATCACCGCGGCCTGGAGCCGGGTGTTGGCGATGACCTGCGCGGCGATGGGGTGCCGCTCGGCGTGGTAGCCGTCCAGCAGCGCCTCGTCCGCGTACCCGCGTGCGACCAGCCCCAGCCGCCAGCCGAGGTTGAACGCGTCCTGGAGACCGGTGTTGAGACCCTGCCCGCCGAGCGGCGCGTGCACGTGCGCGGCGTCGCCGGCGAGCAGCACGGGGCCGGCCCGGTACGCGTCGGCGAGCCGCGTGAAGTCGCTGAAGCGCGCGAGGTGGGTGGGCTCGGACACCGGTACCGGGCGGCCCAGGATCTGCTCCACCGCGCCCCGCAGCTCCTGCGCGCTCGGCGGCGTACGCCGGTCCGGCAGGGTGTCGGGGAAGGTGTGGGTGACCAGGCGGCTCGGCCCTTGCGGGGTGACGTTGGCGAGGAGGGAGCCGCCGCGTGTACGGGTCCAGCCGGGCGGCACCGCGCCGGGATCGTCCAGCCGCACCTGCCCGACCAGCGCGGAGAAGGTGGCCGGGGTGGTGGTGGAGGTGATGCCCGCCTCGCTGCGTACGGTGCTGCGCGCGCCGTCAGCGCCGATGACCCAGCGGGCGGTGATGCGGTACGGACCGGCCCCGGGTTCCTGGTCGTTGACGACCGTGGCCTCCGCGCCGTCCTCCGCGTACCGCAGCGCGGAGAGGCGGTGCCCGCGCCGTACGTCGGCCCCGAACGCCCGGGCGCGCGCCTCGAACAGCCGCTCCAACTGGGCCTGCGGCACCCCCACGAGGGGCGGCCCCTCCCCGGCGGGGGAGGAGAGGCTCAGCAACGGCATGCCGCCGAAGTGGAACCCGGCGCGGTTTTCGCGCCCCGGCACGGGCTGCCGCAGATAACCACGGCGCAGCAGCGATTGAACGCTCCGGGCGTGCAGGGTCCCCGCACGCGGCACATCCGGCGTACGCGTGTGGGCTTCGACCACCCCGGCCCGCACGCCCCACGACCCGAGCTCAGCGGCCAACAACATCCCCACGGGCCCACCACCGACGATGAGCACGGGGAAGTGTGCGTCCGTACGGGGGCGGGGTTCGGGTGCGGGGCTCATGGGGGACTCCGTTCTATGGGGGCGTTTGCGGGATGTGCGTGGGGCGACGACGTACGCCCGAGATCTCTGCCGGGTCAGGGGTGGCACTCAACGCTCAGCGTCCGGCGACCACCCGCTCCGTGCGCCCCTCCTCCAAACCACCCCCAGCGCGCACCCCCGCACCGCGCGCAACACCCCCTGCCGCGACCCCGCCCAGCAGTGCCGTCCCCAGCGCTGCCGCCGCGCACAGCGCGCCCACCCAGCTCGGGGCGAGGTGGCTGTGGCCGGCGTCCAGGGCCAGGCCCGCCGCCCAAGGGCCCGCCGCGTTGCCGATGTTGAAGGCGGAGATGTTGGCGGCGCTGGCGAGGGTGGGGGCTGCCTCGGCCTCGTTCAGGACGCGTGCCTGGAGGGCGGGGTTGATCAGGAAGGCGGCGATGCCGAAGGCGAGGAGGGTTCCGGTCATCAGCGGCTTGCTGTGCGCCACAGCGGAGACGAGCGCGAGTACGCCGCCGAGCAGCACCGTGCCCCAGCACAGCGTGCGCGACAGGGAGCGGTCGGCGAGGCGCCCGCCGAGCACGCTGCCCAGGACCGTACCGGCGCCGAACAGCGCCAGCAGCGGCGGCACGGCGGACGCGGCGAAGCCGGTCGCGTGCGTGAGCAACGGCGCGAGGTAGGTGTAGACGGCGTACAGGCCCGCCTGGCTCAGCGCCGTCGTGGCCAGCGCCCACCACAGCGCCGGCCGCCGGAACGCGGCCAGTTCGCGCCGTACCCCGGCGGCCTCCTCCCGCTCCTGGCGCGGCACCAGGAAGACCACGCCGAGCAGTCCGAGCGCGCCGAACACGGCCACCGCCCAGAACGGGGCGCGCCAGCCCAGGTGCTGGCCCAGGAAGGCGCCGAGCGGCGCCCCGGCGAGCGTCGCGATGGTCAGCCCGCCGAACATCACCGAGAGCGCGCGCCCCTTCTTCCCGGGCGGTACGAGGCCGGCCGCGACCACCGCGCCGATGCCGAAGAACGCGCCGTGCGCGAGGGCGGTCACCACACGCGCGGCCATCAGGACGCCGAAGGAGCCGGCCGAGGCGGCGAGGACCTCGCCGGCCACGAACACCGCCAGCAGCGCGACCAGCGTGGCCTTCTTCGGCAGGCGGGAGGAGAGGAGGGCGAGTACCGGCGCGCCGACGGTCACGCCGAGGGCGAAGAGCGAGATGAGCCCGCCGGCGGCGGGAAGCGGGACCCCGAAGGCCCCGGCCAGTTCGGGGAGCAGCCCGGCGATCATGAACTCGGTGGTGCCGAGGCTGAAGATGGTCAGTCCGAGGACGAACACGGCGAGCGGCATGCGTTTCTCCGGATCGGATCCGTGCAACATTTCGATGCGGGACTATTCGATGTGGAAACGAAGCTAAGGCTGCAACCGCCGCGCGTGCAAGTACCTACGGAAAAGGGCAGGTCAGGGTGGGACGGGGTGTCAGGACGTACGCCGCCCAGTGAGGGAGAGGGGGTGGGGCAGGGAGTTACGGAGTCGCGAGTCTCAGAGCTCGCGGGGCGCGTCGCCCCCCGAAGGCGACTCCGAAGACGACTCCGAGCGCGACTCCGCGGGCGCGGACAGCGCGGTCCCCAACTTGCCCAGCAGCGCCGACAGTTGCGCCCGCTCGCGCTCGCTCAGCCCGCTGCCCAGGACCTCGCCCTCGGTCTCGCGCCGGGCGGCGATGACCTCGTCCACGCGCTCGCAGCCCCGCGCGGTCAGGCGCACCCGCACCACGCGCCGGTTGGCGGGATCGACCTGGCGCTCGACCAGGCCGGAGTCCTCCAGCCTGTTGAGCCTGTTGGTCATCGTGCTGTTGGAGACCAGGACGCGTTCGGCCAGCGCGCCGGCGGTCAGCTCCGGCTCGGGCCCCGCCGAGCGCAGCGCGGTGAGTACGTCGAACTCCCAGCTCTGGAGCCCGAACCGGGAACAGGTGCGGCCGAAGCGCAGCTCGGCCTGCCGCGAGACGTGCATCAGCCGGTCCACGACCGGCATCGCGTCCTGCTGTGCGGCGCTGACCTGCTTCCCCATGCGGGCGAGGGTAGCCGAGAACCCTTCGGCGTCGAAACGAAGAGGGGCGGGCGCTGGCGTCCCGAGCAATTACCTGACTAGAGTCAGAGAATGGCTGCATCAGAGACGGACAGCGGACGGGCCGACCGCGCACAGGCCGGCCGCGAGGAGAACGCGCGCGACCAGATCGAGCAGGTGCGCAGCTTCAACCGTGCCGTGACCGAGCGGGTCGGCGTGCTCCACGACCGCTATCTGGGCCGCGACCGCCCCATCGGCGAGGCCAGGCTGCTGTGGGAGACCGGCGCCGAGGGGCAGGACGTGCGGCGGCTGCGCGAGCGCCTCGGTCTCGACTCGGGGTACGTCAGCCGGCTGCTGCGCGCCCTGGAGGCCGACGGCCTGGTGACCGTGGAGCCCCAGCCGGGGGACCGCCGGGTGCGCACCGTACGGCTGACCGAGGCGGGGCGCAGGGAGCGGGAGCTGCTGGACGACCGCAGCGACGAGCTGGCCGGTTCGCTGCTCCAGCCGCTCAACTCCGCGCAGCGCGCCCGGCTCACCGCAGCCATGGCCGAGGTCGAGCGGCTGCTGACGGCGGCCACCGTCACGCTGGAGGTGACCGACCCCGGCCACCCCGACGCGCGGCACTGCCTGCGGTCCTACTTCGCCGAGATGCAGGCGAGCTTCGAGACCGGCTTCGACCCGGCGCGCAGCCTGCTGCCCGACGCGGGCGAACTGCGGCCGCCGCGCGGCCTGTTCCTCCTCGCGCGGCTGCGCGGCGAACCGCTGGGGTGCGCGGGGCTGAAGCTGCCGCGGGACGCGCCGGCCGAGATCAAGCGGATGTGGGTCGCGCCGCAGGCCAGGGGGCTCGGGCTCGGCCGCCGCTTCCTGACCGAGCTGGAGCGCAGGGCGGCGGAGGAGGGGCGCGAGCTCCTGCGCCTGGACACCAACAAGACCTTGGAGGCGGCCATCGGGCTCTACTACTCCTGTGGTTTCCAGGAGGTCCCCGCCTTCAACGACGAGCGGTACGCGCACCACTGGTTCGAGAAGCGGATCGGCGGGCGCGGGTGACTCGTATGTGACTGCTGTGACACAGGAGGATGCCTTGGCGCTGAGTGTTTAGCTGCCGACTGGTCATCGGCAACGGCGCGGAGGAAGGCACCCCCCGTCTCCTTCCGCGTTCCCGCGGCGCGGGCGATATCTGCACCCTGGTCGCCCGCGCCGCACCCCGACCGCGGCCGGCCGATGAATTCCGTGCTGCCGCATGGTCCCCCTCTCCGGACACCGCAACCCCGCACCACCGCGAACGCCGTGAACAGGAGCCGTGAGGGACCATGACCGCCAACGCACTGCCGCCCGTCGTCGACGCCGCCGCCTGGCGGCGCGAGCTCGACGCGCTGCGCGCCCGCGAGAAGGCCGCGACCAGGGAGCTCGATGCGATCGCCGCGCAGCGCCGGCGCCTGCCGATGGTCGAGATGCCCGACTACACCCTGGAGGGGGAGGAGGGCGACGTACGTCTGGCCGATCTCTTCGAGGGGCGGGCGCAGTTGATCGTCTACAACCACATGTGGTCGCCGGGACAGGAGTGGCAGTGCCCCGGCTGCACCGGGTACACGACGCAGTTCACCCGGCTGGAGTTCCTGAAGAACTACGACGCCCGCTTCGTGATCGTCACCCAGGGGCCGCTCGGCGAGGCCCTGGCCTACAAGCGGCGGGTCGGCAACGCCATGGACTGGTACTCCACGGCGAACAGCCCCTTCGGCGCGGACGTCGGCGCACCGCCCGGCGGGGGCTTCGCGCTGAACGTGTTCCTCCGCGACGGCGACACCGTCTACCGCACCTGGCACACCGACGGCCGCGGCGTCGAACTGCTCGGTTACGGCTTCTCGCTGATCGACGTGCTGCCGTACGGGCGCCAGGAGGAGTGGCAGGACGTGCCCGAGGGGTGGCCGCAGTCGCCCACGTACAGCAGGTGGAGCTCGTCGCAGGAGATCGCCGCCGCCTACGGTCCCAAGGGGTGAGGGCGTCGGCGACCCCTTCGTACGACTCCTCCGTACGACCGCCTCACCACTCGGCGAGCGAGCCGTCCGTGTTGCGCCAGACCGGGTTGCGCCAGCGCTGGCCCTTCTCGGCCGCCTCGCGCACCGCCTTCTCGTCGATCTCGATGCCCAGTCCTGGACCCGTGGGGCGCTCCACGTGTCCGTCGGCGAAGTCGAAGACGCTCGCGTCGACGAGGTAGTCGAGCAGGTCGGAGCCGGTGTTGTAGTGGACGCCGAGGCTGGTCTCCTGGATCAGCGCGTTCGGGGTCGCGAAGTCGATCTGGAGGGAAGCGGCGAACGCGATCGGGCCCAGCGGGCAGTGCGGGGCCAGCGAGACCCCGTACGCCTCGGCCATCGCGGCGATGCGGCGCACCTCCGAGACGCCGCCCGCGTGCGAGAGGTCGGGCTGGGCCACCGCGAGTCCCGAGCCCAGCACCTCGCGGAAGTCCCAGCGGGAGTAGAGGCGTTCGCCGGTCGCGATGGGCACGACCGTGGAGGAGCAGACGGAGCCGAAGTCGGCCGTCAGCTCGGGCACGATCGGCTCCTCGACGAACAGCGGGTGCAGCGGTTCCAGCAGGCGGCACGCCTCGCGCGCGACGGCGGGCGTGAGGCGGCCGTGGAAGTCGATGGCGATGTCCGCCTCGTCGCCGATCGCCTCGCGCACGGCGGCCACGCGGCCCACCAGCTCGTCCAGTTCGCGCTTGGAGGCGAGGCCGCGCATGCGCCCCGTACCGTTCATCTTCACCGCGTCGAAGCCCTGCTCCATGCGCTCGCGCGCGTGGTCGGCCACGCCGTCGGGGTCGTCGCCGGCGATCCACGAGTAGGTGCGCATGCGGTCGCGGACCGCGCCGCCGAGGAGTTCGTGCACGGGGACGCCGAGCGCCTTGCCCTTGATGTCCCACAGCGCCTGGTCGATGCCCGCGACGGCGCTGGAGAGCACCGGGCCGCCCCGGTAGAAGCCGCCCTTGGTGAGCACCTGCCAGTGGTCCTCGATGCGGAAGGGATCGGTGCCCACCAGGTAGTCGGACAGCTCCTCGACCGCGGCGGCGACGGTGGCCGAGCGCCCCTCCACGACCGGTTCGCCCCAGCCGGTGACGCCCTCGTCGGTGCGTACGGCCAGGAACAGCCAGCGGGGTGCGACGGAGTACGTCTCCAGGGCGGTGATCTTCATGCTTGCTCGTGCCTTTCCTTGAGCTGTGCGTCGCGCGCTGTGTGTCGCGAACTGCGCGTCGCGTCGGGCGTGGTGGCCGTGGTCTTACGCGGTGTGCTGCGCGATCGTCTCGACCAGCTCGGGGAGCCGGGCGAACTGCGCGTCGTCGGCCAGCGCCGAGCCCAGCGACACGGCGCCCGCGCCCGCGTCCAGGAACTCCTCGGCGTTGCCCAGGTGCATGCCGCCGGTGGCGACGAAGCGCGCCCGCGGGAAGGGCCCGGCCATCGCGCCGAGCCAGTCGGCGCCCAACTGGGCGGCGGGGAACGCCTTGAGCCAGGTCAGGCCGAGGCCCATGGCCTGCTGCACCTCGGACGCGGTGGCCACGCCCGGCAGGTGCGGCAGCCCCGCGTCGAGCGAGGCGCGGGCCACCTCGCGGTCGAAGCCGGGGGCAACGGTGAAGCGGGCGCCCGCCGCTGCCGCCTCCCTGACCTGCTCGACGCTGATGACGGTGCCCGCGCCGACGGCGGCGCCGCGCTCGGCGCCCGCGGTGACCGCCGCGCGCAGCGCCTCGAACGCCTCCCTGCTCTGGACCGGCACCTCTACGAGTTCGATGCCGATGTCCCAGGCGCGGCGGCTGACCTGGAGGGTGCGCGGGACGTCGAAGCCGCGCAGGATCGCCATCAGCGGGAGACCGGCGAAGGCTTCGCGGAAGAAGCGGGCCGCCGCCTCCCCGGCGCTCTCGGCGTCGGCCTTCTCGGCGCCGTGACCGGTCGCCTTCCCGGCCGCGTCGTGATCGGTCGCGTTCACTGCGTCCACCCCAGTCCTCGGGAGATCGTCTGTGCGGTGTGCCGGATGGCGGGGAGCATGCTGTGCAGGTCCGCCATGTCGCTCTGCGCCTTGAGGGCGGTGACGGACAGGGCCGTGCGTACGCCGCCCGTGCCGTCCCTCACCGGTACGGCGACGCAGTTGATGAACGGTTCGTACTCCCCGTCGTCCTCGGCCCAGCCCGCCGCGCGGATCTCGCGCAGCCGCGCGGCGAAGCGGCGGGCCGTGGTCACGGTGGTGTCGGTGAAGCGCGTGTAGCGGTGGTCGCGGAGCAGCCCGGCGCGCTCGTCCTCGGGGAGGTACGCCAGGATCGCCTTGCCCACACCCGAGGTGTGCAGCACGACCGGCTTGCCGATCTGCGAGTACAGCCGCACGGTGCCGGGCGGTTCGGTCTTGTCCACGTAGATCACGCGGTCGTTCTCCAGCGTGGCGATGTGCACCGTCAGCCGCAGCTTGCGGCACAGCTCCATGAGGTGCGGATGCGCCACGGCCCGCAGGTCGTACTGCTCCAGCGCCGCCTGCGCGAGCCCCGCGAGCCGGTAGCCCACGGCGAAGGTGCCGTCCTGCTGCCTGCGCGCCAGCCCGCCCTGGCACAGGTCCTGGAGCAGCCGCAGCGCGGTGGTGCGGTGCACGCCCAGGCGCTCGGCCACGCCGGCGGGGTGCTGCGGGCCCTCGGTGAGCGACTCCATGACGCGGATGGCCCGTTCGACGCTCTGGCTCACCGGGCGGCCTCCGCGGGGGCCTCGCCGGTGAGCTCGCCGCGCAGGCTCCGCGCGTCCGCGTGGTCCTCCGTGGAGGAGAGCGCGAAGGCGGCGACGCGGTGGCCGCGCGCGAGCCGCCCTGCCATGGGTACGCCGTGCAGCCGGGCCGAGAGGTGGCCCGCGGCGAAGGCGTCCCCGGCGCCGACCGGCTCGACGACCTCGACGCGCGGAGCGGCGACGAAGACGCCTTCGCGCGCGCCGGCCTCGTACCCGGTCGCCCCGTGCGCGGCGTCTTTCACCACCAACTCGCCGTCGCCGCCCAGGAGTTCGCGTACCTCGTCGTGCGTGGCCGCCGACCAGACGTCCTGCGCCTCGTCCAGGCCGACGAACACCACGTCCGCCTGCCGCGCCAGGTCCAGCAGGACCGCGGCCGCCTCCTCCCTCGTACGCCACAGCGCCGGGCGGTAGTTGACGTCGAAGGAGCTGGTCACGCCCGCCTCCCGGGCCCGGCGCAGCAGCGCGGCCGTGGTCCGCGCGCAGTCCGGGGAGAGCGCCGGGGTGATGCCCGAGACGTGCACCAGGCGGCAGGAGGCGAGCGGCAGGGAGTCGAGGCAGTCCGGTGTCATGCGGGAGGCGGCCGAGCCGGCGCGGTAGTAGTGCACCCGCGTCCCGTGCGGTCCCGGGTCCTTGAAGTACACCCCGGTGGGCGCGTCCGGATCGCGTACGACGGGGGAGACGTCCACGCCCGGCGCGCGCACCGCGGCCAGCACCTGCTCGCCCAGCGGGTCGGCGCCGAGGCGGGAGGCCCAGGCGGCGCGGTGGCCGAGGTCGGCGAGGTACTGCGCGACCGTGGACTCCGCCCCCGCGACCTTCACCTCCAGCTCGTGCGCGGTGCCCAGCGGCCGCGCGGCGGGCGGCGTGAGCAGCACCATCGACTCGCCGAGGCAGAGCACTTCGGGGGCGGGTCCGGGGGCTCGTACGGGACCGGGTGCCGGTTCGGGGCCGTGGTCCTGTGTGGGGGTTACGGGCACGTTCTACACCTTTGCGCGGTCGACGTCGGTGTCGGCGGAGGCCCCGTGGCCCTCGTCCCCCTGCCCGCCGCCCTTGCGGCGCAGCACCCGGGGCGCGGTCTCCGGGAGCAGCAGAACACACCCGGCGGTGATCAGCCCGGACAGCGCCATGTAGCCGCCGAGCAGCCACGGCGTGCCGCCCGCCGCGTGCACCAGCAGCGTGGCCACGAAGGGCGCGGTGCCGGAGAAGAGGACGGCGGTCGTCTCGCGGGCCAGCACCAGGCCGCTGTAGCGCACCTCGGTGGGCAGCAGCTCGGAGAAGAAGGACCCGGACGGCGCGAAGATCAGCGAATTGAGCAGCACGGCGAAGCCCAGGATCACCGCGAGGGTGATCAGCGGCAGCGAGCCCGTGCCCACCACCAGCCAGAACGGGAAGGCGAAGGCCGCGATCGCCACGCCCCCTCCGATGATCAGCGGACGGCGGCCCACCCGGTCCGAGAGCGCGCCGCACAGCGGCACGCCGAGCACCGAGACAGCGGAGGCGACGGTGATCGCGATGACCGCGACGTTCGGCGGGAGTCCGAGCTGCTGGGTGGTGTAGGAGGGCAGATAGCCCTGGATCGAGTACGAGGCGACCGCGGTGGCACACCCGGCGCCGATCATCAGCAGGATGCGCTTGCCGTGCCCGCGTACGGCGGTGACCAGCGGCGTCCTGCGGGTCCTGCCCTCGGCCCGCGCGTTCTTGAAGGTCTCGCTCTCCTCGGAGAGGTAGCGGA
Source organism: Streptomyces odontomachicola (assembly GCF_039605595.1). Lineage (NCBI taxonomy): Bacteria > Bacillati > Actinomycetota > Actinomycetes > Kitasatosporales > Streptomycetaceae > Streptomyces > Streptomyces odontomachicola. The sequence goes on from NZ_JBCFOK010000018.1 coordinate 177,851, forward strand.
GCACCACGCCGGCCGCCACCACGATGAGCGAGGCGAGGTAGGGGATGCGCCAGCCCCAGCTCAGGAAGCTCTCCTCGTCCATGGAGGAGACGACCGCCATCGCACCCGAGGCGCACACCACGCCGAGGAACTCGCCCGCGCCGGGCAGCGCCGCGTAGTAGCCGCGCCTTTCCGGGGTGGAGCTCTCGGTGGTCCACACATATGCGCCCGCCAACTCGGCGCCCACGCCGAGCCCTTGGACGATGCGGCAGAACACCAGCAGGGCCGGGGCCCAGATGCCGATCTGGTCGTACGTGGGCAGCACGCCGATGGCGAGCGTGCTCGCGCCCATCAGGAGCACCGTCGCCAGCAGCACCGGCTTGCGTCCCCAGCGGTCGCCCAGGTGGGCCAGTATCAGCCCGCCCACGGGCCGCGCGGCGAAGCCGACGGCGAAGGTCGCGAACGAGGCGAGGGTGGCGGCGAACTCCGACTCGCCGGAGAAGAAGATCTTGTTGAAGACCAGCGCCGCCGACGTGCTGAACAGGAAGAAGTCGTACCACTCCAGCACCGATCCGATGACGGCTGCCAGCGCGTTCCTCCGGCGGGTGCGCCGCCGCGCGGGGTCTTCGGCCGCCGCCTGGCGTCCGGTTCTGGGCATACGTGCTCCTTTGCACACGGGGCGTGCGCCGCCCGGGGGATTTCGCCCAAGCTAACGAGCCCTGAGCGCAGTGCACACCGGCTGTGCACAGGGTGCACAGCCTGCGGCGGCACCCCGCCCCGCGGGCGAGGAGGCCCGCGGCCAAGTGCGGTGCTGCGGCGCCCTGTTGGGTGCTCACTTCCAGAGCACGCCGTCCACCTCGTGCTCGCGCACCCGGAACGCCATCATGCGGCGCAGCAGATCGCCGGGCACGTCCTCGCCGTACGGGATCCGCACCGAACCCTTTCCGGTGGTGAAACCGGCGAGCTCGGCGTCGAACGCCTCACGGGTGCTGGGCGTGAAGACCACGTTGGCGTGGTGGGTGTGGGCGCTCGCCGCGAACAGGATCGTCCCCGAGGAGTGCACCCAGGCGGCGTTGCCCCACTTGATCGCCTCGCTCGCGCCCGGCACGACCTCGCGGGCCAGCTCCCGCACCTCTTCCACGATCGCGCGCCCCGGCTCCGGGAGCGCCGCGACGTACTCGTCGATCGTCTGCGGCTTGGTCATGGGGCCAGTGTGGCAGCGGGGACCGTCAGCGCAGGGGCGGCTTCCGTGCGCGTGGCATGATGCGCCGCATGGCTCACGAGGACGGATATCTGCTGGACAACCAGCAGGTCGAGGCGGGTACGCGGTTCGACGCGCTGGCGGAGCTCTTCGACGCCTCCACCTTCCGGCACTTCGAGACCGTCGGAGTCGAGTCGGGCTGGCACTGCTGGGAGGCCGGGGCCGGCGGCCCGAGCGTCGCGGGGTGGCTCGCCCGGCGCGTCGGCCCCCAGGGGCGCGTGCTCGCCACCGACATCGACGTGTCCTGGACGCGCGCCGCGCCCGACGGCGTCGAGGTCCTGCGCCACGACGTGTCCGCCGAAGAGCCGCCGGACGGGCCCTTCGACCTGGTGCACGCACGCCTCGTGCTCGTCCACGTACCGGACAGGGAAGCGACCCTGCGCTCCATGATCCGCTCGCTGCGCCCCGGCGGGTGGCTGGTGCTGGAGGACGCCGACCCCGCGCTCCAGCCGCTGATCTGCCCCGAGGAGTACGGGCCCGAACAGGAGCTGGCCAACCGGCTGCGGCGCGGCTTCCGGCAGTTGCTCGCGGAACGCGGCGCCGATCTCTCCTACGGGCGCAAGCTGCCGCGGCTGCTGCGCGAGGCGGGGCTCGACGGGGTGCAGGCCGACGCCTACTTCCCGATCACCTCGCCCGCGTGCGCGGCGCTGGAGACGGCCACCGTGCACCAGGTGCGCGGCAGGCTCACCGCCGCGGGCCTCGCCACGGACGAGGAGATCGAGCGGCACCTCGCCAACGTCGCGAGCGGCCGCCTCGACCTCGCCACCTCACCGATGATCACGGCGTGGGGGCGCCGCGCCTGACCCCGGGCGCGGCCGGGTGACCGGCGGCGGGAGGCCACCGGGTACGGCGCGTGCCGTGGGGGAGCGGTACGGCTCTGCGTACAGGCGCGTAGATGGCGGCAGTTGTCTTCCCGCATCCCCCTTGTCCGGCTACTGTCTGCGCACGGGGAACCGGGGTGGGCCGACGGCGCGAGCCCACCGCGCGCGCCTGTACGCCCAGCCTCCCCGGCACCCGGAAACAGGCGCACGGGTTGCCACAGGCACCGTCCCCGCCCCGGCCGGCCGCAGCCGAACCGTCTTCTCCTGAGCTGCGGCCGGACTCTTCCGCCCACGCCGCAGCCCTCCCGCGCCCGTGGCCGCCGCCCTCTCGCGCCAACGCCCGCCCGCACGGCGCACGGTGGCGTCCGCACCCCGTGCCGGCGGAATTCCGGCAGGGCAGGGAGTGACGGCGGCACGCGCAGGGGGAATCAACCGGGTACGCCCACACCAGGCGTCGCGCCGCGGTGCTCCCGATGGTCTCGGACCGCGCCGTGCGCGGGGCCCGCGTCACCGACACCAGTGAGTGGTCAGGCAGTCGGCCACCGCGTTGCGGATGCCTATCAGCGTCTCGGAGACGACCATGCCTGTGCGGGGTCATGCGGACATCCCCCACCTCGTCCTCCTGTGCGAGGTCATCGACCTGGGCACAGCCTCGCGCGTCACCGGCGAACTCACCCGCGCGTTACGCCGCTGCAGCTCCTCGGTCCTCGTGATCAACCTGCACGCCGCGGTGCTGACCACCACGGGCGTCGATGTGCTGGAGCACATCTGGCGGGAGGGCGCCGAGCGCGGGATCAGCGTACGGATCGTGGCCACCGCGCCCCTGGTGCACAGGGTGCTCCAGCTCGCGGGCACCGACCAGCGCATCGAGGTGCACACCGACCTCTTCTCCGCGGTGCACGCCTGACGCCCGGCGGTGCACGCATGACTCCCGGCGGTGCACGCCTGACGCCCCGTCACCCCTCACGGCGTCCGCAGCGCGCTGGAGAGCGAGGGGTGGATGTGCAGCACCCCGTCGTTCACCGCGAAGCGAAGTACCCCGCGCGCGAGCTGAGTCGGCGCGGCGACCCGCAGCGTGCTGCCCGAGGCCGCGGCCTGCTGCTGCGCGCGGAAGAGGACCTCCGCGTACGGCAGCGGCAGCGAACCGGCGCGCCAGTCCACCACGCTGACGGGGCCGTGATGCCCGGCGAGCGCCCGGGAGAGGGCGGCGGCCAGCTCCTGGGCTTCGGCCACCGGGGGAGTGCGGTACACCGTGATCAGGAGGTGTCCGTCGATGGTCCGGGTCGGCAGTTTCAAGGAAATCGTGTCCCCGCACAGCTCAACTCACTGTGGCGGGCCGCTTCCTGACCCCTGACGCCTTCGAGCGTAGGCGTGCCCCCGGGCCCTGTACAGACTGTTCGAACGGACGGTTCCGCTTGTACGGGGTCCGGCTCCGGCGCCTCCGTGCGGCCGCACGTTTCCGTCAGCGAACCGCCCCCGACCGACCCTGGTGGCCTCCTTTCCCCGCGAGTAGCGTGGTGGGTGCTCCGCGGGTTCCAGGGCCGGGCGCCGAGGCGCCGGACCGCAGAACGAGCGGGGCGCGCGGCCCCCTGCGTCGGGCCGCGCGGGGCCTCCCTGGCGAGGCCGTGACCACTCCCGATTGACGTTTCCGGCCCGGACCCCGCCGCTGTCGCGCCGACGGGAGCCCGCCCCCGAACTGGCAGGCTCCGCATGAACACCGACCACGACGTGCGTGTCGCCGATGCGGTACTGGACCTCGTACACCGGCCCGTCGGCTTCGATCCGCTGGAACTGCTGCACGATCTGACCGAGTATCTGGCCGCCCTGCTGCCGATCCGGGCCGCGGGGGTGACCACCATGGACGAGGCCGGCCGCGTCACCTATCTGACCGCCTCCGACGAGATGTGCCGCCGCCTGGAACAGGAGCAGATCGACCTGGACGAGGGGCCGTGCCTGGACAGCGCGCGCAGCAAGCGCCCCCTCCCGCCCACGCCCCTGACGCGGGAGCCGGGAGTGGCGGAGCGCTGGCCGCGCTTCGCCCCGCGCGCACGGGCCGAGGGGATCACGGTCGTGGCCGCGGTGACCCTCAGCGCCCCCGAGACGCCCCTCGGCGCGGCCAACCTGCTGATGGCGGGGCCGCCCTATGTCACCGACCGGGACCTGCGGCTGGCCCGTACCCTGGCGAGGGCGACCGCGGTGTCCTTCGCCCACCAACGGGCCCTGCACACGCGGGAAGAGGTCGCCCGGCAGCTGCAGACGGCCCTCGACAGCCGCCTCGTCATCGAACAGGCGAAGGGTGTGCTCAGTGAACGTCTGGGCATCACCATGGACGATGCCTTCACCCGCCTGCGCAGCCACGCCCGCTCACGGCAGCGGAAGCTCACCGAGCTCGCCTCCCACATCGCACAGCGCGATATCCCCGCCGCGCTCCACAGGTCCCCCTGATGGCGCCCCGCGCCGCCACCACCCGGGCCGCCTCCGCCGACCAGGCACCGGGGGGTGCTTGCCATGCCCACAAGTGAACTGACCCGGGTTCTGGACGGCCTGCACGAGGACGTACGCAACGGACGCGACCTGTCCACCGCCTCGGCCGCCACCATGGCGCCGCTGCTCGGCCTGGACTCGGTCACCGTCAGCCTGCTCTCGGCGCGCGGGCGCCTGGAGCTGCTGTGGGTCGACCCGGCCGACGAGATCGGGGCCGCGCTCGACGACCTGCAGTACGCCGTGGGCGAGGGGCCCACGCCCGAGGCCGCGCAGACCGGGCTCGCCGTGACCACCGCCGACCTCACCGCCACCCTGCGCTGGCCCGCGCTCGCCGACGCGGCGCGGCTGCTGCGGGCCCGCGCCGTCGTGGCCCTCCCGCTGCGGCTGGGGGAGGCGACCATCGGGGTGCTCACCGGTTACCGGGCCACCGCCGTGCCGCCCTCGCCCGCGCAGCTCGCCGACCTGCGCGCCTTCGCGCGCGTCGCCCTCGACCTGCTGCTCCAGACACCGACGGGGGTGCTCGACGGCGCCGGGGACCACCTCGCCGAAGAGGCGCTGGACCTGCACCGCGCCGAGGTCCACCAGGCGGCGGGCATGCTCACCGTCCAGCTCCAAGTGCCCATCGACGCCGCGCTCTTGCGGCTGCGGGTGCACGCCTGGACACACGACCGCCCGCTGTACGAGGTCGCCCGGGACGTCATCGCGCGCAGGCTCCACCTCGACGGGACGTGAGCGCGGCGTAGGGCTCAGCGGGTCTGCGGTCGCTCCCTCACGCCTCACCGCGTGCGCCGCCCGCGCCTCACGGCGCCGGCGGTCCGCCCCTCACGGTGCCAGTCGTCGGCGCCTCACCGTGTCAGCGGTCCGGACATCACCGCGCCCCCGCCTCGCGCCACATGGGCCACATCGGCGGTCCGTCGGGGCGCAGATGGAAGGGGTCGCCCATGTCGCGGTAGCCGTGCCGACGGTAGAGCGCGCGGCTGCGTTCGCTGGACGCTTCCAAGTAGCCCGCGCGCCCGGCCGCTTCGAGGGCCGCGTGATGGTGGTGCAGCAGCGCCGTGCCCAGGCCGTCGCCCTGACGGCCGGGGTGTACGGCGAGGAAGGCGAGGTGGTGGTGCGGCTCCTGCGGATGGTTCTCGCCGAACGCCTCGTCCAGGGCCTGGAAGCGGGCGAGATGCGGCCCGGCCGAGGCGGCGAGGCGGGCCGGATAGCCGGCGGGCTCGGGCGGCTCGGGAGCGCCCGGTTCCTGGTGCACCCACACGGCGACGCCCGTACGGTCGCCGGTCAGGTCGATGTGGCCGTGCTCCAGGGCGTGTTCGACGTGCACCGCGAAGTTGGCGGTGAGCCGTCGTACCCGCTCTGTCGTGTCGTCCGGGCCGCCCGGACCGTGGGGCACCAGCCAGCGGGCCACGGCCAGCGGGGCGAAGGCCGTGGCGATCAACTCGGCGATCTCGGGCACGTCGTCGAGCCCAGCCGACTGGATCGCGGGGGCGGTGCTTCGGGTCATCGGGGAGCCTCCTCGTCGCGGGCGGCGGACTGGCCTGGGGGTGCTTGCGGGGGTGCGGTGCCGGGGTGCGGCACGCCGCCGCGCCCGACCGCCTCGTACACCCGCGGTCTCCGGCGGCGCAGCAGCAGGCCCCAGCCCGTGCCGGCCGCCAGCAGCACGGCGTACGTGAGCGGGGCGCCCCAGCGCAGGGGCGAGGACGGGGAAACGCCCAGCAGCGTGTCGAAGTTGGCGAGGGCGAGCGCGAGCACGCCGAGCAGCAACAGCGCGGCGGGAACGGGGGCCAGTACGCGCCTGCCGAGGCCGTGCTCGCCCGGTTCGCGCGCGAAGTGCGCGACCACGGCGAGCGCCGTCGCGGCGAGCAGCAGCAGGATGCCGAGGCCGCCGATGGTGCCGCCCCAGTAGAAGAGGTGCACCAGCGGGTCCCAGCCCCCGGCCGCGTAGACCAGGATCACCGCCAGGCCGAGCACGGTCTGCGCCAGCGAGCCCACCCGCGGGGAACCGGTACGCGGCGAGGTGCTCCCCGCCGAAGCGGGCAGGATCCGCTCGCGGCCGAGCGCGAAGACGTAGCGGGCCGTGGTGTGGTGGAAGGCGATCATCGCGGCGAGCACGCTCGTCACGAACAGCGCGCGGCCCGCGTGCACGAAGCCGGTGCCCAAGTGCCCAGCGGCCAGGTGGAAGACGAGGTCGGCGCCCTCGGCGCGCGAGCGCCCCACGATACGCGCGGGCCCCGTGGCCACGCTCATCGCCCAGGAGGCGAAGGTGTAGAGCAGCGCGATGAGGGCGACGGCGGTGTAGGTGGCCACCCGTACGGTGCGGTGCCGGTCGCGCGCCTCCTCGCTGTAGACCACGCAGGACTCGAAGCCCACGAAGCCCAGCACGGCGAGGGCGAGCAGGGCGCCGAGCCCGGGGCCGAAGAGGTTGCCTGCGGCGAGGGTCGTGAGGGAGACCGCGCCGCCCGCGGGGTGGGCCACGTCGGCGATGCTGTAGATCAGGATGACGGCGATCTCGGCGGCCAGGAGCACGGCCACGACCCGCCCGTTGAGCCCGATGTCCTGGAGCCCGAGCACGGCAACGGCGGCCCAGGACACCAGCGCGATCACCCACCAGGCCACGTCGAGCCCGAACCAGTCGGACAGCAGCGGCTTCGCGGCCGCGCCGATCGCGCCGTACAGCCCGACCTGGAGCGCGTTGTACGCGGCGAGCGCCACCCACGCCGAGCCCACGCCCAGCGGGCGGCCGAGACCGCGGGCGATGTAGGCGTAGAACGCACCGGCGTTGGCCACGTCACGCGCCATCGCCACGTACCCGACGGAGAAGAGCGCCAGCACCGCCCCGACGACCAGGTACGCGAGCGGCAGCCCGGTCAGGCCCGTCGTGGCGTAGCCGGTGGTGACCACGCCCGCGACCACGGTGAGCGGCGTGGCGGCGGAGATCACGAAGAAGACGACCGAGGGCACGCCGAGGCGGTCGGAGGCGAGCGCGGGCTCGGGCATGGGTCCTCCAGGTCGTCGGCCCCCGGCACCGGCGGCCGTGGCCGCCGCGGGAGCGGAGCGGGCGCCGCCGCGGCACCAGCGGATCGCGCTGGCAGCGTACGCGGACCGGTACGGCACGTCTGTACGACGCAATCCGCCAACGCGCGGTGGGGGAGGGAGAGTTGGACGATGGGATGAGGTGAGCTACGTCGAATGCGGGGCAGCACTGTCCGTCATCCGGCCGGAGGCAGCACCGGTGGCGGGGTCGGGGGTGGAACCGGGGGCGGTGCCTCGCCGTTCCCCGGGTCGGGCCGCGGCCCTCCCGGATCACCGCCGGACGCCCCTCCGGACGCACCTCCGGAGGTCAGCGGGGGCAGTCCGCGCTCGGCGCGCCGGTAGTCGGCCTCGGCCCGCAGGTGCTCCGCGTCCGCCTCGCGCAGCCGCGCCTCGGCGATCACGCGGTCGGCCCGCGCGCGTTCCCTGTCGGCCACCGCGCGCTCGTGGTCGGCCTCGGCGCGCCGCTGCTCGGCGGCGGCCAACTGCAGCGCGGCGCGCCCCTCGTCGTGCGCCTTGGAGCCCTCGCCTGTGCCCTTCGCTCGGGCGCCCAGGCCGTGCAGCAGCCGCGACACGCCGAGGAGCAGGGCGCCGCCCAGGGCCGAGGCCATGCTCAACCCGGTGACCACGAAGCCGAGTTCGACCACGCCGAGCCCGTCCGTGCCGGCGAGGTGCGCGTGCCGCAGCGGGAACCACGCGGCGGCGAACAGGCCCGCGCAGGTCACCAGCCACGCGGCGGGCGCGGCGAGCCCGCGCCAGGACACTCCGGCCGAGCGTCTGCCCCGCGCCTCGCGCCGCAGCTCGACGGCGTGGTAGCCGGCGTACCCGAGCCGGCCCAGCAGCGCGGCGCCGGCCAGCGCGCCGACGATGATCGCGACCAGGGTCCCGCCGCGGTACAGCGCGTTGAAGACCAGGTAGTACGCGGCGGCGGCGAGCACGAGGCAGCCGAGCACCCGCCGCGCCCACACCAGGATGCGGTCGGCGGGGCGCAGCCACTCCGGCGTGCCGGGCGGCAGCCACGCCAGGAGCAGCATGCGGCCCTCGGGAAGTGTGACGCGGGCGATGGCCCCGTACTGCAGTCCGCTCGGCCCCGCCGGATTGCGCTGATGCTGTACGCGGGCGAGATGCACCGCGAGGCGGCGGACGCCCCACTGGTGCGCGCCCAGCACGAGGGGCAGCGCAGCGGCCGCCACCAGGGCGGCGCCCCTGATCACTGGTGGGCCGTGACCGAGGGCGTTCCACACCACGTACGCGTCGGCGATCAGGAGCAGGCCCACGGCCGGGGGCGCCAACGGGTCCCCCACGCGCCAGCCTTGACGTTCCCGCATGAGCCGAGTGTGGCAAGGGGCGGCCCGGCTGCCCAGGGAAACTGGTGTCCGTTCACCACACGTTCCTGAAGGGCGGTCGCATGAAGAAGAGCGGGAGCGGCGGGGAGAGCGGGAGCGGCGAGCAGAGCACGGGCAGAGGCGAGAGCGCAGACAGAGGCAGAGGCCGGTTATCCGGTGGGCGGTCGTCGGGCGGTCGGCTGTCCGGCGGCCGACTGTCCGGTGGCCGGCTGTCCGTCCCCTTGTCCCTCCTGTCCGTCCGCCGGTTGCCCCTCCCCGTGGCGGTGGGCGCGCTCGGCGGGCTGCTGGCCGGGTGGAGCGCGAGTGCCCTGTGGGCGTGGGCCGAGCGGCTGAACGCGCGTGCCTGCGAGGGCAGTGACACGCTCTGCCTCCCGCTGCACCAGTTCGTGGCGTTGATCGGCTGGCTCGTCGCCGTGGCCGTCGGGTACGCGGTGCTGTTCCGGCTCACCGCGACGCGCCCCCTCGTGCTCACCGTTCCGGCATGTCTCGCGCTCGCCGTGTTCGTCATCTTCGTCGCGGGGCCGTGGAACGGAGTACTCCCCACCCCCGCCTGGTGGTTCCTCGCCGCGAACGCGGTGGGCCCGGCCCTCGTCGTCCTCGCCACCAGGGAGCGGACGCGGTGGCCGGCGCTGATCGTGCTGGGCCTGCTGCTGGCGGTCGCCCTGCTGGTCATGGAGTCGCCTGGCACGTACATGTGAGCCGGGGCTTCAGCCGTTGCGCTGCCGCGTGCCGTTCCCTGGCGTGCCGTTCTGTCGCGCGTTGCTCTGTCGTGTGTTGCGCTGTCGAGCGTCGTGCTGCCGTGGTGCCGGTGTCGTCCAGCCCAGCGGGTGGAGGTCGCGGCTCTCGCGGGGCGCGGGGAGTTCGCCGCCCGCGTCGGCGAAGGCGGTCAACGCGTCGACCAGCGAACCGCGTTGGTCCGCCGGCATGCGCTCCACCACCGCGGCGATCTCCGCGCGGCGGTGCGCCATGACCTCGCCGACGATGCGGTGGCCGGCGCCGGTGAGCCGCAGCAGGCGCTCGCGCCGGTTGTCGGGGTTGACCTGCTGGTCGGTGAACCCCGCGGCGGTGAGCCTGCTCATCATGCGCATCGCGGTCGAGGGGTTGACCTCCAACTGCTCGGCGAGCTCGGTGAGCGTGGCGTGCTCGCGCTGCGACAGCACGACCAGCAGCCGGAACTGGGGCAGGGTCACCCGGTCCTGCACCGAGGCCAGCGAGCGCGCGGCGACGGCGACCAGCAGGCGCGAGGCGGTCAGCACCGCGTTGGTCACCGCGTCCACATCGTCCGCGTCCCGCGCGGGCTCCGCATGCTCCGTCATCGCTCCTTTGTACCCCGGCGCCGCCCCCGCCCGACGGCCTTTGCGCACTGCAAGAGAACGCGGCAGGGGGCTCGGACGTGGGAGGGGCTCCGGCCCCTCCCGGGCCCAACTGCCGTGCTGCGCAAGGACATTGACCACCTCGATCACCCTCGGCTCGATGTATCGCTCACACGTCCTGGCGTGGCACACTGGGGGCGGGCCCCGCTGTTCCCCCGTCGGCGGGGCCCTTCTCCTGTCCGGGCCCGCGGCGCGGTTCAGCGTGGTGCAGTGGGGTGCGGGTCAGCGCAGGGCCGCCGTCACCAGTCCCTTGATCTCGTCCTCCGGCACGCTTCCGCCGGGCACCGACGCGGAGCGGGGTGCCGCTCGTCCCGCCGGTCGCCTTCGCCGTCGTGATCCCGCGCCCGGCCGCACCGCGCGGTGCGCGGGAAGTGCCTGCGAGCTGCTGGGCCCAGAGAGGCGGGCCCGGCACCGCTGGACGGCCTGCGCGCGGTCTGCGCCGAATTCCGGGCGGCTTCCGCGCCAACCCGCGCTGCCCCGCCGCTACTCCTCGGCCACCCCAGCCCCCGCGCCCTCGCCCCCCGCATCCTTCGCCGCGTCCTTCAACGCCTGGGACGCCTTGTGGTAGCCGTGTTGCTCGATCAGGCCGCTCGCGTGGAGTGCGGCCTCCTTCGCTGTGACGGTCTGGCGGGCCTTCTCGCGCAGGGCGGGACGGTCGTCGTCGGGACCGTCGAAGGAGTCCAGCGTGGCGAAGGCGGCGTACACCTCGCGCTGGTGTTCGATGAGTGCTGCGTGCTGCTCCGGATCGATGATGTCGGCCATGCGCACGAGGATACTGCGCCACGCACGTCGCCCCAGCGCACAGCCTTACGCATGCCGGGGGAACGGCGGTACACGGACGGAGTCGGCGCGGTCGGCGCGGCCCTCCCGGCACGGCACCCGCCCCTGAGAACGTGGTGCCGTGCCGAACGACCTTCTCCTGGAACACGCCGCGGCCGCCGCCCGCGCCTTCCTCACGCCGGACCGCAGGTCCCGGCTGCTGGCCCTGCTGGACGGCGGGAACCCGAAGCACTGGCGGAAGTTCGAGAGCGAACTCGCCGGTTCCTTCTCCGCCCACCTCGACCCCCGCTGGGCGCGCCGGCTCGCCCCGCCCGAGGAGCACCCCGCCGAGGTGGAGCGGCTGCTGCGCGACGCCGGAGCGCCCGACGTCTGCGTGGTGCTCAGGGACGGCGGGAGCGCAGGGGGCGAGGTGCCGCTGGGCGCCGCGCTGGAGTACGCGGTCGGCTCGGGGTGCGGCGTGCTGGTCTCCTGCGTCCCGGGCGTGCTCGCGTACCACGAGGCGGAGACCTGCGAGCGCTACGTGCTGCACAGGCCGGCGGACGGCCGGACCTGACGACGGCCCGCCCGCCCGCACGCCGCCCCGGGTCCTAAGCTTCCCGCTCCCGGCACAGCTCCGCGTGGGCCGCCGCCAGCCGGCCGCCCGTCTCCGCTGTGCTGATCAGGACCGCCATGTTGGCCTGCGAGGTGCGCCCGCCCGTGGTCCTGTCGATCGCGCGCATCAGGTACTTGGTCAGCGCGTTGCCCCGTACGCCGTCCCGCTCGGCGTCCGCCAGCGCCTCCCGCAGGGCCGCCTCGGCGACCTCGCTGTCGACCGCGTCCTCGGCGCGCGGCGGAGTCGTGATGACCACGGAACTCCCGCTGCCCGTCGCCCAGTGCGCCTCGACCACCCGCGCCACGGTCTCCGCCTCGTCGATCCGGTGCGGGCTGCGGATGCCGCTGGAGGCGCAGTAGAAGGCGGGGAAGTCGTCGGAGCGGTAGGAGACCAGCGGTACGCACTGGGTCTCCAGGTACTCCATCGTCAGCCGCAGGTCGAGGATGTTCTTCGCGCCCGCGCAGACCACGGCCACCTTGGAGCGGGTGAACTGCACGAGGTCGGAGGAGATGTCCATGCTGGTCTCCGCGCCCCTGTGCACCCCGCCGATGCCGGCCGAGGCGAAGAAGGGAATGCCCGCCAGCTCGGCCGCGACCAGCGACGACGCCACCGTGGTCGCGCCCTTGCCGCCGCGGGCCAGCGCTACGGGGAGGTCGCGGCTGCTGACCTTCGGGATGCCCGGTGTGGAAGCGAAGCGCTCGATGTCCTCGTCGCTCAGGCCGATGAGGAGGCGGCCCTCGTCCACGCCGATCGTCGCGGGGACCGCACCGCCCGCGCGGACGGCCGCCTCCACCTTGGCCGCGGTCGCGGCGTTGTCCGGATAGGGCAGTCCGTGCGTGATGACGTTGGACTCCAGGGCCACCACCGGATCTCCCGCGTGCAGGGCCTCGGCGACCTCCTCGGAGCAGACGAGCGGTATGGGGGTGTGGGTGCGCATGGGTGTCCCTGTCCTTGCCTGTGTCACGGGATCGTTCACTGCCGGTCGTAGTCGGGGCGCTTGAGCAGCGCGGGCAGCCGGGGCTCGATGACGGGCCCGTAGACCCGCGCCTGCCACTCGTCGGGATGCACGGGCTCCAGACCGATGGACACGGCGCCGGGCGGCACCTCGAAGCGGTCGGTGATCAGCGCGGTGAGCGCGTCGGCGAGCTCGCGCCGCTGCGCGTCGGAGAAGTCCTTCGGGAAGTGCTGGATCGTCACATGGGGCATGGCCGTGCCTTTCGTGGGCTTGCGTGGGTGGGCTGTGGCGTACGTGGGTTCCGCGTAACCGGGCCCTTGCGTACGTGGGCTCTTGTGTACGTGGGTTTCGCGTACGCGAGCTGCTAACGGCTCGTCGGCGCAGGCTCGTCAGCGCAGGAGCGCGGCGCGGACCGCCTCGGCGAGCTCGGCGACGCCCGGCTCCCGCAGCACGCCGAAGTGGTCGCCGGCGAGCTCGGCCACCATCGGCGGCTCGGCCGCGTAACCGGAGTGCGCGTCGATGAAGGAGTAGTCGTCGCCGCTGGCCTTGAGCACGGTCACCGGCGCCTGGATCCGGCGCTCCGCCAGCTCGCGGAAGGTGTACTCGAACTCGTACGTGGCCCCGACCAGCCGCACGATCCGCCGGATCAGCGCGGGGTCGAGATCGGGCACGAGCTCGTGAACGAAAGCCGTGAAGCTCTCCTCGTCGTGCCGCCCGCTCAGGCACCGCTCCAGTTCGGGACCGCTGGTGGTGCCGGTGAAGACGGACAGCAGGATGGTCAGGTACGAGGGGTCGGCGAACGAGGCCGTGCGGGAGGGAGCCTCGCCGGTGCCCGCGCCGGCCCCCGTACCGTGCACCCTCGGGTTGCCGGGGCAGATGAGCAGGAGCTGCGCGACCTTCTCGCCCGCCTGCTCCAGTTGGAAGGCCGTCTCGAAGGCGACCCGGGCGCCGAACGAGTAGCCCCACAGCGTGTACGGGCCGTGCGGCCGCACCCTGCGGATCTCCGCGATGTCGGCCGCCGCCGTCTCGCGGATCGTGGCGTACGGGCTCTCCCCGGCGTTCAGGCCGTGCGCCTGCACCCCGTAGAAGCTCCGGCCCTGCGCGGTCTCCCGGGCGAGGCGGCGCAGGTTCATCGGATAGCCGCCGAGTCCCGGCCAGCAGAACACGGGCTGGTCGGGCTCCCCCTGATGGAGCGTCACCAGGCGGCCGGCGGGTGCCTCTTCGCCCGCCTCGGCCTCGGCGTCGATGCGTGCCGCCAGGTCCGCCAGCCGCGGGCACTCGAAGAGCACCTGGAACGGCAGCCGGGTCCCGTAGTCGCGGTTGATGCCGTTGATCAGGGCGACGGCGCTGAGCGAGTTGCCGCCGCAGGCGAAGAACTCGTCCAGCGCGGAGACCCGTTCGTACTTGAGCGCCTTGCCCCACGCGGTCGCCAGCCGCCGCTCGGTCGCCGTCGCGGGGGCCACGTACGGGGCGTCGGAAACGGCCGTGGACACCTCGGGCGAGGCCGCCAGCGTCCGCGTGTCGATCTTGCCGTTGGCGGTGAGCGGCAGCGCGTGCAGGAGCAGGACGCGGCTGGGCAGCATGTAGTCGGGGAGCTGCTGTTCCAGGTCCTCCCTGATCAGCTCGGTGGGGCCCTTCATGTGGACGGTGTCCTCGTACATGCCCTCGCTGCGGATCTGCTCCCGGGAGACCCGCCCGCCGACGAAGAAGTACGAGGCCCCGGCCGGCGCCTCCCCGGCGTCCGCGAGCAGCGTGTCCAGGCGCCGGGCCGCCGGCAGCGGGTGCCCGCTCCTGGAGCTGTAGCCCGAGGACATCAGGCCGATGCCCAGGTCATTGCGCTGGAGCCGGTGGAGCGCGGCGCCGAGGGCCACATAGTGCAGCCACGGCTCGGCGCCGCGGCTCACGGCGCTGATGCCGAACGCGGCGCGGTCGTACACCCGTTGGTTGATGGCGACGACATGCCGGCGCTGGACGAGCGCGTCGGATATGCGCTCCAGGCGGCCGTCGGAGAGGCAGCGGTAGGTGCCCGCGGCGAGCCCTTCGACGCGGCCCGGGTGTATCTGGAGGTAGAGCTCCACGGGGTCGGGGCGTGAGGTGCCGCTGTGCACGCCGAGGGCGAAACTGCCGATGAAGTGGTCGTCTTCGCGCAGATCGAGGTGGCGCTCGGCGATCGCCGGGTCGCGGTGCAGCGGGCGTACGCCGAGCCCGTGCTGGGGCAGCACCTCGCGCAGCACGCCGAGCATGTGCCCGGCCTCGAACTCCAGCACCTCGTCGACGTTCGTGCGGTAGACCGGCTCGATCGCGCTCCTGCGTCCGCTGAAGTGCAGCAGCATGCCCTCGGCCGCGGCGGCCGGGGTGCTGTCGCCGACGCGCACCAGGCTGTGGTCGAGCGGGTGGTAGTAGTACACGCCCGCTTCGAGCCCCGGGATGCCGCCGGTCTCGACGTGGAGCTGGGTGGCGTACAGGGCGCCGGGGGAGGCGTAGGCGTACTTGGGCAGCAGCCGCTCGGCGCCGTGGAAGGGTCCGAACCAGCGCAGGATCTCCCCGAGTTCGTGCAGGTCGAGGGCCCGTTCCCGTGTCGCGTACGCGGGAGTGGCGGGCGGCGCCAGCAGTGACAGCAGGTCCTGCTCGCGCACCGGTCCGCCCTCGTAGAAGCGGTACGTCTTGCGGGCGAAGGCCGTCGCGCGCTGGTGTGCCGTGCCCTCGGCGCCCGGCAGCCGCACCTCGGCGCGCCCGGACAGCTCGGCCCCCGTGCGCACCCCCGCATCGGAGAGCTGGGCCTTCACCTGGTGCCGCCCGGCCTTGGAGCGGTGGTGGCCCGCGTCGTGGCCCTGGTCCATCAGCGACGCTTCCCTGGGGTCGAGTTCGACGCAGGCCACCAGTTGCCGGTGTCCCGTGCGCGCGTCGTCCACGACGACCGCGGCCGCCTTGCGCACCCAGGCGTGCTGCTCGATCGCGGTGGCCACCTCGTCCAGCTCGATGCGGTGGCCGCGCAGCTTGACCTGATTGTCGGTGCGGCCGGCGAACCGGATCGTGCCGTCCGCGTTCCAGCAGGCCAGGTCCCCCGTGCGGTACAGGCGCTGGGTCGGGTTGAAGGGCGAGGGGATGAAGCGCTCGCGCGTCTGCTCGGGGCGGTGCAGATAGCCGCGGGCCAACTGCGCGCCGCCGATGAAGAGTTCGCCGGTTTCGCCGATGTCCACCGGGGCCAGGTGCTCGTCCAGGATGAAGCAGGTCGTGTTGTCGACCGGCGTGCCGATGGGCAGCGTGCCGGAGCCCTCCGGGACCGCGGCGGGATCCACGGCGTGTGCGGTGGCGTTGATGGTCGTCTCTGTCGGGCCGTACAGGTTGATCAGCGCGGTGCCGGGCAGCTCGGCGAAGAAGGAGCGGGCCAGATGCCGGGTCAGCGCCTCACCGCCGGAGAACACCCTGGTCAGGCTCGTGCACAGGCCCAGCTCCGCGGTGTCGATCAGCGCCTGGAGCAGGGTGGGCACGCACTGGAGGGTGGTGACCTCGTGGGCGAGCACGGCGTTGATCAGCGCCTGCGGATCGCGGTGGCTGCCGGGCGGCGCGGTCACCACGCGGGCGCCGAGGGCCGGCGCGAGGATCTCCCACTGGGCCGCGTCGAAGCTCATCGGGGTCTTCTGCAGAATGACCGAGTGCTGGTCGAGGTGCCCGTGGGTGTGCAGCCACCGTAACTGCGAGACCACGGCGCGGTGTTCGACCATCACGCCCTTGGGCTTCCCCGTACTGCCCGAGGTGTAGATGACGTACGCGAGGGCGTCGGGCCGCCAGGCGGCCTGCGGCACCTCCTCGGTGGGGGCGGCGTCGCCGAGTGGGACGATCCGGGTGCCGGGCGGCGCGAGCGCGGCCAGGTCGCCTGCGAGGTGGCCGGGCGCGAGGACGACCCGGGTGCGGCTGTCCTCGATCATGTAGCGCAGCCGCTCGTCCGGGTACTCGGGGGAGAGGGGCAGATAGGCACCGCCCGCGAAGAGGATGCCCCAGACGCCGGTGATCAGGTCGGCGGACGGTTCGGCGTACAGGCCCACGGTGTCGTCGGGGCCGATGCCGAGCGCGGTCAGCCGCGCCGCGGTGCCGAAGGCCGAGCGGAGCAGGTCGCGGTAGGTCAGGCTGCCGGTGTGCCCGGCGACGGCGACCGCGTCCGGGCGGGACTTGACGCGGTCCAGGAGCAGGTCGGGCAGGCAGGCGTGGGCGCCGGTGCGGACGGGCGACCGGCCGGCCGACGCGGTCGGCGTGAGCGGGCAGGGCGCGGTCATCGGACGGCCCCCGCGTCGGCGGTGCCGAAGAAGCGGTCCCCGAAGTCGCCGATGCCCGGGATCATGAACGCGTGCTCGTTCAGCCGTTCCTCGATGGCCGAGGTGACGATCTGCACGCGCGGGTGCGCCTCGTGGACCGCGGCGATGCCCTCGGGCGCGGCGAGGAAGTCGACGAGGACGATGTTCTCCTCGCGCACCCCCGCGTCCAGCAGCACGGTCAGCGCCTTGTTCGCCGAGCCGCCGGTGGCCAGCATCGGTTCGAGGAGCAGTACATGGCGTTCCGCGATATCGGCGGGCAGGTGCGCGTAGTAGAGGTGCGGCAGCTTGGTCTGCTTGTCGCGCTGGATGAGGATCTTGCCGATGCGGAGGGCGGGGTGCAGCGCGCGCAGCTCGCCCTCCATGCTCTCGCCGGCCCGGATGACCGGCACCCCGCACAGCTTGTCGGTGAACTTGAGGCCCTGGTAGGTGCCGCCGGACGGGGTGGTCACCTCCTGTTCCTCGAACGGGAGCTGGTCCAGGGCGTGTTCGAGGAGCAGCCTGATGATCCTGCGCGAGTGGTGGACGAAGTCCTCGCGGCTGGCTGTGCGGTCGCGGATGACGGTGTGCAGGGCGCGGAGCTGACGGGTCTGGGGCAGTAAGTGCACCCGGCCTCCGCCCGCCTTCGGCGTGGTGGTGTGCGCGGTCGCGGACGTGGTGGTCGCTGACATTCCTGGAGCTCTCCTGTGGGAGGTGCGTGAGCGCTTGCCTGTTGGCGTAGGTGGACGCGCGTAGGTGGGTGGGCGTACGCGGACGCGCGTACGTGGGCGTGCGTACGCGGTGATCGGGTGCTGTGCGGTGTGCGGCTGCCGTTCGCCTGTACGGGTTGCGTGTACGGCTCGGCGCGGCCGTGCGCGCGGCGCGGCTACCCGGCCGTGGGCTCCTCGGCCGGTGGCTCCTCGAACGTGGGCGGCAGGTCGGGCGTCGCGGTGAACTGGGCGGCGGCGACCCGGTAGACCGAGCGGCGGCCCCCGCGCTCCCACACCCGGCGCAGCACGTGCACGAGCTTGGGGTTGTGCTCTTCCTCCTCCAGCACGGCGCGGGCCACGGTCCGCTCCCACTCCTGGCGCAGGAAGTCCTCGGGCCCCTCGTCGTGGGCCTCCGCGAACAGCTCGTGCAGCGCGGCGAGTTTGTGCCGCTCGGGGAAGTCGCCGCCGGAGAAGACCACGCCGAGCAGCCCGGTCCAGAAGCAGCGCACCGCGAACTGCCGCTGCTCCTCGGGGAGTTCGGCGGCGATGTGCTCCACCGCGTACAGCGACGTGATCAGGTGCAGCAGCACGAAGTCGCCGGGCCGCGCCAGATAGAGCAGGGTGACCGCGTAGTACAGCCCGTCCCAGTCCAGGGGGGCTGCCTCGTCGGCGGCCCAGGCTTCGGCGGGGCGGATGAGCGCGGGGCCCGCGTCCAGGGTGCGGGCGATGCGGAACTGGAGGCCCGAGCGCAGCAGTTCCGGGTGGATGCGGCCCTCGTCCACGGGCGAGGTGTCGGCGATGAGGTCGGCGACGGAGTGCTTCAGCTCGTCGCGGCGCAGGTCCCATTCGCCGGCGACGCGCAGCAGCGAGGCATAGGGCGTGGCCTCCTCGTAGCGGTCCACCATCCGCTCCGGGTGGCAGTCCGCGTAGCTGAACGCCATGTAGGCGAGGCCCTCGATCGCCATCCACCGGTGGCCGTACTCCAGCGCCCAGCCGAGGTGGATGGTCGCGTGGGTGAAGGCGCCGGTCCAGCCGGGGAGCAGTGCGGGGACGTAGCGGCGCACGGCGTCCCGCAGGCCCAGCTCCTCGACGCGCGCCTCGAAGAAGGCGGTGTAGGACCAGAAGCTCGTGCGCTGCCCCAGGTGCTCGCGCCAGTTGTCCTCGGTGATGGTCACGCGGTCGGGCTTGGGCGGCTCCAGGCCGAAGCCGTAGGTGGTGAGCTTGGCGTAGTTCTCGTAATAGGCCCTGATCCGCTCGGCGGGGACGCCGAGGCCCGCGAGGGCGACCACGGCGTGCTTGGAGTGGTTGGTCAGATGGCCGTTGAACTCGATGTGGTACGTGCGGTCGTCGAGGAGCCGGTCGATCAGTTCGCGGTCCTGGTCAGGCATTCCGTGCAGTCCTTGGGGTGCTCGTACGGGCGGTGGAACGGCGGGGCCTCGCGCGGGGGTCAGTCCGCGCGGGCGACGAGGAGCGCGACGGCGTCGTCGAAGGTGCCGGCCGTCCAGGTCGGCCCGGCGGCCGCCAACTGCCCGGGCCCGTGGATGCCGTACGTGACGGCCAGCGACCGCATCCCCGCGGCGTGCGCCATCCCCAGGTCGTGCGTGGTGTCGCCGACCATCACGGCCTGCTCGGCGGCGAAGCCGAGGGTGCGCAGGATCAACAGTCCCGATTCCGGGTGGGGCTTGGGATGCTGTACGTCGTCCGCCCCCACGACCTGGGCGAACAGCTCCCGCAGCCCGGCCGCGCTCAGCAGGGCCTCGGCGCTGGCGTGGAACTTGCTGGTGGCCACGGCCAGGGTGATCCCCTGCGCGTCCAGCTTGGCCAGCCCTGGAGCCACGCCCGGATACAGCAGCTCGGCGGCGCGGGGGAGGACCAGCTCCTTGAAGTGCACTTGGTACTGCCCGACGGCGTCCCGTACCCGCTGCTCCCCGGGGTCGAGCCCGAGCAGGCCGCCGAAGGCCCGCTCCAGCGGGAGTCCGATGGTGGCGCGTACGTCGGCGTCGGGGACGGTCTCGCCCAGCGAGGCGAAGGTCGCGCTGAAGGTCTCGACGATGGCGCGCGGGGTGTCCACGAGCGTTCCGTCGAGATCGAACACGGCTAACTGGCGCATGGGTTCCTTTCGGCATTGCGGGGCATGGGAATTGCTTTGCGCATTCATGGACGCGGCATGGCGGTACGGCTATCGCGTGCAAACCGTTCCGCGCATTCCGGAATCCGGACCCGTCTCATCGCCGTAGATCCTCAACGCGGCCCTGGTGGATGTCAAGGCCACTGATCACTGACGGGATTCTGTGGAATTGCTGCGCAAACAGCCATGGAAACACCGTGTGGTGAACGGTGGTTGGAGGTGCACGGGCAGAATTGCACGGCGATTCCGGCGTGGTTCATGGGCGTGATGACGGGCGTACCCGTGCCGTCTGACCTGCCATGATGTGAGGGTCGGTGAGACGCGCTGAATTACGGAGAAGCCCCCAACGGGCGCGCGGATGGCGCGTGGTGGGATTCCTCGGCCGTCAAGGAACGGACCGGTGACGTCGTACGTGTCATTTCGACTTTCCTGGGAGAGAGACATTCCCCGGAGGTTCGCGTGACACCGCAGCGCAGCGGCCCGGGTGCGGTGCACCGCGGGCAGGGCGAAACGCCGCGTACAGCTTGATCCCCCGTGCTGGTACGCGCAGTTGCGCCCCTCAACTCTGGAGAGCCGTCACATGCCGGTCAAGGCGTGCCGGCTTTTCTGGCAGGAAACAGGTGCCGTTCCGCGGCGGCGGGAGAAGTATCCGCACGCGGCTTCCGCGCGAGTGACCTCGGGCGGGCGTGGCGCGCCGCACCGGAGCGCGGGTAACGGAGAGGACCGGTCATGTTGGCTGGTTCAGACCACTTGGCGCCAACTGCCGGACGGCGGCGCGCACATGGCGCGCATGTGGTGCCGGCGCGGGGCGTCCTCGGGGCCGCGCGTTTGCTGGCGGAACCGGAGGCGCCCCCTCGCGCCCGTTCGGGCGGGTGGAGCGCTCCCATCGCCCGCTTCACCGTCGGGCGGTGTCGGCTCCTGCCCGCTTCACGGCGCGGGCGGCGGGCTCGTCACGTACGCGTCCGCCCTGCTCCGCCGATGGAGGGGTGCAGGGCGGTCGCCTCCGCTTCGGCCGCGTCCTCGGCGGAGGAGCGGATCGCCTCCAGCAGCCGGCCGTGGTCCACGTACTCCTCCGGGCGCAGTGCGGCGCTGAAGTGGCCGCGCAGGGAATCGCGGATCACGGTGCCCAGGTCCGCGTAGAGCGCGGCCAGCACCTCGTTGTGCGAGGCGGCCACGATCGCCTGGTGGAAGGCGGCGTCCGCGTCCACGAACGCGTCCCGGTCCCCCGAGGCCCAGCACTCCTCGCGCCGCTCCAGCAGCTCGTCCATCCGCCGCAGGTCCTCCTCGGTGCGCAGCCGCGCCGCCATCCGCGCGGCCTTGGCCTCCAACGCGCCCCGCACCTCGATGACATCGCGCTGCTCGGCACTGGCGAAGCGGCGCTGCATCACCCCGGCCAGCTCGCTCGTGGCCACGACATAGGTGCCCGACCCGTGCCGGATGTCCAGCAGCCCGTTGTGCGCGAGCGCCCGCACGGCCTCGCGGATGGTGTTGCGGGCCACCCCGAGCTGCCGTACGAGCTCGGGCTCTGTCGGGATGCGCGAGCCCACGGGCCAGGCCCCGGACACGATCTGCCGGCGCAGTCCGGCGACCACGTGATCGAACAGACCGGTGGGGCGAGGAGCTGGACACAGAGTCATCCAATGATTATACGATGCCCGCGTGTTGGAGAAGAAGACAGCGTCGGCGCGCGACGCGGAACCGCGTCCCCACGTCTCACCGTCCATCGCCTGGAGGCGCCGCTTCGCGGCCCTCGCCCTCGTCTTAGCCGCAGTGAACCTGCGGCCCGCTGTCACCAGCCTCGGCCCCGTACTCGAAGAGGCGCGCGCGAGCCTGGGGATGAGCGCGGTCACCGCAGGACTGCTGACCTCCATGCCCGCCGTGTGCTTCGCGCTGTTCGGCTTCATGGCCCCGCGGCTGGCACGCCGCTTCGGGCCCGACGCGATCGTCGTGAGCGGCCTCGTCGCGCTCGCCGCAGGACTGGCGGCGCGCCCCTTCGCCGGGAACAGCGCCCTGTTCGTCGCCCTGAGCGCGCTCGCGCTGGGCGGCATCGCGGTCACCAACGTGCTGCTGCCCGTGGTCGTCAAGCAGCGCTTCCCCGACCGCGTCGGCGCCATGACCGGCCTCTACTCCATGGCGCTCAACCTCGGCGCCTCGACATCCGCCGCCGTCACCGTTCCGCTGGCCCGCGCCTTCGGCGCCGACTGGCGCGTGGGGCTCGGCGCCTGGGCCCTGCTCGCCGCCGTCGCCGTGCCGCCGTGGCTGGCCCTCGCCCGCGAGCGCTCCCGTACGGCCAAGGAGGCGCAGCGGTACGGGACTTCCGAGCCCGGCGCCGCATCGGAGCCCGATTCCGGGGCCCCGCACACGCGCCTCACCCGCAGCCCCACCGCCTGGGCGCTGACCGTGTACTTCGGTCTGCAGGCCACCGCCGCGTACGTCATCATCGGCTGGCTGCCGCAGATCTTCCGCGACGCGGGGCTGTCGGCGGAGACCGCGGGACTGCTCTTCGCGGTCACCTCGGTGCTCGGCATCCCGCTGTCCTTCGCCCTCTCAGCCGTCGCGGGGCGGCTGCGCCACCAGAGCGGAATCGCCGTCACCATCGGGCTGTTCGGGCTGGGCGGCTACCTCGGCCTGCTGACCGCGCCGACCGCGGCGCCCTGGCTGTGGGCCGGCCTGCTCGGGGTCGCCAACTGCTCCTTCCCCCTCGCGCTCACCATGATCGGGATGCGCGGCCGTGACAGCGCGACCGTGATCCGCCTCTCCGCCTTCGCGCAGAGCACCGGCTACCTGCTCTCGATCCCCGGCCCGATCCTGGTCGGCGCCCTCTATGAACACTCCGGCGGCTGGCACGCACCGCTGATCTTCATGGCCGTGCTGATGCTGCCGCAGCTCGCCGCCGGCTTCTTCGCGGGGCGGAACCGGCAGATCGACTGAGCGGGCCGTGCGGGCGGGGCCCCGGTTCTCCGGCCCCGCCCCCTTCGCGGAATGACCCGCCTCGGCCGCGGAACGAGACGGGGCTCAGTCGCGGAACGAGACCGGGCTCAGTCGCGGAACGACCCGTCCGCACGGCGCGCGTGGCGGGAGAGCAGGTGGTGGCACTGGGGGCAGTGCCGCATCACGCCCCGCTTGATCAGGAAGGCGAGGCCGAGGGTGCACAGATACAGCAGACCGACCGCCGCCTTCTGCGCCACCCGGCCCAGCCACGACTTCGTACACGTCGCGCAGTCCCGGCAGCCGTCCGCCATGGTGGATTCCCCTTTCCCGCGCGCCCGTCGCCGGGCGCGACTTCTTCGTTGCTTTGCTGGTCAGGAGGACGTGGGGCGGCCGCGCGACCGTTGCTCCGCGCCGCGGCCTGGGACACGGCGGTTACACGGGCGCGCCGGGAGAGATCACGACCCCGCGATGTTCAATGACCGCCGCGTCACGGAACTGTCCCAGCGGCCGATGGGCCCTCAGAGCGTCTGTGGCGGCTACGGAATCCGTCGCTCCGCAGAGCTGCCGTACGCCTCGAAGCGATGCCCCCGCAGGGCGCTCCCGCCCCGGAATCCCGGGCCCGCTGGCAACTTCGGCGCAGGACACCGGCGTTCGGATCCGAAGGCGTGCGACGGGCGGCGTGGCCGCACCCGTTCCGAAATCGTGTGTCACAGCCATGTATGAGCGAGCGGTGTGACGGAACGTTCCGCGGGCCTGACGGGTCCACATCATCAAGAACGCTCGCTTTCGGCGGGCCGACCGCACGCAACCGCACGCAACCCAACGCAAAGGACGGAACGATGCGCGCTCAGAAGGCTGCACAGAAGGCCACCCTCGCCGCCGTGGCTCTGGCCGCAGGTCTCTCGCTCACCGCCTGCCAGGGCGGCCAGGACTCCGGCAAGGGCGAGGACTCCAAGGCGTCCTCCGCCTCCTCGTCCACGGAGCAGGGCGCGCAGGAGAAGACCCAGGACTCCGCCGGCAAGAAGCTGAAGACGGCCGCCGCGGGGTCGCGCGCCGACGCCGTGAACCCCGCCGCCGGCGCCGCGAGCAAGCGCTGCCACACCGACGACCTCAAGTTCACCTGGGGAGGCCCGCACGGCGGCCGCCCCGACATGAACGCCGAGAACCAGCAGGCTGTCTCGATCCGCCTGACCAACAAGGCCAACCGCACCTGCACCCTGCACGGCTTCCCCGGCGTCCGCCTGATCAGCGAGTCTGGCGAGAAGTGGGACCTGCGCCGCTCCTCGGTCACCCCGACCACCCGGACCCTCAAGCCCGGCGACGACACGGCGATGATCGACATGACCATCCTGCCGGTGCCGAAGGACATCAAGGACACCAAGCCGTTCATCCCGAGCAAGGTCATGATCACCCCGCCGAACGAGACCAAGAGCGTGACCTTCAAGTGGCCCTACGGCGGCGCCATCCTCGACCAGTCGGCCGCCACCCGCCCCGGCACCTTCGTGAACCCGATCGGCGTCGGCTGACCGCCGCCGATCGCCTGGACCCACCGGCGGCCGCAGACGTACGAGGGGTGTCTGCGGCCGCCGGTGCCGTGTGCGCGGAGGGCGCCTCAGGCGCGGGGCGGTTCCTGCGAGCCCCGCGCGTCCTGCGTGTTCTGCTCGCCCTGCTTGTCCTGCGCGGTCTGCGGGCCCTGCGGGTGCGGGGCGTCGGTGACGGTGTACGTCGGGGTGCCGACCTCCGTGCCGTCCTGCTTCATGGCCTTGGTCTCGCTCTTGAGGATGCGCGCCGACCTGCCCGCCGAGCGCGCCAGTTCGGGGAGCTTCTTCGCGCCCACGACCAGGATCACCACGATGAGGATGATCACGATCTCGGAGATGCCGAACATGTGCGGTTCCCTTTCTGCGGGCCGGCGCTCAGAGGTGGTCGACGATGGTGGGCATCAGGTCCTGGAAGGTGCGCCCCGCCGTCGGCGCGCCGAGCGCGGCCATGGCCCAGCCCGAGTCCTCCCGGCGGACCTTGGCCATGATCTGCGCGGTGTGCGGGCCGCCGCCGGTCAGCGTATAGCGCGCCAGCTCCTGCCCGTTCGTCTCGTCCACCAGCCGACAGAACGCGTTCTCCACCTGCTCGAAGGTCTGCCCCGAGAAGGAGTTCACGGTGAAGACGATCTGGTCGACGTGCTGGGGCACGGCGTGCAGGTCCACCAGGATGGATTCGTCGTCGCCGCCCTCTCCCGCGCCGCCGGTGAGGTTGTCGCCGGTGTGCCGTACGGAGCCGTCGTCGCTGGTCAGGTGCTGGAAGAAGACCACATCCACCGGCTCCTCGCCGGCGAAGAGCACGGCCGAGGCGTCCAGGTCGATCTCGCGCGCCGTCAGCCGCGCCAGGAGCCCCTTGCGGCGCGCCTGCCGCCAGCCCAGCCCCATGCGCACGGAGGTGAGCTCGCCTCCGCTCTCCTTGGCCAGGCTGATCTGCTGGCCCTTGGACAGGTTCACACTCATCTGCTGCTGACTCCCAGAGCTGGATTGCGGGGTGGGGTGCGGCGTACCGCATCCGCGAGCGTAAAGAAATCTACAAGTCTGTAGAAACTAACAGGTTCCCGCCGTACGGGGAGCCGCGCGCTCAGCCCTCTTCCTCTTCCCCGTCCTCTTCCTCGTCGGAGTCGCCGAGCTCGTCGATCAGCTCGGAGGCGACGAAGCCTCCCGCGGCCCCGACGGCCAGGCCCGCTGCCCCGGCGGCCACCGCCTTGCCCGTCCCGGACTTCGAGGAGCCGTCCCCGTGGTGGCCGTGCGCGTCGCCGTGCTCCTTGTGCGCGTACGAGTCCCCGTGCCGTTCCCCGTACGCCTCTCCGTACGGGCCCTGGTGGTGGCCGAAGTGGCCCGGGCCGCCGCGGTGTTCGACCAGCTCGCGCACCCAGCCGTCGACCACCTCGTTCCAGTCGGTGCGCGCCGCGTCCTCGTGGGTGACCGTGAAGCGGTGCACGGCGTCGTGGCCCCCGGTGAAGAAGCCGCCGCGCTTGTCCGCCTCCAGCACGACCTCCATGCCGCGCGGGTGGGGGAGGAAGGTCACCTCGATCTCGTTGACCGCGTCGGCGTACCGGGGCGGCGGGCTCAGCTCGATCTCCTGGTAGAAGGGGAGCTCCTGCCCGGTGCCGCCGATGTGCCCCAACTCCAGGTCGGCCGAGGCGAATCCGTACTCCAGCCGCCCGAACGCCTCCAGCACCGCCTCCTGGACCGGCAGCGGGGCGACGGCCAGCGCGTCCAGGTCGCCCTTGTCCTTCGCGCCCGCCACCTCCAGCTCGGTGCGCACGCCGAGGACCACGCCCAGGGGCTGCCCGTGCAGTTCGGTGAGCGGGGTCTGCCAGGGGAGGGTGAGCGTGAAGGGGACCTCGTGCTCCTCGCCCTCGTCCAGCCGGAAGCCGCCGCCGACGACGTGGCGGTCGAAGCCCACCGTGCCCTCGTGCTCCTCGCCGTGCTCCCCGCCGTGGCCCTCGGCCTCGACGCGGGCGACCAGTTCGAGGGTGATCCGCTCGATGTCGACGGCGCTCTTCCCGCCCTGGAGGCGCACCGTGCCGGTGAGGGTGCCGCCCGGGGTGGCCGCGCCGTCCTGGAGCACGGTGTCCACCGACGGGCCGCCGACTCCCAGTGCGCCGAGCAGCTTCTTGAACACCATCGTGGCGTCCACTCCTTCTTTCGTTCCCGGTCCTGCCGTTCCCTGTCGGGTCCCCGCGGCCCATTCTGGTCAAGGAATTGCCAAGTCCAAGGCGTGAGCAGCCGTTTTCAGTCGCCGTGCCGGTGCGGCGCCGCGGTGCCCGCCGGGTGTGCGGCGCCCTTGCCGGCGGTGCGCCCTTCGGTACGGGAGGCGCGCGGAAGCTCCCTCCGCGCCCGGTCCACGCGCCGGGGATACGGCTTGATTTCTACAGTTCTGTAGATGTCGTGGACGGGTGGGGGAGATCGTCTGTGGGGTCATCGCGGCTCTCCAACGCACCTGTTCCGTAAGCCCGTTGGGGTACGGGGCTCGCGAGCGCCGGCGTCTCCGTCTGCGCGGTGGCCCTCCGGGGAACGATTTGAATATTGCGCAACTCAATGACCAACATGTGGCCGCGGAAGCGCCGCGCGGCGGCGGAGCGCGCGGCCCGGCGCGCGGCGGAAGAGGAAAGGTTCTCCACGTGCGTGTGAAGCTGCGGGACCGGCTGCGGTACTGGTTCGACGGCACCATGGACCGGGGCGCTCCGGCCCTGATCGGCTGGCTGGGGCTGGCCTCGGTGGGGCTGGTCGGCGTCGTCTCGACGCTCGTCGCCGTGTTCGCGCACGGGGACTCCGACGAGCACGGCGGCTGGCCGGGCGTGGCCTGGATGAGCCTGCTGCGCACCCTCGACCCCGGCACCATGGGCGACGACAGCGGGCATCCGCTGTTCCTGATCCTGATGCTCGTGGTGACCATCGGCGGGATCTTCATCGTCAGCGCGCTCATCGGCGTGCTGACCACGGGACTCGAAGCCCGCATCCAGGAACTCCGCAAGGGCAAGGGCCGCCTGGTCGAGCGCGGGCACACCATCGTGCTCGGCTGGTCGGAGCAGGTGTTCACGGTCATCGCGGAGCTGGCCGAGGCCAACCTGAGCGAGCGGCGCTCCTGCGTCGTCATCCTCGCCGACCGCGACAAGGTCGACATGGAGGACGAGATCCGCCGCCGGATCCCGGACACCGGGCGCACCCGGGTGATCTGCCGCTCCGGCAGCCCGCTGCGCCGCGAGGACGTGGAGCTGGTCAGCCCCGACACCGCCAAGTCGCTCATGGTCCTGCCGCCCGCCGGCGACGAGGGCGACATAGACGTGATGAAGGTCCTGCTGCTGCTCAACAGCCGGGTGTGGCGCGGCAGTTCGCGGCCCTATGTGGCGGCGGCCGTGCAGAGCTCGACCAACCTCACCGCGGCCCGGCTGGCCGCCGGCGACACCGCGCTCGTGGTGGACGCCGACGACATCGCCGTACGCCTGATCGCGCAGTCGCACCGGCAGGCGGGCCTTTCCGCGGTCTTCGACGAGCTGCTGAGCTTCTACGGCAACGAGTTCTACCCCTGGCGCGAGCCCGCGCTGACCGGCGCCACCTACGGGGAGGCGCTGGGCCACTTCGAGCTCGGCATCCCCGTCGGGCTGCACCGCGCGGACGGGACGATCAAGGTCAACCCGCCGATGGACGCCGTCATCGGGGAGGGCGACCGGCTGCTGATGATCGCCGAGGACGACCTGCTGATCCGCGCGGCCGCCGAGCGGACCCCGGTCGTGCGCTCCGCCGTCGCCGCGCCGGCGCCCCGGCACTCCACCCCCGACCACACCCTGGTCATCGGCTGGAACGCCCGCGCCGCGAAGCTCATCCTGCTGCTCGACCGGCTCGTGGAACCGGGCTCCGTGGTCGACGTCGCCGCCCCGCTGCGCCCCAAGGAGGACCTCCAGGGGAAGCTGGAGAACATCACCCTCGGCTACCGGCAGTGCGAGCCGACCGTGCGGCCTTCGCTGGACTCCGTGGGTCTGGACGGATACCGGCACATCGTGGTGCTCGCCGACGACGGGATCGACCCGGCGCGCGCCGACGACCGCACGCTGGTGACCCTGCTGCACCTGCGCGACATCGAACTCAGGCTGGACGCGCCGTACTCGATCGTCACGGAGATGAACGACGACAGCAATCGCGAGGTCGCGCAGGTCACCGAGGCCGACGACTTCATCGTCAGCACCAAGGTGATCAGCCTCCTGCTGACCCAGCTCACCGAGAACCGGCACCTGTACGCGGTCTTCGCCGACCTCTTCGACCCCGAGGGCTCGGAGATCTACCTCAAGCCCGCGTACGACTACGTGGTGCCCGGCGAGGAGGCGAACTTCGCGACCGTCATCGAGGCGGCCAGGCAGCGCGGCGAGACCGCCATCGGCTACCGCGTCGCCCGGCAGAGCGACGCGCCGCCCCGCTACGGCGTCTTCCTCAACCCGCCGAAGGCCGAGCCCCTCGCGCTGGAGGAGGCGGACACCGTGGTGGTGCTCGCGGAGAGCTGAGAGCACAGGCTCTGGGACCCCGCGGGCGCCGGATCAGGGCGTACGCGACGTGGGGTGATCGGGCCGGCCGCGCTTCGGGGCGTACGGGCGGTGCCCCGCGCTTCGCGGCGTACGCGCGATCCGCCGCGCGTGTCGTCGCCCGGACCGACTTCCCTCGCGCGCATGGTGCTCCGCGTGCGCGGCAAGGACGATGGGGCCATGGCGGCGCGCCCCGCTCGACGGTCACCGAGCCGGCCTCAGGACACCGGCGGCCCGCACGCCGCCTTCTTCGTCTTCTGGGGTCTTCTCGGGCTGGGCGCCTGGGAGGCGCAGGAGCCGGGCCTCGCCGTCGGCCTGTGGGTCCTCGCGGTCGCCTGGGTCGCCATCGCGCTCACCCTCGGCGCGCGGATACGGAGCCACCGCCTGGCGGTCCTGGAGGCGCGGTCCCGGGAGGCCGCCCGCTATGCGGCCATGACGGCGGGGGAGTTCGAGGAGGCCGTCGCGTTCCTGTGCGCGCGCGACGGCTGCCGGGACGTGCGCGTCAACGGCGGCGCCTGCGACCTGGGCGCCGACGTGCTGGCCGAGGCGCCCGACGGGCGGCGGATGGCCGTCCAGTGCAAGCGTTACGGGCCCGACACCAAGGTCGGCTCGCCCGCGCTCCAGCGCTTCGGCGGCACCTGCTGCTCCGTGCACGCCGCGCGGCTCGCCGTGGTGGTCACGACGAGCGCGTTCACCAAGCCCGCGACGGAGTACGCGCGGCAGCACGGCATCGTGCGGGTCGACGGCCACGCGCTGGCGGCGTGGGCGAGCGGTACGGGGCCGCCGCCCTGGCGCCGTTGAAATCCGTTGAACGAGTGTCCAGTCGTGATCGCGGCAACTGGGATACTGCGCCTGCAACTGTCGGCCGACATCGACGTCATCCGGAACGGCCTGTGGCTGACGGCCCTCCTCGGCCTGGACAAGTCCTCGATCCGCCGCAGCATCGCCCGCTGCGAGGAAATCTCCTTCGCCGACTGATTGTTGGGCCTTACGGGCCGGCAATCGGAGCCGTACGGGACCGGGTCGGAGTTGCGGGAGTTCGCCTACAGTGAGGCGCCTATGACTGTTCTGCGCGCTCATGACCACGGCGGCGACGGCCCCCCGCTGGTACTCCTGCACGGATACTCCCGCTCCCTCACCGACTGGGACACGGCGGCCGGGCTGCTCACGCCCTCCCACCGCGTCCTCGCCCTCGACCTCCCCGGACACGGCGGCTCTCCCTCCGTCCCACGCTGGACCGTTCCCGCCGTGCTGGCCTGCATCGACGAGACGCTCGACGCGCACGGCGTGCCGGAGGCCGTCGTGGTGGGCCACTCGCTCGGCGGGCTGCTCGCGGTCGAGTACGCGAGGAGCGACCCGCAGCGCGGGGGCCGACCCCGTGTCCGCGGCGCCGTGAACCTCGACGGCTTCTGGTGGGGGAGCGCCCGCCCCGGCGCCGAGCAGGTGGGCGAGGCGCTGCTGGCCTCGGCGGGAGCCGTCGCGCCGCCCGCGTACCTCACGGAACAGGTCGCCGACGCCGTACGGTTCGGGATTCCCGCCGAGCGCGCGGAGACCGCGGCGCGCGCCGCCGCCCGCGCGCTGCCCGACGGCACCTGGCAGACCCTGCCGGAGCGCGCGGCCGCGCTGGAGATCGTCGACGAACTGCACCGGCTGGGCGCGCCCGGCGTCGCCGGGTGGCTGGCGGGCGTGGAGCGCCCGCTGCTGGTCGTGCAGGCCGGGCGGCGGCCGCCGTCGGTGCAGGGGATGGAGTGGTTCGAGGACTTCACCGACCGGTTCGCGCGGGAGGTCGCCGACGAGCTGGCGGTGGTCGCCCGCACCCGCCCGACGGTGGAGACCGAGCGCATCGACGCGACCCACCCCATGATCATGGAGGCGCCCGAGGCGGTCGCGAAGCTGGTCACGGAGTTCGTACGGGGGCTGCCCGGCTGATTCGTACGGGGACTGCCCGGCTGAACGGCGGCGCCGGGGCGGCATGCGACGACGGGGGAAGCTGATGGATCATCAACTGGCGCGCGTACTGGACGAGCTGCACCGCCAGGGGCGTGCGCACGACGCGCCCCTGGCCGACCGGCTGCTGCGGCTGCGCAACATGACGCCGGAGGCCGCCCGGCTGAT
This sequence comes from Streptomyces odontomachicola, assembly GCF_039605595.1. Lineage (NCBI taxonomy): Bacteria > Bacillati > Actinomycetota > Actinomycetes > Kitasatosporales > Streptomycetaceae > Streptomyces > Streptomyces odontomachicola. Next base: position 208,703 of record NZ_JBCFOK010000018.1, read on the forward strand.
CGCCCTGCTGATCCGCGTGCAGCGCAGCGCGGCGGTGCTGGAGATCGGCACGTCGAACGGCTACTCCGCGATCTGGTTCGCCGACGCGGTTCGCGACACCGGAGGGCGGCTGACCACGGTCGAGACCGACGGTGCCCGGGTGGAGGAGGCCCGGCGGAATCTGCGCAGCGCCGGGGTCGCCGGCCACGCGGAGGTGCGGCACGCCGACGGCGGCGAGGTGCTGGCCCGCGCCTCCGACGCCTCGGTCGATCTCGTGGTGCTGGACGCCGAGCGGCCCGCGTACGCGGACTACTGGCCGCACCTGCGGCGGGTGCTCGCCCCGCACGGCGTGCTGGCCGTCGACAACGCGGTCAGCCACGGCGCACAGCTCGCCGCCTTCCGTGAACTGCTCGACGGGGCACCGGAGTTCGCGGTCGCGCTCCACGAGGTGGGGGACGGGGTGCTGACGGGGGTGCGGGTGGGCTGAGCGGTGCGCGCTCGGGCGCTGTTCAACACCGCAGGGCTCGGGGGCGGTTGGCCAGTTCCCGTGCCGCTTCGCCGCATGCCGACACGATCGTGTCCGCCTCCGCGTCGGTGAGCGCGGCGTTGAGGGACAGCCGCACCATGGAGCGCTTCGGTGCCGTGGCCGGTGCGCAGAAGACCGCGCCGAAGACGCCGCGCCGCTCCAGCGCGTCGCGCAGCTTCATGACCTCGCGCTCCTCGCCCGCCTCCAGGCCGATGATCTGGCTCAGCGAACCGCGCAGATCCAGGCCGTGGTGCAGCAGCCCCTCCCGTACGCGGGAGGAGACCGCGTGCAGCCGCTCGCGGCGCCACCGGTCCCGGCGGACCACCTCCAGCGCGGCGGCGATTCCCGCCACGTCGTGCGGGAGCAGGGTGGAGCTGAAAACCGCCGGATGGGAGGAGAGTTTGTAATAGCGTGCGAAATCGGGTTCGCACGCGGCGAGGAAACCCGCCCTTCCGGCGAATGCCTTGGAAAGGCTCGCGGTGAGGAAATGCACCTGCCCGCCGAGCCCGAGTTCCGCCACCATTCCCGCGCCGCGCGGCCCGTGTGTGCCCAGCGAGTGGGATTCGTCGACCACCAGGAGGCACCCGGTGGAGGACGCGACAGCGGCGATCTCGGCGAGCGGGCACAGGCTGCCGTCGGTGCTGTAGACCGAGTCGACCAGGATCACCCCGCGGCCGTGCGCGGCGACGGCGCGTGCCAGCCGCTCGGGGTCGTTGTGCCGGAACGGGTGCACGGGAGCGCCGGCCGAACGGGCCCCGGACCACAGGGACATGTGCGCGAGCATGTCGACGTACACGGGCGTCTCCGGTCCCGCGACCGTCTCCAGCAGGCCGGTGTTGGCAGCCCAGCCCGACTGGCACAGCACGCCGCCCGGATAGCCGAGGTGCCTGGCCAGCCGCCGTTCGAGCACGACCTGCGGGTCGCCGTCGTCCAGCAGCACGCCGGACATGAGGGTGGCGTTGCCCCGGGAGGTGAGGGCGCGCGCCATGGCCCCGGTGATCGCGGGGTGGCCGGCCAGCGCCAGGTAGTCGTTGCTCGACACGCGTACGGCACCCGGACCCGGAGTCGCGCCCTCGAAGAGCCACCGGCCGCCCCAGGCCTCCCGGACCCGCGCCGAGTGGAAATGGTCCATGCGTTCCCGGAAACCGGCCGGGATGCGAAGGGGCTCGTACATGCTTTCCTTCCGTCAACGCCTCGGGAATTCCGCCACCCGCGGGGCGGATGAAATGCGGGCGGTATCGGTGCCAGCATTTTGCTTCCGATTCGCGGCAACGCGTCGGATCGGCCGGATAATTCGACCTTCGAGGTGGGAGAACATGAGCGCAGTTGACGGAGTCCTGGACCGCAAGCTCAATCGCGTCTACACGATGCTCGACACCGACAAGGACGGCGGGCTCGTCGAGAGCGACGTGATGGGGCTCGCGGACCATCTGGGCGCCGCCTTCGCCCTGCCCGCCGACTCGCCCAAGATCCAGCGGCTGAGGGCGGCCCTGGAGGAGCTCTGGAAGACGGACGTGAGCGCCATGGACGAGGACGGCAACGGGGTGGTGGACCGGCAGGAGTTCATCGCCGGCATGCGCCGCTCGGCGGCCGCCGACGAGGAGGGCTATCTCGGGCGGCTGAGCGCGATGGTGGGGGCGTGGATGGGCGTCTGCGACGCCGACGACAACGGCCTCATCGACCAGCAGGAGTTCATCACGATGTACAACCGGACGCTCGGCGCCCACCCCGACGACCTCGCGGTCGCCTTCTCCAAGCTGGACCTGAACGGCGACGGCACCCTGGACAGCGAGGAGATCCACCGCGCGACCCAGGAGTTCTACACGAGCGAGGACCCGCAGGCGCCGGGCAACTGGCTCTTCGGACCGCTGTGAGATGGCGCCGGGGGCCTCAACGTGTCGTTGACCGGCCCGCGTTGAGGGTGTGAGCAGCACGCGGCCGCGCCCCCGGGCCCCGCGGTCGGGCCCCGGGCGCGGCCCGTAGGAGCCGGCGGGGCGCACCCCCCAAACACCCCGGTGGGGGCCGC
>NZ_JBCFOK010000019.1:0-200288 GCF_039605595.1 Streptomyces odontomachicola
GTATTGCCGGGCGGGGGCGTGGTCCCCCGGGGGCGCCGCCGCGGAGACGGTTGAGGGACACGCGGGGGATAAAGGGCCGGCGGCGGCCCCGGGAGCGGCGAGCTCTCCGGGGCCGCCGCGGCCGACGTGGCGCCGGTGGATGCGTACGAGCGGGCACCCCCCACGAGGCCGGCTCAGTCGCCGTCATCCGACGCCCATCCCGCAGGATCGCGCACCGGAAGTCTGTCGAGGATCTGCACGGAATGCACATCCACCGAACAGAATTAGTAACGTTGTGTGTTAAAGAAGCTTCGCTTTGTTATCACCCGTGGCGCGTGTGGTGCCCTCCAACCCCCGGGCCCACCAGGGGAGTTGGCCGCGCGCCGGGGCCACGCGCGCAACGCGCCCCGTGAAAGGCCCGCTACGACACACGGCGAACACGGCCGGAAACCGTACGGTGACGCACCGGAGCGCCCCGCCGTACGGCACGGCTCGGCTTCCCTGTCCGGCTCGGCTTCCCTGTCCGTCTCAGCTTCCGTTCTCGCGGGAGGCCGCGATCTGCCGGGACATCAGCGTGGTCAGCTCGTACGCGGTGTGCGAGGCGGCGACCGAGGTCATCTCGGCGTGGTCGTAGGCGGGCGAGACCTCCACCAGGTCCGCGGACACCAGGTTGCAGTCCGACAGGCCGCGCAGGATCTCCAGCAGCTCGCGCGAGGTGAGGCCGCCGGCCTCCGGGGTGCCGGTGCCGGGCGCGTGCGCCGGGTCCAGTACGTCGATGTCGATGGAGATGTAGAGCGGCCTGTTCCCGATCCGCTGCCGGAGCTGGTCGGCGACCTCGTCCACGCCGCGCCGCATCACGTCGGCCGAGGTGACGATGCCGAAGCCCATCTTCGCGTCGTCGTCCAGGTCCTTCTTGCCGTACAGCGGGCCGCGGGTGCCCACGTGCGAGACCGCCGAGGTGTCCAGCAGCCCCTCCTCGTGCGCCCTGCGGAAGGGGGTGCCGTGCGTGTACTCCGCGCCGAAGTAGGTGTCCCAGGTGTCCAGGTGCGCGTCGAAGTGCAGCAGCGCGACGGGTCCGTGCTTGCGCGCGACCGAGCGCAGCAGGGGCAGCGCGATGGTGTGGTCGCCGCCCAGCGTCATCAGGCGCGCGCCGCTGTCGAGGATGTCGTCGGCCGCGCCCTGCACGGTCTCGACGGCCTCCTCGATGTTGAACGGGTTCGCCGCGATGTCCCCGGCGTCGGCGACCTGCGCGAGCGCGAACGGCGAGGCGTCCTGCGCCGGGTTGTAGGGGCGCAGCAGCCGGGAGGCCTCGCGGATCGCGTTGCCGCCGAAGCGGGCGCCCGGCCGGTAGGAGACGCCGGTGTCGAAGGGCACACCGACGACCGCGACGTCCGTACGGCCGCCGACCTCGTCGAGGCGCGGCAGCCTGGCGAAGGTCGCGGGCCCGGCGAAGCGCGGCAGACGGGAGGAGTCGACGGGGCCACGGGGCTCAGGGTTCGGTGTGGTCATGGTGCGAGGTTAAGGGCCGTTTCCGGCGCGCCGTTTGGACGCCGCTGAGCATCCGGACAGCCCCTTTTCTCCACCGCGTCCAGTGACGGGGCGGCCCGCGGCCTCCGCGCCTACGGATTCCGTCGTCGCGCCCCTCGCACACGTGATCCCCGGTCCCGGCCACGGGCGGCTCCGGCGCGGGTGACAATGAGCCCATGCCCATATTCGCCGCAGCCGCCGCTCCCACCCGCTCCGAACTGACCGCACACCTGGTACGCACCCGGATCGCGGGCGACGTGGCCACCCCGCGGGACAACAACCTCTCGCACTACAGGAAGCTGTCGAACGGGGACCGCCACTACTGGCTGGGCCTGGAGCTGGGCGACCGCTGGCGGGACGAGCAGGACGTGCTCGCCGTGATGGCGGAGCGCTGCGGCGTCATGGACGACCCGCACCACCGCGAGGGCCAGGACACCATCGACCCCGAGCTGACCGTGGGCGCGCTGGACCGCGCCGCCTCCGAGCTGCGCAAGGCGGCGGAGGGACGGCTGCGGGTGCTGATGGCCACCGGGCACCCCGGAGCGCTGCTCGACATGCACGGCACGGTCGCCCGCGCCCTGGACGCCGCGGGCTGCGAGATCGTGCGGGTGCCGCTGGGGACGTACGCGGACGAGGGCGTGGTGGTCCAGTTCGCCGGGGTCGCCGCCTACGAACGGGGGGCGACGCTGTGGCACACCCACTCCCCCAACCCCATGCGGGAGACCCTCGACGCGCTGGAGCGCGCCGGCGAACCGCTGCCCGACCTGGTGATGGCGGACCACGGCTGGGCCGGCCACGCCGCGCAGCGCGGCATCACCACGATCGGCTTCGCGGACTGCAACGACCCCGCGCTCTTCTTGGGCGAGGCCGAGAACACCCTGGCGGTAGCGGTCCCCTTGGACGACCACGTACTGGACCCCCGCCATTACGAGCCGATGACGGCGTACCTGCTGGACGCGGCGGGCCTGCTGAACTAGACGCGAGCCCTAGCCCTCCCCACCGAGGTGTGGGCAATCGTTCCGCAGGGGCGAGGGGGTACCTCCCTGCTCGGAGCGGAGCCGGAGAGCTTGGGGGAGGGTGGGCACACCGGAACCGCACCCGCGAAGGGAACGCACCCCCGCACCTGCGCAGGCGGCAGTTCACCGCGCGGGGCGCGGTCACCCCGTACGCCGCTCCCCCGGCGCAGGGGTCGGATCAAGAAACACCCGCGTGACCGCGGGAAACCGCCGCCGCAGCAACCGCTCCCCCTCCTCGCACGCCCACTCCACCTCCGCGGCCGACGCCTGGTCCACGAAGTCCACCTTCGCCGCGACCAGCACCTCCCGCGGCCCCTGCACCAAGGTGACCAGCTCCAGCACCCCCCGTACATCCGCCAGCGCCAGCAGCTCGGCCCGCACCTCCTCCCGCATGCGCGGCGGCAGCGAACGCCCGATCAGCAGCGACGCGTTGCTGCGCCCGAGCGTCACGGCGACGTACACGAGCAGCGCCCCGATGCACAGCGAGGCGGCGCCGTCGTACACCCCGGACCCGGTGAGCTGCCCGCCCAGCAGTCCGGCGGCGGCCAGCAGCAGGCCGGCCAGCGCCGCCGAGTCCTCCATGACGACGGCCTTCACCGCGGTGTCGGGCGTGTGCCGCAGGTAGTACCGCGGCGACACCCCGAACCTGGCCGCCTCGCCGCGCAGTTGGCGCCGCCCCTGGAGCAGCGAGGCGCCCTCCAGTACGAAGGCGAGCGCGAGCACCACGTACGAGACGACCGGGCTGCCCGGTTCCTCACCGTGCGCGAGGGTGTGGATCCCGTCGTAGAAGGCGAAGACCGCGCCGCCCACGAAGGTCGCGACGGAGGCGAGCATCGCCCAGATGTAGCGCTCGTTGCCGTACCCGAGCGGATGCTCCTCGTCGGCCGGCCGGTCGGCCCGCTTCAGCGAGGTGAGCAGCAGCACCTCGGTCACGGTGTCGGCCACCGAGTGCGCCGCCTCGGAGAGCATCGCGCTGGACCCGCTGACCACGCCGCCCACCGCCTTGGCCGCGGCGATGCCGAGATTGGCGAGCCCGGCGATCACGACGGTCGTGGTGCTCTCGGCGCTCTCGGGCCGCTGATCCTGCTCCGGACGCGACTCCTGCCCCTGCTCCATAGCTGGGCAGTATGCCCGATTTACCCCTTGGTCTCCGCTTCACCCCACGGCACCCGCACGACCCCCTCCTGGATCACCGACACCGCGAGCCTGCCGTCCCTGGTGAAGATCCGACCCCGCGCGAGCCCCCTGCCGCCCTGCGAGGTCGGGCTCTCCTGGTCGTACAGCAGCCACTCGTCGGCGCGGAACGGGCGGTGGAACCACATCGCGTGGTCCAGGCTCGCGCCCACCACGTCGCCGACCGCCCAGCCGCCCCTGCCGTGCGCCAGCAGCACCGAGTCCAGCAGCGACATGTCGGAGACGTACGTGGCGAGGCAGATGTGCAGGGTGGGGTCGTCGAGTTCGCCGTCCAGCTTGCCGTCGGTGCGGAACCACACCTGGGAACGGGGTTCCCGCGGCTCCCCCACGCTGCCCCACGGCGGCTGCTCCACGTACCGCAGATCCACCGCGCCGCGCGCCCGCAGCATCCGCCGCGGCACGTCCGGGTCGCGGAAGAGGTGCGCGTAGCGCGGCAGCACCTCCTCGGCGGTGGGCAGCGTCTCCGGGTCCGGCGCCTCCGGCATCGGCTCCTGGTGCTCCATGCCCTCCTCATGCGCCTGGAAGGAGGCGGAGAGGTGGAAGATCGGCTGGCCGTGCTGCACCGCGACCACCCGGCGCGTGGTGAACGACCTGCCGTCCCTGATCCGGTCCACGGTGTAGACGATCCGGGCGCCCGGGTCGCCGGCCCGCAGGAAGTAGGCGTGCAGCGAGTGCGGCAGCCGCCCCTCGGGCACCGTGCGGCAGGCGGCGACCAGCGCCTGCGCCGCCACCTGCCCGCCGAAGACCCGGGGGACGACGGACGCGCGGCTGTCGCCGCGGAAGATGTCCTCCTCGACCTTCTCCAGATCCAGCAGGCCGAGGAGGGACGTCAGTTCGTTGCTCATGGGGCGGATTGTGCACGCCCCGGGCTACCAGCGGTTACGGCGAAGATCACACCCGGCGAATCCCGGTGGTCCGCTGCCCCGTGAGCCTTCACAGCCCCATCGACTTCGCGACGATGGACCGCATGACCTCGCTGGTCCCGCCGTAGATGCGCGAGACGCGGGTGTCCGCGTAGAGGTTGGCGATCGGGTACTCCAGCATGTAGCCGTAGCCGCCGTGCAGTTGGAGGCACCGGTCGATGACCTTCGCCGCCAGCTCGGTGGTGAACAGCTTCGCCGAGGCCGCGTCCGCCGGGGTCAGCTCGCCCGCGTCCAGCGCCTCCAGCGCCCGGTCCACCACGGCCTGCATGGCGTCCACGTCCGCCTTGCAGTCGGCCAGCACGAACTTGGTGTTCTGGAAGGAGGCGACCTCCTTGCCGAACACCGTCCGCTCCTTGGTGTACTCGTGCGCGAAGCGGACCGCCGCCGCCGACTGCGCGTACGCGCCGATGGCGATGCCCAGGCGCTCCTGCGGCAGGTTCTGCCCGAGGTACGAGAAGGCCTTGCCCTCCTCGCCGAGCAGGTCCTCGACCGGCACCTTGACGTCGGTGAAGGAGAGCTCGGCGGTGTCCGAGGCGCGCAGCCCGAGCTTGTCGAGCTTCCGGCCGACCGCGTACCCCTCGCTCTTCGCGTCCACGACCAGGAGCGTGATGCCGCCGCGGCGGTCCTCCGGGGTGGGCGGCGCGGTGCGGGCGCACACGATGACGCGGTCGGCCTGGACTCCACCCGTGATGAAGGTCTTCGCGCCGTTGAGGATGTAGTGCGTGCCGTCCTCGGACAGCTTCGCCGTGGTCTTCATGCCCGCGAGGTCGGAGCCGGTGCCCGGCTCGGTCATCGCGATCGCGGTCATCATCTCGCCGGACACGAAGGACGGCAGCCAGCGCTTCTTCTGCTCCTCGCTGCCGTACTTGAGGATGTACGGGAGGCAGAGCGCGGTGTGCACGCTGGACCCGCCGAAGCTGACGCCCGCGCGGGCGCACTCCTCGGTGATCACCGCGTTGAACTTGAAGCTGGACTCGCCCGCGCCGCCGTACTCCTCGGGCACCTCGATCCCGAAGACGCCCAGCTCGCCGAGCTTCTTGTACAGCTCGCGGGGCACGTAGCCCTGCTCCTGCCACTGCGGGTAGTAGGGGGCGACCTCGGCCTCGATGAAGTCGCGGATCGTCCGCCGGAAAGCCTCGTGGTCCTCGTTGAACACCGTGCGCCGCACTGCCTGCCTCCTCAACTCCCGCGCGAGCTACCGCGCGCCTGGGCTCCCGCGCCATATCTAAGCGCTTGCTCAGAGCGCTCGCGTCAAGCTACCCGTGGGTCAGCCGGGCTGTCCATAGCGGCGTACGGCGTACGACACCCGTGTCCCACGGCGGGCCGCCCCGCGGCGCACCGTCACGGAGCGGGCGCGGCCGCCGCGGCGAGGGCGCCCCGCGCGAGGCGGTGCAGCAGCGCGGCCGTGGTCTCCCGGTCGGGCAGCGAGGAGGGGCCGCTGAGGTGCGGCGTGGAGTTGAGGAGCCCGAAGACCGTGTGCACCGAGACCCGCGCCTCCAGCTCGGTCAGGTCCCGATAGACCTTCCGCACGGCGTCCACCCACAGCTCCACGTACTGCCGCTGGAGCTTGCGCACCTGCTTGCGGTCGCTGTCCCGCAGCCGGTCCAGCTCCCGGTCGTGCAGGGTGATCAGCGCGCGGTCGTCCAGCGCGAAGTCGATGTGCCCGGCGATCAGCGCGTCCAGCGCGGCCGACGCGGTGCGCCCCGCCGCGGAGGACTCCTCGACCCGCATGCGTCCGCCCTCGTGCAGCCGCTCGCTGATCCCCACCAGCAGCTCGGCGAGCATCGCGTCCTTGCCGGCGAAGTGCCGGTAGAGCCCCGGACCGCTGATGCCGACGGCGGCCCCTATCTCATCGACGCCCACCCCGTGGAAGCCGCGCTCGGCGAACAGCCGGGCCGCCTCGCGGAGGATCTGCTCGCGGCGCGTGGTGGCCGCGGCGCCGGCCCCCGTTCTCGTACTCATGAATTCATTCTAGACAGCGGAGTTAGCGGGCGTTAACCTGGCTGCAGTAGGTTAACGAGCGCTAACGGGCGGTGGCCGTCGAAGGCCCCGCGACCGGGCGTTCGCCACTCGCTCAGTGCGTATTCGCAGCAAGGGGGCTCGGGACGGATGGACGGAACGACCGCAGGGCGGACGGAGTTCGCCGTGGACGCAGCGGATCCCGCCGCCTTCCCGGACGCCGCGCCCGTGCTGGGCACCGGCGCCGACCCGGCCTCCGAGGAGTTCGCGGCGAATGAGGCCGCGCACCGCGAGCTGGCGGGAGAGCTGCGCGAGCGGCTGGCCGCCGCGCGGCTCGGCGGCGGGGAGAAGGCCAGAGCACGGCACACCGCGCGCGGAAAGCTGCTGCCCAGGGACAGGGTGGACGCGCTGCTCGACCCCGGCTCGCCCTTCCTGGAGCTGGCGCCTTTGGCCGCCGAGGGGATGTACGAGGGCGCGGCGCCCTCCGCCGGAGTGATCGCGGGCATCGGCAGGGTCGCGGGCCGCGAGGTGGTGGTCGTCGCCAATGACGCCACGGTCAAGGGCGGCACCTATTACCCGATGACGGTCAAGAAGCATCTGCGCGCCCAGCAGGTCGCGTTGGAAAACCGGCTGCCGTGCGTCTATCTCGTCGACTCCGGCGGCGCGTTCCTGCCGATGCAGGACGACGTCTTCCCCGACCGCGACCACTTCGGCCGCATCTTCTACAACCAGGCCACCATGTCAGCGCAGGGCATCCCGCAGGTCGCCGCCGTCCTCGGGTCCTGCACGGCGGGCGGCGCCTATGTGCCCGCGATGAGCGACGAGGCCGTGATCGTGCGCGGCCAGGGCACCATCTTCCTGGGCGGCCCGCCGCTGGTGAAGGCCGCGACCGGCGAGGTGGTGACCGCCGAGGAGCTGGGCGGCGGCGAGGTGCACAGCCGCGTCTCCGGTGTCACCGACCACCTCGCCGAGGACGACGCGCACGCGCTGCGCCTGGTGCGCGGCATCGCGGGGACACTGCCCGCGCGCGGCCCGGCGCCGTGGACGGTGCGCCAGGCCGAGGAGCCCGCGGTCGACCCCGCGGGGCTGTATGGCGCGGTGCCGGTCGACTCCCGCACGACGTATGACGTGCGCGAGGTGATCGCGCGCGTGGTGGACGGCTCCCGCTTCCACGAGTTCAAGGCGGAGTACGGCACCACGCTGGTCACCGGCTTCGCGCGGATCCAGGGCCACCCGGTCGGCATCGTCGCCAACAACGGCATCCTCTTCTCCGAATCCGCCCAGAAGGGCGCCCACTTCATCGAGCTGTGCGACCAGCGCGGCATCCCCCTCCTCTTCCTGCAGAACATCTCGGGCTTCATGGTCGGCAAGGACTACGAGGCGGGCGGCATCGCCAAGCACGGCGCCAAGATGGTCACCGCCGTGTCCACCACCCGCGTGCCCAAGCTGACCGTGGTGATCGGCGGTTCGTATGGCGCGGGCAACTACTCGATGTGCGGCCGGGCCTACGGCCCCCGCTTCCTGTGGATGTGGCCCAACGCCAAGATCTCGGTGATGGGCGGCGAGCAGGCCGCCTCGGTGCTGGCCACCGTCAAGCGCGACCAGATGGAGGCGCGCGGCGAGGAGTGGAGCGCCGAGGAGGAGGAAGCCTTCCGCGCCCCGGTCCGCGCGCAGTATGAGGAGCAGGGCAACGCCTATTACGCCACCGCGCGCCTGTGGGACGACGGCGTGATCGACCCGCTGGAGACCCGCCAGGTGCTGGGCCTGGCACTGACCGCCTGCGCCAACGCCCCGCTGCCCGAGCGCGATCCGTCGGCGCCCGGCTTCGGCGTCTTCCGGATGTGAACGGCGTGGGCGGCATGAGCAGCTACGACGCCATGAGCGGCGATGACGTCATGGGCAGCGACGACGCCGTGCGCAGCCACGCCGGGGTGCGCGGTACGGGTATGAGGCGCGGTCCCGGTGCCGCGCGACCCGAGGGCCGGTGCGGGGCTCGGGGCACAGGGCGAGGACGGGTGAAGGGGGCGGACCGTGAAGGGGTTTGAGGCGATGTTCGACACCGTGCTGGTGGCCAACCGCGGCGAGATCGCGGTGCGGGTGATCCGTACGCTGCGCGCGCTGGGCATCCGCTCGGCCGCCGTGTTCAGCGACGCGGACGCGGACGCCCGCCATGTGCGGGAGGCCGACACCGCGGTGCACATCGGCCCCGCGCCGGCCGCCGAGAGCTATCTCTCCGCCGAGCGGCTGCTGTCGGCCGCGCGCCGCTGCGGCGCCCAGGCCGTGCACCCGGGCTACGGCTTCCTCTCCGAGAACGCCGCCTTCGCACAGGCCTGTTCGGACGCGGGCCTCGCCTTCATCGGCCCGCCGCCCGAGGCCATCGCGCTGATGGGCGACAAGATCCGCGCCAAGGAGACGGTGCGCGCGGCGGGCGTCCCCGTGGTGCCGGGCTCCTCCGGCAGCGGCCTGGACGACGCCCAACTCACCGAGGCCGCACGGGAGATCGGCACCCCAGTGCTGCTCAAGCCCTCGGCCGGCGGCGGCGGCAAGGGCATGCGGCTGGTGCGGGACGCCGCCGCGCTGCCGGACGAGATCGCCGCGGCGCGCCGCGAGGCCCGCGGCTCCTTCGGCGACGACACCCTGCTGGTGGAGCGGTGGATCGACCGCCCGCGGCACATCGAGATCCAGGTGCTCGCCGACGGCCACGGCACGGTGCTGCACCTCGGCGAGCGCGAGTGCTCGCTCCAGCGCCGCCACCAGAAGATCGTCGAGGAGGCCCCCAGCCCGCTGCTGGACGAGGCCACCCGCGCCGCGATGGGCGAGGCCGCGGTCCGCGCGGCCCGGTCCTGCGGCTATCGGGGCGCGGGCACGGTGGAGTTCATCGTCCCCGGCGACGACCCCTCGGCCCACTACTTCATGGAGATGAACACCCGCCTCCAGGTCGAGCACCCGGTCACCGAGATGATCACCGGCCTCGACCTGGTGGAGTGGCAGATCTGGGTCGCCGCGGGGGCTCAACTCCCCTTCGCCCAGGACGACATCACGCTCGACGGCCACGCCGTGGAGGCCCGCATCTGCGCCGAGACCGCGCGCGCCGCGGCCGACGGCAGCCGGGTCGACTTCCTGCCCTCGGCCGGCACGGTCCTGCTGCTCCGCGAGCCCGGAGGCGAGCCGGGCGGAGCGGCGGGCGGTGCGGGCGGCGCGGCGGGGTCCGGCCAGAGCGTGCGGCCCGGCTCCGTGGGCACCGGCTCCGCACGCGCCGGCTCCGCGCAGCCCGACTCCGTACGCACCGACTCGGGCCTCTCCGAGGGCTCCGAGGTGGGCACCACCTACGACCCCATGCTCTCCAAGGTGATCGCGCACGGCCCCGACCGCGCCACCGCGCTGCGCCGGCTGCGCGCCGCGCTCGCCGGCACCGCTGTGCTGGGCGTGGACACCAACGCCGGTTTCCTGCGCCGCCTGCTGGCGCTCCCCGAGGTGGCCTCGGGCGAGCTCGACACCGGCCTCGTGGACAGGACCGCCGCCTCCCTCCTGCCCTCCGGGGTGCCCGACGAGGTGCTGGCCGCCGCCGCGCTGCTGCGGCACGCCGCGCTGGAGCCGCCGCGGGAGGGCTGGACCGACCCGTTCTCGGTGCCCTCGGGCTGGCGCATGGGCGGCGAGCCGGCGCGGACCCCGCACACGCTGCGCGCCCCGGGCCACGACCCGGTGACCGTGTTGGTACGAGGCCGTGCGCGGGACGCCGAGGTCCTGATCGGCGAGGAGGGTGCCTCGGTCACGGCGCGGCTGGCCGGCAGCGGCGAACCGGGCACGGTCCGCCTGGAGTTCGACGGCGTCCTCCACACCTTCGTGTACGCCGCCTCGCCGGACGGCTGGTGGCTCGGCAGAGACGGCGACGGCTGGCACCTCCAGGACCACGACCCCGTGGCGGCCGCCCTGCGCGGCGCGGCGGGCGCACACGGCGCCGACGCGCTGACCGCTCCCATGCCGGGCACCGTGACGGTGGTCAAGGCCGCGGTCGGCGACGAAGTGACGGCGGGCCAGAGCCTGCTGGTGGTCGAGGCGATGAAGATGGAGCACGTCATCACCGCCCCGCACGACGGCACCGTGCTGGAGCTGGACGTGACCTCGGGCAGCACGGTCGCCATGGACCAGGTGCTGGCGGTGGTCGAGCCGCACGCGACCGGCGCTTCCGTCACTCCGGACGAGACCGGGAGCCCTCAGGAGGGAGAGCCCTCATGACCGACCGCGACACACACGCCGACAGCGGCGCCCGCGCAGGCCATGACGCCCGCGCCGACAGCGGCTCCCGCACCGGCCACACGGAGCACGCCGGCGGCGCCGCACACGCCGACCGCGTCCAGGACGCCCCCGTCCCCGGGCTCCCCATGGAGGTTCCCGGCGAGGGGCTGCCCTCCGAGGTGCGCATCCACGAGGTGGGGCCGCGCGACGGCCTGCAGAACGAGGCGGAGACCGTCCCCGTCGAGGTGAAGGCCGAGTTCATCCACCGGCTGCGCGCCGCGGGCCTGACCACCATCGAGGCCACCAGCTTTGTGCACCCCAAGTGGGTTCCGCAGCTGGCCGACGCGGAGCAGCTGATGCCGCTCCTCGCGGACCTCCCCGAGGACACGGCCCTGCCCGTCCTCGTGCCGAACGAGAAGGGCGCCGAGCGCGCCGCCGCACACGGCTGCCGGTACATCGCCGTCTTCGCCAGCGCCACCGAGTCCTTCGCGCGCGCCAATCTCAACCGCTCGCTGGACGAGTCCCTGGCGATGTTCGAGCCCGTGGTCTCCCGCGCCGCGCGGGAGGGCGTGCGGGTGCGCGGCTATCTCTCCATGTGCTTCGGCGACCCGTGGGAGGGCCCTGTCCCCGTCGAGCAGGTGGTGCGGGTGTGCCGCGCGCTGCTGGAGATGGGCTGCGGGGAGCTGAGCCTGGGCGACACCATCGGCGTCGCCACCCCGGGCCACGTCGGCGCGCTGCTCTCCGCGCTGCGCGAGGCCGGTGTCCCCGCCGACCGCCTCGCCCTGCACTTCCACGACACCTACGGCCAGGCGCTCTCCAACACCCTCGCGGCGCTGCGGCACGGCGTCGCCACCGTGGACGCCTCGGCGGGAGGGCTGGGCGGCTGCCCGTACGCCAAGAGCGCCACCGGCAATCTCGCCACCGAGGACCTGGTGTGGATGCTCCGCGGCCTCGGTATCCGCACCGGCGTCGACCTGGGGCGGCTGGTCGCCACCAGCGTCTGGATGGCCGACCGCCTCGGCCGCCCCAGCCCCTCCCGCACGGTCCGCGCCCTCGCCGGGACGGGCGGCGCGAAGGCCACGGACAGCACGAAGGACACGGGCGGCGCGGCCGGCAGCACGGCCGGCGCGGACGGCACCCCCATATCCGAGGCCCCATGACGAGCAGCCACGAGACCGCGTGACGAGCGCGCCGTGACCGGGGGCGCCCCGTGACCGGGCATCCCGCAGCGCGACACCGCACCCCGCGTTCCGACACCGCAGCGCGGCATCGCACCACTCACCGTCCGGCGCCCGGCCCCCACAAGGACCGCCGGGAGCGCCCGGAGCAGAAGGAGCAGTGAGCATGTCCCTGGACCACCGCCTCTCATCCGAGCACGAGGAACTGCGGCGCACCGTGGAGCAGTTCGCCCACGACGTCGTCGCGCCCAAGATCGGCGAGTTCTACGAGCAGCACGCCTTCCCGTACGACATCGTTCACCAGATGGGCCAGATGGGCCTGTTCGGACTGCCCTTCCCTGAGGAGTACGGCGGGATGGGCGGGGACTATCTCGCCCTCTGCCTCGCCCTGGAGGAGCTGGCCAGGGTGGACTCCTCGGTGGCCATCACCCTGGAGGCCGGGGTGTCCCTGGGGGCCATGCCGGTGTTCAGGTTCGGCACCGAGGAGCAGAAGCGGGAGTGGCTGCCGCGGCTGTGTTCCGGCGAGATCCTGGGCGCCTTCGGCCTGACGGAGCCGGAGTGCGGCTCGGACGCGAGCGGCACCCGCACCACGGCCGTACGCGACGAGAGCACCGGCGAGTGGGTGATCAACGGCGCCAAGTCCTTCATCACCAACTCCGGCACGGACATCACGGGCCTGGTCACGGTCACCGCCGTCACCGGCCGCAAGGAGAGCGGCGCGCCCCGCATCTCCACGATCATCGTGCCCTCCGGCACCCCGGGCTTCACGGTGGCCCCGGCGTATTCCAAGGTCGGCTGGAACGCCTCGGACACCCACGAGCTCTCCTTCGACGACGTCCGCGTGCCCGCCGGGAATCTGCTGGGCGAAGAGGGCCGCGGATACGCCCAGTTCCTGCGGATACTCGACGAGGGCAGGATCGCCATCGCCGCGCTGGCCACCGGCCTCGCGCAGGGCTGTGTGGACGAGTCCGTGACGTATGCCAACACCCGCAAGGCCTTCGGCAAGGCCATCGGGGAGAACCAGGCCATCCAGTTCAAGCTGGCCGACATGGAGATGCGCGCCCACACCTCGCGCATCGCCTGGCGCGACGCGGCGTCCCGGCTCCTCGCCGGCGAGCCCTTCAAGAAGCAGGCGGCGCTGGCCAAGCTGTACTCCTCGGAGAGCGCGGTCACCAACGCCCGCGAGGCCACCCAGGTCCACGGCGGCTACGGCTTCATGAACGAGTATCCGGTGGCCCGCATGTGGCGCGACTCCAAGATCCTGGAGATCGGCGAGGGCACCAGCGAGGTCCAGCGCATGCTGGTGGCACGGGAGTTGGGGGTGCCGCAGACCTGACCACGCCCGCCGGGGCAACCGGCATAATCTGGGCATGGCGGAAATCATCCAGCGCGCCGGGACGTGGACCTTCGACGGTGACACCGTGCGGATCGTGCCGGGCGTCGAGCGGCATGTGGCCCCGCTGCGCAAGACGCTGGGCGAGGTCGCGGTGCCGCTCGCGGCCATCGCGGGAATCGCCTTCGAGCCGGGCCGCAAGGGCGGCAGGCTGCGCCTGCGGCTGCGGGACGGCGCCGACCCGCTGTCCCAAGTCGCGGGCGGGCGGCTGCCGGACGCCTCCGATCCGTATCAGCTGGCCGTGGAGAAGGACCGCACGGGCGTCGCCGAGTATTTCGTCGACGAGGTGCGCAACGCCCTTCTCCTGGAGGAGGTGCCCGAGGGCCGCTGCGCGCGCTATCTGCTGCCGGGCCCCTCCGTTCCGCTCACCGCCAACGGCACGGACGGCTCCGCCTTCTTCGACGGCGAGCGCATACACCTCGAGTGGAATTGGATGGCCGAGGAGAGCAAGACCCACGCGGGCCCGCGCACCTTCACCCTCCAGGAGCTCGACGGCATCGAGTGGACCCCCGCGATCGGCTGGGAGAACGGCAGCCTCCGCATCCGCCCCAAGGGCAAGCAGCCCGCGCTCAAGCCGCAGCACGACCCCAACTGCCTGCTGCTGTGGGGTGTGCGCCAGGCGCGGGAGACCGGCGGTTCGGTGCTGCTGGCCGCCGCCGTGGTGGCCCGCCTCCCGCACCCGCACGCGCAGCACCCGCACGCCCCCGCGGACTCCGGGCCCGCCGCCGACGGCCACCTCCCCGTCCCGCTCCAGACCGACGCCGCGGGCTCCGGGGACGCCGGCGCGGTGGGCCAGGGGGACAAGGAGGCGGCCTCGTACGGCGATCACCGCGCCGGCGGCGGCGAGTCCGACCACGACGTGCTGCTGCGGCGGCTGCGCGAGCTCGGCGAGCTGCACAAGGGCGGGGTGCTCACGGACGACGAGTTCGCGATGGCCAAGAAGTCGGTGCTGGACCAGTTCTGACCGCCCGCGCCCAGCGCCCAGCGCCCAGCGCCCCAACCCTCACTGTCCTGACCAGGGGATCTCCGGCGACCTGTAGTAGGTGATCCCCAACTCCTCCCAGCGCGGCGCCTGTTCGGCGATGCGCTGCCGGTAGTCATCCCAGCCGGTGCGGTCGGCGCGTGACCAGCCCAGTTCCGCGATGCCCGGCAGCCGCGGGAAGGCCATGTAGTCGATCTGGTCGTTCCGCTCCAGCGTCTCGGTCCACATCGGCGCCTCCACCCCCAGCACCGCCTCACCGGGAGCGCCCTGCACATAGCTGCCCGGATCCCAGTCGTAGGACTGCCGCGCCTCCACGTACCCGGCCCAACTCAGGCCGTAGGGCGTGTCCTTGTTGTATTTCATGTCCATGTAGGCGCGGTTGGCCGGCGAGAGGATCAGCCGGGTGCCCCTCTTGGCGGCGTCCACGACCTCCTTCTCCTTGCCGGTCGTGCCCCAGTACTGCGCCACCGCGCCCTTCACCGGCTCGGCCCCGGTGATCTGGTGCCAGCCGACGACGGTCTTCCCGTACTTCCGCACCGTCCGCTGCGCCCGCGCCATGAACGCCGCGTAGTCCTCGTGGCTCGTCGCGTGCGCCTCGTCGCCGCCGATGTGCAGATAGCGCCCGGGCGTCAGCGCCGCGATCTCCCGTACGACGTCGTCCACGAAGTCGTACGTGATCTCCTTCTTCACGCACAGCGAGCTGAAGCCGACCTCGGTGCCGGTGTAGAGCGGCGGCGCCTTCCCGTCGCAGTTCAGCGCGGCGTACGAGGCGAGCGCGGCGTTCGTGTGCCCCGGCATGTCGATCTCCGGCACCACGGTGAGATGCCGCTCGGCGGCGTACCGGACGATCTCCCGGTACTGACTCTTGGTGTAGTAGCCGCCCTTGCCCCCGCCGACCTCCGTGCTGCCCCCGTACGAGGCGAGCCGCGGCCAGGAGTCGAGCGCGATCCGCCAGCCCTGGTCGTCCGAGAGGTGCAGGTGCAGCTTGTTGACCTTGTAGAGCGCGAGGTGGTCGATGTACCGCTTGACCTGGTCCGCCTCCAGGAAGTGGCGGGAGACGTCCAGCATCGCGCCGCGGTACGGATAGCGGGGCCGGTCCGTGATGGTGCCGCCCGCCACCCGCCAGGGCCCGGGCCGCTTCGACCGCGCCTCGGCCTCGGCCGGCAGGAGCTGCCGCAGCGTCTGCACCCCGTGGAAGAGCCCGGCGCCTGTCGGCGCGGCGATGTCCACGGAGCGGCGGTCCACCGCGAGGCGGTAGCCCTCGTCGCCGAGCCGCGCCCGTTCCGCGCCGCCGCGGGTCAGCCGCAGCCGGATGCCGTCGGGGCCAGGGCGCGAGGTGACCGGCAGCCGGTAGCCGGTCGAGGGCCGCAGCAGCGCGGCGAGCTGCTCCCCCGCCCTGCGCGCCGCCGCGGAGTCCCCGCTCACCCGGATCGGGGTCCGCTCCCCCACCGAGAAGCCGGGGCCGCCCTGCCGCACCGAGGCGGGTGCGGGCACCACCCGGTCCAGCGGCCGCGGCGCGCCCGCACTCTCGCGTACGCCCCCGTCGCCCGGCGCCGCGAGCGCGGCTGCGGGAAGGGCCGCCGAGAGGAGCGCGGCGCAGAGAACCAACGGTCCGAGACGTCTCATGGGCGGTCCCTCCACGGGGTTCGTGCGGTCACGGGCTACGAACGTGGAACGTGGTGCGGTCGCGCGACCCACACAGGTACCGCGCGTCCCATCCCCGGTCAATGGGTGTAGACCACTCCCCGCCGGGGCCCGCGCCCAACCCGCCGGGCCCCCGTACGGCCGCCGGTCGAGCCAGTCCTCGACCGCTCATCACCGCTCATCCGGCCGTTCCACCCGCTTCCTGCCCGATATCGGGCAGATTTCTTGCGCTTCTCGGGCGGAGCCCCCAGTATCGACGGGTGCTCGAAGCCCGTACGCCCGTCCACGAGGACCTCATCGACCACCTGGTCCGCACCACGCCGCTGCAGCGCGGCGAGGCGGCCAGGGTGGTGCTCGACGTGCTCGCGTACTTCGACGAGACCACCGAGGAATTCGTCCGCCGCAGGCACCGCGAGCTGCGCTCTTCGGGCCTGCGGAACACGGAGATATTCGAGCGGATCTCCGCGGAGCTGCCGCACCGGGCCGTGGCGCCAGGGCCGCTCTCGCTCCGCCAGATCCGCCGGATCGTCTACGGATGACGGCGTACGGCCCAGACGCGCGACGCACGGAGTACGACGGCGTACGGCCGTGGACGAAGCCCCGGAATGCGACCAGTGAGACCGGCGGTTGACGACCGGACGAGGGAGAGGCAGCAACCAGCATGTGCGGAATCGTGGGATACATCGGCAAGCGTGAGGTGGCTCCGCTCCTGCTGGAGGGGCTCCAGCGTCTGGAGTACCGCGGCTACGACTCGGCGGGCATCGCCGTCCACAGCGGCACCGGCAAGAACGCGGGCCTGAAGACGGCGAAGACCAAGGGCCGGGTACGCGACCTGCGCGACCGCCTGCCCAAGCGCTTCTCCGGCACCACCGGCATCGCGCACACCCGCTGGGCCACCCACGGCGCCCCGAACGACGTGAACGCGCACCCGCACACCGACGCCGACGGGCGCACCGCCGTGGTGCACAACGGCATCATCGACAACGCCGCCGAGCTGCGCGCCAAACTGGCGGCCGACGGCGTGGAGTTCGTCTCCGAGACCGACACCGAGGTGCTGGCCCACCTCATCGGCCGCTCCCAGGCCGAGGACCTGGAGGGCAAGGTCCAGGAGGCGCTGCGGCACGTCGAGGGCACGTACGGCATCGCGGTGCTGCACGCCGACTTCCCCGACCGCATCGTGGCGGCCCGCAACGGCTCGCCCGTGATCCTCGGCATCGGCGAGCGCGAGATGCTGGTGGCCTCCGACATCGCCGCGCTGGTCGCGCACACCCGCCAGGTCGTCACCCTGGACGACGGCGAGATGGCCACCATCACCGCCGGCGACTACCGCACGTACACCACCGAGGGCTCCCGCACCTCCGCTTCCCCCGAGACCGTGGAGTGGGCCGCGGAGTCCTGGGACATGAACGGCCACGACACGTACATGCACAAGGAGATCGCCGAGCAGGCCGACGCCGTGGACCGGGTGCTGCGCGGCCGCATCGACGACCGCTTCGCGACCGTGCACCTGGGCGGCCTCAACCTGGACGCGCGGGAGGCCCGCAGCATGCGCCGGGTCAAGATCCTCGGCTGCGGCTCGGCGTACCACGCGGGCATGATCGGGGCGCAGTTGATCGAGGAGCTGGCGCGCGTCCCCGCTGACGCCGAGCCCGCCAGCGAGTTCCGCTACCGCAACCCGGTCGTCGACCCCGACACCCTCTACATCGCGGTCAGCCAGTCCGGCGAGACCTACGACACCCTGGCGGCCGTGCAGGAGCTCAAGCGCAAGGGCGCCCGCGTCCTCGGCGTCGTGAACGTCGTGGGCTCCGCCATCGCCCGCGAGGCCGACGGCGGCATGTACGTGCACGCGGGCCCCGAGGTCTGCGTCGTCTCCACCAAGTGCTTCACCAACACCGCCGTGGCCTTCGGCCTGCTGGCCCTGCACCTGGGCCGCATCAGGGACCTCTCGGTCGCCGACGGCAAGCGCGTGATCGAGGGCCTGCGCCGGCTGCCCGCGCAGATCGCCGAGGTCATGGAGTCCGAGCCGGAGATCGAGAAGCTCGCCGCCGAGTACGCGAAGGCGAAGAGCATGATGTTCGTGGGCCGCGTGCGGGGCTACCCCGTCGCCCGCGAGGCATCGCTCAAGCTCAAGGAGGTCTCCTACATCCACGCCGAGGCCTACCCGGCCTCCGAGCTCAAGCACGGCCCGCTGGCCCTCATCGAGCCCGCCGTGCCGACCGTCGCGATCCTCCCCGACGACGATCTGCTCGACAAGAACCGCGCCACCCTGGAGGAGATCAAGGCCCGCAGCGGCCGGATCCTCGCCGTGGCGCACAAGGAGCAGGAGAAGGCCGACCACACGCTCGTGGTCCCGCAGAACGAGCCGGAGCTCGACCCCATCCTGATGGGCATCCCGCTCCAACTCCTCGCGTACCACACGGCGCTGGCCCTGGGCCGGGACATCGACAAGCCGCGCAACCTGGCCAAGTCCGTCACCGTGGAATGAGCCCGGGGGCCGTGGCGGGGACCTCGTAGCAGCACCGGGGCCCGGGGCAGGGGCCCTGTAACAAGGGGACAGAAGTATGGGCGGAATCCCGCGCAGGCCACCAACTGCGCGGGATTCCGCCTCCCCTGTGCCGGCGTCGCCCATTACGCCGGCGGGTGGGCTGCCGCGACGGGACCGTCACCTCCCGCCCGGCAGCTCGCCGTTCCGGCACCTGCTGTTCCGTATATGCCCATCACAAGCGCACAATCCACATCCCCCGCGGGGTGGATTTGCAGGGGTACGGGAGCGCCAACGGGGCGCAGGCGCAAGGGAGTTGAGCACGCGCACGCGCGGGGGAGGGAGCGTCGGGGAAGCGGGGCGCAGGGCCCGTCAGGGGATCACGACGACGGGGCGCTGCGCGCGCCGCGCCAGCCGCCCGGCGACCGAGCCGAAGATCCGGCCCACAAGGCCGTGCGTGGAGCCGACCACGATCGCGTCGGCCTCGTACTCCCTGCCGACCTCCTCGAGTTCGTGGCAGATGTCGCCGCCGCGCTCGACGAGGATCCAGGGGACGTCCGAGAGGTGCTCAGCACAGGCGAGTTCGAGTCCGAGCACCTCGGTGCGGTGGTCGGGTACGTCGACGAAGACCGGCGGCTCGCAGCCCGCCCACACCGTGGTGGGCAGCCTGTTGGCCACGTGCACGATGATCAGCCCGGAGCCCGACCTGAAGGCCATGCCGATGGCGTAGGCGAGGGCGCGCTCGCTGGAGGTGGAGCCGTCGAAGCCCACGACGACGCCGTGCTGGAACGCCGGGTCGCAGGAATGGCGCGCTTCTTCCGCAACCTCGGGAATCGCTGCCGCGTCATGCGGATCGGCGATCTGCCTGCGGTCCGCTGGTTCGGGGATCTCGTGTCCAGCCATGATGTCTCGGCGAAGGAGGCCTCTGTGCGGAGGAAACGGCGGTTGGCTTGTGCGCTCTCTCAGGCGATGCGGCGAGGGGTCTGACGGGTGCGGAACTCGGGATGACGACCGGGAAAAGCCTTGGCAATTCCCTACCCCAAGGGTACGGCGCTACTCCCCCCTTGCCCAGGGCCCGAGGGGGCGCCGCACGGGGCGTGGCGTTTCCCGAGAGCCGGAGCATGCCTCAGCGTGGGGCTTTGCGCAATGCCCGCCCATGCCCCTTACCAGTGACCGCGCACGGCGGCTCCGCGTTGTGCAGGGCGTGCCAGCACCGCCCCCCGCGCCCGCAGCGCCGCGCCGCCGATCCCGCGGCCGCGGCACCTCCTCTCCCCCGGGCCGCTCCCGGCTCTCCCGGCGCTCCGTTCCCGCGGCGCGCTCCGCACACTCGGCACGCTCCGTGCACATCGCGCACTCCCCGCACACCTCTCACCCCTCTCCCCGCGACCCTGTGAGCGAGGTGGTCCGCTGGTGCGCGTTCAGCAGCGCACTCGTCCTGGTCGTTCTGCTGGTGTGCGGGTCATCGCCGATGGGTGCCTTCGGTACGTCGATCGGCCTGTGCGCCGTGACCGCCACCTGCCGTGCCCTGCTGCGCGAATCGGAGCGCGGCCGCGGGAGGAGCGCCGCCGAGGAGGCGGGGCCGCACCGCGGGCGGCACGGACGCACCGGAAGCGGCTCCCACCGGGGAGGCCGTCACCAGCGACAGCTGTGAGACGTGCCTCAACTGCGCCCCGGCGTACGGGAGTCGGCGAGGGTGTGCGCCCCCGCGGTGACCGAATCGCACATCTGCACCCCATCGTTTTCGGCCAACTTGCAGGCGAGTAGCGTTCCTTGCCGTGTCCCCTTCCCGACCCCCCTGCCACCTGGGAGGAAAGGACCGTCGGGCATGTGTGTGCCCTACGACGGTGGGGCAGGGACGGCTTGCGCACTTCCCAGCCGCGTCGCTGAGTGGAACGCTTCGTGATCGAATGCTTCACGCCAAGTTGCCTTATCGACATAGCGTCGGGTGCCGAACTTGTCCCGCTGACCTCATCCGACACAGTAGATTCGATCTTGGCTATCGCCGCGGGGGAGACGTGCAGGACCGATGAGGACGCGACGATTGAGGGGGGCTGACTTCCGGTGAGCGTTCCAAAGAGCCACGAGGACTCCACGAACGGCCCGGTGACGACCCGTAAGCTGGCCGCACGCCGCCGCCGCGAGATCGTGGCCGTGCTGCTCTTCAGCGGGGGTCCCATTTTCGAAAGCTCCATCCCGCTCTCCGTCTTCGGAATCGACCGGCAGGACGCCGGTGTTCCGCGCTACCGCCTTCTGGTGTGCGCGGGCGAGGACGGACCACTGCGCACGACCGGCGGGCTCCAGCTGAGCGCGCCGTACGGGCTCGAGGCCCTCTCCCGAGCGGGCACCGTCGTGGTGCCCGCCTGGCGCTCCATCACCCAGCCACCACCAGCGGCGGCCCTGGACGCGCTGCGCCGTGCACATGAGGAGGGGGCCCGCATCGTCGGGCTGTGCACCGGCGCGTTCGTCCTGGCTGCCGGGGGACTGCTGGACGGGAGGCCGGCGACGACGCACTGGATGTACGCGCCGACGCTGGCGAAGCGGTACCCGGCGGTGCACGTCGATCCGCGCGAACTCTTCGTGGACGACGGGGACATACTCACCTCGGCCGGCACGGCCGCCGGCATAGATCTCTGCCTTCACGTGGTCCGCACCGACCACGGGGCGGAGGCCGCGGGCGCCCTCGCCCGGCGGCTGGTCGTCCCGCCCCGGCGCGGCAACGCGGTGGAGCCCGGAGCACACGCGCGCCAGCTCGACCGCTCCTTACCAGAGGAGATCAGCTCGGACCCGCTCGCCGAAGTGGTGGCCTGGGCGCTGGAGCATCTGCACGAGCAGTTCGACGTCGAGACGCTGGCCGCGCGCGCCTACATGTCCCGCCGCACCTTCGACCGCCGTTTCCGCGCCCTCACTGGGAGCGCTCCCCTGCAGTGGCTGATCACGCAGCGGGTGCTCCAGGCGCAGCGGCTGCTGGAGACCTCGGACTACTCGGTGGACGAGGTCGCCGGGCGGTGCGGTTTCCGTTCGCCGGTGGCGCTGCGCGGGCACTTCCGGCGCCAGCTCGGTTCCTCGCCCGCCGCTTACCGCGCCGCGTACCGGGCGCGGCGTCCGGAGAGCGGCGGCGGGGATCCGGGCGGCGCCCTGCGCTCCGACCCCGCGGCGCCCCAGCCGGGGCGCGAGGGGCTGCCGCCGGTCTCCGGCGCGCTGGGGCCGCCACGGGAGAGGCCCGACCCCGGGAAGCCGGAGTCGGACGCCTACGCTCCGCGGCTGCCCGTGCAGCGGGGCCGCCGCGAGGGGCAGGAGCAGCGGGACGGCAGGGATTCCCGCGACGGCAGAGAGTCCCGGGACGGACGGGAGTCGCGTGACGGCAGAGAGGGCAGGGAGAGCAGACATCCGAGAGAGCTGCGGGAGCTGAGGGACCAGCGCGGTCAGAGCCCGGGCAGGGCGACGTAGGGTGACCGCATGAACGATCGCATGGTGTGGATCGACTGCGAGATGACCGGGCTCTCGCTGTCCGACGACGCGCTCATCGAGGTGGCGGCCCTGGTCACCGACTCGGAGCTGAACGTGCTCGGGGAGGGCGTGGACATCGTCATCCGACCCCCGGACGGGGCGCTGGACGCGATGCCGGAGGTGGTGCGCGAGATGCACACCGCCTCCGGCCTGCTCGAGGAGCTCGACGGGGGGACCACACTGGCCGAGGCCGAGCGTCGGGTGCTGGAGTACATCCGCGAGCACGTGGCGGAGCCGGGCCGCGCCCCGCTGTGCGGCAACTCGGTCGGCACCGACCGCGGCTTCCTCGCCCGGGACATGCCGGCCCTGGAGAAGCACCTGCACTACCGCATCGTGGACGTTTCCTCGGTGAAGGAGCTCGCCCGCCGCTGGTATCCGCGGGCGTACTACAACAGCCCGGAGAAGAACGGGAATCACCGGGCGCTCGCGGACATCCGCGAGTCCATCGCGGAGCTGCGCTACTACCGCGAGGCCGTCTTCGTGCCCGAGCCCGGACCCGACTCGGACACCGCGAAGGGCATCGCGGCCCGGCACGTGCTGCCCCCGCAGTGATCCTCCGGTGACCCCGGGGTGAACTCCCCGCCCCGGCGGCCCCGAAGGGGGCCGCCGGGGTCAGGTACAGAACCTGTGCGCGAGCACCCCCGCGGACCCTGTATAGTTTTCTTCGGCCGGACGGGAAACCGCACCGGTCGTGGTGGATGTAGCTCAGTTGGTAGAGCACCTGGTTGTGGTCCAGGAAGTCGCGGGTTCAAGTCCCGTCATTCACCCTCGTCGAGAAGGCCCTCTCCCGGGACACTGGGAGGGGGCCTTCTGTGTTGTCCGCTGCGGGTGGGTTCTCTGCCCCGGGCGAGTGACCGGGGGCCGCCATTGGCACAGCGGAGCACTGTGTGCGGATGCATGTGCGGCGGTACCCGCTGAGCCTTGGAGGATCCAGCGCCGAGCGGGAGGACGGCCACCCATGGACGGACAGCCTTACCGGCAGTCGTACGGGCAGCAGTACAACCAGGGCCAGGGGCAGGGCCGGGACCCCTACGGTCAGGGCCCTTACGGGGACGATCCCTACGGGTACGGCCCCTACGGGCGTGACCCCTACGGCAGGGGGCCGCGGCGCCGGGTGGCGGCGGGTCGGCTGTGGGCGGGCGGGGTGATGACCGCCGTGGTGGCGGCGCTCGCCTCGTTCGTCGCGCTGATGCTGGTGCGCGGCGTACTGCACATTCCGGTGTTCGCCCCGCAGAAGCACGGGACCCTGGTGCCGGCGACCTCCGGGACGCTGGCCGCGGGGGCCGCGGCCGCGGCGCTGGTGGCGACGCTGGTGCTGCATCTGCTGATGGTGTCCACGCCGCAGCCGGAGCGGTTCTTCGGCTGGATCGTGGGGCTGGCCACGGTCGCGGTGATGCTGCTCCCCTTCACCTCGTACACGAGCTGGCCCTCGAAGATCGGGACCGCGGCCGTGTACCTGGTCATCGGGCTGGTGATCGGCTCGCTGCTCACGGCCGTGGGGCGCGGGGCGAGCGACGACGGGGGGTACTACGACTGACGGGGCCGCTGCGGCCGAGGGGATCACCGCGACCGGGGGTCGCTGCGGCTGACGGGATCGCTGCGGCTGAGGGGGCGGCGCCGGGCGTGGCCCCCGATACCCGTGGCCCGCCCGGCGCCCCTCGGCCCGCCCGGAGGCGGGAGGCGTGCGGCGTCCTCACAGCAGCCGGACGCCCTTGCGCGCGAGGTAGCTGACGGGGTTGATGTCCGAGCCGTAGCCGCGCTTGGCGCGCACCTCGAAGTGCAGGTGCGGTCCCGTACTGCGGCCGGTGTTCCCGGACTTGGCGATGCGGGTGCCGACGCCCACCCGCTGCCCCTTGCGCACGCCGAGGCGCGAGAGGTGGGCGTAGAGCGTGTATCTGCCGTCCCGCATGTGAATGGTGACGGCCTTGCCGTAGTCCCCCGAGCGGCCGGAGAAGACGACCCGGCCCGCGCCGACCGAGCGGACCGGGGTGCCGGACCGTACGGCGAGGTCGATGCCGGTGTGCCTGCCCCCCGCGTAGTTCCCCTTGACCCCCCAGCGTTTGCTGATGCGGTGCTTGCCGAACAGCGGTGTCGTCCAGGCTCCCGCCCTGGGTTCGGCCTGCTGCCCCTCCCGCGGTGCGGTGGCGGCCGGTGCGGCGGCCTCTGCCGCCGGGGCCGCCGTGCCTATGAAGAACGCGGCGGCGAGTGCTCCGGTGCTGGCTATGCGCGCTATGTGCGTCGTTTGCGAGGTCATACCAGTGAAGGAGAAAACAGCGACTCACCGGCCGCACCCGGGCGCCCTCCGGTGGAGTGAGGCGTACCCCTGGGGGCCACACCCCGTAAGGGCCAGGCCCTGTGAGGGCCCCGCCCTGTGAGGGCCCCGTCAGGGTCGTCGGGGCCCGTGAGGGTCCCATCAGGGGCCCGAGAGGCCCCCGGAGAGCCCCCTCAGGAGGAGCCGCGCCGCACCAGCGAGGTCGGCAGCACCCGGCCGGGGGGCGCGGGGAGCGGCGCCCCAGTGCCATTCTCCCGCTGGGCCTCCATGAGTTCGAGCAGCATCCGGGCCATCTCGCGGCCCATGTCCTCGATGGGCTGGCGCACCGTGGTGAGCGGCGGGTCCATGTGCCGGGCCACCGCGGAGTCGTCGAAGCCCACCAGGGCGACGTCGCGCGGGACTTGGAGCCCGGCCTCGCGCAGCGCGATCCTGGCGCCGGCGGCCATGACGTCCGAGGCGCAGAAGACCGCGTCCGGCAGCGGGCCGCAGGAGAGCAGCCTGCGCATGGCCGCGTGGCCGCCGCGCTCGGTGAAGTCGGCGTGCGCGATGAGCCGTTCGTCCTCGGCGACGCGGAGCCCGGCCTCGCGCAGCGCGGCACGGTAGCCGTCGAGCCGGCACTGCGAGACGTACATGTCCATCGGACCCGTGATGGTCGCGACCCTGGACCTGCCGCCCGCGAGCAGGTGCCCGGCGGCCAGGCGCGCGCCGCCGAAGTTGTCGGAGTCGACGAAGGGCAGCGGCTCGGCCTCCGTACGGCGCCCGCCCAGCACCGCCGGCATGCCGGTGCCGCGCAGGAGGTCGGGCAGCGGGTCGCCGGTGTGGACCGAGACGAGCAGCGCGCCGTCCACGCGGTGCGCTGCGGCGTACTGCACGAAGCGGTCGCGTTCGCGCTGGTCGCGCACGAGGGTGAGGAGCAGTTGGAGGTCGTTTTCGGCGAGTTCGCCGCTGACACCGCGCAGCATTCCGGAGAAGTACGGCTCGGCGAACAGCCTCGACTCCGGCTCCAGCACCACCAGCGCGATGGCGTCGGCGCTGCCGGCCGCGAGGGCCCTGGCCGCGCGGTTGGGCACATAGCCGAGCTCGGCGACGGCCTCCTGGACGGCGGCGCGCGTGCGGTCGCTGACCCGCGGCGAACCGTTGACGACCCGGGACACCGTGCCCCGGCCCACCCCCGCGCGTGCGGCCACCTGCTCCAGCGTGGGCCCCGGTCTCCCGGCGCGCCGGGAACGAGCTGCGGCCATGTCCGCCTCCCCTGTCGAACGTCCTGAATCATTCAACTACACCGCATTGTGCGTGAGTTGCGACCGGTCGCTTGACAGTGCTCCGCACCCTGTGCACTGCGCCCGCACACGGGCCCGCGCACAAAAGGGGGCGGGGCACAGCGGGTGGGGGAATGGATGCCGCTGTGCCCCGCCGGGTTCCCGGGGTACGGGGAAGCCCCCGGGCGTGGGGGGTGGTCCGCGTGGGGGGGGTGGGGTCCTGAGGGGCCCTAGGGGGCGGCGCCCCCTAGGGGTGGGGGTCCCCTCAGGGAGTCAGGGGCGGGTCAGCCGGTGAACGCCTTGGTGAAGGCGCCGGCGCCCTGCTCGATGCCAGAACAGGTCGGGTCCGCCTGGTCCTTGGAGCCGCCGGGGCACGCCTTGTCGCGGGTGGCCGACCACATGGACAGCCCGCCGAGGCCCTTCTGGTCGGCGAACTTCTTGACCTGCTGGGCGTCGTCCGTCTTGAACACCTCGCCCTTCACGTCGTTGACGCCGATCATCGGGGTGAGCCCGACGGCCTTCCACGCCGCCGCGTCGCTGCCGAGGCCGAGCGCCTTCTTGACCTGCTTCTGCGAGGCGGTGGCGGCCTTGGTCGCGTAGGTGCCCATGTCGCCCTTGTAGTTGGGCCCGTAGTCCATGGCCATCAGGTTGACCTGGCTGACCTTCACGCCGTTCTGCTTGGCGTTCTCCAGCAGCTTCACGCCGTCCTGGGTCAGGCCCTCGGGCAGCACCGGCAGGGTGAAGTGGACGTCGAGGCCCTTGTGGGACTTCTGGAGCGCAGCGATGGCCTTGGCGCGCTTGGTGTTGGCCGCGGTGTCCGGGAGGGCCGCGCCCTCGATGTCGAAGTCGGCCTTCTTGAGCTTGAAGCCGTCGATCACCTTCCCGTACGCCTTCTCGAGCTCGGCGGCCGAGCCGCAGGAGAGGCCCAGCTCCGAGCCGTTGGCCCCGCCGAAGGAGATCCGCACGTCGCCGCCCTTCGCGCGCAGCTTGCCGATCTGCTTGGCCACGGGGTTCTCGGACGGGTTCTGGGCGCCGCCCCACTTCGGGCTGCACCCGCCGCCGCCCGTGATGAAGCCGAGGTTGTACTCCTTCACCCCGGTCTTCCCCGCGTTCCCGACCAGGTCGTACGAGGGCTGGAGCGAGGTGTCCACGTACGGCGCGAAGGAGCTGCCGGCCTGCGCGGCGCCCTCCTCGCCCGCGGTCGCGTTGCCGGCCAGCAGGAAGCCGCCGGAGGCGACGACGGCCGCGGCCGCGACGGCGCCCGCGGCCTGCGCCTTGCGGCTGGTACGGCGGCGGTGTGCGGCGTTGTTGCTCATCGCAGTGCTGCCTCGTTCTGTGGGGGTGTGGGTGAACGAGCAGCACGCTAGCGATGCCGAAACGGGCGTTCTTCGCGTTCCGGGTGGTCACCGCGATCCTTAGGCTTCGCTTAAGGACCGCATCGGCGTCGCTTAGTGAGGGGGCACGCGTTCCGCGCTGTGACCGCCGGTACGGGGCCGTCGCCGCCGCGCCATGCGGTGACGGACACGTTCCCTGCGCCGCTCACCGCCGTGCCGCGCGAGCCACATCCGTACCTCCGTACCCCCCAGCACCGACCGCCCCAACCGCACGTCGCCGCCGGTCGATTCGGCCACCCGGCGCACGATGTCCAGGCCGAGTCCTGTGGACCCGGGGCCGCCGTCGCCGTGCCCGCGCCGCAGCGCCGCGTCGGGGTCGGCGATGCCCGGGCCCGCGTCGGAGAGCAGCACGATCACGGCCTCGGCCGCGTCGTGCACGTCCACCGAGAAGCCCACGCCCTCGGGGGTGTGCCGGAACACGTTGCCCAGCATCGCGTCGAGTGCGGCGGCCAGTTCGGCGCGGGCCACCGGCACCCGTACCGTCCGGTCCACGCCAGCGACCCGCACCTCGCGGCCCTCGTCCTCGGCGAGCGCCGACCAGAAGCCCATCCGCTCGCGGATCACCTCGGCCGCGTCGCACCCGGACACGGCGTGCGCGCCGGGCGACTGGGCGCGCTGCTCCCGCGCCGTGCGGATCACCTGGTCGACCTCGCCCTCCAGCTTGGCCACGGCCTCGCGGGTCTGCTCGGCAGCGTCGCCCTCGCCGAGCGAGGCCGCGTTCAGGCGCAGCACCGTCAGCGGCGTACGCAGCCGGTGCGAGAGGTCGGCCGCCAGCTCCCGCTCGTTGGCGAGGAGTTGGACCACCTGGTCGGCCATCGAGTTGAAGGCGATGGCGGCGGAGCGCAGCTCGGTGGGCCCCTCCTCGGAGACCCGTACGCCGAGCCGCCCCTCCCCCAGGTCGTTGGCCGCCCCGGCGAGGCGCTCGGCCGGCCGCACCATCCGCGTGCCGAGCCGGTCGGCGACCGCGACCGAGCCCACGATCAGCGCGAGCCCCACCCCGGCGAGGATCAGCCAAGCGGTGGTGACCCCGTTGGTGATCTCGTCGTCAGGCACGAACACCTCGACCACCGCGACCTGCCCGCCCGCCAGCGCGATCGGCTGGAGCAGCGCGAAGCCGCCGTCCACCGGCACCTGCGAGGCGCGGGCCACCTGCTGCGCCCTGCGCAACTGGGCCTCGGGGGCGCGGCCGTGGCCCACCTCGACCGCCGACTGGCCGCGACCGCCGGCGCCGCCTTCGCCGCCGCGCGGCACGTGCACCGCGATCCGCCCGTCGGCCCCCGCCTCGGTGCTGGCCACGGCGCGGCTGAGCTGCTTCTGGTCGGTGGTGATGGCGAGCGCGGGGCCCACGGCCGACGCCTGCCGCTCCGCGTTGGAGAAGGCGCGGTCGCGCGCGGTCTCCTTCACGACGAGGGCCAGCGGTACGGCGAAGGCCACCACCACCATGACGGTCACGGCGAGGCACACCTTCACCAGTGCCCATCTCATGCGGAGCGCTCCGGATCACGCGGGCGCCCCGGCACCGCGCCGCGTCCCCCAGCGCGCGCTCTCACAGCACGCGCTCTCACAGCGCCGGCTCCGGCGGAGCCTCCAGCTTCACGCCGACGCCGCGCAGCGTGTGCAGGTAGCGGGGGCTGGCCGCCGTCTCGCCCAACTTCCGGCGCAGCCAGGAGAGGTGGACGTCGATGGTCTGGTCGTCGCCGTAGGACTGCTGCCACACCTCGGCGAGCAGTTCGCGGCGCGGCACCACCACCCCTGGCCGCCCGGCGAGGAAGGCCAGCAGGTCGAACTCGCGGCGGGTGAGGTCCAGCAGCTCGCCGTCCAGCTCGGCGATCCGGCGCAGCGGGTCGATCGCGATCCCGCCGACCCGCAGCACGTGGTCCCCGGCGCCGCCGCCCGCGGTGCCGCCCCGCGCGCGGCGCAGCACGGCGGCCAGCCGCGCCGAGAGGTGCTCGACCGAGAACGGCTTGACCAGGTAGTCGTCCGCGCCGTCGTTGAGCAGCCGGACGATCTCCGTCTCCTCGTCCCGCGCGGTGGCGATGATCACGGGCACGTCGGTGATCCCGCGCAGCATCTTCAGCGCCTCGGCGCCGTCCAGGTCCGGCAGCCCCAGGTCGAGGATGACGACGTCGAATCCGACCTGAGTCACCTCGCGCAGCGCCTCCAGCGCGGTGCCCACGCTGCGTACGGTGTGGGACGCGTCCGTGAGGTGGCGGATGAGGGCGGAGCGTACGAATTGGTCGTCCTCGACCACGAGCACACTTGCCATGAGCGGCACCGTACGCCATTAGGGTGAGCCAGATGCAACGACGACGTCTGGTGCACGCGGGCGCGTGGACCCTGGCCACAGGGGCCGCGGTCACGCTCTCGTGGTGGGGCGTGCACACGGTGCTGGCCGGCACCGCGTACGACCCGCCCCGCGCGCTCCCGGTGTCCGACGGCCCGAGTCAGACCGCCGAACCGGAGGTCTCCTCCACGCACAGGCCCAAGCCGTCGTCCCCCTCCCCCACCCCGTCCAAGCCCGCCACCGGGCACAGCGAGTCCTCCCGCGCGCCCTCGAGCGACGGCGGGAAGAAGGACGGCACGCCCACCCCGCGCAGCTCCCGCGACAGCGGGAAGAACAAGGCGTCCGCCTCGGGATCGGTGCGCGGCGAGGCGGTGAAGGGCGGCCGCGCCGTGTTCGACATGCGCGCGCACTCGGCGTCCCTGGTCTCCGCGACCCCCAACGCCGGGCACGACATGCAGATCTGGAAGACCCCGGAGTGGATCAGGGTGACGTTCACCTCGGGCGACGGCGGCTCGTCCACGCTGTTCTGCCGCTGGGACAACGGCGCGCCCCACATCGAGAAGTTCGACGGCTGACCCGCGGTACGGCGGTGCGGGCCGGGCTCAGCCGAAGGCCCCCGGCGGCGGCGCGGGCGAGTCCTCGGCCGCCGCGTCCGTGACCGGCCGCGCCCCGGCCGCGAAGTCGCGGAGCGCGCCGCCGTGCTCCACCCGCGCGTGCGCCGGGTCGCCCGCGGCCCGCCGGGTCAGCCCGGCCACCGGCAACTCGCCGTCGGAAGCGGCCAGTACGCCGTTCCCGAAGCGCTTCCCGCGCAGCACCGCAGGCTCGGCGATCAGGCACAGCTCACCGAACACGGCCCCCGCGGTGGCCACTTGGGCGCGCAGATGCGCGAGCGGCGGGCCCTGGGGGCGGCCGCCGGGGCGCGGGCCGTCGGTGATGTTCGCCGCGTACAGCCCGCCGGGCCGCAGCGCGGCGCGCACCTCGCGCAGGAACTCCACGCTGGTCAGATGCGCCGGTGTGCGGGCGCCCGCGAACACGTCCGCGATCACCAGGTCCGCCCAGCCCTCCGGCACCTTGCCGAGCCCCTCGCGCGCGTCGCCGCCGTGCACCTTGATCCGCCACCCCTTCTCCAGGGGCAGCCGCTCGCGCACCAGTCGGGTGAGCCGCGCGTCGGCCTCCACCACGCGCTGCGTGGAGCGGGGCCGGGTCGCGGCGACGTACCGCGCGAGCGTCAGCGCGCCGCCGCCGAGGTGCAGCACCCGGAGCGGCTGCCCCTCGGGTCCGGCGAGGTCGGCCAGGTGCCCGAGCCGCCGCTGGTAGGAGAAGTCCAGGTACGCCGGATCGTCCAGGTCCACGTGGGACTGGGGCGCGCCGTCCACGGTGAGGGTCCAGCCGCGCGGCCTGTCCGGGTCGGGCAGCAGCCGCGCGAACCCTCCGTCCACCTCGGCGCCGCACTCCTCGCGCGCCGTGTCACCGCCGCCGCGCTCTCTTTTCCGTCCCACGCGGTCCAGTATCGCGTGGCGGGACAGCACGAGACGGACCGGTGTGCCCGCACCCGGTCCTCGTACCCGCTCGGCTGCCCGCTCCCGTACGGCGGCGCCCTCAGCGGCAGCGGTCGAGCGCCTCGATGATGCGGCGCGCCTCGCCCAGCGCCGCGCGCAGCCGGTTCGGTTCGGTGGCCCGTACATAGGTGCCGTCCGGCGGGACCAGCCAGCCGGTGCCCGCCACGGGCGGATCGCCCTGCCCGGCGCCCCGCAGCGGGCCGAAGGTCTGGGTGCAGGCGCTGCCCGGGAGGTCCCAGCCGTCGGCGGTGCCGGGCGGTACGAGGAAGCCGAGGGTGTCGCACGCGCCGTCGTGCAGCACGGGCCCGACGCCCTCGCGGAGACGCAGGATGTCGACCGCCTCCAGGCCCTGCCGGGCGGGCACGGTGACCAGGTCGCACGGTTCCGGCACGGCCCGGGAATCCCCGGGGCCCCTCACGGCGCCGGTTCCTACCCCTGTATGCAACATAGGGCGCTCCTCCGAACTGCTCCGGTGGTTGTAGGGAGTTCAACGCCCTTCCCTGTCAATGGCTACGGCGGCAGAACGCCGCAAAGGATGGCACTTCATGGCAGATCCGAGGTGAGACATCCCTTTTGTAGCCAAATCCCGGATGCGGCCCACATCTCAGCCGGTACCGTCCCGGCATGGCGTCGTCACCATCTGCGTCACCGGAGCCGCAGGAACCACGCCGGGCGGCGGGGGCCCCCGAATCCGGCCCCAACACCGCCTTCCGCAGGCTGCGCGGCTCGCTGTCACCCGGCGAGTTCGCCGCCTCGGTACGCCGGGCCGCGCGCGAGATCGGCGAGAAGGTCTCCTGCGACGCCCGGTACGTGGGCCGCGTGGAGGCCGGCGAGATCCGCTGCCCCAACTACGCCTACGAGCGGGTTTTCCTGCACATGTTCCCCGGCTACTCGCTCTCCGACATGGGCTTCGCGCCACGGGAGGCCGTACGCGGCCGCTCGGCGCGCACCCGGGAGAGGGCGGCGGCACCGGCGCCGGCGTTCGACGCCGGCTTCGCGCTGCCGCGGCCACCGCTGCGCCGTACGGGGCCCGGCTCCGGCGGCGGCCACCAGCACTGCACCGACTGTTCCGAATTCGACGAGGAGAGCGACGTGCTACGTCGCGCGTTCATGACCGGCGGCTCCGCCGCCCTGGCCGCCGGTGCGCTCGGCACCGCCCCGGCGTACGCCGTCACAGGTCCCACCGCCGTACGCGGCAGGGCGGGCGCCTCCGAGGCCACCGCCCTGGAGAAGGCGGTGCGCCACATCCGGGTGCTCGACGACCGGCACGGCGCCGACACCCTCTACCGCAGGGCGGGCCAATCGCTGCGCGCGGCACAGGAGTTGCTGGACGGCGGCACCCGGCACCGCGCCGTCGCCGAGCGCCTGCACTCCGGCGCGGGCGAACTCGCCATCTCCGTCGGGTGGCTGGCCCACGACTCGGGGCGGTTCGACGACGCGCGCTCGCACTACGCCGAGGCGCTGGCCACCGCGCGCGTCGCGGCCGACCCGGCGCTGGAGGCGCACGCGTTCTGCAACACCGCGTTCCTGGCCAGGGACGCGGGCCGCCCGCGCGAGGCGGTGCGCGCCGCGCAGGCCGGGCAGCACGCGGCGAAGCAGCTCGGCTCGGACCGGCTGCTGGCGCTGCTCGCACTCCGCGAGGCGGGCGGCTGGGCGGGGCTCCTGGACAGGCCCGGCTGCGAGCAGGCGCTGGGCCGCGCACGCGCCCTCTTCGAGCGCGGGCCCTCGGACGCCGACCCGGAGTGGATGACCTTCTTCGGCGAGGCCGAGCTGGAGGGCCTGGAGGCCCAGTGCTGGTCGGCCCTGGGCTGCTGGCACAACGCGGCGGAGCACGCGCGCGGCGCCGTCCGCCTCCAGGACCCGCACTTCGTGCGCAACAGGGCGCTGTTCACCGCGGAGTTGGCGGACGACCTTGCCTGCGCGGGGAGGCCGGACGAGGCGGCGCACGAGGGCTCGGGCGCGCTGGCGCTGCTCGGCCCCGTCCAGTCCAGCCGCATCCGGGGCATGCTGGCCCGCACGGCACGCCGCCTCCGCCCGTACGCGGAGGAGGACCCCACGGTCCGCGACTTCCTGACCCGCATGCCGCGCACGGCATAGCCCCGTACGGCCTGAGCAGCGAGACCGGCGGGCGGCCGGAGCGCGAAGCTCACCAGGCGCGCCCCCTCAGTCGAGGTGGCCCGTGTCGTT
The DNA here is from genome assembly GCF_039605595.1 of Streptomyces odontomachicola. Lineage (NCBI taxonomy): Bacteria > Bacillati > Actinomycetota > Actinomycetes > Kitasatosporales > Streptomycetaceae > Streptomyces > Streptomyces odontomachicola. Next base: position 32,976 of record NZ_JBCFOK010000019.1, read on the forward strand.
CCAGCGCTCGATCGCCGGGTCCCCGTACGCCCAGCCCAGGACGGACAGGGAGGCGGGGGCCAGCTTCATGCGGGCCGCGAAGGCCGGGTCGTAGCCGAGCCAGCGCGCGCACAGCACCCGCAGCACGTGGCCGTGCGCGAACACCATCGCGTCGCGGTCCGGCTCGGACCGCGCCCACTCCACGACCTCGTCCATGCGCGCGGCGACCGAGGACAGCGCCTCGCCGCCCTCGACGCCGTCGCGCCAGATGAACCAGTCCTGACCGGCGCGCTCCCTGATCTGCTCCGGGGTGAGGCCCTCGTACGCGCCGTAGTCCCACTCCTGGAGCACGTCCCAGGTCCGCGCGCGGTCGCCGCCGAAGCCCGCGATGTCGCAGGTCTCGCGGGCGCGGGAGAGCGGGCTGGTGCGCACCTCGACGCCCTCCAGGCCGTTCCACGGCGCGTTGTGCAGCCGCTCGCCGAGCAGCTTGGCCGCCCTGCGCCCCTCGTCCAGCAGGGGGATGTCGGTACGGCCTGTGTGCTGACCGGTCACGGACCATTCGGTCTGCCCGTGCCGGACCAGCAGGATGCGCGCTGCCATGGAAGAACCTCTCCGGCGTACTCGTCACTGCTGTGCTCTTCGTTCCGCGTTCCATCCTGGCGCAAAGCTTCTGCGCTCAACCTTCCGGGGTGCCCTTCGCGCCCTTCAGGCGATTTGCGCCGTACATCCAGTTTGCTCCCCGAGGGCCGCGGGACAAGCCGGTACGCCGTACGGGCGCTGTGCGGGCACGGCACACGGATGTCGGTGCCGGATGCAAGACTTCGCGGCGTACTCACGCACCGCAGACCCCGCGAGGCCACAGCCGATGTCTCCTTCACCCGGTCCCTCCGGACTGCGCCGGCGGCTCGCCGAGCTGCGCGGCGGGCCGGAGACGCGACCGCGCCCGCTCGACGCCCGCGCCCTCGCCGCACTCGCCGCCAACCCGGGCTGCCACCGCCGCGCCCTGCTGGACGGCGCGGGCGTGGACAAGGCCGCGATAGCGGAACGGCTGGGGGCGCCCGCGCCGTTCGGGCAGTCCCAGTTCGCCTTCGTACGCGGCAACGCCTTCGAGGCGCGGGTCAAGAAGGACGGCGGCGCCGAGCTGATCGGGCTGCTGTGCGCGCGCACCGGCGAGGAGCGCCCCGAGCCCGAGGACGTGGCCGTGCCGGAGCTGACCGCCGACGGCCCGGCGGGGCGCACGGAGCGCACCCGGCTGGCGTTGCGGGAGGCCGCGGAAGCCGGCGGCTGGGCACTGCTGGACCACCCGATGCTGGCGCTGGACGTGGCCGGGTCCACGGCGTATCTGGAGCCGGACGCGCTGGCCGTGCATCCGGACGGGACCTGCACGGTGCTGGAGATCAAGTCCTTCCCGGTGCTGGACGGTTCGGCCGACCCCGCGAAGGTCGGCGCGGCGGCACGGCAGGCGGCGGTGTACGCACTGGCGCTGGAGGACCCCGCGGCGCGGCTCGGCGTGCGGGTCGCCGCGCGCGCCCTGCTGGTGTGCCCCAAGGACTTCTCCAACCTGCCCACCGGGGCCCTCGTCGACCTGCGGAAACAGCGCGCCGCGACGCTGCGGCAGCTCACCAGGCTCACCCGCGTCGAGGAGATCGCCGCGGCCCTGCCCGAGGGCACCACCTTCGACACGGAGCAGTCACCGGGGGAGCTGACGGCCGCGGTGGAGTCGGTGCCGGCGGCGTACGCGCCGGAGTGCCTGTCGAGCTGCGAGCTGGCGTTCCACTGCCGGGCCAGGGCGCGCGAGACCGGCGACGTGCAGGTGCTGGGCCGCGGCGTGCGCGGCGAGCTGGGCGCGCTGACCACGGTGGAGGAGGTGCGGGCCGCGGCACACGCGCCGGAGCCGGAGCCCGGGCCCGATGACGCGGAGGCTCCCGAGGACCCCGCGGCCGCCATGCTGCGGCGGGCGGCGGCGCTGCGGGCCGAAGCGCTGGCGGCGGCTAAGGCGGACGAGGACACCGGGGCTTCCGGAGACGCGAGGGAGACGCCATGTCACTGATGTCCGTGCTCGCGCGGATGGACGCGGCCGCGGCGGGCCGCGCGCAGCCCGCTGCCACCGTCCGCCACCGGCACCTCGCCGAACGCCCGCTGGTGCTCGTCCCGTTGACCACAGCCGGCGAGACCGGAGCGCCGCTGGGCGCCATGCTCGGCACCGACCCCGAGGCGCCGGTCACGCTGGTGGTGCCGCAGCCCCGCGACCGCGACCTGCGCTTCGCCTTCCTGTCGAGCCTCGCCGACGTACTGCTGCCGCACCTGGAGTCGGCACAGGACGACGTCGAGTACGAGGAGCGCAAGGAGAAGGACCCCGAGACCGGCAAACAGACCACGGTCCAGGCCGAACTGTGCGCCGACGCGCCCCAGTTGCTCGTCCCCAACCGCCCAGCGGCCGACTTCGTACGCCTCATCGGGCGCTCCACCCGCTTCCGGCGCACCGCGGAGGACGATCCGGAGGCGGCGCATCCGGCGCCCCCGCGCGTCCCGCTGCTGGGGCGCTGGCTCTCGCAGTACGGGGAGCGGGCGCGGGTTCCCGGGTCCTGCCTGCTGCTGACCATGACCGAGCTGCTGACCAGGCACTGGGCCACGGGCCAGAGCCAGTTGGAGGACCAGCACCTGCCCTCGCTGCTCGCCTGGATCGACCCGCCCGAGGGGCTGGGCGGCGCCGAGGCGGCGCTGCGTGCCGAGACCGGGCGGGACGCGGAGGGCCAGCTCCTGGTGCCGCCGGCAGGTCCCGCCACCGACCCGGCATTCGACAACAGGCTGCTCGCCCCCGCCATCGAGGCGTACGACGCCGGGCTGCCCGGCGCCGAGGAGCGCATACACGAGCTGATCACCTCCCAGCTAGCCCCCACCTGGCGCGACATGTGGCGCGGCATCGAGCTCCTGCGCTCCCTCCCCGAGGGCGGCAGGGTGGCCGAGCGCTGGAAGCGCGACCGCTGGTCCTACACCGCGCACCGGGACCGCCTCCGCGCGGGCGAGCCCCCGCAGCCGCGGCTGGACGACGCGGTGACCGCGGCGCAGAAGCTGGCGGGCCGCGAGCTGGCGCAGGCCAGGCTGGAGGCGCACGAGGCGCTGGACGATCCGCTGGCGATGGCCGCGCGGAGGCTGGCCGGGCAGGCGTTCGCCGGTGAGGTGACCGATGTGGAGATGACCTGGTCGGAGGGGAAGCGGCCGATGCCGCGCCCGCTGGTCACGGTGCGGACGGCCGACGAGCCGCAGCTCTCCCCCGGCGCGAAGGTCTACCGGGCGCTGCCCGAAGGGGCCCAGCAGGCGGCCGAGTTCGTGGAGTCCCCCGAGCAGGGGCTGCTCACTCTGCGCGTGGTGAACGGCATGGGGCGCGGCAAGGAGCCCGCGCCCGGCACCGTTCCCGCGAGGGGCGAGGCGGTGTGCTGGACGCTGTTCGAGCACGCGCCCCGCGGCGGCCCCGGGCTGCCCGCGCCGGAGGACACGCCCTGGACGCACGGCGGCCCGCCCGAAACGGCCGCCGCGCAGGACGAGTTGCCGCCGCCGGCCGAGCCGCCCGACCCGGTGACGGCGGAGGACCTGCTGTGAGCGAGCACCGCGTGGGCGCGCACCCTGTGACGGAGGACCCCTTGAGCACCACGGAGCCCGGCGGCCTCGCGCCGGACGCCCCCGCCCCCGCCCCCGCCGGCCCCGGTATCGAGGCGCCGGACGCCCCCGCCGACGCCGCCACCGCCCGGCACCCCGACCCCGGCGGCGCGGCCGACCGTGCCACGGCGGCCATCCTCGACAGCACGCTGAACGGCACCGAGCGCGGCGTGGTGGTGGACTCGCCGCCCGGCGCGGGCAAGTCCACGCTGGTGGTGCGCGCGGCCCGCGAACTCGCCGCCGCCGGGCACCGGCTGATGATCGTCGCGCAGACGAACGCGCAGGTCGACGACCTGGTCGACCGCATCGCCAGGGCCGACCCGGAGCTGCCGGTCGGCCGCCTGCACAGCAGCGACCCGCACCCGTACGACCCGGTGCTGGACGGTCACCCCTCCGTCACCCCCTCCGCCAAGCCCGCCGACCTGGCGGAGCTCCCGATCGTGGTGTCCACGGCGGCGAAGTGGGCCTGGGTGAAGCCCGACGAGCCCTGGCCGTACGCGATCGTCGACGAGGCGTATCAGATGCGCTCCGACGCCCTGCTCTCCGTCGCGGGGCTCTTCGAGCGCGCCCTGTTCGTGGGCGATCCGGGGCAGCTCGACCCGTTCAGCCAGGTCGGCGCCGAGCAGTGGGCGGGGCTCTCGTACGACCCCTCGGCGAGCGCCGTGTCCGCGCTGCTCGCGCACAATCCGCGGCTGCCCCAGCACCGGCTGCCGGTCTCCTGGCGGCTGCCCGCTTCGGCGGCGCCGCTGGTGTCCGCCGCGTTCTATCCGTTCACGCCGTTCCACAGCGGCACGGGTCCTGGCGACCGCGCGCTCTCCTTCGCCGGGCCGGCGGACGGCTCTCCCGCCGACCGGGTCATCGACGAGGCGGCGGCCTCGGGCTGGGGCCTGCTGGAGCTGCCCCACCGGCACACCCCGCGCACCGACCCGGAGGCGGTGGCCGCCGTCGCGCAGGTCGTGCACCGGCTGCTGGCCCGCGAGGGCAGCACGACGGACGAGCGCTCCGACGCGCCCGCTCCGCTCACCGCCGAGCGCGTCGCCGTGGGCACGGCGCACCGCGACCAGGCCGCGGCCGTACGGGCCGAGCTGGCCGCACTGGGCGTCGAGGACGTCACCGTGGACACCGCGAACCGGCTCCAGGGCCGGGAGTTCGACGTCACGGTCGTGCTGCACCCGCTCTCCGGGCGGCCGGACGCGACGGAGTTCCACCTGGAGACGGGGCGGCTGTGCGTGCTGGCCTCGCGGCACCGGCACGCGTGCGTCGTGGTGTGCCGCGCGGGCGTCCCCGAGCTGCTGGACGACCACCCCGCGACGGAGCCGGTCCAGCTCGGCGTGACCGTGAAGTTCCCCGACGGCTGGGAGGCCCATCAGGCGGTGCTCTCCCACCTCGCCGCGCACACCGTGCGCACGCCCTGATCCCCGCGGGGATCCCGTACGCCCCTGCCGTCCCACGCGTTCCCGTGCCCCGGCGGGGTGCGGCGGGTACCCCGCACAATGGAAGGCGGCCCCGAAGCACCTGGAGGTAGTCCGATGTCCGAGCCGAGTCCGGACCCGCGCGGCGTGCCGCGCTTCCGGCGGCCAGCGCCCCTGCTCTTCGAGCCCGCCGAGGCCGCCGAGGGTGAAGGACAGTTCTTCGGCCTGGAGTCGATAGCCGACCCCCGGGAACTCCTCGGCCGCTCCACCGAGCTGGCCCTCGCCTTCCGCTCGGCGTCCGACCGCGCCATGGAGTTCCAGGCGATCGCCGCCGCGCAGCTCGCCGACCCGAAGCGCTTCGACCGGCTCTCGGACGCGGCCATCGCCGACCGCGGCGGCTGGACCGAGTCCTACGCGCGCAAGATGATCGAGTTCGGCCGCAAGCTGATCGCGGACCGCAGGACGGACTGAGGGCGGCTGAGGCGGCCGCGGTACGGGGGCGAGCGGGGGTCCGGGGCGGACGCGGGGCCAGGCGGAGGCGGGTCCAGGGCGGAAGCGGGTCCGGATTCGGGCTCGGGTGCGGGTGCGGGTGCGGGTGCTGCGCGAGAGGCGCGGTCTCCCGACGTACCCGGAGTAACCCCTCGGGTCCTGCCCCTCTGGCATATCCCGGGCAGAAGGTACCCGACGCCTCTCCGCGCTGTCCCCGTTTCCGGCATTCCCCGGAAACGGAACGCCCGCCTTCGCTACCTCTATACGCATGAGCGACTGGCAACGGCAGACCGCGCACCCCACCCGCCTCCGCCTCCCCGGCACGGGACGGGCTCCCGCGGGCCCGGCGCACCCGCACCGCGGGGCACCGCCCGCCTCGGGCCCGGCCCGGGTCACCCTCGCCGGCGCGGACTGGCTCGCCTCGGCCAGCGACTTCCCGCGCAGCGTGCACGCGCTGTGGCACCTGCGCCCCTCCGCGCCGAGCGTGCTGCCCTGCGGCACCGCGTTCGACGTGATCAGCACCGCGCCGCTGTTCGGCCGCCACCTCCTCGACCGCCTCTGGTCGGCGGGCCCGGGCAGCGGCCCCGTCGCCGTGCACCGGGACCGCACCCTGCTGTTCGCGGCCCCCGGCACGGCGGACCGGCTCCCCGCCCTGCTCGACTGGGAGGAGTGGCACGACCCGGCGCCCGACGGGTCCGGCGGGGTCGACGGGTCCGGCAGCGGGGCTCGCGAGTCCGGGCGGGCCGGGGCGGACGGGTACGGGACCGGCCCCGCGCTCCCCCAGCTCCTCTGCCACGGCCGCGGCGACGCGGTCACCATCCCGGCGCTGCACCCCGCGGATCCCGCACCCGCCACGTCCCGCTGGGTGGTGGCCCCCGACGTGCGGCATCCCTGGCTGCCGGGCCCCGACGTACTGCTCTGGGCCTGCATCCGCACCCAGCGCGCCGTCCGTGCAGGTCGGGCCGGGCAGGAGCGCGGACAATCGATTTTCACAACAGCGGAGAGCGATGCTAAGGTCTACGACGTCAGCGGGCGCCGCTAGCTCAGTTGGTTAGAGCAACTGACTCTTAATCAGTGGGTCCGGGGTTCGAGTCCCTGGCGGCGCACAGACACACCGGAGGCCCCTCGCGAGAGCGAGGGGCCTCCGGTGTTTTCGCATGCGGCCCGCATGACAGCTCAGCTCGCTGCCGTACGCGCCCCTCGCCCCTCAGTCGGTCGCCACCGCCCGGTCGCGGAACCACGCCAGTGTCTCCAGCAACACGCGCCGGTTCCCCTCGTCGGCCAGCACGGTCAGCGGGACGGTGGGGCGCAGGGCGAGCTTCCCCTCCGGAATGCCGACGCCCCTCATGCGGTTCAGCCGCTGCCGCAGGTCCTCACGGAGCGCCGGGTCGGTGAAGGGCTCGCGGGCCGCCAGATGCTGGAAGACGATCTCGAGCCCGCCGCCTCGGCCCGTACCCGGCACGATGCTCAGCGGCCAGATCTCCCCCGTACGCGGACGGTCCAGCATCAGTGAGGCGCTGACGTACGTCTTGCCGAAGCCGTACCCGACGGAGCCGCCGGCCGACTCCCAGAATCCGAGAAGCTCCCGGACGGCAGCGGTCTCCTCCTCGCCGTTGTCCGCCTCCAGCTGCCGGCGGAAGCGCGCCCGGCGCTGCTCCCAGCCGTCCGCCGGACCGGCTTCGGCGTCCGCCGACAGCCGACGGTCCCCTTCGTCGAGTTCCTCGCTGCCCTGCACACCCGCCAGCGCGCTCAGGTCCTCGGCCGTGAGGCGCTGGGACGGCAGCGCCGTACCGGCGTCCGTGAACTCGACGCCCTCCTTCGCGAGGAGTCCGTACACATCCGCGTCGCTGCCGTCCAGCCACCGGAAGCCCTCGGGCACCCGGCCTTCAGCGGTGAGGACCCGGTGGGCGTTGAAGACGCCCTTGGTGTGGACGAGGTGCCGGCCCACCGCCTGGGCGCTCGACCCCACCAGTGCCGCCAGATCGCCGTACGTCGTCCACATGCCGTCCGGCAGTGCGGCCAGCACCTGGTGCAGGTGTTCCCAGTCGCGTCCGCGTTCCACCCGGGACACCCTCGTCACCGGAGCAGGCCACAACTCGATCGCCCGCTGGGCCAGTTCGTCCGCACGCGCCTGGATCTCCGCCGCGCCCCAGCGGTCCGTGGCGGCGATGGAGCGGTTGAGCTCCAGGTGGCTGGCCGCGAACAGGTCCTTCTTGCGGTCGAAGGGGTTGTTGGACAGCTGCGAATTCACCGCGGTCAGGGTCGGGTTGCCCACCGTGTGCACCAGTCGGGCGTGCAGGTCCTCCGGCGTCTCGCCCTCGTCGCACTCGGCCGCCAGCCCCTCCAGCCACTCACGTCCAGCGGACTGCGGCATCACGTGCTCGACCGTCAGGCCGGCACGCTCGAAGTCGACCGGCTCCGGGTGGTCGTGGCTCTCCTCCAGGCGCCGGAGAACGAAGCTCCGCTGATGAGCGCGGCCCCGCTGGTAGAAACGCCCCCGGCGCATCTGGTCGCGCAGGTCCTCATCGCCCGGCCAGAACCGCCGCTCGGCCGAGAGCAACTGCCGGAGCCCGTCGGCCGGTCCGGCGTCCCGCGGGAGCTGTCCCGGTGCGGCTTGGAAGATCCGGTTGAGGTTGTTCGTGGGAATCCAGCAGATCATCCGCCGTACGAGGAAGCTCTCGACATAGGAGAGGCCACGGGCGACTTCGGCGCTGTCCGCCGTGCCCGCCTCCCGCATCTCCAGCAGCAGCATCACCACCGGGTGAGCGACGCTCGCCTGCCACTCCCGCAACCGCCGCAGCCCCGCGCGGACTTCGGGGTCCTCCTCGGTCTCCGGCGTGAGAATCCTCTTCAGGAAGGCGGCGCGGCGGTACAGCTCCCCCACGTACGCCTCGACGGCCGCCTCGTCGGCGCCCTCGCCCTCGAAGCGGGCCTGCTGGGCGGCGTAGAGGTCCTGCCTGCGCACACGGTCGTCGCCGCCGAGCACGAGCTGGAGCCACATCAGGTGCTCCAGGTTCTCGTTGCTGAACATGTTCTGCAGCGGCAGCCAGTACGTCTCGTACACGAATTCGCCGCGGTGTCCGAGCTTCATGAACAGGTAGTTGCGCAGCAGGTCGGCCTGGCTGAGCTTGAGGCCCGTGTTGTTGAGCGATGCGAAGATGCGGTGGACGTTGTCGTCCTGCCCGGCAGTGATCGCCACGAAGGTGAGCCGGGAGACTATCGCCTGCTCGATGCGGGCGATGTCGTACGGCTCGGCCGGGTCCTCCTCCGCCTCCACCAGCTTCGTGCGGAAGAACCGGTATGTGCCTCCGATCCCGTCGCTGCCCCCACCGCCCGCGTGCGTGCCACGGACGAACTCGGCATAGTGCTCGCGGTCCGCCTGGGTCGGCAGGAGCCGGAAGTGATCGACGCCGCCGTTCTCCTTGTTGACCAGGTATTTGTCGTCGATGCGCTTGCGGGCGCCCGGGTCCCGATCGGCGAGGTGGTCGCGGATCGCGGCGAGCGCGAGGGAGAGCGTGGTCAGCCGCTGCTGTCCGTCCACCACGATGTACCGGGGAAAAGCGACCTCGGTATGGGGCGAGGGCGCGAACACGAGGGACCCGAGGAAATGCGTCGTGCCCTTCGTGCCCTTCCTGTCCTCCTCCAGCAGCCGGGCCTGGTCGAGGATGTCGCTCCACAACTGCGCGAGCTGCTTGGTGGTCCAGGAGTAGGTCCGCTGATAGAGCGGAATCTGGAATTGCTGATTCCGCTGCATCAGGCCCGCGAGGCACATCTCGTCCGCCTTCATTCACCGCCCCCTGCATGGCGCTCGTACATACGTCGAAGAGCCGGAAAGCTGTGGGGCACCTTACGGCGGCAGTCGCGGCACCGGCCCGCCTCCGGTGCGCGGAAGGCGCGTTCGCAGCCGTCGCAGGTTTGGAGTGGGGGTGGGAGTTGTACGGGGCGCGGGTGATTGTCGGCTGGTGGGAGGGCCGGTGGGAGCCAGTGGGTGAGGCGGTACGACAACAGGGCTGCCGGGCGGCGGATCACCCCAGCGGGCAGGTCGGCGGCGAGCGTGCGGGCGGCGTCCTCGGGCGGCACCCCGCGCGCGAACCATGCGGCGGCCGCCGGGGCGAGGCGCCGGATGTCGTGTTCGCCGAGCAGCAGCCGCGGGTCGCGGCCTCGGAGGGAGGCGAGGAGCGCGGTGGCGGGCGGGCTTACGGGTACGGGGTCCGGCTCGGGGGTCGGTGCGGGTTCCCTTACGGGGGCGGGCGCGGGCTCCGGGGCGGCGGCGCACGGGGGCTTGTCGTACGAGACGGTGCGGGTGATGCAGCGGCCCGCGCTCGTGCGTTCGCGTACGCGGGCGAGGTAGCCGCAGCGCTCCAACTCCCGCAGTGCGCGCGCGATGGCGACCTCTCCCTCGCGGAAGCGGGAGGTCAGGCACTTGATGCTGACGACGGCGCCGTCGGGCAGGGACTGGATGTGGACGGCCAGGCCGATGGCGGTGAGGGAGAGTTCGCGGTGCTGGGCGAGGTGGTTGCCGACCACGGTGAAGCGTTCGGTGTGGCGGTGCCGGATGTGGGTGACTCCGGCGCGGGGAAGGGGGTGTTGGGCGCGCGCGTGCGCGTTAGAGTGCTGGTCAGCCATCGGGAAGGGCCTTGTCTTCCTCGGTGGTCAGGCCCTCGTTCGGGATGCCAGTCCCGGCGGGGGCCGTCGCATGTTCGGTTGTGGTGGTCGAGGTGAGAGTAGGCGACAACTGGCCGCAGGCGAGCGGCTGTTCGCCAACGCCACCCGTCCGGGTGAGCCGAACCGGGTTTGGGTTGGGAGGGTCCTCTCCCAAAGCCTTTGTTGGACCCCGCGCGCCACCGGACCTCGGCACACCGGGTCCCGGAAACCCCGATCCGGGCAGAGCTGAGGGGCCGGACAACGACCGCCCGACCCCTCCTCGTACGACGTCACCTCAGCGGGCGCCGAAGACACCCTTTCCGGCGGCAGCGGCGAATGCGCCGAACGCGGCGGCGGGGAAGGCGAGTACGGGGCCCTGCGTGTTCTTCGAGTCCCGGACAGCGATCCGAGCGCCGGCTCGGATCACCTCCAGGCACTCACCGCCCTGGCCACCGCTGTAGCTGGACTTACGCCAATGCGGCTGGGACAGGTCAGACTTGCTGCACATCCAGCACCTCCACGTCCCTCGCGGAGTGCGGGGTCAGTCAGCGTCGAAGACGCCCTCCCCCGCTGCTGCGGCGAACGCGCCGAACGCGGCGGCGGAGAAGGCGAGTACGGGACCCCGCACGTTCTTCGAGTCTCGCACCGCGACCTGAGAACCGACCTCAGCGACCTCCACACACTCGCCGCCCTCGCTACCGCTATAGCTGGATTTGCGCCAGCACGGCTGGGACAGGTCAATCTCGCTGCTCATCCAGTTCCTCCATGACCTGAGCGATCAACTCCGCCGAATCGTCGGGGGACAGCGCGGCGGCTCGCACGAGATCGTATTTCACCCCGCACCGTTGCACCTCGTCTGGTTGCGACAGCGTCTGCCCACCGCCATACCCCTCCGCGTAGGCAATATCCAGGCTGTCGTCGAAGGACATGAGGGTGACCGAACCGTTGAACCCGGCATGCGCGCCCGCACTGTTGGGCAACACCTGAATCACCACCTGAGGTGACTCGCGGTATTCCAACAGCCTTGCCAGTTGGGCCCTCATGACGCTGGGCTTCCCCACGGTCCGGCACAGCGCGGCCTCGTCGAGAACCATCCAGAAGCGCAGGGCCCGCTCCCCAGTAAGCGCCTGCTGCCGATCCATCCGCGCCCGCGTCAGCCCATCAAGGTCCACGGGCCGCGCAGGCCGCAGCACCTCGCGGGCGTACTCCTCGGTCTGGAGCAACCCGTGCACGACCTGCACCTGATACGTACGGATCTCCGTCGCCTTGGCCTCCAGCTCCGCGTACCCCTGGAACCACCGCGGCAGTCCGGCCCTGCTCACCAGCGGCCAGAGGCGGATCAGGACGCCGTCGGCGCCCAACGCGCCGTCGCACCGCTTCGCGAAATCCAGGCTGGGCGTGCGCTGCGCGGTCTCCACGAGCCCCACCAACGCCCCGGTGTAATTCACGATCTCGCCCAACCGCTCCTGACTCAGCCCCGCCTTCACGCGCAGTCTCCGCAACTCGCTGCCGAAGAAGTCCAATACCGAGGCCGATGGGTCGAGTTCACGCGGAGCCACCATGGCGCCGCCTCCATCCGAACAGCAGGGACGTTGGGTGATGTTCTCTAGCTGAGAGTAGTCAGCACTCACCACGCTGATCCCGTGAACCCCGAAATCCACGTACGCGACGAAGCGCTCGACGAGCCCACCCGCGCCCCCTGGCCAGGCCGCCGATACCGCCTCACCCTCACCCCGGGACTCCACAGCGCCCGCCACGTACGCCGCATCCTCCGGGCCCACCTCGCCGCCTGGCACCTCGCCGCCCTCTCCGACGCCGCGGAACTCGGTGTGACCGAGCTCCTCTCGAACGTCGTGAAGCACGTACCGGACTCCCCCTGCACCGTGCTCCTGCGGCGTACCGACGACGGCGTACGCGTCGAAGTCCACGACTGCTCGACGGAGTTGCCGACCCCGCGCACAGCGGACAGCGAGGAGGAAGGCGGCCGCGGGCTGGCGCTCCTCGGCGCGTGCACGGACGCGTGGGGCGCGGAGCGGACGGGGCCGGCCGCGAAAACGGTCTGGTTCGAGCTGCGCGGCACACCCAGCAGCACACCCAGCAGCACACCCGGCGCCACACCCCGCTGACCCCCTACCGCACCGGCGGCATCCCCGCCGCATTCACCCCCGTGTCCGGCACCGAAGAGGGAAGGCCGCCACGCGTGACGCGGATGTTCCAGCCGCCGTTCTCGGAGCGGCCCGTCACCTCTACGCGGATGCCGCCTCCGTGGCGGGTCGCGTAGCTCTCGCCCGTGCTCAGCGGGGCGTCGGCGAGGCGGGGCAGGACCGCGGAGGCCGGGCAGCCGTCCGTACGGGGGTGGCCGTCGATCACCTTCACCGGGCCCTCCGTCGAGGGGCGGTCGCTGCGCACCCAGTAGAGGAGGACGCCGCGGCCGCACGAGGCGGAGTCCGGGCCCTGCGGCTCGCGCGCCTCCATGACCAGGGCCTCGGTGGGTCCCGTGCGCAGCACGGCGAGCCTGCGGTCGCCCGCGCCGCCCAGGCGGCGGTCGCCGAGCGGGCGCAGGGTGGCCGCGTCGCTGCCCTTGCCCGCGGGGAAGCAGGTCACGTTGCGCCGGTCCAGCCAGCCGAGCTTCCACTTGTCCCAGCCGAACGGGTCGGGCGACAGACCGAACTGACTGCCCATCAGGTCCCAGTCGCCGACGTACGTGTCCCAGTCGCCCGTGCCGTCGGTGGGGCGGCGGTACAGGTCGGGGAGGTCGAAGATGTGGCCCGTCTCGTGGGCCAGCACGTTGCGGTCGGGCGGGGTCTGCTCGAAGACCGTGACCATGCGGTTGAGGTCCTTGCCGTCGGCCTCCAGCGGCTCGTCGAGGTTGACCACCTTGGTGGCGTCCGGGTTCACGCCGGGGGCGTCGGGGTCGGCGACGAGGTAGACGAAGTCGTACCGGCTGAAGTCGATGTGCGGATCCGCCGCCGCGATCGCGTCCCGCAGGTACTGCGTGCGCTGCTCCTGGCCCCAGTCGCGCTGTATCCCGTACGCGGTCGAGGACCGGGGCATCTGAGTCCACCGGTTGTCCGGGTGCGCCCGCAGGTCGAAGGCGCCGTACGAGACCCGGCGGAAGAAGTCGGAGGTCGCCGGGAAGTGGTCGGCGGTGAGCTGGCGCGGGGTCGTCATGGGCTGCGCGTCGGGGAAGGAGAGGAAGACCATCGCGGCGTCAACGGCGCCCCGTGGTCTGGGGTAGCTCGCGTCCCAGCTGTCCACGCCCAGCGAATGGTGTGCGTCGGTGCGCGGGAGGGCGCACGGGCTCGCGGCGGCGTACGCGGTGGTGATGGGACCTGCGATGAGCCCCATCGACATGAAGGCCGTCATCGATATGAGTGCTGCCGCGGGCCGGCGCCACCCGTCGAGGGCGGCCACCGCACGGGGCGTTCGCCGCTGCGCCACGTATCGACCTCACCGGATCGGGAACTGCGGACCGGCCTCCACCCTTGTCCCGCTAAGCCCGTTTGGTCCTGTTCGGCTGGGCCGTCCGTGCCATCGCGCGGCGGCTACGGCGCGTCACCTGGCGTCGACCCCGGTCGCGGTTCTTTCAACACCGGAGCAGAAACTGTCACCCGCGTAAGAACGCGTCTGCCACACCGGCAACAGTGGCCTTGATCAGCCTCCCGGACGCTGGCTACGGCCTCCCGGCTGCCTCTATGATCGGCACATTTCCAGCGCGGACCCGCTTCCGGACGGCACAGTTCCGCCGCCGGTCCTGTCCGCACGAATCGAGTCCCCCGTGGGAGCGATCGGTGAACGGACCCCTCGAAGGGCCGGGCGAGAGCCCCGGCCACGCCCCCGGAACACCAGCGCAAACCATCACGGAGAGTATTGGAGAACGCGTCAGGCGCGGGCGCAGGGGACGCCCCCCGATCAGCGACTACCGCGCCGCCTTCCACGCCGCGCAGCTCCCCATGGCCATCGTCGGGCGGGACGGCCTCGTACGGTCGGCGAACCGGGCGCTGGGCACCCTGCTCGGGGTGCGCGCCGAGACGCTGGCCGCCGTGCCGGTCGCCGAGCTCGCCGGGATCGCCCCCGACCAGCACGCGCGCCGCGCCTGCCACGAGGTGCTGTGCGGGCGCAGCGACAGGATGAGCAGCACGAGCAGGCTCAAGCACGCCGACGGCCACACGCTGTGGGCCGACGTGGCGCTGACCCCGACCTCGCGGGGCGGCGAGGCGCTGCTGACGGTGGCCGACGCCAGCGAGCGCCACGACCTCCAGGAGCGGCTGCGGCACCTGCAGATGCACGATCCGGTGACCCGGCTGCCCAACAGGGCGCTGTTCTTCGAGCGGCTGGCCACCGCGCTCGGCGAGAGCGCCACGGGCCGGGTCGGCCTCTGCTACCTGGACCTGGACGGGTTCAAGGCGGTCAACGACACCTTCGGGCACCGCGCCGGCGACGAGCTGCTGTGCGCGGTGGCCCGGCGGCTGGCCGGCTGCGCCGAGGACGGCGAGGGCCGGGGCCACCTGGTCGCGCGGCTCGGCGGCGATGAGTTCGCGCTGCTCGTGGAGAGCTCGGCGGGCACGGAACAGCTCTCCTCCCTCGCCGAGGCCGTGCAGGCCGAGCTGCGCAAACCGTTCGATCTGAACGGCTCGCGGCTCGCGGTGTCGGCGAGCATCGGCGTGGTCGAGCGGGAGGCAGCCCACACCGGGCCCACCGAGCTGATGCAGGCCGCCGACACCACGCTGTATTGGGCGAAGGCCGACGGCCGCGACCGCTGGACCCTCTTCGACCCGGAGCGGAACGCGCACCGGATGACCCGCCAGGAGCTGGCCAGCACGCTGCGCGGGGCGATCGAGCGGGACGAGTTCACGCTGGAGTACCAGCCCATCGTGGGCTTCGAGGACGAGACCCTGCGCGGCGTGGAGGCGCTGGTGCGCTGGCGGCACCCGCGCTTCGGCACCCTCGGGCCGAACCGGTTCATCGGGCTCGCCGAGGAGAACGGCGCCATCGTGCAGCTCGGCCGCTGGGTCCTTGCGGAATCGTGCCGCCAGGCCCGCAGGTGGATGGACGAGCACCCGGGACCGCCGCTGTTCGTGAGCGTGAACGTGGCCGTACGGCAGGTGTGGGACTCCGACCTGGTGGCCGACGTGCGGGAGATCCTGCGCGAGACGGGGCTGCCCTCGGGGCTGCTCCAGCTGGAGCTGACCGAGTCGGCGGTGATGGGCTCCGGCGGCCGTCCGCTGGAGGCGCTGCACGCGCTGAGCGACATGGGCGTGCGCATCGCCATCGACGACTTCGGCACCGGCTATTCCAACCTCGCCTACCTGAGCAGGCTGCCCGTACGGGTGCTCAAGCTGGACGGCACCTTCGTGCAGGGCTTCCGCACGGCGCGGCACTCCAACCCCGCGGACGAGACGATCGTGGCCGCGCTGGTGCAGCTCGCGCACAAGCTCGGGCTCACGGTGACCGCCGAGTGCGTGGAGGGCCAGGCGCAGGCCGACCGGCTCCGGCGCATCGGCTGCGACACGGGCCAGGGCTGGCACTACGCGAAGCCGATGGCGCCGGAGTACATCGACAAGCTGCTGCACTAGCGGCCACGACCGGTCCAAGTCGGTCCGGCCTTACGAGGCGCCGTCAGGCAAGGTGCGGCAACTCGTAGGCCTCGGAGACCAGTTCCAGGGACCGCACCCGCGCCGCGGGCGTGTGCGCGTTGGCCGTGAGCATCAGCTCGTCGGCGCCGGTGCGCTTGGCGAGCGCGTTCAGGCCCTCCCGCACCGCGTCCGGGGTGCCGTAGGTGACGTTGCCCAGCCACTTGTCCACGAAGTCCCGCTCCATCTCGCTGAACGGGTACGCCTCGGCCTCCTCCGGCGTGGGCATCAGGCCGGGACGTCCGGTGCGCAGCCGCAGCATGGACAGCGCCCCGGTCAGCACCTGGCGGTGCGCCTCGCGCTCCTCGTCGGCGGCCAGCGCGGCGGCGCCGATCAGCGTGTACGGCTCGTCGAGCACGGCGGAGGGGCGGAAGCTCTCGCGGTAGAGGTCCAGCGCCGGCATCGTGTTGTGGCTGGAGAAGTGGTGCGCGAAGGCGAAGGGCAGACCGAGCTGCCCCGCGAGCTGCGCGCTGAAGCCCGAGGAGCCCAGCAGCCACACCTGCGGCGTGGTCACGTCGCCGCCCTGCACCGGGCCCGGCACGGCGTGGATCCGCGCATAGCGGTGGCCGTCGGGGAAGTCGTCGTCCAGGAAGCGGATCAACTCCGCGAGCTGCTGCGGGAATTCATCGGCGCCCTCCTGGAGCCGCTCGGTCCTGCGCAGCGCGGCCGCCGTCGCGCCGTCCGTGCCGGGCGCCCTGCCCAGGCCCAGGTCGATGCGGCCCGGCGCGAAGGCCTCCAGGGTGCCGAACTGCTCGGCGATCACCAGCGGGGCGTGGTTGGGCAGCATCACGCCGCCGGAGCCGAGCCTGATCCGCTCGGTGTGGGCGGCGAGGTGGGAGAGGATCACCGCGGGCGAGGAGCTGGCGACGCCGGGCATCGAGTGGTGCTCGGCGACCCAGTAGCGGGTGAAGCCGCGCCGCTCGGCGAGCCGCGCGGTCTCCGTCGCGGCCCGCAGCGCGTCGGCCGAGCCGTAGCCCGTACCGACGTTGACCAGGTCCAGCACGGACAGCGGCACGGGGGCCGTGCCGTGCGCCGTACCCCGGATGCCGTCGCTCTGGACGCTGCCGTCGCCGTCCCGCTCCTCGCCCGTCACGTGGGTCCGCCTCTCTCCGGATGGTGTCGCGATGGTCTCGCGTGGTCCGGCAGGGACAACGGCGGGCGGCGGCGATCTCTTCCCCGGGGGCGGTGTGCGACGCGACACGGAGGGACGGGGCCCGGGGGCTCCCCTAGGGGGCGGGTCTCCCCCTAGGGGCAGGGTTTCCCCTTACGGGAAGGGTTCTCCCCTAGGGGCAGGGGTTCCCCTAGGGGCAGGGGCTCCCCTAAGGGCCCCTCAGGTGAAGAGGCGGCCCAGCTCCGGGCAGCGCACCTGTACGTCGAGGAGGCGCAGGCCCTCCCGCGCGGTGACCTGGTTGGCGGTCAGCACGGGCTTGCCCAGCTCCGCTTCGAGGTCGGGGATCCAGGCCGCGGTGTGCAGCGCGGTGTCGGGGAGCAGCACGGCCTGGGCCTCGGGGTGGTCGCCCGCGCGGGCCATCGCGAGCACCTCCTCCTTGCCCCAGGTGCCGACCTCGGCCGCGGTGATGATGCCGCTGCCGCGCATGGAGACGACCTCGGCGCCGGCCGCCTTGAGGAACGCGGCGAAGAGCGAGGCCACGTCCTCCGGATACGTGGCGGCCACCGCGACCCGCTCCACCCCCAGCTCCCGCACGGCCCCCGCGAACGCGAACGACGTGCTGGACGCCGGGAGTCCCGCGGTCAGCGACAGCTCCCGCACCTGGTCGTGCGCGCCGTCCCAGCCGAAGACGAAGCTGGCGCTGGTGCAGGCCCACACCACGGCCTGCACGTTCTCCTTCTTGACCTCCTCGACCCGCGCGGCGAGGCGCGCGGCCGACCCCATCTCCAGCAGCGCGTCCACCCGGTGGGCGTCCTCGCCGATGTCGGTGTGCACCAGCGGCAGCCGTACCCCAGCGCCCGCGGCGTTCAGGATCCGCTCCAGGCGCGGGTAGTCGTCCTCGGCCGAATAGCCGGGGTAGAGGAATCCGACCGCCTTGGTGTGGTCAGCCGCGTTCGCCATATGCGCCTCCGTCGCTGGTGCGTGTGCCGGTCGCCGGCGCCGTGTGCGGGCCGCCGGTCTCGTGTGCTGCTGTACGAGGGGTGGGCCCCGTCGTACGAGGTGTGCGCCCCGGTCAGACCGGGGGCTGCTGCCCGCCGAGGTCCTCGGGGGCCTGCGGGGCCGCGGGGCTCTCGACGCCCTCGGCCGCTTCGCCGGTGTCGACGGCGCCGCAGGGCTCCACCCCGTAGGGGGCGGGGGCGTACGGGTCGGTGCCGAGGCTCTCCCCGTAGGGGTCGGCGGGCGGCGCGGGGTTCATCGCCGCCGGGCCGCGTCGGGCCACCGGGTCGAGCAGCGCCTGGTACGGGCCGACGGCCTGCTTGCCCATGCGGCGCAGCGCGGCCCACACGGTCACCTGGTTCGCCGAGAGCACCGGCATCCGCAGCTCGGCCTCCAGCTGCGGAATCACGTCGTACGTCGGGAGGTTGGTGCAGCTGATGAACAGCGCGTCGGGGCTGCCCTCGGCGACGGCGGCGCGCGCCATCTCCACCACGTCCCGGTAGGGCACGCGCCAGATCTCGCCGGTGAGCCCCAGATAGCTGCGCCCGGTCACGGCAACGCCCGCCTCGCCGATGAAGTCCTCCAGCGAGTCGGTCACCGACTTCGTGTAGGGGGTCACCACCGCGATGCGGTGCGCGTCGAGCTCGTGCAGCGCGTCGAGCAGCGCGCCCGAGGTGGTCAGCGCGGGGATCTCGCCCGCCTGGGTCATCGCGGCGGACATCGCGCGCTCGCCCGCCGTACCCGCGACGAAGCTGCCCGAGGAGCAGGCGTACGCGACGACTTCGGGCGCCACGGCGCACAGCGCCCGCACGGCCTCGCGCAGCGTCTCGTGCTCGCTCACCAGCCGTGCCAGGTCGAGGCTGACCTCGACGGGGACGAACGGGGTGCGGGTGAGGTGCAGCGACACGTCATCCGGCACCCAGCGCCACAGCTCGCGGTCGAGGGCGAAGTCGAACGGCGCGACGATTCCGACGCCACGCTGCGGCTGCGGTCCGCCGAGGAAGGAGACATCCATTTCGAGCCCCAAAGAACGGAGGGGTGGCCTGCGCGGCCAGAAGCCAAGTGAGAAGCCGAAGGAAGAAAAGGAACACGC
Source organism: Streptomyces odontomachicola (assembly GCF_039605595.1). Lineage (NCBI taxonomy): Bacteria > Bacillati > Actinomycetota > Actinomycetes > Kitasatosporales > Streptomycetaceae > Streptomyces > Streptomyces odontomachicola. The sequence continues at coordinate 51,990 of NZ_JBCFOK010000019.1, forward strand.
CGGTCGGAAGCCGGGACGCAGGGACAGATGCCTTTGTTGACGAAGGTAGTTTGCGCTCCCTACCGTGGTCAATCCTCGTATCCCTCAAAAGGCCCCGCCCTGCATCGCGGGCTTCCTCGCGCGACCTCGCACAGTCCACCGCACCTCCGTTGCGAAAAGGTTTCCCGCCGATGTCCGAACCCCGCGTCCTCGTCCTCGATGCGGAGCCGCTGCCCCGGCTCGACAGGCTGCACGGGCGTGCCCGTGTGGTGCACGCCGACGAGAAGGACCTGGCGGACCATCTCCCGCACGCCGACGTGCTGTTGGTGTGGGACTTCCTCTCCGACGCGGTGCGCGAGGCGTGGCCCGGCGGCGGTCCGAGGCCGCGCTGGGTTCACACGCCGAGCGCCGGTGTCGACCGGCTCCTTCCCGAGCTGGGCGAATCCCCCGACACGGTCGTCACGAATGCCCGTGGGGTGTTCGACCAGCCCATTGCGGAATACGTAGCCGGACTTGTACTAGCCATGGCCAAAGATTTCCACGGAACTTGGGAATTGCAGCGACAACGGCGTTGGCGGCACCGGGAGACAATTCGCGTGGGCGGCACGAAGGCCGTCGTGGTCGGCTCGGGACCCATCGGCAGGGCGATCGGCCGAACGCTCACGGCACTCGGTGTCGGCGTGGAACTCGTGGGGCGGCGCGAGCGCACGGGCGACCCGGAGTTCGGCACGGTGCACGCCATCGGTTCGCTGGACGCGCTGCTGCCCGAGGCGGACTGGGTGGTGTGCGTGGCACCGCTGACCGAGGAGTCGCGCGGGCTGTTCGGCGCCGGCGCCTTCGCGCGGATGAAGCAGGACGCGCGGTTCATCAACGTGGGCCGCGGCGCGCACGTCGTCGAGGACGCGCTGGCCGACGCGCTGGCCGGCGAGCAGATCGCGGGCGCCGCGCTGGACGTGTTCGCGGAGGAGCCGCTGCCCGAGGAAAGCCCGTTGTGGGACGCGCCGGGGCTGCTGATCTCCCCGCACATGAGCGGCGACACCGTGGGCTGGCGGGACGATCTGGCCCGGCAGTTCCTCGACAACTTCGACCGCTGGGAGGCCGGCGAGCCGCTGCGCAACGTCGTGGACAAGGGGCTCGGCTACGTACCGGGCGGCTGAGGCCACCGCCGGCGATCGTCCGGGGCCCGCGCGCCTCTTCCGCCGGCGGGCCTCCCGCTCCTAGCTTTCCTGCGGGACCCCGCCGGATCTTCGCGGAAGGACATGACATGCCGGACCTGGACCTCAGCTCCCTGACCGCGGCATCGCTGCTCGCCGGATACGAGGCGGGGGACTTCTCCCCCGTGGACGCCGCGCGGGCCGCGCTCGCCCGCGCCGAGGAGGCGCGGGAGCGGGTGAACGCCTTCGTGCGGATCGACCCCGAGGCGGCCCTGACCCAGGCGCGGGCCAGCGCCGAACGCTGGGAGCGCGGCGCGCCCCAGGGGCTGCTCGACGGGGTGCCGCTCACCGTGAAGGACATCCTGCTGCTGCGCGGCGCCCCCACGTACAAGGGGTCCTGGGCCATCGGCGAGGACGCGCCGCAGGACGAGGACGCCCCCTCGGTCGCGCGGGTCAAGGAGCACAACGCGGTGATCCTCGGCAAGACCACCACCCCGGAGTTCGCGTGGAAGGGGGTCACCGACTCGCCCCGGCACGGGGTCACGGGGAACCCGTACGACCCTTCCCGTACGTCGGGGGGATCCAGCGGCGGGGGCGCGGCGGCCGTGGCCATGGGCGCGGGGCCGCTGACGCTCGGGACCGACGGCGGGGGCTCGGTGCGCATCCCGGCCTCCTTCTGCGGGATCTTCGCGCTCAAGCCCACCTACGGGCGGATCCCGCTCTACCCGGCCAGCGCCTTCGGGACCCTCGCGCACGTCGGCCCGATGACCCGGGACGCCGCCGACGCCGCGCTGCTCATGGACGTGGTCAGCGACCCCGACCCGCGCGACTGGTCCCATCTCGGGCCCCGTACGGGCAGTTTCAGGGACGGTCTCGGGGGCGGGGTGCGCGGGCTGCGGATCGCGTACTCCCCCACCCTGGGCGGGTACGAGGTGGACCCCGCCGTGGCCGAGGCGGTGGGCCGCGCCGTGGACCGGCTCGCGGCGCTGGGCGCCGAGGTGGTGGAGGCCGACCCGCAGATCCCGGACTGCACCGAGGCGTTCCACACCCTGTGGTTCAGCGGCGCGGCGCGGGTGACACAGCACTTCGGCAAGGAGCAGCGGGACGCGCTGGACCCGGGGCTGCGGGAGATCTGCGAACAGGGCGCCGCCTACAGCGCGTTGGACTACCTCGCCGCCGTGGACGTGCGCATGGCGATGGGCCGGACCATGGGCGAGTTCCACCAGGCGTACGACCTGCTGGTGACGCCGACCATGCCGGGCACCGCGTTCGGGGCTGGACGCGAGGTGCCGGAGGGCGCTTCCTACAGCCGCTGGACCGGCTGGACCCCGTTCACCTACCCCTTCAACATGACGCAGCAGCCCGCCGCTTCGGTGCCCTGCGGCACGGACGGTGAAGGGCTGCCCATCGGCGTGCAGCTGGTGGCCGCGCGACACGAGGACGCGCTCGTGCTCCGCGCGGCGCACGCGCTGTACGAGGCGGGGGCGGCGGACATTCCCGGGCCCGGCGTGAATGAGGTGACCGCTTCCGTCGCGGGGTGACGGCGGGAAAGCGGACCAAGAACGGGAAAACGGTGAGAATGCGCGGAAGTTGAGCATTCCAGTTACCCGAGCGCCATTCCCGTGTCAATACCTTCGCAGGAACCACCTTGGTCGCGGAGGCATCAAGGGCCGGAAACGATCGGCATGTTGTTCCGGTAACCGGGTAGCCGCGCGCCCATGGCTCCACCACGAGGGAACACAACCGGAATTAACGGAAGAGGTTTCGGCCGCCGGTCCCTGCTCGCAGGGGCGGCGTCCTCGGCAGCGGTGGTCGCGCTCGGGGCGACCACCGCCTGCAGCCGGGTCTCCAGCGCGGCGGAGAACAGCGGGGGCGATCTGCTGGAGCGGCTCAGAGCCCAGGGCACGGTGCGACTCGGGATAGCCGGGGAGCAGCCCTACAGCTACATCGACAAGAACGGGGAACTGACCGGCTCTTCGCCGGCCATTGCGCGGGTCATCTTCAAGCGGCTGGGCGTCGCCCATGTGCAACCGCTGCCGACCGAGTTCAACTCGCTGATCGCCGGTCTCAACTCCCAGCAGTTCGATGTGATCGCCGCGGGAATGTACATCACTCCGGTGCGGTGCGACCAGGTGCTCTTCGCCGATCCGGAATACGAGATGCGGGACTCCTTCATCGTCCCCCGCGGAAATCCGAAGAATCTGCACGATTACGCGGACATCAAGAAGACGGGCGCCAGGATGGCGACCGGCGTCGGCTATGCGGAGATCGACTACGCCAAGGACGTCGGCATCAAAGAGGGCGACATGATGCTGCTCCAGGACCAGCTTGCCGGGCGGCTGGCGGTGGAGCAGGGCAGGGCGGACGTCTTCGCGGGCACGGCGGTGACCGTGCGCAACGTCGTACAGCAGGCGGACAACAAGAAGACCGAGTACACCCAGCCGTTCGCCGGGACGCTGCACGGCAAGAAGGACCTGGGCACCGGCGCCTTCGCGTTCCGCAAGGGCCAGTCGAAGCTCCGCGACGCGTTCAACGCGGAGCTGCACAAGATGAAGAAGAGCGGCGAACTCCTGCGGCTCATGCGCCCCTTCGGCTTCCTCGAAGGGGAGATGACGACCATGACGGCGAAGGAGCGCTGCGCATGACCGAGCTGACCCCGGGGCTGTGGCAACTGCTCCTCAAGGGGATATGGGTGACGGTCCAGCTGACCGTCTACAGCGCCGCGCTGGGCGCGCTCGTCGCCTTCGTCGTCGGCATCGCGCGCACGCACCGGCTGTGGATCGTGCGCTTCCTCTCCGGCGCCTACATGGAGATCTTCCGCGGGACATCGGCCCTGGTGCTGATGTTCTGGATGTTCTTCGTCCTGCCCGTCGCCTTCGGCTGGCAGCTCGTGCCGATGTGGGCCGCCGTGCTCGCGCTGGGCCTCTCGTACGGCGCGTACGGATCCGAGATCGTGCGCGGCGCGATCGCGGCGGTGGCCCCCGCGCAGCGCGAGGCGGGCATCGCGCTGAGCTTCTCCCCCTGGCAGCGGCTCACCAAGATCGTGCTGCCGCAGGCGCTGCCCGAGATGGTCCCGCCGTTCAACAACCTGCTGATAGAGCTGCTCAAGGGCACCGCGCTGGTGTCCGTCGTGGGCGTCGGCGACGTCACCTTCGGCGCCAACCTGGTGCGCAACGCGATCGGCGACAGCGCGCCGGTCTACACGATCATCCTGGTGATGTACTTCGTGCTCGCGTTCATCCTGACCCGCGGCATGCGGGTGCTGGAGCGGCACGCGAAGGCGGGGATCGGGCAGCCGCCCGAGCAGCGCGGTCTGCTGATGCGCAAGCTCGACGCGCGGGGCGAGATCGAGCAGGCCCGTGCCACGCACGGCGGAGGTGCCGTATGACCTTCGACTGGTCCGCTGTCGCGGACTTCATGCCGCGTTTCTGGGACGGCGTCCTGGTCACGCTCCAGGCGCTGGTGCTCGGTTCGCTGATCTCCTTCGCGCTCGGCCTGGTGTGGGCGCTCGCGCAGCGCTCCCCCTTCAAGGCCGTGCGCTGGCCGGTCAACGTGATCACCGAGTTCATCCGGAACACCCCGCTGCTGGTGCAGCTCTTCTTCCTGTATTTCGTGCTGCCGGAGTGGGGGATCACCTTCTCGGCGCTGATCACCGGCGTGATCGGTCTCGGCCTCCACTACTCCACGTACACCGCGGAGGTGTACCGCGCCGGGATCGAGGGCGTGCCGGCCGGGCAGTGGGAGGCGGCGACCGCGCTGAGCCTTCCGCGCGGCCGCACCTGGGGAGCGGTGATCCTGCCGCAGGCCGTGCGCCGCGTGGTGCCGGCACTGGGCAACTACGTCATCGCGATGCTGAAGGACTCGCCGATGCTCGCCACGATCGGCGTGCTCGAACTGCTCGGACAGGCCCGGCAGTTCAGCGCGGAGACCTTCCAGCCGACCGAGCCGATCACCGTGGTCGGCATCGCCTTCATCCTCATCGCCTACCCGGCATCCCTGCTGATGCGAGCCTTGGAGCGTCGTCTTGTCCGCTGACACCACACCGCCCGCCTCCTCCCCCGAGGAGTCCGCGAACCCCGCCGTCGACGGCAGCGAGCTGATCAGGTTCGACAACGTGACGAAGCGCTTCGGCAGCAACGTCGTGCTGGACAACCTCTGCTTCGACGTGGCCTCCGGCAAGCACGTGACCCTCATCGGCCCCTCGGGATCCGGCAAGACCACGATCCTGCGGCTGCTCATGACCCTGGTGAAGCCGGACGAGGGCACCATCAAGGTGGCCGGCGACTACCTCACCCACGAGGACCGCGGCGGCAAGCTCGTGTCGGCGGGCGAGAAGCACACCCGCGAGGTGCGCAAGCACATCGGCATGGTCTTCCAGCAGTTCAACCTCTTCCCCAACATGAAGGTGCTGCGAAACATCACCGAGGCGCCCGTGCACGTCCTCGGGCTGTCCAAGGACGAGGCCGAGCAGCGCGCACGCGAGCTGCTCGAACTCGTGGGTCTGACCGAGCACATCGACAAGTACCCGAACCAGCTCTCCGGCGGGCAGCAGCAGCGGGTGGCCATCGCCCGCGCGCTCGCCATGCGCCCGCAGGTGCTGCTCCTGGACGAGGTCACCTCGGCGCTCGACCCCGAGCTGGTGGCCGGAGTGCTGGACGTGCTGCGGGACATCGCGCACAGCACGGACATCACCATGCTCTGCGTCACGCACGAGATGAACTTCGCGCGCGACATCTCCGACGACGTGCTGATGTTCGACGCGGGCCGGGTCATCGAGTCCGGCGCGCCCGAGAAGATCTTCAGCGATCCGGAGCACGAGCGGACCAGGGAGTTCCTCAGCGCGGTCCTGTGATCGCCGCCCCCGGCCCCGCACACGGGGCCGGGGGCCTTACCAGGCACGGCCTGCGGCACGCAAGCATCGGCGAGGGCATATGCCGAAAGCAGCAACGCCACGGCGCAACACAGCACTTGACCGCTATCGTGAACCGTACGGCCGTGGCACTGCGCAGTGGACACGGCGTGTACGGTCACACCCTCCAAGGAGGCCACCGTGGCGCTCAGGCCCGAGCCAACCGCGCCGTTCCACTCGGTGCAGTACGCCCTGCGCGTGCTGGAGGCGGTCGCCGGACACCGGGACGGCATCAGCGAAGACGCGCTGGCCCAGCAGACCGGACTGCCTCCGGGACACCTCACCCACCTCCTGCGGATGCTCCGCAGGGAGAACTACCTGGAGCAGCTCGCCGAGGGCTCCTACGTCGTCGGCGAGTCCCTCATGCTCCTCGGCTCCGGCGGCAACCGCGAGCGCGCGCTCCGCGACCGGCTCCAGCGCACGCTCTCCGAGCTGCGCGACACGGTCGGCGCCGCCGTCTACTACAGCCGGTATCAGGACGGCGAGCTGGAGATCACGCAGTACGCCGACGGCCCGCAGACCCCCGCGGTCAACCAGTGGGTGGACTTCCGCTCCGCCGTGCACGCCACCGCCATCGGCAAGTGCCTGCTCGGACAGCTCGACCACGACGGCCGCAAGGACCACCTCTCGCGGCACAAGGCGGCCAGGCTCACCTCCCGGACGATCACCGACGAGCGCCTGCTGCTGAACACCCTGGAGCGGCAGCCCCCGACGGTCCCCGTCCTCGACCTCCAGGAGTACGCGGTCGGCACCGTGTGCGCCGCGGTCCCGATCACGGCGGGCTCCTCGGTCGGCTGCCTCGCGCTCTCCCTCCCGGTGGAGAACGCGCACCGGCTGCGCAGGGCCGCCGAGACGCTGAGCCGCAAGGCGGCGCCGGTGATGCTCTCGCTGTCGCTCTGAGCGTGCGGCGCACGGGTGCCGCGGGGCGGCTGCGAGCGGTGATCACCGGGGTGGTCACGAGCACCCCTGAAAAGGGGGTAGTATTTCTGTTGTCGCCGCCGAGAGCGGGGACACCACACAGGCGCCGCTAGCTCAGTTGGTTAGAGCAACTGACTCTTAATCAGTGGGTCCGGGGTTCGAGTCCCTGGCGGCGCACCTGTTCCGAAGGCCCCTCGCACAGGCGAGGGGCCTTCGTCGTGCGTGCGGGGCGGCACGGCTTAGGGTTCCCGGATGACCGGGGACGAGACGAGCGGGGACGACTGGATACGGGTCCCTGTGGGGGCGCAGGCGCACCGGTGGGCCACGCGCGGCGACTGCCGGCGGGTGCTGCTGGTCGTCCACAATGTGACGTCCGCCACGCGACTGCTCGATGTGCTGCCGCTGTTCCGCGACGATCTGCGGGTGCAGCTACTGGCCACGTGCACGGGCTCCTCCCCGTTCCGGTCCGGCGTCCCCGAGCTGCTCGCCGCCGCGGGCCTGCCCGTGCTGCCGTGGGAACAGGCCGTACGGACGCCCGTCGACCTCGCGGTCAGCGCGAGCTACGGCGGTCAACTGCACCGGATTCAGGGCAAGTTGGCGGTGCTCTCGCACGGCGTTGGCTACAATAAAAGGCTGGCTACACCGGACACCGGACACCGGACACCGGACGCCTTGCGCCCGCTCCCGAGCCCGCCCCCGTCTTCGGGCTCTCTCCCGAATGGCTGCTCCACGAGGGGCGGCCGATCGCCTCGCTCACGGTGCTCTCCCATCCCGAACAGCTCGACCGGCTGCGCTCCGCGTGCCCCGAGGCGGCCGGGACGGCGGAGGTCGCCGGTGACCCCTGCTACGACCGGATGCTCGCGGCGCGCCCCTACAGGGAACGGCACCGCAGGGCGCTCGGCGTGGGGCCCGACCAGCGCCTCGTGCTGCTCAACTCCACCTGGAACCCGGAGTCGTTGTTCGGGGACGGCGGAGACGGCGAGGGCGGTGACGTGCTGCCCTCGCTGCTGCCGCGGCTCACGGCCGAGCTGCCGGCCGACGAGTACCGGGTGGCCGCCGTGCTGCACCCCAACATCTGGCACGGCCACGGTCCCGGTCAGGTGCGCGCGTGGCTGGACCGCGCCGCACGGGCCGGGCTCACGCTGATCGACCCGCTGGAGGGCTGGCGGCAGGCACTGCTCGGCGCCGACCTCGTACTCGGCGACCACGGCAGCGTGACCTGCTACGCGGCGGCGCTCGGCGTGCCGGTGCTGCTGGGCGCCGGGCCGCTCGCGGGGCTCGACCCTGATTCGCCGGTGGCCTCCTTCGTACGGTCGGCGCCGCGGCTGCGCGCGGGGCGGCGGCTGCTTCCGCAGGTCGAGGCGGCGCTGCGGGGGTCTCGCGACGAGGCGGGCCTCCGGGTCGAGGAGGCGGTGACCTCGGTTCCCGGGGAGGCGGCCGCCCGGCTGCGCCGCGGCTTCTACCGCCTCGCCGGCCTCGCCGAGCCGCCGGGCCCGCCGCTGCTGGAGCCGCTTCCCCTCGCCCCGTACGAACCGCCGCGCAGGACCGCCCCGTTGCGGGTGCTGGCCCGGCTGCTGGGCGGGTCGCCGCCGGAGGTCGCGGTGCGGCGGTACGCGGATCCGCCGCGGGAGCCGCGCGGTGAGGGCGCAGCGCACACCGCCGTGTCCGAGGAGACCGCCGACCCGAGCAGGCTGGAGCTCGCCGACGTGATCCTGCGCTCGGGCGGCGCCGAGGACCCCAGGCTCGGTCCGCCGGACGCCTGGACGGCGGAGGTGCTGGAGCGGCATCCGCAGTGCGCGGTCGCGGCGTACATCGCGGAGCAGGGGCGGTGGACGGCCGTGCGCTGCCGGTCGGGCGAGGTGCTGCGGCTCACCTGGGGCGAGGGCGTGCCCGCTGCGGGCGCCGAGGACGCGGCGGCGGCCGTGTCCGCGCTGTACGCGTGGCTGGCCTCGGGGAAGTCGGCGGCCGGGCTGGAGGGTTCGCTGACGGTGCGGGCCGGGGCCGTGCTGCGGCGGGTACGCGTGCACCTGCGCTGAGGGCCTGTGTCCCCTCCCCGGCCGGGCGCGCGCGGCACGCGCTCACCCGGGGCAGCGGTCGCGCAGCTTCTCGATCTCCCGCCGGACCTCGGCCGCGCCGCCGGACGCCTCCAGCACCGCCGCTGCCTCGTCCAACCGCGCGGCGGCGGCCGCCCCTTCGCCCTCGTCCAGATGCGTGCCGGCCAGGCCCACCAGGCACTTGGCCTCGTTGAAGCCCTCCTGGGTCGGCAGGTCGGCGAAGCGCTGCCTGGCCTCCTCGAAGCGGGCCCGCGCGCCCTCCCTGTCGTTGAGCCCCCGGTGCGCGCGGCCGGAGTGGTAGAGCAGGATCGCGCGGGCGCGCGGCACGTCGGCGAAGCCCTCGTCGCCCTCGGCCAGGCCGTCCAGGAGCTCCCACGCCTCGTTCACCAGGCGCTCGGCCTCCGGGTAGTTCCACTGGTGCAGACGCTGCACGGCGAGCGCCTCCACCGCGGTGGCGGCTCCGCGCAGGTGCCCGGCCTCCCGTTCGGCGCGGGCCGCCCGCTCGTACGCCGCCGCTGCCTCCTCCCTCCTGCCGAGGAAGCTGAGCGCGTAGGCGTGCTGGGTGTGCATGCGGCCCTCGGCCGGCGTGCCCGGGCGGTGCTCGGCGGCCAGGCGCGCGCCGGTGGCCATGGCGCCGAGCAGGTCCCCGTACCCGCCCTCCTTCAACAGGAGCGGCCACAGCGACTGGCAGAGCTCCAGGGCGTCCTCGACGCGGCCGTACTCTTCGGCGACGGCGACCGCGGTGAGCAGGTTCTCGCGCTCCCGGGCGAGCTCGGCGAGTGCCGCGGCGCTCTGCTCCCCGGTCACGGTGTGCGGCGGGTGGCTGCGCGCGTGCTTCTCGTACCGCCCGAAGAGGCGCCAGCGGGAGGGCAGCGCCAAGTAGTCGTTCCGCGCGGCCAGTTCGCCGTAGTGCTCCAGCAGGCGCAGCTCGGCGTCGCGGCGGCCGCCGGGGCCCTCGTCCTCGGCGGCCGCGAGCTCGGCGTGCTCGCGCGCGGCGGGACGGAAGCGGTGCCTGCCCTCCTCGGAGCCGCGCTCCAGGAGCAGCCGGTCGGCGAGGGTGTCCAGGAGCCCGGCCGCCTCCTCCTCGTCCGCGTCGCCGAGGGCGCGCGCCGCGGCCCGCGCGTCGACGTCGCGCCAGCCGCGGAGTGCGAGCAGGCGGTACAACCGGGCGGCGCGGGGCGGGAGATCGCGGTAGACCAGCGCCAGGACCGCCTGTACGGGGTCGTGCTCGTGCGCCGCGCCGTCGCCTTCCGCCAGCCCCTCGGCCGTGCGGGCCCAGTCGTGCCGCGGCGCGCGGCGCGCGTGCCGGGCCAGCACCGTGAGGGCGAGCGGGACGCCGGAGCAGTGCCGCACGCTCCTGCGCACCGCGGAACGGCTGCCCGCCAGGCGCTCCTTGCCCGCCAGCCGGCGCAGCAGCCTCGCCGCGTCGCGCCGCCCGAGCGGTCCGACGGGGATGCCGCCGGCCTCGTCCAGCGCCAGGTCGTGGTGGCTGACCAGCACGGTCATCAGGCCGGGCGCGTCCACGAGGAGCCCGCGCACCTGGGCGGCCGAGTGCGCGTGGTCCAGCAGGACGAGGCGGCGCTGCCCGTCGAGCAGCGCGCGGTAGCGGGCCAGGCGGCCGTCCGCCGTGGCCGGGATGTCGCCGTGCTTCTCGCCGAGCTGCGCGAGCAGGCGGTACAGCACCTGGGTGCGGGTGAGCGCGCTGGAGACCCCCTCGCCGCGCAGGTCGACATGGAGCACCCCGTCGGGGAACTCCTGCCGCCGCGCGTCCGCCCAGTGCAGGGCGACGGCGCTGGCCCCGTGCCCCGGCGGGCCCCACAGCGCCGCGGCGCGCGCGCCGGGCCCCGTACGCCGCAGCTCGCGGTCAAGCGCGCGGAACGCGGGGCGCCTGTCGGTGAAGTGACGGGTCGTCGGCAGCGCGGGGCGCAGCGGCTCGGGCCGGCGCTCGACGGCCTGCGGGTCGGGGACCAGGCGCGCGAGCAGTTCGACGGCGGCCGCGTCGGAGGGGTGCTCGCGCAGCGCGGGCACCAGCCGTTCCACCAGGGCGCTGCCCTGCTCCTGGGTGGCGGGCATCCGTACGTCGCCGCCGAGGCGTCTGCGGACGAGCGCGCCCAGGCCCTCGCCCAGCGGGCGCACCGCCTCGGAGCCCACCGTCTGGAGCGCCGAGTTCACCAGCATCGTCGCGGCCGCTGTCAGCGGGTCCATCGCCGAGTCCCCCTCCGGTCCGTACGCCAACTCCGCACGGTGGAAAGGGTATCGGCGAGGGGAAGCCCCCCTCGGGCCCCGGCCGGCCGGCCCTCTGCTGACTGCCTCCGGCTGGCCGGCCCCGGCTCAGGGGTCCCGGCCGAGGGGGATGCGCGCGGCTCAGCCCATCGGGCGTCCGAGCGGCATCCGCTCCAGGGGCACGTCCCGCCGGCGGAAGTGGAGCAGCGCGCCGAGCAGGGCGAGGGCGATGCCGACGGCGGCCCACACGGCGAGCACCCACAGGGGCTTGGCCAGCGCGTTGGCGTCGAAGTACACGATGTTGCGCACGGCGTGGGTGCCCGCGCCCGGTGGCAGCCACTCGCCGATGACGCGCCAGAAGGGCGGGATCATGCTGCCCTGGTAGGCGCCGCCGGCGCTCGGGTTGCCGAGCACCACGAAGATCACGATGGCGAGCCCGATGCCGATCACGCCGAACAGCACCTGGAGCGCGGTGGTCATGGCGCCCGTGGCGAAGACGATCAGCGCGCCCAGTCCGGCGAGCTGCCAGAAGTGCCCCGGCAGGGCGCCCAGTACGGGGCCGACGATGACCGCCCCGCCGATCCCGGAGAGCACCCCGTACACCGCCATGGTCAGCAGCCGCATGACGGCGCGGCGCACGTTGGCCGGGCGGGCCCCGGCTGTGACGCCGAGCATCGAGGCGGCCAGGTAGCCGCCCACCAGCCAGCCGATGACCAGGTAGAACGCGGTGAGGCTGCCGTGGTCCTCGGCGTTCGCCGGGGCGATGTCCTTGGTGCGCAGCTCCCGTTTCTGGTCCGCCGCCGTCTGCTTGCCGATCTCCTGCGCGGCCTGGGTGACCGAGCTGCCCGCTGCCGAGGCGACCAGCAGGGTGTCCTCGTTCCCCTTCGGGTCCATCACGTACGCGGCCTCGGCCTTGCGGTGCATGATGCGGTCGCCCGCGGCCTTCTCGCCCTTCACGACGGTGGCGCGCACCGGTTCGCCGGGGAGCCCGTCCAGCTTGTCGGCGACCTGCTGCGGGGCGGCGACGGCGATGGGGATGCGGTGCGGCTCGGGGTGGTGGAAGGAGCCGATGTAGGAGAGCAGGAAGCCGAGTTGCACCAGGAAGACGGCCACCATCAGGAAGAACGCCCGAGGGGTGACCGCGTCCCGCAGTTCGGCGGCGAAGCTGGAGTGGCGCATGGAGGCTGTTCCTCGTCTCGACGGCTGACTCGATGCTGGTGTGCACGATGCTCGTTTGCACCATCCATACATCAATGTCCGCTTTCGGCGTGGGAGGGGCGCGACACCGGTCCATGAGGGGGTACGGGGCCGGGTCCGGCGATCACGGCGTAGCCGCGGCTCAACGCGGCCTCAAGGGAGCCTGAAGCGGCGACATTTCGGGCAATCGGCCTGGACTCCGCCGTGCCCCCGTCCCTAGATTCCCGGTCGGTCCGGACCACAGCACCCTCGGCGGACCCCGTACGGGTTCCCCACGACCCCGTACGGGTCCCCCACCCCCACGAACGACCAGGAGTGAGCGAGCATGCGCAAGAGGATCATCGCGGGAGTCGCCGGACTCGGCGTCGGGGCCTCGGCCCTGATGTTCACCGCAGGGTCCGCGCAGGGCCACGGCTTCAGCACGACACCCACCAGCAGGCAGTCGCAGTGCGCCGACGGCAAGGTGTCGGGCTGCGGCGCGGTGCAGCACGAGCCGCAGAGCGTGGAGGGCCCCAAGGGATTCCCCGCGAAGGGACCCGAGGACGGGAAGCTCTGCTCCGCGGGCAAGGGCGGCTTCGGCGCGCTCGACGACCCGCGCGGCGGCAAGTGGCCGACCACGAAGCTCCAGGCCGGCAAGAGCCACACCTTCGGCTGGCAGATCACCGCCGCGCACCGGACCACCGACTTCCGGTACTACATCACCAAGGACGGCTGGGACCCGAGCAAGCCGCTCACCCGCGCCGACCTGGAGAAGAAGCCGTTTCTGAAGGTGCCGATGCACGGCAAGCAGCCGGAGACGAAGTGGAGCGCCAAGGGCAAGCTCCCCGCGGGCAAGAAGGGCCGGCACATGATCCTCGGCGTGTGGAACATCGCGGACACCGGCAACGCCTTCTACTCCTGCTCCGACGTGAAGTTCTGACGACCGGACAGTTCTGACGCAGGACCGGGAGACACGTGCCCCGCTCGGCGTGGCCAAGCGGGGCACGTGTCGGGGAAACTCCCTGCATGTCCCCCGACGTTCTCAGCAGCCGGGCCCTCGGCAGGGCCACCCTGGCGCGCCAACTCCTCACCGAGCGGGCCGAGATGGCACCCCTGGAGGCGATAGAGCACCTGGCGGGGCTCCAGGCCCAGGCGCCGCGCCCGCCCTACTTCGGGCTCTGGTCCAGGCTCGCGGGCTTCCGCCCCGAGCAGCTCTCCGAGCTCCTGCTGGACCGCCGGGCCGTGCGGGCCGGGGTGATGCGCGGCACCGTCCACCTGGTCAGCGCGCGCGACTTCGTACAGCTCAGGCCGCTGACGAAGCCGGTGTACGAGCGTCTCGTGGCGAGCGAGCTGCGGCGCGGGCAGGTCGCCGCCGACCCGCGGGAGGTGGCGGCTGCCGGCCTGGAGCTGCTGCGCCGCGGGCCGCTGACCAGCGCGGAGCTGGGTGAGAAGCTGCGCGGGATGTGGCCCGGCGAGGACCCGTACACGCTCGCCAAGACCGCGTACCGGCTGGCGCCCGTGGTGCAGATCCCGCCGCGCGGGGTGTGGGGAAGGAGCGGCAGGCCCACGTACGACACCGTGGAGCACTGGCTCGGCAGGCCGGTCGCGGTGGAGCCCTGCGTGGAGACCTATGTGCTGCGCTATCTGGGCGCCTTCGGTCCGGCGTCGGCCGCCGACGCGCAGACCTGGTCGGGGCTGACCCGGCTCGGCGAGGTGCTGGAGCGGCTGCGGCCGCAGCTCCGGGTGTTCAGGGACGAGGCGGGGCGCGAGCTGTTCGACCTGCCGGAGGCGCCGCGGCCGGGGCCCGGGCTGCCGGTGCCGGCGCGCTTCGTGGCCGAGTACGACAACCTCGTGCTCTCCCATGCCGACCGCTCCCGGGTCGTACCGGAAGAGACCCGCAAGCGGCTGGCCAGCAAGAACGGGCAGGTTCCCGGCACCTTCCTGCTGGACGGCACGGTGCGCGGCACCTGGAAGCTGACCGAGCGGGGCCACGGCGGCTCGGCGGTGCTGACCGTGTCGCCCTTCGACTGGCTCACCGACGCGCAGGAGCAGGAGCTCGCCGACGAGGGCGAGCGGCTGCTCGCGTTCGCCGTCCCAGGTGACAGGGGCCGCACCGTCAGTTTCACCGCCCCTCCCCGGACGTAGGATGTCCGGAGCCGAGGGAGGGCAGGGCACCGAAGTGAACAACCGGGGCATGGCACGGGAAATCCAGGAGCGGATCAAGAGACTGATCGTGGAACGGAGACTTCCGTCCGGCGCCCCGCTGCCCACCGAGACCGAGCTGATGGACCAGCTCGGCGTCAGCAGGAACTCGGTGCGCGAGGCGCTCAAGGCCCTCCAGGCCATGGGCATCGTGGAGATCCGGCACGGCTTCGGCACCTACGTCGGCACCATGTCGCTCGCGCCGATGATCGAGGGCCTCACCTTCCGCACCGTCGCCGGGCACTACCGCGGCGAGGACAGCCTGCTCCAACTGCTGGAGCTGCGCGAGGCGGTGGAGGGCGGACTGATCGCGCGGCTGGTGGAGGACGCGGGCCGGGAGGCGGACCTCAGCGAGCTGGAGGGGATCGTCGAGCGGATGGGCCAGGAGGCTCGCGACGGGGGCGTGCGGGCCTCCACCGACCGCGCGTTCCATGTCGCGCTCTACCGCGGCCTGGGCAACTCGCTGCTGAGCGAGGTGCTGGACGCGTTCTGGGACGCCTTCCACCGCGTCCGTACGGACCTCGCCGACCTGGGCGAGGACCCGAAGCTCACCTGGCGGCAGCACGCGGAGATACTCGAGGCGGTCCGCGCGGGCGACGCGCCGCGCGCCGAGGCGGCCGTGCGCGAGCACTTCCGCAACATCCGCGCCCGCATCAGCAACTCCTCCGGGAGCGCCGGCCCAGCCTCGGGGAACGCCGGTCCTGCCTCCGGGAGCGAGGGGCCGCGCTAGGCGCTCGCCGGGGGCGTCGGCGTACGCGGTGGGCGTGCGGAACCTCCGCATACATCGCGCCAAGTGATCACACTTCCGTCACAACTTGCCAGGCAATCGGGGCACTTCGCGGGTAACCAGCGCCTTTCCGCCCTTGCGCGACCCCCGTCCTTCGGCGAACCTGCTGATCCACCGCGGGTGTTGGGAAGTCATGGAACCGACAAGCCGGTCTCCACAGTCTCTCCATACGGCGGCCGGCACAGATGCCGCTCCCGGGTCGGGGGGTCCGAGGCCGCGGGTCGCAACGAGCACACGCAGAGCACGCTGCGTGCGGGGGGACGGAGAATGACGCCTACGCCGCGGCCGACCGACCGGCAGCAGCAGCAGCACGACACACCGCGCAACGAGACCACGACCCAACTGCGGGTGCCGCGCGGGCATCTGCGCCAGAGCCTGACGCGTACCGGCGAGACCCTGACCCGCGGCATGCGCCTGTGGCGGCGCGAGGCACTGCCGCGCTACGACTACGAGCACTACAGCCGCCTGGCGGGACCGCTCACCCAGCCGCCCACGGACCGGCCGTACCGCGTGAAGTACCGCAGCCTGCTGGCGGACGAGCCGCACCGAATACGCGCGGCCGTGCTCCTGTGCCTCGCACCGCTCGTCTCGCTGGGCCTGCTGGCCTGGCTGATGCAGCCGCAGCACTGGACCGAGCGGGACGCGGGCTCGGTCTCCGACCTGGTGGTCAAGCTCGACATTGTCATGCTCGTATCGATCGGGCTGATCGAGCTGTTCCGCTGCATGAACGTGATCTCCAACGCGCACGCCACGCTGGTCGCGCGGGACCCGGTGCCCGTCGTCCCCGAGACCGGCACCCGGGTCGCCTTCCTGACCTCGTTCGTGCCCGGCAAGGAGCCGATCGAGATGGTCACCAAGACCCTCGAGGCGGCCGTGCGCATCAGACACCGCGGGCTGCTCCACGTATGGCTCCTGGACGAGGGCGACGACCCCGAGGTCAAGGAGGTCTGCCGGAGACTCGGCGTGCACCACTTCACCCGCAAGGGCGTCCCCGAGTGGAACCGCGCCAAGGGCCCGCACCGCGCCAAGACCAAGCACGGCAACTACAACGCCTGGCTCGCCGCGCACGGCGACGACTACGACTACTTCGCCTCCGTCGACACCGACCACGTGCCGCTGCCCAACTACCTGGAGCGGATGCTCGGTTACTTCCGCGACCCGGACGTCGGCTTCGTCATCGGCCCGCAGGTGTACGGCAACTACGACAACTTCGTGACCAAGGCCGCGGAGAGCCAGCAGTTCCTCTTCCACGCCCTGATCCAGCGCGCCGGGAACCGCTACGAGGCGCCGATGTTCGTCGGCACCAGCAACGCCGTGCGGATCTCCGCGCTCAAGGGCATCGGCGGGCTGTACGACTCGATCACCGAGGACATGGCGACCGGATTCGAGATGCACCGGCACCGCAACCCGCAGACCGGCAAGAAGTGGCGCTCGGTCTACACGCCGGACGTGCTCGCGGTCGGCGAGGGCCCCAACTCCTGGACGGACTTCTTCAGCCAGCAGCTGCGCTGGTCGCGGGGCACCTACGAGACGATCCTCAAGCAGTACGGGAGGGGCCTGTTCACGCTGCCCCCCGGCAAGCTGTTCAACTACACGATGCTGATGATCTTCTACCCGATCTCGGCGCTCAACTGGATCCTCGCCGCGCTGAGCTGCGCCCTCTTCCTGGGCCTCGGCGCGTCCGGCGTGGAGATCGACCCGACGGTGTGGATGGCTCTGTACGGCAACGCCACCGCGCTCCAGATCGGGCTGTACGTGTGGAACCGGCGGCACAACGTCTCCCCCCACGAGCCGGAGGGCTCGGGCGGCCTCGCCGGAATGCTCATGTCGGCGCTGTCGGCGCCGATCTACGCGCGCTCGCTCTTCGACGCGGCGCTGCGGCGCAAGAGCAGGTTCGTGGTGACGCCGAAGGGCGACTCGGCCAGCCCGGACACCCTGTTCGGCACCTTCCGGGTCCATCTGTTCTTCATCGTCATCTTCGGCGGCTCGCTGGGCGGCTCGTTCTACCTGGGCCACGACCACCCCGCGATGCTGACCTGGGCAGCCCTCGCGCTGTTGATCACCGCCGCGCCGATCATCGGCTGGCGGGTCTCCGTACGCAGCGCGAAGAAGGCACGCCGCGCCGAGGCGAAGCAGGCACGGGGCCACGGCGGCGGCGGAAAGCACGGGGGTCGCGGGCCGGAGCCCGCGGAGAACGGGAACAACCACCGCACGGGACCTCAGGCGGGGCCGCACCCGCGCACCGGCGCCTCCGGCACGACCGGCCGGCGGCCGAGCTGGGCGGCACCCGATGAGACCGTTCGATCAGTCCTGGGGGGACGCGAACAATGAGATACCGGCCCAGCCGCCGCACCCGACGGATATCCATCGGGGCGGCGGCCGTGCTCGTGATCGCCGGCTTCAACGGGCCCTGGATATACGGGTTCGCCTCGGAGCAGTACCACGAGTACAAGATCAACAGACCGGAGTACAAGGCGGCCAACGGCCAGTGGCAGACGCTGGACGTGCCCTCCAAGTACAAGATCAACACCATTCACGCGGCGCTGCTCCACACCGGCAAGGTCCTGCTGGTCGCGGGGTCGGGGAACGACGCGAAGCAGTTCAGGGCGAAGACGTTCCGCACCGTCCTGTGGGACCCCGCGAAGAACACGTACAAGAACATCCCCACGCCCAAGGACCTCTTCTGCGCGGGGCACACCCAGCTCCCGGACGGGAAGCTCCTGGTGGCGGGCGGCACCCAGCGCTACGAGAAGCTGGGCGGCGATGTGAAGCGGGCCGGCGGCCTGATGATCCTGCACAACGAGAACCCGGACAGGGCGAAGACCTTGAAGGCGGGCACGGTGTTCACCGGCAAGGAGAACGGCAAGTCCTTCGTCTCCAAGGACCCGGTCATCGTGCCCCGCGCGAAGAAGCAGCCCGACCCGGTGACCGGGCAGGTGAAGGTCACCGCGAGCTATGCGCGGGTGTATGTGGAGGCGACCCGCAAGGGCCGGAACCACCAGACCGGCACCCAGGACAACTACCGGATCAGCGGGCTGCGGGGCGCCGAGAAGCGGAACATCTACGGCATCGCGCAGAAGCTCTCCTTCGACAAGAAGGACTTCCAGGGGATCAAGGACTCCTTCGAGTTCGACCCGGACTCCGAGCGCTATCTGCGGGTCGACCCGATGCACGAGGCGCGCTGGTACCCGACGCTGACCACGCTGGAGGACGGCAAGGTCCTCTCGGTCTCCGGGCTTGACGAGATCGGCCAGGTCGTTCCGGGCAAGAACGAGATCTACGACCCGCAGACCAAGAAGTGGCGCTACCTGCCCAAGAAGCGCTTCTTCCCGACCTACCCGGCGCTGCACCTCACCGACAACAACAAGATCTTCTACTCCGGCGCCAACGCCGGCTACGGGCCGGCCGACCAGGGCCGCACACCGGGCCTCTGGGATCTGCAGACCAACAGGTTTCAGCCGATTCCGGGGATGAGCGACCCGGACGCGCTGGAGACCGCGATGTCGGTGCCGCTGCCGCCCAGCCAGTCGCGGAAGTTCATGGTCCTCGGCGGCGGCGGGGTGGGCGAGTCCAAGAAGTCCACGGCCAAGACCCGCATCGTGGACCTGAACAAGGCCAACCCGCGCTTCAAGGACGGGCCCGACCTGTACGCCAAGGCCCGCTACCCGAGCAGCGTGATCCTGCCCGACGACACGGTGCTCACCACCAACGGCTCGGGCGACTACCGCGGGCGCAGCGACACCAACATCCTGAAGGCCGAGCTGTACGACCCGAAGACCGACAAGAAGCGCCCGGTCGCCGACCCGCTGGTGGGCCGGAACTACCACTCCGGCGCGCTGCTGCTGCCCGACGGCCGGGTGATGACCTTCGGATCCGACTCGCTCTTCGCGGACAAGGACAACACCAAGCCGGGCAAGTTCCAGCAGCAGATCGACATCTACACGCCGCCCTACCTGCACAAGGGCAAGCACCGGCCCGAGCTGAAGGACGACGGGAAGCAGCGCAGGACCGTACGGCTCGGTGGCGAGGTCTCCTTCCGCAGCAAGGACGCCGCCTCCGTGAAGAAGCTCCGGCTCATCCGCCCGAGCTCCTTCACCCACGTCACCAATGTCGAGCAGTCCTCCATCGCGCTGGACTTCAAGCGCAAGGGCGACAAGCTCACCACGACACTGCCCGAGGACCCCTCGCTGGTCCCGCCCGGCTGGTGGATGGTCACGGCGGTGGACGGCAAGGGCATCCCGTCGGAGTCCCTGTGGCTGAAGGTGCCGCGCGCCGTGAACACGACGTCCCCGACGACGATTTCGGGGTCGCCGTAGGGGGCTGAGGACCAAGAAAGTGGGCCGCTCCTCCGCTCGGAGGTGCGGCCCACTTGCCGTATGGCCCGGCCTACTTGGCGTTCTTCGCGAGCCCCAAGGCGTACTGGGGCCACCACTGCCCCGCCTTCGGGCCGCCCTTGCAGGTGCCGTCCGACTCGCCTGGCCGCTTGATCCACAGATACGCGGCGACGGTCTTGTCGTCCGTCTTCACCGTGGGCGCCTCACCGAGCGCGCGCCCCGGCGGGTTGCACCAGGACTCCTCGTCGTGGCCGCCCGCCGGGCCGTTGCCGTTCCGGCTGGTGTCGATCACGAAGGGCTTGTTGCCGATCATCGCGGAGAGCTTCTTGCCGTACGCGGTGTTCGACTGCGTGGTCTGGTAGTTGGAGACGTTCAGCGCGAAGCCGTCCGCCTTGTCGATGCCCGCGCGGTGCAGGGGCTCGACCAGGCCGCCGGGGTCGCGCACCCAGTCGGGGTTGCCCGCGTCCAGGTAGACCTTGGTGTTCTTGAGGCCCTTGACCTTGGTGACGGCCTCGTTCAGCAGCGCGTAGCGCTCCTCGTGGAACTGCTGGGGCGTGCACCCCTCGGCCAGCAGGTGGGGCAGCGCGTCCGGCTCCACGATCACCGTGGCCTCCCGGTCGCCGATGCCCTTGACCACCTTGTCCAGCCACTGGCGGTAGGCGTTCCCGTCCGCCGCTCCGCCCTTGGAGTACTGCCCGCAGTCCCGGTGCGGGAGGTTGTAGAGCACCAGCAGGGCCCCGCGGTCCGCCTTCGCGGCGTCCTCGGTGACCTGCCTGGTCTCCCCCTCCGGGTCCTCGGTGCCCACCCATTCGGCGACCGGCTGCTTCGCGATCTCGTCCATCCGCGCGGCGTCGGCGTCCTTGCCTTCCTTGCGGAAGAGATCGGCGTCCTTCGCCGCGTTGCTGTGCGGATTCACCCAGTACGGGGCGACCGAGCGGGGCCGCTGCGCGACACCGCCGTCATCCCCTCCTCCACCGCCGCCGGAGCCCGAGCACCCGGCCAGGAGCAGTGCGGCCAGGGCTCCCAGCGTTCCGCCGGCGAGCGCTCTTGCGGGGCGTGCTCTTCGACCGCCACCCGGTTTCCCGTCGGCGGCACAGGCGTACTCGTACATCCACTCCCCCCTCCCCGACCATCGTGACACAGCGTTCGCGCACCTCGGGGGCGCTCGGGAACTGTCGAGGACCTGTTACGTGCCGCCCCGTGACGGGGAGGGTGCGGGGAGGCCGCCGTACCGGGGGTACGGCGTAACTGAGCTGCATAAGATGTGCCCAGCGGCCGACGTGGTGGCCCAGGAGCCATGCGGGACCGCGCCCGACCCGGGACGACCTCATGGAGGAGGGTTTGGTCAGTGCCGACTTGGCTGCCGTCCTCAACGAGCTGACGGCCCGTCCGGGCCTTCCGCTCTCCCCTGAGGCCGTGCGCCGCACGTGCAGCGCGCTCGGCGTGGACGGCGCCGCGGTCACCCTCGCGCACAGCGGGCCGCCGCCCGGCGAGCTGTTGTGGGCCTCCGGCGAGACGGCGGAGCGCCTGGAGGAGCTCCAGTTCACGCTGGGTGTGGGCCCGGGCGTGGACACCGTGGCGAGCGGGGCGCTGGTGCTGGAGCCCGAGCTGCGCGAAGTGCCGGCCGACCGGTGGCCCGGCTTCCCGTCCGCGGCCGAACAACTGGGGGTGCGCGCCGTTTTCGGCCTCCCGCTGCGCATTGGCGCAATCCGGACGGGGGTACTGCTGCTCTGCCGCGCGACCCCTGGCAGGCTGTCCGACGACGCACTGGCCCAGGCTCAGGTACTCGCCAGCGCGCTGACGCTCGCTCTGCTGGGCATACCGCGGGAGGGGGCGCACCCGGTGGCGGGCGGCCGGCTCGCCGATGTGGACTGGGTCGCCGAGCGGGCCGCGCTGCGGCGTGCCGAGGTGCACCAGGCGACCGGCATGGTGTCGGTGCAGCTCGGTGTCGGCCCCGAGCTCGCCCTGCTGCGGCTGCGCGTGCACGCGTACGCGCGCGGGCTCCCGCTGCTGGAGGTGGCGCGGGATGTGGTGGCCAGGAAGCTGCGTCTGACGGACGACGAGGACGGCGAGAGGGGTTCGACGTGAGGTGCGGAGCAGGGGGACGCGGCGCAGTGCGGGTCCGCCGTACGGACACGGAAGCGTGACCGGCGTGGGCGGCATGAGCCGCGAACAGCGGCTCGCCGACGTCTTCGTCGAGCTCGCCGACAGCCTGGTGGACGACTTCGACGTGGTGGAGTACCTGCACAGGCTCGCGGAGCGCTGCGTCGAGCTGCTCCAGGTGGGCGCGGCCGGGCTGGTGCTGACGGACGCCCAGGGCGAGCTGCACACCGCCGCCGCCTCCGAGGAGTCGCCCACGCTGCTCGGGCTGCTCGACCTCCAGCAGGAGAGCGGGCCCTGCCGCGAGTGCTGCCGCACCGCCGCTCCCGTACCGCCGGAGAACCTGGCCGAAGTCGCCGGGCGCTGGCCGGAGTTCGCCGCCGCCGGGCAGGCCGCGGGGTACGCCTCCTCCTACACCGTGCCGCTGCGGCTGCGCGAGGACGTGATCGGCGCGCTGCACCTGCTCAGCGCGGTGCCGGTGAACGAGCGGGAGCGGGACGACGCGGGGATCGCGCAGGCGCTGGCCGACGCGGCGACGGTGGGCATCGTGCAGCAGCGCACCCGCAGGCAGCGCGAGCTCCTCGCCGAGCAGCTCCAGACGGCGCTGGACAGCAGGGTCGTGGTGGAGCAGGCCAAGGGCGTGCTGGCCGAGCGGCGGGGCATCTCGGTGGACGAGAGCTTCGCGATACTGCGCCGCTACGCGCGCTCTCAGCGCCTCCGCCTCTCCGACGTGGCCCGGCGGGTGGTCGAGCGCCGCCCGCTGGAGGGCCTGGACGGCGCGCCGGAGCGCCCGTCCCGTACGACGTGAGCGGTCTGCGCGCGGCGGTCCGGCCGTACGGCGTGAGCGGGACCGGCGAGTGGCCGGAATCCGCAGTTCCCCGGGATGCGCCGCTGTCGAAGGCGACGCGCCCGGCCTAGGCTGACCCCAAGGCCCCAGACCCTGGCCCCCGTTCGACCCCTCCCTCCCGGGCTCCAACTCCTCTCGCGGCCCGGGGGCTACGAGGGGTTGAGACGCCCGGCCGGGGTCCCCGCTATGCAAGGGGGGAGCGGACGCCGGCCGGGCGTCCATCCCTGTCCGCAGGGGCAGGCCGTCCGCGCTAGCCGGGGCGGGAGCCGGTGAGGTAGGCGGACACCACGGTGCGCGCGGCGCAGCGCGGCTTTCCGCCGCTGCCCTCGCCCGGCACCTCCTCGGGGGTCAGTCGGCAGATGGAGAGCCGCAGTTGGGCACTCCGCGGCTGCTGCCCCTGCTGTTGCCGTGTCGGCTGTGTCTGCTGTTTCCGGCCGACGCCGCCACCCGCGCCCTCCTCGGCGCTCCCGCCCGCCTCCGTCGCGCCCGACCACCGCGCGGCCCGCGCCCCCGAGACGGTGAACTCAGCGACCGACCCGTCGGCGCGGCCCACGTACAACCTGGACCCCCGTTCCGGGCTGCCGTCCCCGTATCCGGCCGTCCTGATCCACAGCCGGGCCGCCCCGCCGGCGCCGGGCACGGGGCCCCGCGCGTCCCAGCGCACCGGGCCCATCCGCGGGTCGGGCGGCGGGGCGCCGTCCGCGTGCTGCGCGGCCTCCGAGGCCCTGCCGCCGCCGCGCTCCACGACCGGCGCGTGCAGGCCGAGCGCGGGGAGATCGAGGCGGCGCGGCTGCGGCGCGCCCTCCAGCGGGTCGTGCGCCGGGGGCATCGGGGGCCGCTCGGCCGCGAGCCGCGCGAACGGCGTGTCCTCCCCCGCGGCGCCGTCGGGACTGCTGGCGCCGTCGGTCAGGGTGTACGCCCACGCCCACAGCGCGAGCAGCAGGAGCAGCCAGGCCGCGGCCGCGATCAGGCGGCCGCGCCCCGTGGTGCGCGGCATGGAGTCATCGGCGTACACAGCCCGACCATCGCGGCACGGGGCGCGCCGCGCATCCGCAGGGGCGGGGCGGCTACTCCGTACGGACTGACGGGGCGTCAGTCGCCCTGGGCCCCGCGGCCGGTGCGCCGGTCTCGTACGGCTCGGATCCGTAAGGCTCGGACCCGTACGGCCTGCTCAGACCCGCTCGACCAGGTCGGCGATGGAGTCGACGACGGTCGTGGGGCGGTACGGGTAGCGCTCGATCTCCTCGGGGCGGGTCAGGCCGGTGAGCACCAGGAAGGTCTCCAGGCCCGCCTCCATGCCGGCCCGCACGTCGGTGTCCATCCGGTCGCCGATCATCGCGGTGGTCTCGGAGTGCGCGCCGATCGCGTTCAGGCCCGCGCGCATCATCAGCGGGTTGGGCTTGCCGACGAAGTACGGGTCCTGGCCCGTGGCCCGGGTGATCAGCGCGGCGACCGACCCCGTGGCCGGGAGCGCGCCCTCGGTCGAGGGCCCCGTCTCGTCGGGGTTGGTGGCGATGAACCTGGCGCCGTTGTTGATCAGGCGGATGGCCTTGGTCAGCGACTCGAAGCTGTAGGTGCGGGTCTCGCCCAGCACCACGTAGTCCGGCTCGACGTCGGAGAGTACGTACCCGATGTCGTGCAGCGCCGTGGTCAGGCCCGCCTCGCCGATGACGTACGCGGTGCCGCCGGGGCGCTGGTCGTCCAGGAACTGCGCGGTCGCCAGCGCCGAGGTCCAGATGCTCTCCACCGGGACGTCCAGGCCGATGCGGCCGAGGCGGGCGTGCAGGTCGCGCGGGGTGTACATCGAGTTGTTGGTCAGCACCAGGAAAGGACGCCCGGACTCCTTGAGCCGCTTGATGAAGGAGTCGGCTCCCGCGACCGGGACGCCCTCGTGCATGAGGACACCGTCCATGTCGGTGAGCCAGGACTCGATCGGCTTGCGCTCTGCCACGGAAACGGCTCCTGCGGTGATCGCTGCGGAGGCCCGGAACCTCGGGGTCCGGACCGCGGCCGGTGGGCCCGGCCGCCGCGTTCAGCGTAACCGCAGCGGCCGGGGGCGTGCGCCCCCTGCGCACCGCCCGTACCCACCGGGACCTGGCGTCCCGGGTGACGGTCGCGGCCGGGCTCAGCTCCCGGTCGCCGACTTCCACGCGCCGATGTAGGAGTTCAGGTTCCCGGCCACGGTCGGCCAGTCCGGCTTGAAGACCTGCACGCCCTTCATGATCTTCTCCAGCTCCTCGGCCTCCTTGCCCTCCGGCTTCACATCGCCGCGTGCAGGGAAGCCCTTGCCGACCGAGGTGGCCTGCTCCTGCGCCTTCTCGCCGAGCAGGAAGTCCAGCAGCTTCTTGCCGTTCTCCGCGTTCTTCGAGCCCTTGACCAGCCCGCCCGCGTACGGGAGCGCGAAGGTGGAGGGCTTGTCGGCCTTCTTGGTCGCGGGGAAGAAGATGCCGACGTTCGGCATGTTCTTCTGCTGCGCGTAGTTCATCTGCACATCGCCGTTGGCGACGGTCAGCTCGCCCTTGTCGACCTTGGGGCCGAGCTTGCTGGTGGAGGAGGACGGGCCGACGTTGTTCTTCTGGAGCTTGGCGAAGTAGTCCATGGCGGGCTTCTGGCCGCCCAGGTCGTGCATGGCCTTGACCACCATGGCGGTGCCGTCGCCCGCGACGCCGGGGGTGGAGTACTGGAGCTTGCCCTTGTACTTCGGCGAGAGCAGGTCGTTCCAGGTGGCCGGGGGCCGCGGCACCTCCTTGGTGTTGTGGATGAAGCCGAAGTAGTTCTTGACCAGGCTGGTCCAGGTGCCGTTCGGCGACTTGTCCTCGCCGGCCACCTTGTCCGCGCCCTTGGGGCGGTACTTCTGGAGCAGGCCCTGGCTGTCGGCCTGCTGGATGAACGGCGGCAGCGTCACCATCACGTCGGCCTGCGGGTTGTTCTTCTCCCGCACGGCGCGCTGCACCATCTCGCCCGAGCCGCCCTCGACGTACTTGACCTTGATGCCGGTCTGCTTCTCGAACGCCTTGAACTGCTGGTCGTACCAGCCGTCCCCGTTCTCGCCCTTGAGCCCGTCGGCGCTGTAGACGGTGACGGTCTCGCCGTCCTCGGCGGCCGTTCCGGTGCCGCCGCACCCGCTGAGCGCGACCGTCATCGCGAGCGAGCCGAGGGTCGCGGTGGTGAGCGTGAGTCGAGAGTGACGGGACATGGCAGAACTGCTCCTGTGGTTGCGGGAGTTGTGGCAGGCGGCGCGGGCGCCGTTCAGCGGTAGGACGCCCTCGTACGGATGCGGGACACGGCGAGCAGCACCAGCAGCGTGGTGGCCATCAGCACCACCGCGATCGCGGAGCCGGAGAACAGCGAGCCCCGGTCGGTCGCGGCGAAGATCTGCACCGGCAGCGGCATCCAGTCCGGCGGATAGAGCATCATCGTGGCGCTCAGCTCGCCCATGGACAGCGCGAAGCAGAGCCCGGCCGCCGCGTTCAGCGAGGGCAGCAGCAGCGGGAGCTTGACCCGCCACAGCACGTACGAGGGCCGGGCGCCCAGCGAGGCCGCTGCCTGCTCGTACGCCGGGTCCAGGCGCTTGACCGCGGCCGAGACGGACTGGAACGCGAAGGCGGTGACCAGCACCGTGTGCGCGAGGATCACGATCCAGCGGGTGCCGTTGAGCAGCACGGGCGGCTTGCTGTAGGCGACCAGGACGGCGAGGCCGACGACGACCGAGGGCACCGCGACGGGCAGCATGAACAGGGCGTCCAGCAGCCGCCGTACGCCCCCAAGCTCTCGGCTCCGCTCGAGCAGGGGGTGCCCCCTTCGACCGAGGGCGGAGGCGGCGAGCGCGGCCCAGGTGCCGAGGGTCAGCGCGACGGCGCTGGCGGCGAGCGCGGTCTGGAGGCTCACGCCGAGCGCGGCCAGCGACTCGCCGCGGGTGGCGGCCGCGTAGTTGCCTGTGGTGAGGCCGGAGGGGAAGGCGCCGCTCCAGTTCGTGGCGAACGAGGCGACCGCGATGACCAGCAGCGGGGCGGCGAAGACGGGCACGAAGAGGACCGCGAAGAGCGCCCAGGCGGTCCAGCGGCCCTTACGGCTGTGTACGAGCACGGAGGCCGTTCCTCCCTCGGGTGGTGCGTGAAGTGCCCGGCCGTGACGGGCCGTTGGCGGCGCGCGCCGTGACCGCGCGGTAGAGCGCGTACAGGCCCACCGAGATGACCACGTTGACCGAGGCCACCACGCAGGCCGCGGTGTAGTCGGATTCGAGGATCGCCTTGCTGTAGACGAGCATCGGCAGCGTGACCACGTCCTTCGCGCCGGTGAAGAGCACGATGGCGAACTCGTTCAGGCACAGCACCAGCACGAGGCTGCCGCCCGCCATCAGCGCCGGGTACGCCTCGGGGAGGATCACCTTCCGCACGATCCGCAGCGGCCTGGCGCCCAGCGAGGAGGCGACCTCCAGCTGGCCGGTCTCCAGCTGCGAGAAGGCGGCCAGCAGCGGCCGCATCACGAAGGGCGTGAAGTACGTGATCTCCGCGAGCAGCACGCCCCAGGGCGTGGTCAGGAAGTCGAACGGGCCCCGCTCGGCGCCCGTCACGTCCGTCCACACCCCGTTGGCCATGCCGACCGTCCCGTAGAGGAACAGCAGCGC
Organism: Streptomyces odontomachicola; assembly: GCF_039605595.1. Taxonomy (NCBI): domain Bacteria; kingdom Bacillati; phylum Actinomycetota; class Actinomycetes; order Kitasatosporales; family Streptomycetaceae; genus Streptomyces; species Streptomyces odontomachicola. The sequence goes on from NZ_JBCFOK010000019.1 coordinate 79,300, forward strand.
GAGGGTGATCAGGAAGGACGGGAAGGAGAGGAAGACGTCGATGAAGCGGGAGACCGCGCGGCTGCCGGGGAAGGGCACGAAGGCCACGATCAGCGCCAGTACGAAGCCGAGCACCAGGCATCCGGCGGTGGCCCCCACGGCGATCAGCACGGTGGTGCCCAGCGCCTCGCGGAAGGCGTCGGAGGCGAACACCTCGGCGTACGGCGCGAGCGAGAGCCCGCCGCCCTCGGGCGTGAAGGACTGCAGGAAGACCAGCGCCAGGGGATAGAGGAAGAGCACGGCCAGCACCGCGACGGGCGGCAGCGCCCACAGCGGCGAGGGGCCGCGCCGGGTACGCGCGGGTGCGCTCGGGCGGGCCGTGCTGCCCGCGCCTATGGCCGCCTCAGTCATGGATGAGCACCCCGTCCTCGGCCGCGAAGGACAGCGCGATCTCCTCGCCCAGGGCCGGGGGTTCGCGCAGCTCGCGCACCTCGGCGCTCACCTCGTGGCCCTCCACGGTGGCGGTCACCCTGTGGGTCGCGCCGCGCCACTGGAGGCCCGTGACGGTGCCGCGCAGGGTGTTGGGCCCGTGGTCGCCGAGGGACAGCAGGTGCGGGCGCACGCAGAGGGTGGCCTTGGCGTCCTTCTCCACCGGGCGCCCCTCGGCCCGCAGTTCGGCGCCGCCGAACCGTACGCCGCCGTCCTCGCCCGCAGTCACCGGCAGCAGATTCGCGCTGCCCACGAACGAGGCGGTGAACCGCCCCGCCGGCGCGCGGTACAGCCGCTGCGGGGTGCCCACGTCCTGGAGCCGCGCGCTGTCCATCACCGCGATGCGGTCGGCGAGGGTGAGGGCCTCCACCTGGTCGTGGGTGACGTAGAGGATCGAGACGTCGGGCAGCTCGCGGTGCAGCCGCTCCAGTTCGGCCAGCATCCCGGAGCGCAGCCGCGCGTCCAGCGCGGACAGCGGCTCGTCGAGGAGCAGCACGTCGGGGCGTACGGCCAGGGCGCGGGCGATCGCCACGCGCTGCTGCTGACCGCCGGACAGCTCGCGCGGGTGGCGCTTGGCGTACCCGCTCATCCCGGTCATCTCCAGCGCGTCGGCGACCCGTTGGGAGATCTCGGCGCGCGGGACCTTCTGCGCCTTCAGGCCGAAGGCGACGTTCTCCTCGACGCGCATGTGCGGGAAGAGCGCGTACTGCTGGACGACCATGCCCACGCCGCGCTTGTGCGGCGGCAGGTCCGTGACGTCCTTGCCGCCCAGCCAGACCCGTCCGCTGCTGGGCCGCACGAAGCCGGCGACCGCGCGCAGCGCCGTGGTCTTGCCCGAGCCCGAGGGGCCGAGCAGCGCCATGACCTCGCCCGGCTCGACGGCCAGGTCGAAGCCGTCCAGGACGACGGTGCCGCCGTAGGCGACGGTGACCTCGTCGAAGCGTATGCCCGCTGCCGCGCCGGACCCGGCCTCCGGCGGGGGTGCCTTGTCTCGCATGCCGTGAACACTGGCCGCCGGGCGTGTACCGCACGGGGCCCCGCGGCGAATCGCGGGTTAACTGACCGCCAAACCTGGCCCAGACCCGTTATCGGCCCGTTATAAAGTGCCAACGGCCGGACAGTGTCCGTTACTTCCGGTCGGACAGCCGGGTCGAGAAGGAGAAGCGGTCGCCGCGGTAGAGGCTCCGCACCCGCTCCAGGGGCCGGCCCGCGGTGTCCCTGGACAGCCGGTGGATGAGCAGCATCGGCAGTCCGGGCGGGGTGCCGACGAGCAGCGCCTCGCGGGGTGTGGCCAGCACCGTCTCCAGCCGCTCGTCCGCGTCGCCGGAGCGGATGCCGACGCGTTCGCTCAGGTAGGCGTAGAAGGAGGAGTCCGGGTCGAAGTCGCGGTCGAGATCCGGTACGCGCTCGACGGCGATGTACGTGCTCTCCAGACCCACCCGCTCGTCGTCAGCGAGGAGCACGCGCTCCATGTGCCAGACGGGGGTGCCGCGTTCGACGTTCAGCTCGGCCGCGAGGCGTGCGGGGCAGGGGTGCCGGTCGAGGCCGATGAGGTTCCGCCCCGGGACCCTGCCCTGGCGCCGTACGCCCTCCGTGTAGCTGGCCAGCGACAGCGGCTGCTCCAGCTTGGGGCCCGCCACCACGGTGCCGCGGCCCGAGCGGCGCAGCCGCCCCTCCAGGTGCAGTTCGCGCAGGGCCTGCCGGACGGTCTCCCTGGACACCTCGTAGCGCACCGCGAGTTCGCGCTCTGTGGGCAGCGCGCCGCCCTCGCCCAGCTCGTCGAGGAGCGGCACGAGGCGCGCCTTCACCGCGTAGTACTTGGGCACCCTGCCGTGTTCGGGAATGCCTTCGCGCACCGGGGCGCCGCTGTCGTACGGAATCTCCACCTCGGCATCCTCGCAGGCGGCGGCGCGGTCGCAGGAGCGCGGCCGGAGGGCGGGCGGAGTGCCGGCGGCCGGCGGGACGCGGCTTTGGCCGGGCGGCGGGCGGACCGGTCGGTACGGTCCCGCTCTGCCAAAATGACCGGCATGGACGCTGCGACTCCCCCCACGGGCCCCTTCCGGGTCGGCCTCATCGGCTACGGCCTCGCCGGTTCCGTCTTCCACGCCCCGCTGATCGCCGCGACCGACGGCCTCGTGCTGGACACGGTCGTCACCTCCAACCCGGAGCGCCAGGCGCAGGCGCGCGCCGAGCACGGCGAGGGGCTGAGCACCGTGGCGGGCCCCGACGAGCTCTTCGCGCTCGCGGGCGAGCTGGACCTCGTGGTGATCGCCTCGCCGAACAAGACCCACGTCGCGCTCGCCCGGCAGGCGCTGGAGGCGGGGCTCCCGGTCGTGGTCGACAAGCCGCTGGCCGGTACGGCGGCCGAGGCGGAGGCCCTGTCCGCGATCGCCCAGGAGCGCGGGCTGCTGCTCTCGGTCTTCCAGAACCGCCGCTGGGACAACGACTTCCGCACCCTGTACGCGCTGCTCGCCAAGGGCGCGCTGGGCGAGCGGGTCTGGCGCTTCGAGTCCCGCTTCGAGCGGTGGCGGCCGAAGCCGAAGGGCGGCTGGCGCGAGTCCGGCGATCCGGAGGAGATCGGCGGGCTGCTGTACGACCTGGGCGCGCACGTGGTCGACCAGGCGCTCACGCTCTTCGGTCCGGTGCTGTCCGTGTACGCGGAGTCCGACGTCCGCCGCCCCGGGGCCGAGGCCGACGACGACACGTTCATCGCCCTCACCCACGTCGGCGGGGTCCGCTCGCACCTGTGGATGAGCGCGACGGCAGCGCAGCCGGGGCCGCGCTTCCGGGTGCTGGGGAGCGAGGCGGCGTACGTGAAGTACGGGCTCGATCCGCAGGAGGCGGCGCTGCGGGCCGGCGAGCGGCCCTCGCCCGACCTGCCGTGGGGTGTCGAGCCGGAGTCCGCGTGGGGGACGCTGGGCGCCCTGGACGATCTCCGCCCGGTCCCGACGGTGGACGGCGACTACCCCGCCTACTACGCGGAGATCGCCACGTCCCTCCGCGAGGGCACGCCCCCGCCGGTCACGGCGTCAGAGGCAGCAGCGACGCTCCGAGTCCTGGAGGCGGCCCGGACCTCGGCCCGAGAACACCGAGCAATCCCCTTGGGCTAGCCGCTTCCCCACTGAGGTGTGGGCACTGCGCGCCGCCGAATCTCGCCTCCTACGGAGGTGTGGGCGTGCGTTCCGCCACCTCCCCCACCCTGACGCGGATGGCTGCGCCACGCTTCCCCGCTCGGAGGTGTGGGCGGTCGCTCCGCAGGACCTCCTACGGAGGTGTGGGCGTGCGTTCCTCCCCCAGCTACCGCTGGGAGGTGCCCCCTGGGGCGGAACGGGCGGGCACACCGGAACCGCCAGCCGCGAGGCCGACCCCACCCCCGCACCCAGGTCCCGCGCTCGGCGCGGGCGTTCACGGGGCTGCGCCCCGAACCCCCGTTGGCAACGTGGTTGCGCGGGTGCGGGGGCTGCGGTCCGGTTGTGCCCACCCGTTCCGCCCCAGCGGAACGAATGCCCACAACCTCGTACGGGAGCGGTAGCCCGCAACCTCGTATCGGGAGCGGAGGGGGGAAGGGGAACGGGGCGGCCGCTCCGGAGCCGCCGCCCCGCGCAACATCACGCCTGCTTCAACGGCTGGCGTTGGCGGCCCAAGCCGTCTATCTCCAGCTCCATCACGTCGCCGGGACGCAGATACGGCTTGGGCTCGGCCATGCCCTGGGCCACCCCCGCCGGCGTACCGGTGTTGATCACGTCGCCGGGATACAGCGTCATGAAGTGCGAGACATACCGCACCACTTCGGCCACCCCGAAGATCTGCTCAGCGGTCGACCCGTTCTGCCGCAGCTCCCCGTTCACCCACAGCCGCATGCCCAGCGCCTGCGGATCCGGCACCTCGTCCGCTGTGACCAGCCACGGCCCCAGCGGGTTGAAGGTCTCGCAGTTCTTGCCCTTGTCCCACTGCCCCCCGCGCTCGATCTGGAACTCGCGCTCGGACACGTCGTTGGCCACCGCGTACCCGGCCACGGCCGAGAGCGCCTGCTCGTGCCCCTCCAGATAGCGCGCCGTACGGCCGATGACGACGGCGAGTTCGACCTCCCAGTCGGTCTTCTCGCTGGCCCGCGGGATCAGCACCGTGTCATCGGGCCCGACCACCGTGTCCGGCGCCTTCATGAAGATGATCGGCTCCTGCGGCAGCGCGGCGCCGGTCTCCCGCGCGTGGTCGTGGTAATTGAGGCCGATGCACACGACCTTGCCGATGTCCGCGACGGGCGGCCCGACGCGCAGCCCCGCGGGGTCGAGGGCGGGCAGCGTCCCCCCGCGCGCGGCCTCCCGTATCCGGCCGAGCGCGGCCTCGTCGGACAGCAGGTCGCCGTCGACGTCCCGCACCAGACCTTCGAGGCCGCGCAGCACGCCCCCCTCGTCGAGCAGCGCCGGGCGTTCCGCCCCCACCGTTCCGACACGCAGCAGCTTCACGATCAACTCCCGTGGTCGAGGACTACCGGCAGGGACGGCCACCGGAAGAGCTGTTCGATCCTCCAAGAGCGGGTGGGGCCCGACAAGACCCCGTTCACCTGCTGGACGTTAACTCGCAGGTAGCCCCGAGACCCGATCCCGGCCCCAGTCCAGACCCAGCCCGACGCACCCCTAACGCGGCCGCGCGCTCACCAGCTCGCCCCACACCACCAGCCGGTACCGCGAGGTGAACTCCGGCGTACACGTCGTCAGCGTCACGTAATACCCGGACCCCGACATCCGGTGCCCGGGGTGGACGCTGCTGTACGGACGGGAGTCGAGCACCGTGCCGTCCCCGGGCGTGGTCTCGGGGATCGTGCGGCGCACCGCGTACACATAGCGCCCCTTACGGGTCTCCACCTCGATCCGGTCGCCGGTCCGCAGCCTGTTGATGTAGCGGAACGGCTCGCCGTGCGTGTTGCGGTGCCCCGCGACCCCGAAGTTGCCGGGCTCCCCCGGGTCGGCGGTGGCCGGATAGTGGCCGATATAGCCCCTGTTGAGCACCGCGGCCTTGCTGACGCCCTCGGCCACCGGCGCCGTCACCCCCAGCTTGGGGATGCGCATCACCGCGTACGCGTCCTCCCAGCCCGGCCGCTGCGTACGGGCCCCGGCGCCGCCCTCCTGCGGGGCGCCCTCCCGCTGCCGTCCGCCATCGCCAGCGACCGCGTCCTGACCGCCCTCCCCGGACGACCCGGAAGAACCATCGGAAGCCCCGCCGCCGTCCGAAGTGCCGGACGGGTCCTGCGACGTGGAGGCCCCCGGCCGCTCCCACTGCTGCCGCAGCTCGTCGACCTTGTGCCGCGCGTCCGCCTCCGCCTGCCTGTTGGTCCACCAGAGCTGGTGCACCACGAGCAGCAGGACCACCAACCCGCAGGTCACCGCCGCTTCGGCAGTGCCCCACAGAACCCGCGCACGCCATGTGCCCGCGCCACGCCCGTACGAGCGCCCGCGCCGCCCCTGCACCACCACCCGGTCCCGCATCGCGGGCACCCTAGGCCCGCGCGCTTGCGATGACCATGCTCATGCGGCCGAAAGCTCAAGGGGCCGGAAATCGGCGGGAGTCGGTGGCGGGTCCGGGGCAACCCGGGGCGCGAAGCGGCTACGCGCCCAGCAGATGGGCCACCGTGTAGATCGCCAGCCCCGCGAGCGAGCCGACCACCGTGCCGTTGATCCGGATGAACTGGAGGTCACGCCCGATATGCGCCTCGATCTTGCGCGAGGTGTGCTCCGCGTCCCAGCCGGCGACGGTCTCGCTGATCAGCGAGGTGATCTCGTACTGGTACGTGGTCACCACGTGCACCGCGGCGCCCTCGACCCAGCCGTCCACCTTGCCCTGCAGCCGCGCGTCGTCGGCCATCCTGCGGCCCAGCGAGAGCAGCGCGTTGCGCGCCCGTACGCGCAGCTCGCTGTGCTCGTCCTCGGCGGCGGCCACCAGCATCGCGCGCACCGCGTTCCAGGCGGAGGCGATCAGGTCCTGCACCTCGCCGCGCCGCAGCACCTCGCTCTTGAGCCGCTCGACGCGCTCCCGGGTCTCCGGGTCGTTCTGCAGGTCCGAGGCGAAGTCGGTGAGGAAGCGGTCGAGCGCGCCGCGCGCCGGGTGCTCGGGCATGTCCCGCATCTCCGTGACGAAGCGCATCAGTTCGCGGTAGACCCGCTCGCCGACCTTGCGGTCCACGAAGCGCGGGGTCCAGCCGGGCGCGCCGCCGGCGACCGCGTTCATCACCGAGTCGTTGTGCTCCTCCAGCCAGTCGTGGGCCCGCGCGCACACCAGGTCCACCACCCGCCGGTGGCCGCCGTCCGCGACGACCTTCGCCAGCATGGTGCCGAGCCCCGGCGCGATCTCCTTCGCGTCGGCGCGGCGCGTGACGGCCTCGCCGACCACCGCCTGCACGTCCTCGTCCCGCAGCACGGCCAGCGCGCCGCGCAGCGCGGTGGCCAGCTCGGCGGTCACCCGGTCCGCGTGCTCGGGCTCGGCGAGCCAGGCGCCCAGCCTGCTGCCGATGCCCACGGCCCGCAGCCTGGTCCGCACGACGTCCTCGGACAGGAAGTTCTCCCCGACGAAGTCGCCGAGGCTCTGGCCGAGCTGGTCCTTCTTCTTCGGGATGATCGCGGTGTGCGGGATCGGCAGCCCCAGCGGATGCCGGAAGAGCGCCGTCACCGCGAACCAGTCGGCCAGCGCGCCGACCATCCCCGCCTCGGCCGCGGCCGCCACATACCCCGTCCACGCACCGGCGCCCGCGTGCTCGGCCCAGGTGGCCAGCACGAAGACGGTCGCCATGAGCAGCAGCGCCCCGGTGGCGATCGTCTTCATCCGCCGTACGCCGCGCCGCCGCTCCTCGTCGGCCGCGCTGAAGGCGACCGGGGAACGGGTGCCCCGTACGGGTCCGCGGGGGGAACCCCCACCGGGTTCACCTCCCGGATGCCCGGTCTTCGCTCCGCTTGTGATTGCCCTCACCCGGGCATCCTTTTCCGCGGTGCGTTCACCCTGGTTTGTCCGATCCATCCCGCTCCACCGTCCGCCCGTTCCTGCCTACAGTGTCCCAAGCCGCCGCAGGGAGGGAACGCCCGACGGCCTCCCGGCGTCTGTCTGTCCGGGCGACGCAGCCGTCGCCGGTCCCGGGCCCCCGTCCCCCTCCGAAGAGGCGGGAGGGCACGTGGGATCATGAAAAAGCCGCCGTTCCGGAGCCGCGGGCTCCGCTTGCCCGAGGAGTCACACCGCGCATGACCAGGAACATGGGTTATGCCCTGCTCGCCGGTTTCGCAGCGGTCGTGGTGCTCGTCTCGACCGCGCTGTTCATCGGCGTGGGCAGCGACGGCAGCGGGCTGGGCGACGGCTTCGGCGACGGGGGCGACCCCGCCTATCCGGCCTCCTCGGGCGCCTGGACCGGCACCTGGGGCGCTCCCCCGGCGGCGGCCGAGCCGCGCACAGAGGACGGCTTCGCCGGGCACTCGATACGCAACGTCGTGCACACCTCCGTGGGCGGCACCGGCGCCCGGATCAAGCTCTCCAACCTGTTCGGCACCCGCCCGCTGATCATCTCGCACGCCACCATGGCGCTGGCGGCCGCGCCCAGCAATCCCACCGCGGCGAGCGGCAGCATGCGGCGGCTCACCTTCGGCAACAGCCCCTCCGTGACGATCCCGGCGGGCGGCGCGATCACCAGCGACGCGGTGCGGCTCAACGTCCCGCCGGCCGCCGACCTGCTGATCACCACGTACTCCCCCACGCCCTCTGGCCCGGTCACGTACCACCCGTACGCACGCCAGACCAGCTACGTGGCGCGCGGTGACAGGGCCGAGGACGGCGCGGGGACCGCCTTCACGCAGCAGAGCCCCTACTGGCGCTATCTCTCCGGCGTGGACGTCTGGTCCCGGGAGACCCGCGGCGCCGTCGCGGTGCTCGGCGACTCGATCACCGACGGCATCACCTCCAGCCCCGGCGCCAATCGCCGCTGGACCGACTTCCTCGCCGAGCGGCTGCGCACCGAGCGCGGGGCCCCGCGGCTGAGCGTGATCAACGGCGGGATCAGCGGGAACAGGACCCTGGTCGACGGCACCCGGTATTCGCCGAACAACGGCCCCAGCGGCATCAGCCGGATGGGCCGGGACGTGTTCTCGCAGACCAACGTGAAGGCCGTCGTCGTGGAGCTCGGCCTCAACGACATCCTCAAGCCCCCGCGGCAGCGGGACCCCGAGCGCATCGTGCGCGGCCTCCAGGACCTCGTACGGCAGGCGCACGCGCGCGGCCTGAAGGTCGTCGGCGGCACCCTCACGCCGTTCGGCGGGCACCGGGGCTACCAGCCGCACCTGGACGCCATCAGGCAGGCGGTCAACGACCAGATCAGGGCGGGCCGGGTCTTCGACTCCGTGGTGGACTTCGACGCGGCGCTGCGCGACCCCGCGCACCCCAACCGGCTCCGGCCCGCGTACGACTCGGGCGACCACCTGCACCCGAGCGACAACGGCTACCGGGCCATGGCCGAGGCCCTGGACCTGCGGGCGCTGAAGGGCTCCTCCCCGGCGAAGCTCTGAGCGCGCGGGTGCCGGACGGCCTGTCCGGCCGGGCGCGGCCCGTCGTTTCCCAGTCACTCGGGTCACATTGCGGTCACTCGCGCATCCATTCGCCCCCGTTCACCGTCTATTTGAGGGGTGCCGGGACGGCGAGCGGGCACACGGGGTCCGCTCACCTGAAGGGGTGAGGACCACGGGCCCATACGGGCCGCCGGGTACCCGCGAGTGGTCGAGCCGCTCCGCACCGGCCGGTGCGGGAGATGCAACAGTGTTCCAACGGTGTTCTACGGGGCGCGAAAACGGGTTCGCCCGGAACTGGACGAGGGGTCCTGAGCGGATATGAGTGACGAGCCGAAGACCAACGGCGCCGAGGGCTGGGAGCCCAGGGCCGAGGGCGGGGGCGGACCGCGCAGGACCGGGCTGCGCAGGCTGATTCCCACCTGGCGGATGACGCTGGGCGGACTGCTGCTGCTCCTGCTGGTCTTCTCCGGCCTCTTCGTGGCCGGCTATCTGCTGGTGAGCATCCCCGCGCCGAACTCGGCCGCCGCGGCCCAGTCCAACGTCTTCCTCTACTCCGACGGATCCCAACTGGCCCGCGAGGGCGAGGTGAACCGCGAGAACGTCAGCCTCTCGCAGATCCCGGAGACCGCGCAGCACTCCGTACTGGCCGCCGAGGACCGGGACTTCTACCACGAGTCGGCCGTCGACCCGAAGGCCATGCTGCGGGCCGGCTGGAACATGGTCACCGGCGGTGGCAGGCAGTCGGGCTCCACCATCACCCAGCAGTACGTGAAGAACTACTACCTGGGCCAGGAGCAGACGGTCACCCGCAAGGCCAAGGAGTTCTTCATCTCGCTCAAGCTCGACCGCGAGGTGAGCAAGAACGACATCCTCCTCGGCTATCTCAACACCAGCTACTTCGGCCGGAACGCGTACGGCATCCAGGCGGCGGCCCAGGCGTACTACGGCAAGGACGCGGTCGACCTGACCACCGCCGAGGGCGCCTACCTCGCCGCGCTGGTCAACTCCCCCAACGCGTACGACACCCAGGCCCACCCGGAGAACAAGGGCCGCGCGCAGGCCCGCTGGAACTACGTGCTCGACGGCATGGTCAAGGAGGGCTGGCTCAGCCAGTCCGACCGCAGCACCATGAAGTTCCCCGACCCCGACCCGGCGAAGCCCCCGACGGGCCTGTCCGGGCAGCGCGGCTACCTGGTCGAGGCGGTCAAGAACTACCTCACCGACAACGGCATCATCGACGAGAAGCGGCTCGCGGCCGGCGGCTTCCGGATCACCACCACGCTGGACCCGAAGAAGCAGAAGGCCATGCGGAAGGCCGTCAACGACCGGCTGATGTCCCAACTGGACAAGAAGAGCCGCCCGGTGGACAAGTACGTGCGCGCCGGCGGCACGTCGGTCGACCCGCAGACCGGCAAGATCGTCGCGATGTACGGCGGCCGCGACTACGTGCAGCAGTACGTGAACAACGCGACCCGCCGCGACTACCAGGTCGGCTCCACCTTCAAGCCGTTCATCTTCACCTCGGCGCGGCAGAACGGGTCGATGACCCAGGACGGCCAGCCGATCACCGCCAACAGCACCTACGACGGCACCAACAAGCGCGAGGTCACCAACGACGGCCGCGGCACCGGGTACGCGCCGGAGAACGAGGACCACAAGTCGTACGGGCAGATCCCGGTGAGCACCGCCATGGACAAGTCGGTCAACGCGGTGTTCGCGCAGATGGGCGTGGACGTCGGCCCGCAGAAGGTCAAGGACACCGCGATCGACCTCGGGCTCCCCAAGAGGACCCCGAACATGCCGGCCGACGGCTCGATCGCGCTCGGCGTCGCCACCGCCTCCACGCAGGACATGGCCGAGGCGTACGCGACCCTCGCCAACCACGGGAAGCGCGGCCACTATTCGCTGGTCGAGAAGGCCACCAGGGGCGGCGAGGTCATCGACCTGCCGGACCGCAACGCGCGCCAGCTCGTGCCCAGGGAGGCGGCCGACTCCACGACCGCCGTGCTCAAGAGCGTGGTCGAGGGCGGCACCGGCACGGCGGCCAAGGAGGCGGGCCGCCCCGCGGCGGGCAAGACCGGCACGGCCGAGGAGGACAAGGCCGCCTGGTTCGCCGGGTACACCCCCGAACTGGCCACCGTGATCAGCGTGATGGGCCAGAACAGCGACACCGGCGCGCAGAAGTCGCTGTACGGCGCCGCGGGAATGCCCCGGGTCAACGGCGGCGGCTTCCCCGCGGAGATCTGGAGCCAGTACACCCGGGAGGCCCTGCAGGGTAAGCCGGTCAAGGACTTCGACCTGGACACCGCGGGCGAGGGCACCATCCCGAGCAGCCCGCCGCCGCCCACCAGCGAGGCGCCCACCTCGGCGCCGCCCAGCAGCGAGGCGCCGACCAGCGAGCCGCCCTCCAGCTCGGCGCCGCCCACCGACCTGCCGACCCCGACGGACATCCCGACGCCGCCCACGACACCGCCGACCACCCCGTCCTTCCCGTACGGCGGCAACGGCAACGGGGGCAACGGGAACGGCGGCGCCAACGGCGGCAACGGCGGTCCTGGCGGCGACATCGGCGGGCCCGGCGGCGACATCAACGGCGGCGCCACGGACGGCACGGACGCCGGCGGCGGCTGGGACGAGGGCACTACGGAGGGCGTCTACTAGCGCCCTGGTGAAGCCCCGGCGATGCCCTGGTGATCAAGGGCACATCTCGCCCGCCGTCCCTTTTGTTACAGTCGGAAGCACCCGACGAGACGCGTCGTACCGGGTCCAACGCAAAGACGACGCACCCCGCAGTGATCCGTTCATTGGAGGTGCCGTCATGGCGTGGATCATGCTTGTCGTAGCCGGCGTGCTGGAGGTCGGCTGGTCGATCGGGATGAAGTTCACCGAGGGCTTCACCCGCCTGTGGCCCACCGTCTGGGTCGTCCTCGGAATCGCCGCGAGCATGGGCCTGCTGGCCCAGGCCACCAAGACGCTGCCGGTCGGCACCGCGTACGGGGTCTGGGTGGGCATAGGCGCCGCCGGCGCCGCGATCGTCGGCATGTTCGCGCTGGGCGAGCCCGCCACCGCGGCCCGGATCTTCTTCGTCGCCCTGCTCCTCGTCGCCGTCGTGGGCCTGAAGGCCACGTCGGGGCACTGAGCGGGGTTCGTACGGGAGGTTCGTACGGGAAGGCCCGGAGGCTGTACGGGGCGGCCGTACGTACGCGAAAGGGGCGCCCCCACGCGGGGCGCCCCTTTTCATCCGTCCTTGCGGAGCCGTCTCAGAGGTACAGCCCCGTCGAGTCGTCCGAGCCCTGGAGCCGCTCGGCGGCCACCGCGTGCAGGTCGCGCTCGCGGATCAGCACGTAGGCGACGCCGCGCACCTCGACCTCGGCCCGGTCCTCCGGGTCGTACAGCACCCGGTCGCCGACCTCGACGGTCCGCACGTTCTGCCCGACGGCGACCACTTCGGCCCAGCTCAGACGGCGGCCGACGGCGGCCGTCGCGGGGATGACGATGCCGCCGGACGAGCGCCGCTCGCCCTCGTCGATGTCGGTGCGCACGAGGACCCGGTCGTGCAGCATCCGGATCGGCAGCTTGTCGTGGTGCGGCGCGGCGCCGCGCGACGCGTCGGAGGAAGGTGTCTGCGAACTCACGGCCAGAACCGTATCTCAGCGCCGTGGAGCGCCGGACGTCAGTCGCGCCGCCGCCGCAGCGCGAACAGGCCGCCGACCACGGCGACGGTCAGCACGGCCGCGGGCACCACGCGCTCCATGCGCGGGGCGCCGTCCTCGCCGACGAACTGCGAACGCACGTCGGACACCGCCCTGTTGGCCGCCACGTAGGCGCGGCCCGCGGTGCGGTCCACCGCGGCCGCCGCCTTCGCCTTGGCGTCGCCGATGATCGTCTTCGGATGCACCCGCACCGCGATCTCGTCCAGCGCGACGGCGAGATCCTGCCGCCTGCGGACGATGTCCGCCTCGATGTCCGCGGGGGTCCTGGCTTCCGGCACCGCGCTGCCTCCGTCGCTGTCTCGTACGTGATACGTGCTGGTATCCGGACAGTCTGTCAGCTCTCCGGGGCCCGCGCCCCACGGCACCCCCGATAGGTACGCTCAAGCGCGTACGGGCACCCGCCCTACCTGGACCCTTACTCGGAGGAGCGCGCATGAGCGAGCGACTGCAGCCGGGCGACACCGCCCCGGACTTCACCCTGCCCGACGCCGACGGCAACGAGGTCTCGCTCGCAGGTCACCGCGGGCGCAAGGTCATCGTGTACTTCTACCCGGCCGCCATGACCCCCGGCTGCACCAAGCAGGCGTGCGACTTCACCGACAATCTGGAACTGCTCGCGGGCAATGGCTACGACATCATCGGCATTTCCCCGGACAAACCGGAAAAGCTCTCGAAGTTCCGGGAAAAGGAAGACCTGAAGGTCACGCTGGTCGGCGATCCGGCAAAGGAGACGATGGAGGCGTACGGCGCCTTCGGCGAGAAGAAGCTGTACGGAAAGACCGTCACCGGCGTCATCCGCTCCACCGTCATCGTGGACGAGGACGGAAAGGTGGAGCGCGCGCTCTACAACGTCAAGGCCACGGGCCACGTCGCCAAGCTCATCAGGGACCTGGGCCTCGAGGGCTGAGCACAGGGCCTCACCCGCTGCCCGCGCACGCGCCGAACTCCCCTGCGGGGTACCGCGCTTCCGTACGGAACGGCCGGACCAACCCCGCGGGAACGGCGCTCAAACGTGACGGACACCACTCCTGACGGCCTATGAGGAGTAAGGGGCCCGGAGTGCGGTACAGATAAAGCCATGCACACCGAGGCCCCCGCGCCGCCGGATCCGGAAGCCGCGAAACGGCACCGGACGCTTTACCGGGCGATGAAGCGCAGACTACAGCCGAAAATCCGTCGCAGTGACATCACCGTCACCGACGAGAAGACCGTCAAGCGCGCCACCAAGGCCGCCGCGCTCGGCAATGCCATGGAGTGGTTCGACTTCGGCATCTATGCCTATCTCGCGGTGACCATCGGAAAGGTGTTCTTCCCGGGCACACCCGCGGCACAGTTGCTGCTCTCGTTCACCACATTTGCGGCGTCCTTCCTGGTGCGGCCGCTCGGCGGGCTGTTCTTCGGCCCGCTCGGCGACCGCATCGGCCGCAAGAAGGTCCTGGCCCTGACCATGATCATGATGGCCATCGGGACCTTCTGCATCGGTCTGCTGCCCACCTACTCCGCCATCGGTCTCACCGCCCCGATCCTTCTGCTGGTGTGCCGCATGGTGCAGGGCTTCTCCACCGGCGGTGAATACGGCGGCGCCGCCACGTTCATCGCCGAATACGCGCCGGACAAGAAGCGCGGATTCTTCGGCAGCTACCTGGAGTTCGGCACCCTCGCCGGGTACACCGGCGCCGCCGCGCTCATCCTGGTGCTCAACACCGGGCTCGGCACCGACGCGATGGAGTCCTGGGGCTGGCGCATCCCGTTCCTCATCGGCGGGCCCATCGGCCTCGTCGGTCTGTATCTGCGGATGAAGCTGGACGAGACGCCCGCGTTCCAGAAGATGGCCGCCGAACAGCACGCGGCGAACGCCAACCAGAACGCCAGGGCGGCCGCCTCCACCGCCAACGGAAACGGCGGGAACGGCAACGGCGAGAACAATGGAAACGGCACGGAAAAGGACATGCCGGTCCTTTCCGAAAACGCGCCGAAGAAGGAGTTCAAGGAGCTCTTCGCCGGCCAGTGGCAGCGGCTGCTCATCTGCATCGGGCTGGTCGCCGCGTACAACATCTGCCACTACATGCTGACCTCGTACATGCCCGCGTATCTCACGGATTCGCTGGGCTACGGCAGCTCCATGGAACTCATCGCCGCCATCATCGCCATGGTCGCGATGATGGCCGTGATCCACCGGGTCGGGCACCTCAACGACCGCATCGGCCGCAAGCCCGTGCTGATGGCGGGAATGGTCGGCTTCCTGGTGCTCTCGGTTCCCGCGTTCTGGCTGTTCCAGCTCGGCAGCTTCGTCTTCGTGCTGCTCGGGCTGCTCATCCTCGGCGCCTGCCTGGTCTGCCTGCTGGGCACCATGTCGGCGACGCTGCCCGCGCTGTTCTCCACCGACGTGCGCTACGGCGGCCTGTCGATCGGCTACAACATCGCCGTCGCGGCCTTCGGCGGCACCGCGCCGGGCGTGATGACGTACCTGGTCAACGCCACGCACGACAAGATGGCGCCCGCCTACTACGCCTCCTTCGCCGGGCTGATCGGCATCGTCGCCGTCGCCTGCCTCAAGGAGACCGCGCGCAAGCCCCTGGAGGGCTCGCCGCCCGCGGTCGCCACCAAGAAGGAGGCCGAGGACATGGCGCGCGCGCAGGGACAGGATCCCGCGTTCTGAGCACCACCCGCACACGCTGAATCCTCGGTCCGCACACGGCGCGGAGGCCCCAGGCGCCCGCACACCCGGGCGCCTCGGGACCTCCGCGCCGTGGTGTGTGCGTAACCCCGCACGCGAATTGTCGTTTACCTGTGCGACGGGGGATCACACAGGCGAGCACACGGGGGCAGCATGGCCGGTCCCGGCCCATACGTACGCGAGCGTCTCGCCGAGGCAGTGGCGGAATCCAGGACGCTCACGGAAGCCCTCACGCGACTGGGCAGGAACCCGACTCCGGGCAGCCGGAGTTACGCGCGCAAGCTGATCGCCCGATGGGCCATCGACACCTCGCACTTGGACCGCGAAGGCGTCCGGCACACGGAGAGACGGCTCCGGGAGGCCGTCCGGGTCTCCCACAGCATCACGGAGGTGGTGCGCCACCTCGGCCTCGCGCCGGTCGGAGGCAACCAGGCGCACATAGCCCGCCGTATCGCCACCTCGGGCGTCGATACCACGCACTTCGACCGGGCGCCTCGGCCGCGGCGGGCTGCCGGAGCCGCCCGCCAGGACGTCCTCTCCCTGGGCCGCCCCGCCGACGGCCGGGTGCGCGGCGACCGGCTCCGGAGGGCCCTGCTGCGCACGGGCGTTCCGGAGGTGTGCGCCCGCTGCGGCACCGGTCCGGAGTGGAACGGCAGACCGCTCCGGCTGGAGGTGGACCACCTCAACGGCGATTGGTGGAACAACCGTCCGGAGAACCTCGCGCTGCTGTGCCCCAACTGCCACGCCGTGACGGACACATACCGCGGCCGGAAACGGAAGGCCGCGGCATGAAGCGGTACGAGGCTTTCCGGAAGGAGCGGCTCGAAGGCGCCGCCGCGGATTCCCGTAGCTACGTGGACCTCCTGCGCAGACTGGGTGTGCCGCCGGGCAGCCGCACCAAGGCCTACCTCCGTCGGCGTCTGGTGCACTACGGCATCGACACCTCGCACTTCGCCGACGAACCCCTGCCGGAGCGCCCGCGGCGTTCGTACCCGAGAGAACGCCTGGCGGAATCGGCCGCCCGCTGCCACAGCATCCGGGAGATGCTCGTCCACATGGAGGTGCCGTCAGAGGGCTGGTCGTACACCCACATCCGCAAGCAGCTCGACCGCTACGGCATCGACACCTCGCACTTCACCAGCGGACGCCGCCACCGCGAAGTGCTGCCGCTGGAGCGGCTGGTCCCGGCAGTCGCGTCTGCGCGCAGCCTGCGGCGGACTCTGCTCCTCCTCAGCCTCCCCGACACCGGGGCCGGGCGCGAGCTGGTCAAACGGAGCATTGACGAACACGGCCTGTCCACCGAACACTTCACCGGCCAAGCACATGCCTCCGGGCAGCCGTCGCCGCACCGCAGGAAGGCGGCAGATGTGCTCGTACGCCGGCCTCGGGGACAGGCCCGCACGCAGACCGCCACACTCCGGCGCGCGCTCGACGAGACGGGAGTTCCGCACTTGTGTGCCGCGTGCGGGCTGGGCGACATGTGGCAGGGCAGCCGGCTCGTACTGGAGATCGACCACGTCAACGGCGACCGTCTGGACAACCGCCTCACGAACCTCCGTTACCTCTGCCCTTCCTGCCACAGCCAGACGAGGACCTTCTCGAAACGCAGCCCCTAGCCGGTAGAGTGTCCGGCTGTTGGGCCCGTACTCCAGCGGCTAGAGAGAGTGGTTTTAGGGACCATGTGTCGTGGGTTCGAATCCCACCGGGCCTACACCGAGACCGAAGGGGCGGCACCACGAGTGCCGCCCCTTCGCCGTGCTCAGCCCAGCAGTTGCCGCAGCTCGGGCACCAGCGCCCGGAACGCCTTCCCGCGGTGGCTGATCGCGTTCTTCTCCTCGGGGCTCAGCTCGGCGCAGGTGCGGGTCTCCCCGTCGGGCTGGAGCACCGGGTCGTACCCGAAGCCGCCGGAACCCGAGGGCTCGTGCCGCAGGGTGCCCCTGAGCTGCCCCTCCACCACGCGCTCGGTGCCGTCGGGGAGCGCGAGCGCGGCGGCGCAGGCGAAGTGCGCGGCGCGGTGCTCCTCGGCGATGTCGGAGAGCTGGGCGAGCAGCAGGTCGAGGTTGGCCTTGTCGTCGCCGTGCCGCCCCGCCCAGCGCGCGGAGAAGATGCCGGGTGCGCCGCCCAGCACGTCCACGCACAGCCCGGAGTCGTCCGCGATGGCGGGAACGCCGGTGGCCTCGGCGAGGGCGCGCGCCTTGAGCAGGGCGTTCTCCGCGAAGGTCACGCCGGTCTCCTTGACGTCCGGAATCTCCGGATACGCGTCGGCGCCGACCAGGTCCAGGTCGAGGCCCGACTCGGCGAGGATCGCGCGGAGTTCGGTGACCTTGTGGGCGTTGCGGGTGGCCAGGATCAGCCGCTGGGCTGCGGGGGTGTTCGGGGTGCTCATGGGGCGATTATCCCGCCCGCCATGTGCGGCTCCCCGCTCCCCCGCGTCGCGGCCCGTACGGATCCCGGCTCGGCGTACGGGTCTCGGCCCGGCTCACGGACTCAAGCCCCGCTCACGGACTCAAGCCCCGCTCACGGCCCTCAGCTCGGCTTGCACACTCCCGTCAGCTCGTCGGCCGCGTCGCCGACCTTGCCCGTGTCGGGTGTGCGGCCCGCGTCCAGGTCCTTGCGGGCGTCCTGCACCGAGGAACTCAGGTCGTCCACGGCCTTGTTGACGTCCGTGTCGCCGGTGCTGTCGCCGATCGTGTCGAGGTTCTTGTCGATCTTGTCGAGGGACCGCTGTGCCTGCTCCGGATTCTCCGTGGCGTCGGAGGCGGCCTGCTGGAGGTCGTCGGCCGCCTGCGCGACGGCGGTCGCGGTGCGGGCGCAGTCCAGCGCCTTGTCGACGGCTCCGCAGCCGGTGAGGGCGAGGGCGGATATCGCCGTGGTGCCGAGGGCGACTGCGAGACGGACGGGCGTGCGGCGCACGGTGCTTCCTTCCGGGGTACGCGGCCCCCGCGGGCGCGCGGAGCCGGAGGCTGGACGGGCCGTACGGTTCGACCCGCACGGCCCGTACTTCTAAGGACGCTTCAAGGGACGGCAAAGTTTCCCTGCCCGCGCCTCTTCCTCGTAACCGCCCCGGATTCCTCGCGACCGCCCCGGAATTCCGCGGCCCGGAGTCCCGCGCTCGGTCCCCGCGCTCAGTCCCCGAGCGCGGTGCGCTGGGCGCCGTCGAGCTGGGCGCAGCCCTTGACCGCGAGGTCCAGCAGCGAGTCCAGCTCCTCGCGCGCGAAGGGCTCGCCCTCGGCGGTGCCCTGGACCTCCACGAAGCGGCCGTCGCCGGTGCAGACGACGTTCATGTCGGTCTCGGCCCGCACGTCCTCCTCGTAGCAGAGGTCGAGCAGCGGGACGCCGTCGACGATGCCCACGCTGATCGCGGAGACGGCGCCGGTGAGCGGCTGGGCCTTGGCCCGGACGAGCTTCTTCTGCTGCGCCCAGGAGACCGCGTCGGCCAGCGCCACATAGGCGCCGGTGATGGCGGCGGTGCGGGTGCCGCCGTCGGCCTGGAGCACATCGCAGTCGAGGACGATCGTGTTCTCGCCGAGCGCCTTGAAGTCGACCACCGCGCGCAGCGACCGCCCGACGAGGCGGGAGATCTCATGGGTGCGGCCGCCGATCTTGCCGCGGACCGACTCGCGGTCGCCGCGGGTGTTGGTGGCGCGCGGCAGCATGGCGTACTCGCCGGTCACCCAGCCCTCGCCGCTGCCCTTGCGCCAGCGCGGCACCCCTTCGGTGACGCTCGCGGTGCACAGGACCCTGGTGT
The DNA here is from genome assembly GCF_039605595.1 of Streptomyces odontomachicola. Lineage (NCBI taxonomy): Bacteria > Bacillati > Actinomycetota > Actinomycetes > Kitasatosporales > Streptomycetaceae > Streptomyces > Streptomyces odontomachicola. The sequence goes on from NZ_JBCFOK010000019.1 coordinate 98,443, forward strand.
CGCCGAAGGAGACGAGGACGGAACCCTCGGCGTGCTTGCTCCAGCCGCGCTCGATGGTGACGGGTCGCAACTGGTCGGCCGTACGGCCGTCGATACGTGACATGGGGCGAGCCTAGCCCGCCCATACGGAAAGGCCCGTTCCGGGAGGGAACAGGCCTTGGCCGTACGGGAGTCGGGGCGCCGTGCGGAACCGGAAGCGGGAGCCGGACGCGCCCCGGTGAGCCCGGAGGCTCACATCATGTCTTCGATCTCCGCGGCGATCGGGTCGGCGTCAGTGCCGATGACGACCTGGATGGCGGTGCCCATCTTCACGACGCCGTGCGCGCCGGCCGCCTTGAGCGCGGCCTCGTCGACGAGGTCGGCGTCGGCCACCTCGGTGCGGAGGCGGGTGATGCAGCCCTCCACCTCTTCGATGTTGTCCAGGCCGCCGAGCCCGGTGACGATCTTCTCAGCCTTGCTGGCCATGTCTCTCTCCTGATGTCTCGGAGCGGCGGAGTCCCGCCGGGAGGCGGGGATTCCTCACGCTAGCCCACGTTCAGACCACGTTCGCGGGCGTATGCCCGCCCTGTGGCGAATTATGGCGCTCACCCGGCGTTGTGCCCCGGTCGCTGCCCGGAGCATAGCGCCCATAGAGGTCTACACCAGTATGCGTCAAGCGGCCGGTGCTCCGGTTCCCGGGGGCGCCGGCGCGGTCGGGAGGCGGCTCGTGAGTTCCACATCCGCGGCGGCGCGGGGCGGCGGCTCCTCGGGGAAGGCCGGAGGCGCCTCAGGGAAGAAGTGGTCGGCCGGGCTCTTCCAGGGCCTGCAGAAGATGGGCCGCAGCCTCCAGCTCCCCATCGCGGTGCTCCCTGCGGCCGGCATCCTGAACCGGCTCGGCCAGGACGACGTGTTCGGCGCCGAGGGGCTCGGCTGGGACGACGTCGCCAAGGTCTTCATGGGCGCGGGCAGCGCGCTGCTGGACTCCTCGCTGGGCCTGCCGCTGCTGTTCTGCGTGGGCGTCGCGATCGGGATGGCGAAGAAGGCGGACGGCTCCACGGCGCTGGCCGCCGTCGCCGGGTTCCTCGTGTACTACAACATCCTCCACCAGTTCCCCGAGTGCACCGGGGGCATGACGTTCAGCGACGGCGCGTGCGTGGCCAAGGACGGCTCGACCGAGCCCGCCGCGTACCAGAACCCCGGCGTCTTCGGCGGCATCGTGATGGGGCTGCTCGCGGCGTGGTTCTGGCAGCGGTTCCACAAGGTGAAGCTCGTGGACTGGCTGGGCTTCTTCAACGGGCGGCGTCTTGTCCCGATCCTCATGGCCTTCGTGGCGCTGGTCTTCTCGGTGCTGTGCCTGTGGGTGTGGCCGCCGGTCGGCGACGCGCTGACGAGCTTCTCCAAGTGGATGGTGGACCTGGGCTCGTGGGGCTCGGGGATCTACGGCCTCGCGAACCGGGCGCTGATCCCGATCGGGATGCACCAGTTCCTGAACACCTTCATGTGGTTCCAGTTCGGGGACTTCACCAAGCCGGACGGTTCGGTGGTGCACGGCGACATCAACCGCTTCCTCGCGGGCGACCCGACGGCCGGGCAGTTCACCTCGGGGTTCTTCCCCATCATGATGTTCGCGCTCCCGGCGGCCGCGCTGGCCATCACCCACGCCGCGCGGCCCGAGCGGCGCAAGGTGGTCGGCGGCATGATGCTCTCGGTCGCGCTGACCTCCTTCGTCACCGGCGTGACCGAGCCGCTGGAGTTCTCCTTCATGTTCATCGCGCCGCTGCTGTACGCGCTGCACGCGGTGCTCACCGGCGTCTGCATGGGGGTGACCTGGGCGCTGGGGGTGCACGACGGGTTCAGCTTCTCGGCGGGGTTCATCGACTACGTGATCAACTGGAGCCTGGCGACGAAGCCCTGGCTGATCATCCCGATCGGGCTCTGCTTCGGGGTGGTGTACTACGTGGTCTTCCGGTTCGTGATCGCGAAATTCGACCTGAAGACCCCGGGGCGCGAACCCGAGGAGCTGGCCGAGGAGATCGAGCAGGAGAACGTGAAGTGAGCCGCGGGAACCAGCCACTCCACCACCCCTGAGCAGCACCCCTTCCCCGTAGGCACGCTCCGCGCGCCAAGCGGCCCCCGAGTCACCGGACTTGGGGGCCGCCTGCGTGTGCCGGGAGGGGCGGGTGCCGCGCCGCATAACCATTGGGATTCGGCCGTTCCGTGTGGTGCCGCCGCCATGTTAAGAATGGTCTAAACCACTGTTGTGGCGCTGAACGAGACTGACCACCTCGCGGACCGTCCCCCAAGCAGCGCCCGCCCTCCAGGAGGATCGATGAGTACGGACGCCGCCGCGGCTCCCGCGAAGAAGCGGGGGTCGGGAGCGATGGCCACCGCCCAGCGGATCGGCCGCAGCCTGATGCTGCCGATCGCCACCCTGCCCGCAGCGGCGCTGATGGTGCGGCTGGGCCAGGACGACATGCTCGGGCGGGACGGCTTCCCCGCCTTCCTGAACCGCATCGCGGAGTTCCTGAACTCCGGCGGCAGCGCCCTGCTCGACAACATGCCGCTGCTGTTCGCGGTCGGCATCGCGGTGGGCTTCGCCAAGAAGGCGGACGGCTCGACGGGCCTCGCCGCCGTCGTCGGCTACCTGGTCTTCAAGAACGTGCTGGGCACCTTCACCGACCCGAGCATGCCCACCGAGCCCAAGGTCGAGGGCGGGAAGATCGTCCAAGCGGCGCCCGCCGTGGACGCCGGCGTGCTGGGCGGCGTCGTGATGGGCATCGTGGTCGCGCTGCTCTACCAGCGCTACCACCGCAAGAAGCTCCCCGAGTGGCTCGGCTTCTTCGGCGGCCGCCGCCTGGTGCCGATCCTCTCCTCGTTCGCCGGCCTGGTCATCGCCGTCGTGTTCGGCTACATATGGCCGGTCCTCGGCACCGGGCTGCACAACTTCGGCGAGTGGCTCGTCGGTTCGGGCGCCACCGGCGCGGGCATCTACGGCGTCGCCAACCGCGCGCTGATCCCCGTCGGCATGCACCACCTGCTGAACTCCTTCCCGTGGTTCCAGGCGGGCTCGTACGACGGCAAGCACGGCGACATCGCGCGCTTCCTGGCGGGCGACCCCAGCGCCGGGCAGTTCATGACCGGCTTCTTCCCGATCATGATGTTCGCGCTCCCGGCCGCCTGCCTCGCGATCGTCCACTGCGCACGCCCCGAGCGCCGCAAGGCCGTCGGCGGCATGATGTTCTCGCTCGCGCTGACCGCCTTCGTCACCGGCGTCACCGAGCCCATCGAGTTCACCTTCATGTTCATCGCCCCGGTGCTGTACGGCATCCACGCGGTGCTCACCGGCGTCTCGATGGCCCTGACCTGGGCGCTCGGCATGAAGGACGGCTTCGGCTTCTCGGCGGGCGCGATCGACTTCCTGCTCAACCTGGGCATCGCCTCCAAGCCCTGGATGCTGGCCCTGGTCGGCCTGTGCTTCGCCGCGGTCTACTACGCCGTCTTCCGCTACGCGATCACGAAGTTCGACATCCCCACCCCGGGCCGCGAGCCCGAGGAGGAGATGGCCAAGGAGGACAAGGAAGCGCTCTCCAAGTAGCGCTCCCCTCAGCCGCGCACACGGCGAAGGGCCCGGAACCGCTCCCAGGTTCCGGGCCCTTCGGCGTACGAGGACGCGTACGGGACCGCGTACGAGGCCGCGTACGGCGGCGAGGCGCTCAGACCGTGTAGACCGCGCCCGGCCTGGCCAGTTCGACGGGGCCCTCGAAGGTGGACTTGGCGTCCCTGAGGTTGATCTGCGCGTCGGTCCACGGCGGCACGTGGGTGAGGACCAGCCGCCCGGCGCCCGCCTCCTGGGCGCACTCGCCGGCCTCCAGACCGTTCAGGTGGAGGTCCGGGATGTCCTCCTTGCCGTGCGTGAACGACGCCTCGCACAGGAAGAGGTCGGCGCCGCGCGCCAGCTCGCCCAGCTCCTCGCAGGGGCCCGTGTCCCCGGAGTACACCAGCGTCCGCCCGCTCTCCCTGTGCTCGATGCGGAAGGCGTACGCCTCGACCGGGTGCGCCACCGGCTCGGCGCGCACCGAGAGCGGGCCCAGCTCGAAGGAGGCGCCGGCGCCGAGGGTGCGGAAGTCGAAGACCTCGCTCATCGCCTTGTCCGAGGGCAGGTCCCCGTACGCGGCGACCAGCCGCTCCTCCGTACCGGCCGGGCCGTGCACCGGTATCGGGGCGCACCGGCCGCCCTCGAACCGGTAGTAACGCGCCACCCAGTAGGCGCACATGTCGATGCAGTGGTCGGCGTGCAGGTGGCTGAGCGCGATGGCGTCCAGGTCGTAGAGACCGCAGTGGCGCTGCAGCTCGCCGAGGGCGCCGTTGCCCATGTCGAGGAGCAGCCGGTGGCCGTCGGCCTCGACGAGGTAGCTCGAGCAGGCCGAGTCCGCGGACGGGAACGACCCGGAGCAGCCGACGACGGTGAGCTTCATGGAGCGGGAACCTCCGTTGGCGGCCGGTGCGGAGCACCCCGTGCCCTGGGCGCGGGGTGAGGGGGGATTTCCCGAGCGTAAGGTGCGTGGCTGCGGATGACTCCGCCGGAGGGGCCCGGTGTGGGCGGAATCACCGGCCCGGGGTAGCGAGTTGCCCGCGGAGCGCGCACCGATATGCGCCGTTCCCCCAGTGCTCCCTTTCCTTTGCGCGCCTGCGGTCCCATTTCCACCGGGTCCCCCGGCACACGTCGTACATGCGTGCCCGGCTTCGCCCGGCCCGGTGGCGGCACCGCGTACGAGGCCGCACGAGGTCCGCGCGAGGGCCGTGCCGGAGAGCCGGACCGGAGGGCTTTCCGGTGCGGCGGGGACGGGATCCCGTACGCCCGCCGCAGCCGGAAAAGGGGTGGCTCAGGCCCGGAGCCTCAGGCCCAGAGCTGGCCCTGGAGCGCCTCCACCGCGGCGTCGGTGGACTCGGCCGTGTAGATGCCGGTGGAGAGGTACTTCCAGCCGCCGTCGGCGACGATGAAGACGATGTCCGCGCTCTCCCCCGCGCGCTGCGCCTTGCGGCCCATGCCGATCGCCGCGTGCAGCGCGGCACCGGTGGAGACGCCCGCGAAGATGCCCTCCTGGGCGAGGAGTTCGCGGGTGCGGGTGACCGCGTCCTCGGAGCCGACCGAGAAGCGCGTGGTGAGCACCGACTCGTCGTACAGCTCGGGGACGAAGCCCTCGTCGAGGTTGCGCAGCCCGTACACCAGGTCGTCGTAGCGCGGCTCGGCGGCGACGATCTTCATGTCCGGATTGCGCTCGCGCAGATAGCGTCCTGCGCCCATCAGCGTGCCCGTGGTGCCGAGCCCGGCCACGAAGTGGCTGACCGAGGGCAGGTCCGCGTAGATCTCCGGACCGGTGGTGGCGTAGTGGGCGCCCGCGTTGTCGGCGTTGCCGTACTGGTAGAGCATCACCCAGTCCGGGTGCTCGGCCGCCTTCTCCTTGGCCACCCGGACCGCGGTGTTGGAGCCGCCGGCCGCGGGCGAGGAGATGATCTCCGCGCCCCACATGGCCAGCAACTGGCGCCGCTCCTCGCTGGTGTTCTCCGGCATGACGCACACGATGCGGTAGCCCTTGAGCTTCGCCGCCATCGCCAGCGAGATGCCGGTGTTGCCCGAGGTCGGCTCCAGGATGGTGCACCCCGGGGTCAACCTGCCGTCCTTCTCGGCCTGTTCGATCATGTGGAGGGCCGGGCGGTCCTTGACCGAGCCCGTCGGATTGCGGTCCTCCAGCTTGGCCCAGATCCGCACGTCCTCGGAGAGCGACAGGCGCGGCAGCCGTACGAGCGGGGTGTTGCCCACGGCCGCCAGCGGAGAGTCGTAGCGCATCAGCGCGAGCCCCCGGCGACCGCCGGAAGAATGGTCACGCTGTCGCCGTCGTTCAGCTCGGTGGAGATGCCACCGAGGAAGCGGACGTCCTCGTCGTTCAGGTAGACGTTCACGAAGCGGCGCAGCTCGCCGCCGTCCACGACGCGCTCCTGGATGCCCTCGTGGCGCTTGTCGAGGTCCTGGAAGAGCTCGCCGATGGTGGCGCCCTCGCCGGTCACCTTCTTCTCGCCGTCGGTGTAGGTGCGGAGGATGGTCGGGATGCGGACCTCGATGGCCATGGTGGAGCTCCTGTCGGGAGAGGTGGGTGCGTACGTGCGGCGTACCGCGGCCGCGTACCCGGTTGTACGGAGTACGAAGCGGCCGCCCTGGGCGGTGCCGGGGAGGGGCCGCACGGCGCGCACGCGTGCGGCCGGGCCCGTGCCTCCGCGCTCAGCGGGGCGCGGGCGCGCGGCGGCGGCCCGGCTGACAGATCGCGCTGGCGAGGCGGCACAGATCGACGTGCAGGCGCCCCACGAGCAGCGTGCCCGGGGTCTTCTCGAGTGCGCTCACGCCGTGGACAACCATGGGCTCATCGTAACGATTCCCGGGCCGCGAATCGGATGCGTGTTTCATGATGCGGACCGTTCCGTCTCATATACGGAATTCCCCGGCACCGCGGCCCCGGAGCGGAGGCCCGCGTCTCAGGAGCCGGCGACGATCGTGACCTCCTCCTCGGTGACCTCGCCCTCGACGATGCGGAACGAGCGGAAGGAGAAGGGCCCCTCCTCGTTCCCGCACTCGGCGGTGGAGACCAGCACGTAGTGCGCGTTCGGCTCGTTCGCGTAGGAGATGTCGGTGCGCGAGGGGTAGGCCTCGGTGGCGGTGTGCGAGTGGTAGATCACCACCGGCTCCTCGTCCCGGTCGTCCATCTCCCGGTAGAGCTTGAGCAGGTCGGTCGAGTCGAACTCGTAGAAGGTGGGCGAGCGCGCCGCGTTCAGCATCGGCACGAAGCGCTCGGGGCGGTCGGTGCCCTCGGGGCCCGCGATGACGCCGCACGCCTCGTCGGGGTGGTCGGCGCGCGCGTGGGCGACGATCTTGTCGTGCAGCTCCTGGGTGATGGTCAGCATGCCGTCAGAATAAGCACGCGCGACGGAGGGCCGGTCCGTACCCCCGAGCGGTACGGACCGGCCCTCCGTGGCGGACGCGGATCAGCTCTCGGAGCCGGCCCCGCCGGACGCGTCGCCGCCGGACGAGCCGGCCGCCACGGTCTCCTTCTTGCGGTCGAAGCCGTGGACGCTGCGGTGCGCCGCCGCGCTCTCGCGGAAGAACCCGAACCAGCCGATGAGCAGCAGCACGCCCCAGCCGGCGCCGACGTAGAGCGAGATGCGGGCCGTCGGGTCCAGCGCGACGATCACCAGGACCATCGTGAGGAAGAGCAGCGCCACCCAGCTGAAGACGCTGCCGCCGGGCGCCGGGAAGGACGAGCGGGGCAGCCGCCCCGCGACCACGCCGCGCCGGTACTTCAGGTGGCTGATGAGGATCATCATCCACGTCCAGATGCCGCAGGCGGTCGCCACCGAGGTGACGTACGCGAACGCCTTCTCCGGCACGACGTAGTTGAGGACCACGCCGATGCCCATCAGGACCACCGAGACGGTGATGCCGATCGCCGGGCTCTGCCGGACGTTGAGCTTGGAGAAGACCTTCGGCGCCTCGGCGTTCTCGGCCAGGTCGCGCAGCATGCGCCCGGTGGAGTACATGCCGGAGTTGCAGGACGACAGGGCCGCGGTGAGCACCACGAAGTTCACGATCGAGGCGCCGAGCGGGATGCCGATCTTGCCGAAGGCGGCGACGAACGGGCTGGTGTCGGCGCCGAACTCGGTCCACTTGACCACGGACAGGATGACCGTCAGCGAGCCCACGTAGAAGATGATGATGCGCCAGGGCAGCGTGTTGATCGCCTTGGGCAGCGTCTTCTCCGGGTCCTTGCTCTCGCCCGCGGTGATGCCGACCAGCTCGACGGCGATGTACGCGAACATCACGCCCTGCAGCGTCATCAGGCTGGAGCCGATGCCGGAGGGGAAGAAGCCCTCGTGCGCCCACAGGTTGCTGACCGCGGCGGTGTCACCGGCCTGCGAGAAGCCGAGGGTGAGCACGCCGAGGCCGATCACGATCATGCCGATGATCGCGGTGACCTTGATCATCGAGAACCAGAACTCGACCTCGCCGAAGACCTTCACCGAGATCAGGTTGACCCCGAACAGCACGACCAGGAAGACCAGCGCGCTGACCCACTGCGGGATGTCGGGGAACCAGAAGTGGATGTATATCGCCGCCGCTGTGAGCTCGGCCATGCCGGTGACCACCCACAGCAGCCAGTACGTCCAGCCGGTCACGAACCCGAAGAACGGCCCGAGGAACTCCCGCGCGTATTCCGAGAAGCTGCCGGAGACCGGCCGGTACATGAGGAGCTCGCCGAGCGCCCGCATGATGAAGAAGATGACGACGCCCGCGAGGGCGTACATCAAGATGATGCTGGGTCCGGCCTTCACGATGTTCGCACCGGCGCCCATGAAGAGCCCGACGCCGATGGCGCCGCCGATGGCGATCATCTGTACCTGACGGCTGCCCAGTCCCCGCTGATAGCCCTCGTCGGAGGCTCCGGCGCCCTCGCCGCTACCGCCCGTGGCCGCGGTGCTGTCCTCGACCCGCTCAGAGGTCATATGTGTCCTGCGCCTTTCTCCATACCGGTCCGGAATGTCCCGGACCGGGTTCCGATCCCCCCGGATGGAGTACCCGCCCTCCGACGGTCGGCCGGATCGGCGATTGCCGAGACCCACAGGGGTGGCGCGGGAGACGGCAGATCGTGCAGGTGTACCACGGAGCGAGACGCGATCGTGTGAGGTGGTTCACAGGCAAAGCGGACACGGGGGAACATCACACGCAACTTCCCGGGCGGTGTGACGTGTTCGTTATTCGGGCGTTACCCCGCATATAGCGGTACTCGACGGAGGCTGACGTTCCATCAGCGGCACCGTCGTGCTGCGCCGGAGAGGCCCCGGATGTTACGTCAGGAGCGTCTCGACGAGTGACTCCTGGAGACCGCCCAGCCACAGGTACGCCATCACCATCGGCTTGCGCGGGTCGGAGTCGGGCAGCGCGTACAGACCGCTGCCGTCGTCCTCCTCGGAGACCTCCAGGCGGGTGCCGAGCGCGAGCCGGAGATCGTTGAGCGCGCCGAGCCACTGCCGCGACTCCTGCTTGCCGAGCCGCAGCACCGCGCCCGCGTCGCCGGCCGGGGTGAGCGCGTCCAGCGCCCGCACCACCGCGAGGCCGTCCTCGCGCTTGGCGGCGCGCAGATCGTTCTCGGTGTAGCGGCGGAACTCCGAGGACGCCTCGCGGTCCTCCTCGCTGTCCCCCTTCTCCGCCGCCGCGGGTCCTGCCCCGTACGCGTCCGGGAAGAGCCGCGCGAGCACCGGGTCGGAGGGCAGCTCGGAGGGGCCCTCGGCGAACAGCGCGTCCAGCGGGTCCGCCTCGGCCTCGGCCTCGCTGCCGGGCGCGGGACCGTCGCCGGGACCGATCAGCTCCAGGAGCTGCACGGTCAGGCTGCGCAGGATGGAGATCTCGACCTCGTCCAGCGCGACGGCGGCCCCGCCGTCTCCCGTCGCCTCGAAGTAGCCCGCCATCAGCGGTCCTGCTGGAGGGTCGCCCACAGTCCGTAGCCGTGCATGGCCTGCACGTCGCGCTCCATCTCCTCGCGGCTGCCGGTCGAGACGACGGCGCGGCCCTTGTGGTGGACGTCCAGCATCAGCTTCTTCGCCTTGTCCTTCGGATAGCCGAAGTAGCTCTGGAACACATAGGTCACATAGCTCATGAGGTTCACCGGGTCGTTGTGCACGACCGTGGCCCAGGGCACGTCCGGCTCCGGAACCTCTACGGGCTCCTCGGCGGATTCGGGGCGTTCGATCTCCGTGGGGGCGACACTCACGCGTCCCATGCTGCCACCCCCGAGGGCGGGTCGCGCAAACGGTCCCGCCGTCCGCTCCGCTTCCGGGCGGCCGCACGGGCGGGGCGCGGCGGCGCGGCAGCCCCGATATCGTCACCCTGACGAGATCTGAGGTACGCTCGCCCCATGAACTCAGCGGACAGCGGACTGCCGGTGACCGTGCCCTCCACGGCCCTCTTCACCGACCAGTACGAACTCACCATGCTGCGGGCCGCGCTGCGGGCCGGGACCGCCGGGCGCCGCTCGGTCTTCGAGGTCTTCACCCGCAGGCTCCCGGACGGCCGCCGGTACGGCGTGGTCGGCGGCACCGGGCGGGTGCTGGACGCCGTGGAGAACTTCCGCTTCGACGAGGCCCAGCTCGCCTTCCTGGAGGAGAACGGGGTGGTGGACGGCGAGACCCTGGAGTGGCTCGCCGACTACCGCTTCAGCGGCGACATCCACGGCTACCCCGAGGGGGAGGTCTACTTCCCCGGGTCCCCTGTGATGCGCGTGGAGGGCAGCTTCGCCGAGTGCGTGCTGCTGGAGACCGTGATCCTCTCGATCCTCAACCACGACTCCGCCGTGGCGGCCGCCGCCTCGCGGATGGCCACGGCCGCCGGCGGCAGGCCGCTGATGGAGATGGGCGCCCGGCGCACCCACGAGCTCGCCGCGGTCGCCGCCGCGCGCGCCGCGTACGTCGGGGGCTTCGACTCCACCTCCCACCTCGCGGCCGGCTTCCGGTACGCGATCCCCACCGTCGGCACCAGCGCGCACGCCTTCACCCTGCTGCACGACAGCGAGCGCGACGCCTTCCAGGCCCAGGTCGACTCCCTCGGCGCCGGTACGACGCTGCTGGTGGACACCTACGACGTGGCCGAGGCGGTGCGCACCGCCGTGGAGGTCGCGGGCCCCGGGCTCGGCGCCGTACGCATCGACTCCGGCGACCTGCTGCTGCTCGCGCACCGGGTGCGGCAGCAGCTCGACGAGCTGGGCGCGACGGACACCAGGATCGTGGTCACCAGCGACCTGGACGAGTACGCCATCGCCTCGCTCGCCGCCTCGCCGGTGGACGCGTACGGGGTCGGCACCCAGCTCGTCACCGGGAGCGGCCACCCCACCTGCTCCATGGTCTACAAGCTCGTCGCGCGCGCCGAGTCGGACGGGGCCGACGCACCGCTGCGCCCCGTGGCCAAGAAGTCCATGGGCGGAAAGACCTCGGTGGGCGGGTCGAAGTGGGCCGCGCGCCCGCTGGACGAGGACGGGGTCGCGCGCTCCGAGGTCGTCGGCACGGGCGAGGTGCCGGAGGAGCTGAAGGACTCGCTGCTGCACGTCCCGCTGGTGCGCGGCGGCGACGTGGTGGGCCGCGAGCCGCTGTCCGCCGCGCGGGACCGGCACGCCGAGGTGCTGGTCAGGCTCCCCATGTCGGCCACCCAGCTCTCGCGCGGCGAACCGGTGCTCCCGACCGAGCAGTTGTGACCAGTTTGTGAGGGATACGCCCGGAGCGGCCGGGCATGTGCAGTACAGGACGGGAAACCCCGGCCGTACGGCCGCGTCCGCCGGAGCGCGGGCAGCCGCCGACCGGACCGCCCCCACCTCCAGGCGAAAGGCGTGCACCATGCATCGGGCACTCATCGTCGTAGACGTGCAGAACGACTTCTGCGAGGGCGGCAGCCTCGCGGTGTCCGGCGGGGCCGATGTGGCCGCCGCCATCACCGAGCTGATCGGGGACGCCTCGGCCGGCTACCGCTATGTGGTCGCCACCCGGGACGCGCACGTCGCCCCCGGCGGGCACTTCTCCGACCACCCCGACTACGAGCGCTCCTGGCCGCCGCACTGCGTGGCGGGTACGGAGGGGGTGGGCTTCCACCCGAACTTCGCTCCGGCGGTGGCGGCCGGGGCGATCGACGCGGTCTTCGACAAGGGCGCCTACTCCTCCGGCTACAGCGGCTTCGAGGGCACCGACGAGCACGGCACCCCGCTGGAGGACTGGCTGCGCGCCCGCGACGTGCGGGAGGTGGACATCGCCGGCATCGCCACCGACCACTGCGTACGGGCCACAGGACTGGACGCGGCCGGCAGGGGCTTCCGCACCCAGGTGCTGCTCGACCTCACCGCGGGGGTCGCGGAGTCCACGACGGAACGCGCGCTGGACGAACTGCACGCGGCGGGGGTGGAGTTGACGGGCAAGCCGCTCTTGCAGTGAGGCCGCTTGTCACGGGGTCGCCGGTCCACTGCACGTGGGGCGGCCACGGGGCCGCGCGCCCGGAAGCCGCGATGATCTTCGGCCCCGTTTGTGCGGGTGACTCTGCGTGACGCCACATGCGGTGACACCACATGCCGTGATCCCGCATGCGCGGCGGCCCCGGCTTCCGCGCCGAGACCGCCGACAGCCTCCCGCCCTAGGCCACCGCCCTCAGCAGCGTCGTGATCGGGTGCCAGGAGCCCCTGTCGCCCTCGGGGGTCGCGCGCCACACCAGGCCGTCGGGGTGGTGCAGCACGGCGGTGACCTCGTCGGACGTGGGCGGCTCGCTGTTGCCGTTCAGATACACCGCGCGCAGGCCCAGATTCCGCAGCCGGGTCAGGGCGCGGGAGCGGTTCAGCGCGTGCACCAGCACCCGCACCCGTGGCTCCTCACCTGGCCGGCGGGCCGCCGATGCCGCCCGCACCGTGTGCGCCTCGTCGGCGTGCGCCGACCATCTGCGGCGCCGGTACGGATCGGGCGCGGCGGTGCGCCGCGCGGGCAGCCGCGCCGGACGGTGACCGGGCCGCGGCAGGGTCAGAGCCACGACCACGCTTCCGTCGGGAAGCTCGGCGTATCCACCTCTGGACATGATCAACATCTCCCCCGCGAGATTCGTGACGGCGGGCCCCGGACGAGGTCCGCAGTAGGCATCTAAACGCGATCCGACGCTGCCCGCTAGGGGGTAACGGGGGATCATGTTTTGACCTGCAACGATGCAAAGCAATTTACAGGAGAACACTCCTTGGGGGTGATCTCCCTACTGTGCGTGACCAGTTGCGTGATCTTGAAGCCTCTTGAGATGACCTTGCCCGTCGCATTATGGCCGAAACCTGTCACCTTTATGCCCGCTTTGCGAAGAATGCACGATTAGGTCAACTCGCGGCACTTCGCTGATGTTTGGGGCTTACACCTGGAAACTCCCCCTAGGGCGCAGGCCAGGCCCTTCGCCCGATCGCACGGGCAGGCGCGCACGGTGCGCACACACACGGACACAGGGAAGGGCGAACACCCTTGCCCCGCAAGGGTGTTGGTATTCTCCCCCGCGGCACGGGCATCCAACTCCGGCCCCCCGGCGCGCCGTTCACCCGGACAGCGGCACCCCGCACGCCGGCCTCCCCTGTGTCGAACCCCTCCGAGATTACAGTTGCGAACACTCTGCAACGCCCCGCGAGCGCGCCGGCCAACGCGTCCGCGAACTCCCCCGCGCCAAGGGCCGGCTGGCGTCCGGTGCGCTCCGTGGGGAGAGTCGGGCACCGGCGTCTTCAAGTGACGCGCGCCGTCCGCCAGTTGGGACGGAAGGGGCGCCGTGCGTCCGTGCGCCCCCTGTGCAACGACGGCGTGGGTAAGGTCACGCTTACCGAGCTTTCCCCTAGGGCATCGAGGACCGTAGAGTCGTTCGACGGCGTACCTTTTGTACCGGGTTGATCGTTTCGTTGATCGGCTCCCGCATTCATCTTCAGACTTCCGAGGACGGATTCCGCCATGCCGCGTCCGACCCCCGCACAGTTCGCCTACGGCTCCGTCACCATCGTCTTGTCGGCACTCGCCATGCTGCTGCTGTCCCAGACGCGTTCGGGCCCGGGCGTCGCGGTCATTGCGGTGGCCGCCACCGCGCTTGGCGTCTTCGTCGCCCTGACGGGCCCCGGCTTCCGGCTGGTGCGCGCGTCCCGGCGGGTCCCCGCGCAGCGCTCGGCGCCCGCGCGCACCGCCGCGGGAGCCGCCAACCCGGCGCCGCAGGGCGCGAGTTCGCAGCCGCTCTCGTCGGCTTCGCGCACCGCCGCCTAGCAGCCTCACGCAGAACCGTTTCCCGCACCGCCGCACAGCCGTCGCCGCAGCAAAGCGGCCGCACGGCACGCGAAGGGCCGGGCCCCGTCTCCGGAGCCCGGCCGATGTGCGCCTCCCCTTACGCGACCCCAACTCGGCCCCGTACGGGGCGGGTTCGGGGCGCCGTGCGCTAGTCGGTGGCCACGACCACCGTCTTGGCCGCCTTGTCGTGCAGGCACTGCCGGTAGGGCTTGTCCCAGGTGCAGAAGAGCACGTTCACGAGCCAGAACAGCGAACCGATGCAGGGGATCAACGCGGGCAGCGAGTACACGCCGGCGCGGAACCACCCCGGGCTGCCCTTGGGGATCGCGCCGTCGGACAGCACCGCGACCCTGATCCGCATCAGCCGCTTGCCCACCGTCTGGCCCGAGGTGGTCAGCATCAGGCCCTCGTAGATCAGGTACACGAGCTGGTAGATGAGCGACTGCGCGAAGGTGTTGCCGGAGTCGGCCGGCGAGACGTCGCTCTGCACCAGGGCCAGGATGATGCCGATCGGGATGCCGATCAGGAGCGCGTCGACGATGCGGGCCAGCAGCCGCTTACCGCGCGAGGCGAGCGGCGGCATCCCGGCCAGCGGGTCCGGCTCCCCGTAGGGGCTGCCCGCCCCCTGGGGATGCCCCGCCCCGTAGGGGTCGCCGGAGCCGTAAGGGCCGCCCGCCGCGTAGGGGTTGCCGCCCGCGTACGGGTCGTTCCCCGAGCCCCCGTACGGGCCCTGCCCGGGCGGCGGGGGCGGAGGAGAGGAACCGCCGGAGTCCTGCTCGGGCTCCCCCTGAGGGGAGCTCTCCTGCTTCCTGAAGGGGTCGTTGCCGGGCTGCTCCGTAGTCATGGCCCGAGTGGAACGCGGCCCCCGGCGGCGCGCATCCGGCGAAGGGCGTTGGGGGGATGCGCGGTGCCCCGTACGGGCCAGGAGACAACGGGCCGAGCGCGCCTACGCCACCCGTAGACACCTCAGGGGCGGAGGCTCACAACCGGAGCGCCCCCGAGGAGGACCCCGAGCCCTCGGCGACGAAGGTGCGGGCCGCCTTGTCGTGCCAGCACTGGCGCCAGGGCCGGTCGAAGAGGCACCACAGGACGTTGACCACGCCGACGGCGAGGAGCCCGAGCACCCCGTACACCAGCCAGCGGCGCAGCGCGGCGCCGAACTCGGGCGTGTTCTGGCCCTCCACGTCGAGCACCGAGAGGCCGAGCAGCTTCTTGCCGAGGGTGCGGCCCCAACGGGCCGTCGGCAGCACCTCGTAGAGCAGTCCGAAGACCAGCAGGACGCCGAGCACCACGGCCAGATAGCCGCCCGTGGTGCCGTCGATCAGCCACACCCGCTCGGTCCTGCCCGCCAGCTCCACCGCGTCGATCTTCTGCTGTACGTGGGCGACCGCGCTGCTCATGAAGGGAACGGCGACCGCAGCGCCCACCGCGCCGGTGAGCACCGCGTCGATCAGCCGGGCCGCGAAGCGCTTGCCGAGCGGCGCCGGGCGCGACTGCTCCTGCGCCGCGCGCAGGAACGGGT
Organism: Streptomyces odontomachicola; assembly: GCF_039605595.1. Lineage (NCBI taxonomy): Bacteria > Bacillati > Actinomycetota > Actinomycetes > Kitasatosporales > Streptomycetaceae > Streptomyces > Streptomyces odontomachicola. Next base: position 113,804 of record NZ_JBCFOK010000019.1, read on the forward strand.
CGTCGGCCGGCGGCCGCCACGGCGTGACCTGCTCGGGACCCGCGCTCTGCGGCGGGGCGCCCTGCGCGGGACCCGGCACGGCGTGCCCGCTCGCGGCGGCGTGCGCGGGGCCGCTGGCCGGGGCGCCGACGGGGGCGCCGGCCGGCGCGTTCGGGCTCGCGGGGGCCGAGGAGTGCGCCGCGAGGTCGTGCACCTGCTGCGCCCAGTGCTGCGGGGCCTGCTGAGGCTGCTGGGGCGGGGCCTGCTGCGCCTGTACGGGCTGCTGCGCGGGCTGTTGGGCGGGGGCTGACTGCTGAGCGGAGGCGGGCTGCTGCGCGGACCGCTGCTGGGGCGCCTGCTGCGGCGCCGGGGTCTGGGGCGCGGGCGCCGGTGCCGACTGCTCGGGGACGGCGGGCGGCGTGGTGGCCGAACTCTGCGCCGTACCAGCGGACTTGGTGACCTCGGAGCGGCGCAGGCCCACGGTGTGCTCGGGGGCCTGGGCCGCCTGCCTCGTGGGGCGGCGCATCTGGAAGGTGCCGTTGTCGCCGGAGGCGGGCTGCGCCGACTCCGGTGCGGGCTCGCCGTCCTGGCCCCAGGAGACCTTCGCCTCGCTGCGCCCGGCGAAGCCGTCCTGGCGCGCCGCGTCGGCCTGCCACGCGGAGGCGGCGGGCTCGGGCCCGGCCGTCGCACCGGCGTCCTCGTCCAGGAAGACCGGGCCCGTCTCCTCGGCCGGCGCGGGCTCGGACGGGGTGGGCGGGGTGGCCGCCTGGGAGGCGGCGGCCGAGGGCGGCGGGGGCAGCGGCTCGCCCTCCTGCGGCGCCGGGCGGCTGGTGCCGGGCACCCAGGCGGAACCGTTCCAGTAGCGGACGTATCCGGGGATGGACGGGTCCGGGTAGTAACCGGCGCTGGGGCTGCCGCTGGCGAATCCTGAGGGAGGCGCGCTCATGATGTCCGGGTCCCGTATCTGTTCGACTCTGGTGTCGGTATGTGGCGTAGCCGCCGCTCCCGCGCCGTGCCCACGGCACGACCGCGCGGCGCAGGGTCCACACTTACCAGACCCGTACGACGCCTTGCCCGCCCGAATACCCGCGTCAGCCTTCCGGGAAGCGGCCGCACAGAAGCTCCCCCGCGCCCCGTCGCAGAACCCCCTCGGCTTCCCCTCGTACCGCCCGCACGGCGCCTGCGTACCGGCCCGGAAAAAGAATCCGCGAAGTTGTGTAAGGAACCGGCTCCCGCCCTCTCTCCCCAGTGCACGCCGCCGACCGGCGGCACCGGAAGTGAAGGGGACGATCGTGAACGAGCACGAGGGCGCGCGGCGCGGGCGGCGCATGCACACGCACACGGTGGTCGAACGCGAACTGGAGCTGCGGCTGGTGCTGTCGCCGGAGCGCAGCATCGCGGTTCCGGCCAAGCTGAGCTACGGGACCGACGATCCGTACGCGGTGCACATCGCCTTCCACACGGGTTCGGCGAACCCGGTGCACTGGACCTTCGCGCGCGAGCTGCTGGTCGAGGGCGTGTTCAGGCCGTGCGGTCAGGGCGATGTGCGGGTGTGGCCGACCAAGGTGGACGACCGCAGCGTCATCTGCATGGCGCTGACCTCCCCCGACGGCGACGCGCTGCTGGAGGCGCCGACCACGGCGGTCTCGGCGTGGCTGGAGCGCACGCTGCGGGTGGTGGCCCCGGGCCAGGAGTCGGAGGTGCTGGGAATGGACGAGGCGCTGGAGCATCTGCTGACCCCGACGCCCGGCGCCGACGACCTCTATCTGTGCGACCCGTGGCCCTCGGACGAATCGGGCCCGGACGAGGCGGGATCCTGACCAATGCGGGGGTACTGGCCCGTAACCTGGCGGGTGGCGGAGGACAATATCCGAATTCCGGCCCGCGGCGATGCAGAATCCGTCACCATTCCGGGCATGCCACAAGAGAAAGACGGGGCAGGAACGGCCATGGAGGCGGAGGCGGTGCGGAAACTTGTGGCGCCGGAGGCGGAGGCGCACACGGGGGTGCAGGACAGTGCCGAGGACGCGGCGCGACTGCGTGTCTGGGAACACCTGGCGGACCTTGCGGAGCGCCTGGACCCGGACTCGTTCGCGCTGTTCCTGAAGGTGCTGAGCGGGGTCAACGCGGCGTTCGCGCGGCGCAACGACCGGGTCGAGCTCGCGCTCACCCCCGAAGAACAACGGCTCTATACGCCGCAGTTGGAGCGGGAAGTGGCGAATCTTCTGGAAAAGGCCAGTTTCCCTTCCAACCGCATCGTCGCCGACATCGTCCCCGTCAATGCCAGTGGCGAAGAGGACGATGCCGCGGCCCGCGCTCACGAGCGAGAGGCGTGAGCGCGGGCACCCCGCTCCGGTGAGCGGTGCCTCAGAAGAGCTTTCCCGGGTTGAGCAGTCCGAGCGGGTCGAAGACCTGCTTGATGCCGCGCTGCATCTCGACCCCTACGGGTCCGAGTTCGCGCGCCAGCCACTCCTTCTTCAGTACGCCGACGCCGTGTTCCCCGGTGATGGTGCCGCCCAGCTCCAGGCCGAGCCCCATGATCTCGTCGAACGAGGCGCGCGCACGCCGTGATTCGTCCTCGTCCTGGGGGTCGAAGCAGACGGTGGGGTGGGTGTTGCCGTCTCCCGCGTGCGCGCAGACGCCGATGGTCAGCCCGTGCTTCTCGGCGATCGCCGCCGTGCCCTCCAGCAGCTCGGCGAGGCGTGTACGGGGCACGCACACGTCGTCGATCATCGTGGTGCCCGTGACCGCCTCCAGGGCGACGAGCGCCTGGCGGCGCGCCTCCAGGAGCATCTCCGACTCGGCGTGGTTCTCGGCCGGCACGACCTCGGTTGCCCCCGCCGCAGAGCACAGCTCGCCGACGGCCGCCAGGTCCACGGAGGGGTCGGGGGTGTCGAAGGCGCAGAGCAGCAGCGCCTCGGTGGACTCCGGGAGCCCCATCTTGGTGAGGTCGTTGACCGCGCGCACGGTCGTGCGGTCCATGAGCTCCAGCAGCGAGGGCGCGTGGCCGCGCTCCATGATCTGGCACACCGCGTCGCAGGCGGCGGCGGCCGAGGGGAACTCGGCGGCCAGCGCGTACTGCCGCAGCGGCTCGGGCTTCAGCGCCAGCGTGGCCTTCACGACGATGCCGAGGCTGCCCTCGGAGCCGACGAAGAGCCGGGTCAGGTCGTACCCGGCGACGCCCTTGGCTGTGCGGCGCCCGGTCGACATCAGCCGTCCGTCGGCGAGCACGACGTCGAGGCCGAGCACGTACTCGGCGGTCACCCCGTACTTCACGCAGCACAGGCCGCCGGAGGCCGTGCCGATGTTGCCGCCGATCGTGCACATCTCCCAACTGGAGGGGTCCGGCGGGTAGTAGAGGCCGTGCTCGTTGACCGCGCGGGAGAGCGTGGCGTTGATGACGCCCGGCTCGACGACCGCGACCCGGTCCACCGGGTCGATCTCCAGGATCCGGTCCATGCGTGTCAGGGACAGCAGAATGCAGCCGTCGCTCGCGTTCGCCGCCCCCGAGAGCCCCGTACGGGCACCCTGAGGCACGACCGGTGTGCGGAACTCGGTGGCGGTGCGCATCACGTGCTGCACCTCTTCGGTACCGCGCGGCAGCACCACGGCCGCCGGTGCGCCCGCCTCGCAGAAGCTGGCCATGTCGTGGGAGTAGGAGCGGACCACGTCGGGGTCGGTGACCACCGCGTCCTCCGGAAGACCGTCCCGCAGCCGGCTGAGAAGATCACTCATGCCCTCAGCCTGGCACCCGCGCGGCGGGCCGGGAAGAGCGGTGCGGTCCGGCCGTTCCGCGCCTGTGCACGCGCATGCCTTCCTTTGACGGGCCGTCAGCTCTACAGTGCGCCCGTTTCCGCGCCATGGCCCTCTGAGGGGAGACCTGATGCGCTTCAACGGATGCTCGTACGCCGTACGGAGAGGTGCCGTACGGAGAGCTGTCGTACGGAGACCGGGCGCGCGGCCCGTGCGCAGGGGTGCCGCGCTGGCCGCCGGTACGGCGGTGCTGGCGCTGCTCGCGGGGTCGGCGGTCGCGGACTCGCCCTCCGCCGCCGGCCGTCCTTCCTCGCGGGAGGGACACGGGCACGCGAAGCTGCGGATCCTCGTGTCGAACGACGACGGATACCGGCACCCGTACATCCGGCAGCTCCGCGACGCGCTGCGGCGGTACGGGCACGAGGTGGTGATCGTCGCGCCGGAGACGGATCAGTCGGGGCGCGGTACGGGGCTCAACTTCGAGCGCGGGGCGACGGTGCGGGCCTCGGAGGCCGAGCCGGGGGTGTGGTCGGTGGCGGGGTCGCCGGGGGACGCGGTGGGGTTCGGGGCGCAGTACGCGTTCGGCGGGCGCTCCCCTGACCTTGTGGTGTCCGGGGTCAACGCGGGGCCCAACTCCGGTTCCCTCGTGAACCATTCGGGGACGGTGGGGGCCACGGTCGCTGCGGGTGACCTGGACATTCCGGCGGTGGCCGTGAGCGCGGGGATGGATCTCGGGAATCCGAAGGATCCGTTTCCCTCGGCGCAGCGGGCGGCGTCGTTCGCGGCGCGGGCGGTGGAGCGGTTGGCGGACACGGCGCGGGGCGGGCCGCTGCTGCCGCGGGGGACCTCGCTGAACATCAATCTGCCGGCGCGGCCCGATGGGGGTGTGGCGTTCACGAATGTGGGGCGGGCGGCGGAGGTGACGCGGCGGTTCGTGCGGGAGCCGGGGGGCTGCGCGAGCTGCTACAAGGTGGAGTTGGGGGTTGCGCCCTCGGCCCCCGAGAGGGTGCCGTCCGCTGACACGGTGGCTTTGCGCCGGGGTGATGCGGCGCTTTCGCTTTTGAGCGCGGATTGGGGTGTGCGGGGGTGGGCGCCCCGTGACCCGGCCCCGGCCCCGTCCCCGGGGGAGGCCCAAAAGGTGCGGGCTCGCCTCTTGGGGCTGCATCCCTGAGTTTCGGGGCTGCGCCCCGGGCCCCGTCGGGTGCGGGGGCGCTGGCGCTGGGGGCTGCGGTCCGCTGTGCCCACCCTCCCCCAAGCTCTCCGACTTCGCTCCGAGCAGGGAGGTACCCCCTCGCCCCAGCGGAACGATTGCCCACAGCTCAAACGGGGAGGCGGGCAGCAAGAAGCGACTGCTCGTACGCGACCCTTCGGGGACGCCGCAGGCCGGCGGAGGCTCGGCCGGAGGCGCGGAGCGTCGTAGGGCGGGCCGTCACTCACAAAGTCGGGCGCAACCACCCACCCGAATCCCGCCGCGGCGGGACGTGACAAGAAGCGCGGGTGGTCGGCGGTGGGTGGGGCAATCAGGACCCACCGCCGACCACGTTCATGGGCCGCGGGTTACAGGTTGCCGCGGCGCTCCTGCTCCCTCTCGATCGCCTCGAAGAGGGCCTTGAAGTTGCCCTTTCCGAAGCCCATCGAGCCGTGCCGCTCGATGAGTTCGAAGAAGACGGTCGGGCGGTCCTGGACCGGCTTGGTGAAGATCTGCAGCAGGTAGCCGTCCTCGTCGCGGTCGGCGAGGATCTTCAGCTCGCGCAGCTCGTCGAGCGGCACACGGGTCTCGCCGACCCACTCACCGAGCTTGTCGTAGTAGGAGTCCGGCACGTCCAGGAACCGGACACCGGCCTCCCGCATCCCCCGCACCGTGGCGACGATGTCGTTGGTGGCCAGCGCGATGTGCTGGACGCCGGGGCCGCCGTAGAACTCCAGGTACTCGTCGATCTGGGACTTCTTCTTGCCCACGGCGGGCTCGTTGAGCGGGAACTTCACCTTGCGGGTGCCGTCCGCCACGACCTTCGACATCAGCGCGCTGTACTCGGTCGCGATGTCGTCGCCCACGAACTCCTTCATGTTCGTGAAGCCCATGACGCGGTTGTAGAAGCCGACCCACTCGTCCATCTTGCCGAGCTCGACATTGCCGACGCAGTGGTCGATCGCCTGGAAGCGGCGGTCCCCGGGGGTGACCAGCGGCTCGGCCTTCACGTAACCGGGCAGGTAGGGCCCGTCGTAGCCGGAGCGCTCCACCAGCGTGTGCCGGGTCTGGCCGTACGTGGCGATGGAGGCCAGCGCCACCGTGCCGTTCTCGTCCTTCCGCTCGTACGGCTCCTCCAGGCCCTGCGCGCCGTGCTCCAGCGCGTAGGCGTACGCGGCGCGCACGTCGGGGACCTCGACGGACAGGTCGATCACGCCGTCGCCGTGCTCGGCGACGTGCGAGGAGAGGAAGCGGCCCCAGTCGGTCGAGGGTTTGATCACCGAGGTGAGCACGAAGCGGGCGGAGCCGGATTCCAGGACGTAACTGGCCGTCTCGCGGCTGCCGTTCTCCGGGCCCGCGTAGGCGACCAGGCGCATGCCGAAGGCCGTGGAGTAGTAGTGCGCCGCCTGCTTGGCGTTGCCGACGGCGAAGACGACCGCGTCCATCCCCTTGACCGGGAAGGGATCGGCCTGCCGGGCGTTCTGGGGGGTTGCGTGGGAGGTCTCAGTCATGGCGGCAGGCTCCCGCCGTTCCGCAAGGTGCGCAATACTTCGCGAATTCATTGAGCAGGTTGCCCAGTAAGAGGACAGAAACACTGGGCTGCCTGTGCAGCCTGCCCAACGGGAAGGTTACGGAGGGGAAACCCATGGGTATAGATCGGCTCGATGGACGACTGCTCGAACTGCTCGCGGAGGAGCCCCGCATCGGGGTGCTGGAGGCGTCCCGCCGCCTCGGGGTCGCGCGCGGGACCGTCCAGGCGCGGCTGGACCGTCTCAGGGACGCCGGCGTAATCCGCGGCTTCGGTCCCGACGTGGACCCCGCCGCGATCGGCTATCCGGTGACCGCCTTCGCGACCCTGGAGATCCGCCAGGGCCAGGGCACGGACGTGCGGGCGCATCTGGCGACCGTCCCCGAGGTGCTGGAGCTGCACACCACGACCGGGCACGGGGACATGCTGTGCCGCCTGGTCGCGCGCTCCAACGCCGATCTCCAGCGGGTGATCGACCGGGTCGTGGGGTTCGATGGGATCGTGCGCGCCTCGACGGCCATCGTGATGGAGAACCCCGTCCCGTTCAGGATCGTCCCGCTGGTCCGCCAGGCCGCGGGAGACCGGGACCCGGAGGGCGTACGGGATGCCGCGCGGGACCCCGTACGCGATCCCGTACGGGACCCCGTAAGGGAACCCCTGCGGGACGCCGTACGCGAGGCCGGCCGGGAAACGGCCGGGGACTGACGTGACAACGAGCGGATAACAACTCCGGGTAAGGCTCCGGGAAATGGGCAGGTGACCGCCCCGGCGCACGCGCGAACGCGAGGGAGAGAGGCCGAGTGAACTTCTGGGAGTACGTCGGCAACCGGCATGCCCAGCTCCTGTCGGACTCGCTCCAGCACGCGAGCGCCGTCTTCCAGTGCATGGTGGCCGCCACGGTCATCGGCGTACTGATCGGGGTGCTGACCTACCGCAGCGAGTGGGCGGGCAATCTGGCGACCGCCACCACCGCCTCCATCCTCACCGTGCCCTCGCTGGCCCTGATCGGCCTGCTGATCCCGGTGGTCGGGCTCGGCGTGCTGCCCACGGTGATCGCGCTGACCCTGTACGGGCTGCTGCCCGTCGTGCGCAACGCGATCGTCGGGCTGCGCGGGGTGGACCCGGCGCTGGTGGACGCCGCGAAGGGCATCGGGATGTCCCGCGTGATGCGGCTGCTCAAGGTGGAACTGCCGCTCGCCTGGCCACCGATCCTCACCGGCATCCGGGTCGCCACGCAGATGCTGATGGGCATCGCCGCGATCGCCGCCTTCGCCTCGGGTCCGGGGCTCGGCAACCTGATCTTCCGCGGCGTGGTCTCGCTCGGCAGCGCCAACGCCCTGAACCAAGTCCTCGCGGGCACGCTCGGCATCGTCGTGCTGGCCCTGCTCTTCGACGCCGCGTACGTCCTCATCGGGCGTCTGACCATTCCGAGGGGTATCCGTGCCTGACCCGACGCCGACACAGCCGACGCAGCAGCAGACCGGGCGGCAGGACGTGCCCGGCCGTACGGAGAGCCGCGCGGAGTCCCGTACGGAGAGCCGTACGGAGAGCCGTACGGCGACCGGCGCGACCATCCGGCTCGAAGGGCTCACCAAGCGCTATCCGGGGTCCTCGGCGCCCGCCGTCGACGACGTCAGCATGGAGATCAAGGCCGGCGAGCTCGTGGTCTTCGTCGGGCCCTCGGGGTGCGGCAAGTCCACCACGCTCAAGATGATCAACCGGCTCATCGAGCCCACCTCGGGCCGCATCCGGATCAACGACGAGGACGTCACCGGCATGGACGCGGTGAAGCTGCGCCGCAAGGTCGGGTACGCCATCCAGTCCTCGGGCCTCTTCCCGCACATGACCGTCGCGCAGAACATCGCGCAGGTGCCGAAGATGACGGGCTGGTCCAAGGCGCGCGTCAAGGCGCGGGTCGAGGAGATGCTCGACCTCGTGGGCCTGGACCCCGCCGAATTCCGCGGCCGCTACCCGCGCCAGCTCTCCGGGGGCCAGCAGCAGCGCGTGGGGGTGGCCCGCGCGCTCGCCGCCGACCCGCCGGTGCTGCTGATGGACGAGCCCTTCGGCGCGGTCGACCCGATCACCCGGGACCACCTCCAGGACGAGCTGATCAGGCTCCAGCACGAGCTGCGCAAGACCATCGTGTTCGTCACCCACGACTTCGACGAGGCGATCAAGCTGGGCGACCGGATCGCGGTGCTGCGGGAGCAGTCGCACATCGCGCAGTTCGACACTCCGGAGGCGATCCTCACCAACCCGGCGGACGACTTCGTCTCCGGCTTCGTCGGCGCGGGCGCGGCCCTCAAGCGGCTCAACCTCACCCGCGTACGGGACGTCGGCGTCGTGGACTTCCCCACCGCGAGCATGGACGAGCCGCTCCAGACGATCTTCGACCAGCTCAGGGACGGCCCCTTCAACGAGGTGCTGCTGCTGGACAGGCACCGGCGCCCCTTCAAGTGGCTGCGGCGCGGGGACATCATGCGGGCCAAGGGCTCGCTGGCGCGCGCGGGTTCGCCGGTGAACGACACGGTGACCAGGGACGCCACGCTGCGGGACGCGCTGGAGGCGGTGCTCACCGACAACGCGGGGCGGGTCGCGGTGACCGGGCGGCGGGGCGAGTACACCGGCGTCGTGGACATGGAGACGCTGATGAACTCGGTGCACGAGCTCCTGGACGCCGACCGCATGGAGGCCACCGAGCACCAGCACCGGCTGGAGGAGCAGCAGGCCCGCAAGACCCGCGCGGCCCAGGAGGGCCTGGCGTGAGCGGGGACGAGCGGAGGGACGGAGAGCCGAGGGGCGGAGAACTCCGGGAGCAGGACGGCGGAGTACAGGCCCCGGAGGAGGCGCCCACGCTGGAGGAGCGGGCCCCCGACGAGCAGGCCCCCGGCGACGCGCTGCGCGGCGAGCGCCGGCTGGAGCGGCTGACCTGGCGCAGGCTGACCCTGCTGCCGGCGTTCGTCGCCACAGCGCTGCTGATCACCTGGCTGTGGTTCCGCGGCGCGGACCTGGACTCCATCGCGCGGAACGCGCTGGCCGGCGGCAATGTCGGGGTACGGCTGCGGCAGCACATCGAACTCACCGCGCTCTCCACGTTCTTCGTGCTGGTCATCGCCATTCCGCTGGGCATCGCGCTGACCCGGCGCTCGCTCCGGAAGGCGACGCCCTTCGCCGTGGCCGTGGCCAACCTCGGCCAGGCCATCCCGTCCCTCGGCCTGCTCGTGGTGCTGGTCTTCTCGCTCGGCATCGGCCCCGGCACGGCGGTCGTCGGCATGGTCGTCTACGCGGTGCTGCCGGTGCTGGCCAACACCATCGCGGGGCTGCGGGCCATCGACCCGGGGCTGGTCGAGGCGGCCAAGGGCATCGGCATGTCGCCGCTGGGCGTGCTCGGCAAGGTCGAACTGCCGCTCGCCGTGCCGCTGATCCTCGCCGGGGTGCGGAACGCGCTGGTGCTCAACGTCGGCACCGCGACCCTCGCCACCTTCATCGGCGGCGGCGGGCTCGGCGACCTCATCGCCGCGGGCATCACCACCCAGCGGATGCCGGTGCTGGTGCTCGGCTCGCTGCTGACCGTGGCGCTGGCCCTGATCGTCGACTGGCTGGCCTCGCTGGCCGAACTGCTGCTGCGCCCGCGCGGCCTGGAGGGGACGTCCTGATGGTGCGAAGGGGTGCGGCACGAGTGGGTACGGCTCGGACGCGTACGGCACGGATCCGTACGGCGGCGAAGGCGGCAGGTGCAGCGGCGCTCTCTCTCGCGCTGGCCGGGACGCTGGGCGGCTGCGGGCTGGTCAGCGGCAGCCCGATGACCGACGACGTGCACCCGGGCAGCGTCGGCGCCGGCAAGCCGCTCAAGGGCGCCGAACTGACCGTCACCTCCAAGGAGTTCACCGAGAGCATCGTGCTCGGCCAGCTCATGGGCCTGGTGTTCCGCGCCGCCGGCGCCGACGTGGTGGACCGCACCAGCATCCAGGGCTCGGTCGGCGCGCGGGAGGCGGTCAGGACGGGCGCGGCCGACGCGATGTACGAGTACACGGGCACGAGCTGGATCACGTACCTCGGCCACGCCAAGCCGATCGCGGACAGCCGGAAGCAGTACGAGGCGGTGCGCAAGGAGGACGCGGGGCAGGGCCTGTCCTGGCTGCCGCCGTCCACCCTGAACAACACCTACGCGATCGCCGTGAACGACCGTACGCAGAAGAAGTACGGGCTCAAGACGCTCTCCGACGTGGCCGAGCTGTCGAAGAAGGATCCGAAGGCGGTGACGCTCTGCCTGGACAACGAGTTCGCGTCCAGGGACGACGGGCTCAACGGGATGACGAAGGCGTACGGGATGAGGATCCCCGCCTCCCAGGTGCAGAAGATGAGCAGCGGCGTGGTCTACACCCAGGTCGCCAAGGGCGCGCCGTGCAGCATGGGCATCGTCTACACCACCGACGGCCGCATCCCCGCGATGAAGCTGAACGTGCTCACCGACGACCGGCACTTCTTCCCCAACTACGACGCCGCGCCGGAGATCAACAGCGCGACGCTCAAGAAGCACCCGCAGATCGCGAAGGTCCTGAACCCCGTGACCGAGGCCCTCGACAATCACGAGGCCCAGAAGATGAACGCGAAGGTCGACGTGGACGGCCAGGACCCGCACCAGGTGGCCAAGGACTGGCTGGTGGAGAAGGGCTTCATCAAGCCCTGAGCCCCGGCCTCCGAACTCCCTCGCCCCGCAAGGGAGTTACGGGCAGCTCGGGACCTTCCCGCCCTTCTGCAGCGCCTTGAGGCTGTCCACCGCTCCGTTCAGCGTGCTCACCGGGACCAGCCGAAGCCCCTTCGGCAGGCCGGACTTGGCGTCCTGGCACTCCGCCCTGGGCACCAGGAAGACCGAGGCGCCGTCGCGCTTGGCGGCGCGGGTCTTGAGCGGTACGCCGCCGACCGCGCCGACCTTGCCGTCCTTGTCGATGGTGCCGGTCCCGGCGATCGTGCGGCCGCCGCTGAGGCTGCCGCCGCTGCCGTCGCCGTCCAGCTTGTCCACGATGCCGAGGGAGAAGAGCAGTCCTGCGCTGGGTCCGCCGACGTCGGCGAGGCGGAGCTGCACCTTCACGTCGTCGGCCGACCTGTGCAGCTGGTTCATCGCGGCCTTGACCGCGACGTCCTGGGACTTCCTCATCTCGGACTTCTGATACTTGTCGGCCTCCGCCGTGCTGTCGCCCACGGGGTAGACCGCGTCGCGCGGCATCACGGCACGGTCGTCCCTGAACCAGTTCCGTACGACGTCGGGCAGCCGCACCGTGGCGTCCGGCGGGGTCGCGGCGATGGTGGTCATCCGCAGCTGGCCCCCGCCGCCCTTCGCGGCGCGCTCCTTCGCGCCCTCGCCGGAGATCGTGATCACCGGCTTGCCCTTGTTGTCGCCCAGCACGTCGGCGGTGAGCCCCGGCTGCGCGAGTGAGAACGGAAGCGGCGCGGCAGCCACCACCACGAACAGCGCCACCACCGGTACGGCGCAGATCGCGAGCGTGCGGCGGCGCGGGGTCATGCGGAAGCGGGGGGCGGTGCGTTCGGTCACCCCTGCAATCTAGACGACGGGCCGGGCGGTCACGCCGCCCGGCCCTTCCCCGCGCCCCGCACGCTCAGCGCAGCGCGTCGGCTACCTCCTGCGCGGCGTGCACCACGCGCTCGCCGACCTGCGGCGGGACGGACTCGGCCAGCATCACGACGCCGACGCTGCCCTCTATGCCGGTCACGCCGAGCACCGGGGAGGCCGCGCCGCTGGCCCCGGCCTCCAGCTCGCCGTGGGTGGCGACGTACCGCTCGGTGCGCTGCTGGTCCGGCATCCGGCCCGCGAGGATCGCGCGGCCCGCCGCTCCGCGGTCCAGCGGGTGGCGGAAGCCGGTGCGGTACGCGACGTGGTAGTCGGTCCAGCTCGGCTCCACCACGGCGACGGCCAGCGCCTCGGTGCCGTCCACCAGCGTGAGGTGGGCGGTCGCGCCGACGTCCTCGGCCAGCGCGCGCAGCGCGGGGAGCGCCGCCTCGCGCACCAGCGGGTGCACCTGGCGGCCGAGCCGCAGCACGCCGAGTCCGACCCGTGCGCGGCCGCCCAGGTCGCGGCGTACCAACGCGTGCTGCTCCAGGGTGGCGAGCAGGCGGTAGACGACGGTGCGGTTGACGCCGAGCTTGTTGGACAGCTCGGTGACGGTCAGGCCGTGGTCCGTGTCGGCCAGCAGTTTGAGGACCCGCAGTCCCCTGTCGAGCGTCTGAGAGGTCTCCGCGGTCACGACGCTCCCCCCTCCTCGGGTGAGTACCGGCGGAGTGGCGCGAGGGTCGTGCGCTGCGTGTCCCGTTACGGCAGCGCGCGCCAGCGACCGCCGGTCGCGGTGGCGGCGCCCCGCGGCGACGTTGCCACGGCGCGTGTGTGACCGGCAACTTAGCGAGAGTCTCCGCTCCCCGGAAGCCTCTGTCCAGAATCCGGTCACACGGGGCCGAGCGTGAGACCCTGCTCCCCCTTCACGGGGGACGGACATGTTCCCTGCCGCAGCGGATCTTGCGCCTGGCGGCGGGCGTCGGCGGTCTCAGCGCGAGCCGCGCTGTCACCGCCGGAACGCGCCGCTGTGAGCGACTCCCGCTGCGGCGGACAGAGGGTTATGCCTACTTCATGCGGGTCGCCCACTCCCGCACCTTCGCGATGCGGGACTCCAGTTGGCCCGCCGTCGCCTCGGCAGCCGGGGGGCCGCCACACGTGCGGCGCAGCTCGTTGTGGATGACGCCGTGGGGCTTGCCGCTCTGGTGGACGTACGCGCCGACCAGGTTGTTCAACTGCTTGCGCAGCTCCAGGAGTTCCTTGTGGGTGACCACGGGGCGCCGCTCGGCCGGGAGCTCCACGAGGTCGGCCTCGCTGTCCGGCTTCTTCTTGCTGTGCGAGATCTGCCGCGCCTGCCGCTTCTGGAGCAGCATCTGCACCTGGTCCGGCTCCAGGAGCCCGGGGATGCCGAGGTAGTCCTGCTCCTCCTCGGAGCCGGGGTGCGCCTGCATCCCGAACTCGGCGCCGTCGTACATCACCCGGTCGAAGACCGCGTCGGACTCGAGGGCCTCGAAGGGCAGTTGGTCCTGCTCCCCCGTGTCCTCGTCCTGCTCCTGCTCGGCCTCCTTGAGGAGGTCGGCCTCCTCCGCGTACGGGTCCTCGTCCTGCTCCTTCTTCGGCTTGTCCAGTACGTGGTCCCGCTCGGCCTCCATCTCGTTCGCGAAGGTCAGGAGGGAGGGCACGGTCGGGAGGAAGACCGAGGCCGTCTCGCCGCGGCGCCGGGAACGGACGAAGCGGCCCACGGCCTGCGCGAAGAACAGGGGGGTGGAGACCGTCGTCGCGTACACCCCGACCGCGAGGCGCGGCACGTCGACGCCCTCCGAGACCATCCGCACCGCGACCAGCCAGCGGCCCTCGGACTGCCGGAAGTCCTCGATGCCCTGCGAGGCGCCCGTGTCGTCGGACAGCACGACCGTGGGCTTCTCACCGGTGATCTCGCGCAGCAGCTTCGCGTACGCGCGCGCCTTCTCCTGGTCGGCGGCGATGACGAGGCCGCCGGCGTCGGGAATCGCCTTGCGCACCTCGGACAGCCGGCCGTCGGCGGCGCGCAGCACCGCGGGCATCCACTCGCCCTTCGGGTCGAGCGCGGTGCGCCACGCCTGGGAGACCGCGTCCTTGGTCATCGGCTCGCCTAGCCGCGCCTCGATCTCGTCGCCCGCCTTGGTGCGCCAGCGCATGTTGCCGCTGTACGAGAGGAATATGACCGGCCGCACGACGCCGTCGGCGAGCGCGTCGCCGTACCCGTACGTGTAGTCCGCGCTGGAGCGGCGCACGCCCTCCGCGTCCTCCACGTACTCCACGAACGGGATCGGGTTGGTGTCGGAGCGGAACGGCGTACCGGTCAGCGCGAGGCGGCGGGTGGCCGGTTCGAAGGCCTCCTGGCACGCCTCGCCCCAGCTCCGGCTGTCACCGGCGTGGTGGATCTCGTCGAGGATCACCAGCGTCTTGCGCTGCTCGACGCGGTTGCGGTGCAGCATGGGCCGCACGCCGACGCCCGCGTAGGTGACCGCGACGCCGTGGTACTCCTTGCCGAGCGGGCCCGCGCTGTAGTCCGGGTCCAGCTTGATGCCCAGCCGCGCGGCGGCGTCCGACCACTGCTGCTTCAGGTGCTCCGTCGGCGCGACCACCGTCACCTGCTGGATGAAGTGGTGGTGCAGCAGCCACGACGCCAGGGTCAGCGCGAACGTGGTCTTGCCGGCGCCGGGCGTCGCGACCGCGAGGAAGTCGCGGGGCTGCTGCTCCAGATACGCGTCCATCGCCGCCTGCTGCCATGCGCGCAGCTTGTTCGCCGTGCCCCACGGGGCGCGGCCGGGGAAGGCGGGCGAGAGGTGGGTGTTGGAGGTCGGGGTGGTAGTCACGGTCTCCGCTGGGGTCGGGGCTCGCGGTCGAGGCAGCAACGGGTCGAAGTAACCGCGTCAGCCTACCCAAGCCCCCTCCCCCTCTTCGGGGTGACGTCCGGGGGTGGCGCGCGGATGGGACTCAGCTCACACCCGCGGCCGCCGCCTCCCGTGGGACCCCGGCGCCCCCGCGGACTACGTCGTGACCTCGCCTTTCGTCACGTCGTGGCCGCATCTCTCGTCACGTCGTGACGAGCACACCCGCGTACGACACCCCCGCGATCACCACCCACGCGCACAGCCCGAGCGCGGCCACCCGCGCACCTGTGCGGGCCAGCGTCGGGAGGTGTACCGCGCTGCCGAGGCCGAAGAGCGCGGCGGCGAGCAGGAGTTCCTGCGCCTGCTGCGCGCCGTCGAGCAGCGCGCCGGGCAGCGGGAGGAACGTGCGCAGCAGCACCATCGCGAGGAAGCCGAGCACGAAGAGCGGGACGAGGGGCGGGCGCTTCCCGCCGGTGTCCTCCTGCGTGGCACCCGACGCCTGTGCGGCCGCGCGACGCCTCCGTACCGAGAAGGCCACCGCGGCGACCAGCGGCGCCAGCAGCGCCACGCGCATGAGCTTGACCAGCACGGCCTGGCCGAGCGCCCCGGCGCCCGCGGTCTGCGCGGTGGCCACGACCTGCCCGACGTCGTGCACCCCCGCGCCCACCCAGCGCCCGAACTGCGCGTCGTCCAGGCCCAGCGGGTGGTGCAGCAGCGGCAGTACGGCGATGGCGAGGGTGCCGCACAGCGTGACCAGCGCGACGGAGGTCGCGGTGTCCCGCTCGTCGCTGTCCCGCACCTCGCCGACGGCGCCGATCGCGGAGGCCCCGCAGATCGCGTACCCGGTCGCGATCAGCAGCGGCTGGTCGCCCGGCAGCCCGAGCCTGCGGCCCAGCCACCACGTGCCGGCCAGCGTCGCGGACACCACGACCAGCACCATGCCGACGGTCGCCCAGCCGATGCCCAGCACGTCGCCGACGCTCAGCTTGAGGCCGAGCAGCACGATGCCGATCCGCATCAGCCGCTTGCCGGCCAGCGTGAGCCCGGGCCGCGCGACACCGCCCACCAAGCCGCGTACGCAGGGGAGGTGGGCGGCGACGATGCCGAGGACCACCGCTGCGGTCAGCATCGGCACGGCGGGCACCAGCAGATGCACGCCGGAGGCCGCGGCCACGCCGAGCGCGGCGAGGGCGAGCCCCGGGAGCTTGCTCCGGGATGCGGAACGGGGCGCGGAACGGGGTTGCGGGCGGGCGTCCGTGCGGGTGTCCGCGCCCTGTGCCGCTCCGGTGCCGCCCTGTTCCGCGCCGCTCTGCTCCTGCGTCTCCGTGTGGCTCTGCTCTGTCCGGCTGTGTCTCCGTACCCCCGCGCGCTCCCCCAGGAGTGCCATCAGCGGTCGGCCGGGAGGTCGTAGATCCGGCGGACGCTGGTGCCGAGGCGGGATATGTCGGCGCCGTATATGTGCAGCGAGATGGCCGTCTCCTCGCAGCCGTTCCACACCCGGTGGATGTCGCCGGGCGGAGCGAAGCCGCACACCGCGCCCTGCGGGTTGACCACGTCCTCGGTCGCGACGAGCCGGGCCGTCCCCTCGGCTGCGGCCGCGGGCAGCAGCCGGTAGCGGCGCTCGTGCTCCTCGCCGGTGTGCACGCCGGTCACGCACCAGGAGACGTGGTCGTGCACGGGCGTGCACTGTCCCGGCAGCCACACCAGCGCGACGAGCGAGAAGCTGCCGTCGGTCTCGGCGTGCAGCAGGTGCTGGCGGTAGGTGTCCGGGTCGGGCTCGCACTGCTCGGGGGTGAGCAGGTCGCCCGCCCCCAGGTGCGGGGAGAGCTTCTCGCCCACCAGGTACGCCGTCAGGTCCGGCGCGAGCCCGCGGTCCACGGCCTCGCGCACCTCCTCCACGAGCCGCCCGAGGCGGTCCGTGCGCGGGCCCGTACGGGGCGCCGTCGTGGTGCCGGAGGCCGAACCGGAGTGCGTATGTGTGCTCATACGGCGAGGCTCCCGCCGCCGATCCATTACGTCTAACGACGGTTTCTTGGACGGGCCCTCACGAAGGCTTATGGATCGGCGCAACCTTTTCCCCGCCGCAGCGGGACAGCGGAACGCAGCCGGATCGCGCGGCAGACCGCCGAGCGGCCTCAGCAGCCCACGCGCTTCTCCGCGACCGCCCGCAGCTCGTCGAGCACGAGGGCGGTGGCGGGGATCTCCAGGTGTTCGCGGAGTACGTAGGCCGAGACCTGGCGGCGGGAGGCGGGGTCCAGGGCGCGCCCCGTGACCTTCTCGTGCACCAGGAAGGAGAGGACCAGGCCCGGCATCATCGCGATGCCCAGCTCCTCGGACACCAGGCTCTGCACCACCAGGATGTCGTCGGTGGTGAAGGCGATGTCCGGCGCGAAGCCCAACTCGGCGCACTCGTGCAGGAAGTTGGCCCTGCACCGCAGGCACCCCGCGATCCAGCGCTCGTCGGCCAGCTCGCCGAGGCGCACCGCGCGGCGCCTGGCCATCGGGTGGCCGCTGGGCATCAGCACCGTGAGCTGGTCCTCCAGCAGCGGGATCTCCACCAGTTCCTCGGGCACCTGCTCCTGGAGCCCCGGGTAGGTGAAGGCCAGCGAGATGTCGCACTCGCCGCGCACCACGCGGTCCAGCGACTCGGGAGGCTCCTCCTCCTGGAGCTCCACCCGCACCCCGGGGTGCCCTGCGGCGAGCCGCGCCAGCGTCTCGGGCACCAGGGTCACGCCGGCGCTGGGGAACGCGCACACCCGTACCCGCCCAGCCCGCAGCCTGGTGATCGCGGACATCTGCTGCTGGGCCGTGGCCATGCTGTCCAGGATCACCGTGGCGTGCCGGGCCAGCGCCTCGCCCGCCTCGGTCAGCCGCATGCCGCGCCCGGCCCGGATGAACAGCGGGGTGCCCACGTCGCGCTCCAGCGCCTTCATCTGCTGGGTGATCGCGGGCTGGGTGTAGCCGAGTGCGCGCGCCGCGGCGGAGTACGACCCGGCGCGCACGACTTCGTGGAAGGTCCGTATGTGCCGCGAGTCGAACATGACCGCACCATAAGCGGAATTTGGGTGCGGGGCGCAATCCCGGCGGCGCTGCTTCTGGGTTGTGACCGCGCTCCGTGATGGGGTACCCGGCGTGGAGTGATCGCCGGGTGTACGTCTCCGGACGCATGGCGAAGCGAGGAGGTACCGAAGTGTCGTTCCCCCACCGCCGGTTGGCCACGGTCGCGCTGGTGGGAGCGGTGGCGCTGGTCGCGGCCTGCGCCGTGTGGGCCGCCGTGGCCGCCTCCCCCTGGTGGTGGTGCGCGGCGGGCCCGCTGCTGCTCTGCTCCGCCGTCGGCGCGTACGACGTGGCCCAGCGGCGGCATTCGGTGCTGCGCAACTACCCGGTGCTGGGCCATATGCGCTATCTGCTGGAGGTGATCCGCCCCGAGCTCCAGCAGTACTTCATCGAGCGCGACTTCGACGGCAGGCCCTTCGACCGTGACACCCGCTCCACGGTGTACGAGCGCGCCAAGGGCGTCACCGACCAGGACCCGTTCGGCACCGAGCGCGACGTCTACCGGCCCGGCTACGAGTTCTTCGTGCACACCGTGATGCCCCGGCCCACCCCCGAGAAGCCCTTCCGCGTGCGGGTGGGCGGGCCGCACTGCGCCGTCCCGTACGAGATGGCGCTGCTCAACGTGTCGGCGATGAGCTTCGGTTCGCTCTCCTCCAACGCGATCCAGGCGCTCAACCGGGGCGCGGCCGAGGGCGGCTTCGCGCAGGACACAGGAGAGGGCGGGATCTCCGACCACCACCTGCGGTACGGCGGCGACCTGGTGTGGGAGCTCGGGACCGGCTACTTCGGCTGCCGTACCCCCGAAGGGGACTTCGATCCGGAGGAGTTCGCGCGCAAGGCGGCCTGGGACACCGTGCGCGCCGTCTCCCTCAAGCTCTCCCAGGGCGCCAAGCCGGGAGTCGGCGGTGTGCTGCCCGGCAGCAAGGTCAGCGCGGAGATCGCCAGGGTGCGCGAGGTCCCGCAGGGCGAGACGGTCGTCTCGCCCTCCTACCACCGGGTGTTCTCCACCCCGCGCGAGCTGGTCCGCTTCATCGGGCGCATGCGGGAGCTGGCGGGCGGCAAGCCGGTCGGCTTCAAGCTGTGCGTGGGGCGGCGGCGCGATGTGCTGGCGGTCTGCAAGGCGATGCTCGCGGAGGACCTCACCCCCGACTTCATCACCGTGGACGGCGCCGAGGGCGGCACCGGCGCGGCGCCGCTGGAGTTCGTGGACCACATCGGGGTGCCACTCACCGAGGGCCTGAACACCGTGCACAACGCGCTGGTCGGCACGGGCCTGCGTGACCGCGTCGCGATCGGCGCCAGCGGCAAGGTGGCGACGGGATCCGACCTGGTCAAGCGGCTCGTGCAGGGCGCGGACTTCACCAACGCGGCGCGGGCCATGATGTTCGCGGTGGGCTGCATCCAGTCGCAGCGCTGCCACGCCAACACCTGCCCGGTGGGGGTCGCCACCCAGGACCCGCGCCGTACGCGGGCGCTGGACGTGGCCGACAAGTACCGGCGCGTGCAGCGCTACCAGCAGGCCACCGTGCACAGCGCGCTGGAGATCATCGCCTCGCTCGGCGCCGACTCGCCCGCGCAGCTCGGCCCGCACATGCTCTACCGCCGCACCGCGCCGCACAGGGTCGCCTCGTACGCCGACCTCTTCGACTGGCTGTCGCCTGGACAGCTCCTGACCGGCGAGGACGTGCCCTCGCCCTGGGCGCGCGACTGGGAGGACGCGGACCCGGACGCGTTCACCGCGTGAGGCCCGCCCGGTTCACGGCGTGCGGGACCGCCCGGCGCCCGAAGGCTCCCGCAGCCGCCCCGCCACGAACACGCCCAGCGCCGCGACCGCAGCGGAGATCGCGTACACGGCGACGAAGGCGAGCGGCTGGCCGCCGGACGCGTGTGCCGACGGGCCGGCGGCGTGGGTGGCCGCTCCCGCCGAGCCGCCGCCGAGCGCGGCGAAGGCGGCGCCCGTGAGGGCGAGGACCAGGACGTTGGAGAGGCTGTCGGACATCTGGAGCGAGGAGGAGTTCTTGCCGGTCTCCTCGGGTGCCGAGAGCTCCAGCAGCAGCACGCTCGTGGAGGAGACCACGAGCCCCATCCCGAAGCACCCGACGGCCATGCCGAGCGCGAGCGTCCACACCGGGACCTGCGGCACCAGCACCACCGGCACGTACACGATGGACAGCGTCACCAGCGCCATGCCGCCCTGCGCGAGCCGCGGCCTGTGCGGGCTCATCCGGGGCCGCGACTGTACGAAGGAGCCCAGGGCCCAACTCGCCCCGCCCGCCGCGAGGGTGAGCCCGGCCAGGGTCACCGACAGGCCTCGCTGGGTGACGAGCATCAGCGGGACGAAGCTCTCGGTCACGATGTACGCGCCGGTCGCCACCCCGCGCAGGAGCACCACGGCCGGCAGCCCGTGCGCGGCGCGGTAGGTCCCGCGCGGCATCACCGCCAGCACAGCGGGCACCAGCAGCACGGCGCCGGCCAGCGCCACGGGGAGCCCGGTCAGGTCCAGCGCCTGCGCCCCGTACTGGAGCATCCCGGCGCCGACGGCCACCGCGACCGCCATCCGTATCCGGCGCCGGTCGACCGGGCCCTGCTCCCCGGCGCCGGGCGGCGGCCCGGAGGCGGCCCGGCGCAGCGCGGGCAGCATGATCGCGAGGGGCAGCAGCACCAGTACCGGGATGCCGAGGAACACCCAGCGCCAGCCCAGGTGCTGTGTCACCGTCCCGGCGATCAGCGGGCCCACCGCCGAGGGCACCACCCACGCCGCGGCGAAGGAGGCCAGCACCGTCGGGCGGAGGTGCTCCGGGTAGGCGCGGCTCACCGTCACGTACAGCGAGACGATCACCAGCCCGCCGCCGACGCCCTGGGTGGCGCGGCCCAGCACGAAGACCCACATCGCCACGGCCGTACCGGACAGCAGCAGCCCGGCGGCGAAGGCGGCGATGCCGAGGGAGAGCGCGGGCAGCGGTCCGCGCCGGTCGCACCACTGCCCCGAGACGACCATGCCCAGCAGGCTGGTGGTGAAGAAGGCGGAGAACGCGAAGGCGTAGGCGGAGACCCCGTTGAGCTCGGCCGCCGCGGCCGGCATCGCGGTGCCCACCGCCGTCGCCTCGAAGGCGATGAGCAGCACGACGGAGACGATGCCGAGGGTGAGCGCGCGGTAGGCGCGGGAGAGCACGGAGCGCGCGTGCTCCGCCGGGGGTCCGGCCGCGGGGCGCTCGGCCGGGGGTTCGGCCGCGGGGCGCCCGGCCGCGGGGTCCGCCGGGGGCTCGGCCGTCATCTTGCCGGGTATGCGTCCATCCGCCGCCGTCCGTTCCTCAGCACTCATGCCGTCCAAGGTAAGTGCCGTTCGGCAGAGTGACCCCTGTCCAGAGAAGGGGATGCCCCTACGCCGCCGGACCTACTCCGTGCTGCGGCGACGGGGCGAACTCCCTGATGGACAGCGTTACTACGGGATACAAGGCCGTTTTGCGGCAACCTGGACCCCATGCCCCTCTACGCCTCCTACGACGGTGCCGAGCTCGCGTACACGATCATCGACCGCCAGCCCAACCACAGCGTGACCGAGCCCCCTCCCCCGCTGGTCTGCCTCGCCGGAGGACCCGCCAGGGACGCCGCGTACCTCGGCGACCTCGGCGGACTGAGCGCGCACCGCCGCCTGATCGTCCCCGACACCCGCGGCACCGGCGGCTCGCCGCCCGCAGCCGACCCCGCCGCCTACGCCTTCCCCCGGCTCGCCGAGGACGTCGAGGCGCTGCGCGCGCACCTCGGCCTCCCCCGCTTCGCGCTGCTCGCGCACGACGCGGCGGCGGCCACGGCGCAGGCGTACGCGGCCGCGCACCCGGACAGGCTCAGCCACCTCGTCCTGCTCAACCCGGGCTCCAGGCTCCAGGGCGAACTCCCCGACGACGCCCGGGAGATCTTCGAGTCGCGGGCGGCCGACGAGGACTGGTGGGAGGAGGCGTACGTCGCCGTGCAGATGCTCCAGCAGGCCGACGACCTGGACGAGATCAGGGGGCTGCTGCTGCGCGCCGCGCCGATGGCGTACGGCCGCTGGGAGCACCCGCAGCAGCTGCACGCGGCGGCCGAGGGCGAGCAGCTCAACCCCGTGCCGCGGGCCGCCTTCTGGCAGGGCGTGGACGAAGCGGAGCAGCGCGCGGTCCTGGAGGGACTGCGCGAGGTGACGGCGCCGGTCCTGGTCGTCACCGGCGAACTGGACGCGGTCACCGGGCTGCGCGCGGGCGACGCGGTGGCCGAATCCTTTCCCGACGCGCGGGTGCGCCCGCTGCCCGGGGTCGGCCACTACCCCTGGGTCGACGAGCCCGCCGCGCTGACCCGCCTGATCGAGACCTTCCTCGGCGGGGGCGGCGACACCGGGAACCGGGGCGGAACGGAAGGGGCCCGAGGCCGTCCATGACGACCCCGGGCCCTCCGAGAATGGGCGGCACGGCCGCGAGATGATCCCGCTGCGCGACCGCGCCGCGCCCCCATTTCTACACGTGTTTCGACACCGACGCCAGGAGTGCAGCGCAGGGCCCCGGACGCATCGCCCACCCCCGAACGACCCACCCCATCAGGCACATCCGGCACGTACCTCGGCGTTCTCCACGGCTTGCCTGACCAGCGCCGTGAGGTCCGCGCGGTGGTCGCTTCCGGGGGTACGGGCGCCCGGCTCGACCACGGCCGTGACCCCGACCGCCGTGCCCGCCGGCGCCTTCTTCGCCCCTGCGCCCTTTCCGGAACAGCGCTGATAGGCGCCCGCTGCCGAGCGGCTGGAGAATCCGCCGTCGGCCAGCGCCGCGTCCTTGCCGCCCGGCGTCCCGCGCAGCGCCCTCTCCTGCTCGCGCCACGCGTCGAGGGACAGCCGCCGGGGCTCGTCCACCCGGACCGACAGCACCTTCGCGCCGTCGGCCGAGACCGTGCAGCTCCCGGAGTAGCCGCTCCCCCAGGCACCCTCGTACGCGTCGACCCGGAACGCGCGCGCCTCCGGGAGGATGCCGCCGAGGTCGGCGCGGCCGCCGGACGGCGCCGCCACCGCGCAGACGTCCTCCTTCGCCTCGTCGCCATCCGTCTCGCCGTTCTTCGCCCCGCTGCCGTGCGCCCCGTTGAACTGCCGCGGGCCGGTGTCCGTCGCGCCGCGCAGGCCCGCGTAGTAGCCGCCGCCGAGCGCCGCGGCGACGAGCACCACCACCGCCGCCACCAGCGCGGCGCGGCGGGCGCCGCCGGTGCGCCGCTCCTCCGGCACGTCGTCCTCAGGCGTTGCTGTCACAGATCTCACCGACCTCGGCACCGTTCCCCGCGGCCTCCTCGGCGAGCGCGACCACGTCCCGGCGGTGGTCTTCGCTCCCGCCGTCACCGCCTCCGTCGCCGTCTCCGCCTGCGGCGATGCGCACCGCGACGGTCACCGCCTTCCCCTGCGCGCCGGGGCACTTCACATACACGCCGGCCGACGTGCGGGTGGAGTAGCCGCCGTCCGCCGCGTCCAGCGGCCGGCGCTCCGGCCGGCCCACGCCGCGGTCCTGGCTCGAAGCCCACTGCCCGAAGCCCAGCGGGGAGAACTGCGTCCGTACGGAGAGCGCCAGGCCGCCGTCCGCGTAGATCCGGCACTCGCGGGATCCCGCGCCCAGCCGCCCGCGCGGCGCGTACACGCCGAAGACGTGCGCGGCCGGCACGGCCCTGCGCAGCGCGGCGCGGTGCTTCGCGGGCGTGATGCCGCCGCACTCGGCGCCGTCACCGCCCCGCACCGTGAACGCGCGCGCCCCGGCCTGCGCGCCGCGCTGCTCCCCGGCCCAGTGGCCGAGGCCCAGCGCGGCCCCGCACACCACGACGACCAGCCCCAGGACCAGGGCGGTACGCCCCCGCCCACGGCCCGTCCCGGCGGTGGTCACCCGGCACTTCCCTTCTCCGCCCGTCAGGGGGCGGGGCTAGAACTTCGAGGCGGACTCGATCTCCGGTGCCCTGCGGGCCACGTTCGCCTGCGCGTCGTTGAAGCCGTCCTTGGAGGAGTCCACGGCCCAGGAGTCGAACCTGTCCTCCTGCGGCAGGTCGTAGGCGTCCGCGAGCCGCTGCATGTTCGTACGGCTCGCGTTCGCGTCCACGGACTGCGCGTTGGACCAGATGTCGCCGGCCGCGCGCATCTTCTCGTGGTCCGCGTTCTGATCCAGCGCGTCCTGGCTCAGCTCGGCGCCCGCGAGCAGGCCCGCTCCGTTGATGACCCCCGCGACGGCCGCGCCGCCCGCCGGTGTGGCGATGAACGAGGTGCCGACGCCGACCCCGATGCCGAGGGCGCCGACCGCGCCGCTGCGCCAGGTGTCCACGGAGTCCTTGAACTTCTGCGCGTCCTCGGCCGCCGGACCCAGCGTCGCCTCCTGGAGCCCGATGGCCGTGGTGCCCGCCATCTCGCCCGAGGTGCGGCTGACCGCGCGGATCATGTCCTCGGCGTTGCCCTTGAAGCGCTCGTCCTCGGGCAGCTTCGCCTGCACCTCCGGGTTCAGATGGTGGTCGATCAGGTCGGCGGCGTACCGCTTGTGACCGCCCACGAGCTCCGCGTACCCGCCGTTCGGATCCTGCGAGACCGTGGCCATGAACGCGGTCGCGTCCGTGGGGCTGATGTCGGCCTTCGCACCGACCACGGGGAACAGCGCGTCGGTGTCGCTGGAGGTGCCGCCCAGCTTGGTGTCGTCGTTGCGCATCGCCTGGTAGAACTCGGGCATGTACTCGGCCCCCATGCGGCCGAAGTTGTCGCCCATGCTCATGTGGTCCTTGAGCAGCTCCGGCTTCTCCGAGACGGCGTGCACCACATCGCCCATGAGCTTGGCCTGTCCCGGAGTGTGCGGCGGCGAATCGGCCGTGGCCCGCTCCCCTGTCGGATGTCCGGTGGCACCGGCCTCCAGGGCGCGCGCCATGTCCTCGTGCCCCGTGACGGTGTTGCCGTCGATGTCGCGCGACTCGGGCCAGTCGCGCTCCTTGAAGAAGTAGTCGAAATTCGAGAGCGCGCGCTTGTTGCCGTCGCCGTCCTCGAAGCCGTGGTCCTCGTCCTTCGTGACGAACGAGTCGTTGAAGAAGTCCGTCGCCGCGTCCGGACTGCGCGAAAGCCCGCTCATGAATCCGGACACCGGGTCCTGCCCGTCGTCCTTCCCCGCGGGATTCAGGTCCGTGGGCATTCCCTGCCCCATGCGGAGCCAGGCGTTGTGCGACACATCGCCGTTGTGCGTCATCTTCTTCTCGGTGGCGACGAGTTCCTTCCCGTACGCCCCGAGGAACCGGTCGTCGTAGTCCCCGTACCGCATCAGGCTGCTCATCACCTGGAATCCGTACGGGGCCGAGGCGCGGGTCCTGATCTGGTCGCCGCCGGCCTGGATGACGTCGCTCTGCCAGCGCGTCATCGCCGGGCTGTCCGACTGCGTGGCGTTGGCCAGCGTCATGCCGAGGTTCTTCTGCAGCTCGCCGAACTGGTCCTTGCGCGCCTGCGCCAGATCCGGATTGTCGGTGGGCTCCATCAGGTCGGCCCACGTCTCCAGGGTCTTGCGCCCGCCCAGATCGGTGGCGAACTTCTCCGCGAACAGGTCGTCCTTGTTCTTGTCCTTCAGCAGCCTGTTCAGCTCGTCGAATTCCTGCGGCGACATGTCGTCGCCCTTCTTCGCCAGATCCGCCGCGCGCCTGCCGTCCCGCATCGCGTCGGCCGCCGCGTTCCGGTCCGCGTACGCGCCGTCGGCGAAGCCCACGGGCGAGGACTCCACATAGGCGCGCAGCGCCTCGGCCGCCGACCTGTCGGAGTTGCCGGCGTCCCTGAGGATCTGGTCGATGTCGTTCCGCATCGCGGTCTGCTCGGGCGTGAGCACCAGCGGCGGCGTCCCGGGCGGCGGCTGGGCCGCCGGGGGCTGGACGAGGTTCCGCTGCTCGACCGTGTAGGTGCCGTTCCTGTTGTCGACGACGTAGAGGTTGTCCTTCTTGCCCGCCTCGATGCGGTCGTTCAACTTGCCCTTGTAGTGGACGAGTTCGTCGTGGGTGTCCTTCAGGATGTTGCGCAGGGAGGTGGCCTGCGTGACGGCGTCGTCGAATTCACCGGCCGTCTTGTCGATGAACTGGCGGGTGACGGTCGCGTTCACCCCCTTCCAGCTCGCCTTCTTGGCCTTTCCCGAGAGTTCTTCCCTGGCGTCCTTCGCCAGCCGCTCGAGGTCCGTGACCAGATCCGTCCACTTCTCGACGGCGGTGTTCAGCTTCGAGAAGTCCCCGTGCCGGAGCGCGTCCAGTTTCATTTGCCCTGCGTTCCCTCGTCGAAGCCGTCGCCCAGCTGCTGGATGCTGAATGTGGTGGCGATGTAGTGCTCGTCGCCCGCGTGCGCGTTGCGCGTGTAGTCGAGGTGATTGGAGATGTGCGCGCACGCCTGACGGAGCGTGTCCACCTGCGATGTCCACTTGCCGGCCACCACGCCCAGCGCGCTGCCGATTTCGAAGTCCTCTTCGAGGTCCCTGCCCGCGGTCTTCGTCGGCTCCGCTGCGTCGTCGCCGTGCTTGCCGAGCCCGTCCCACAGGCGGAAGGCGGCGTCGCCGACCGCGGCGAGGTCCTTGTCGTCGACCTCCAACTGACCCTGGCCCTCACCGGTCTGGGGATCGCCGCTGTGCTGATCGCCCACCTGGTTGAGCCGGGTCGCCGTCGAACTCCCGCCGGCGTTGTCCGCCTTGATCTGCTTCCATTCCTGCTCGAATGACACGCCTATCACTGCCCCCGTACGTCGCATGCCGGTTCGCCGAGCCACCCGAGGTGCTGCGCAGCAGGCAGGAAGAGTAAGCGGAGGGGCGCGTCCCGCGCAGTAACTCGCGGCAACGGTCACAGAGTTCACACGCCCCCGTAGCGGCACCCACCCCTACGCGTGAGTAGCCCCCAGGGCGCTCTGAGTCGGAGCACTCAGGTGCTCGGGGCAACGGTCGAAGCAGGCTGCTGCCATGACTCTTCGACCCGCACTCGACCAGGGAACAGGAACAGCACGCCACAGCGCCGCGGCCCGTCCCACCAGGGACGACCGGCACACGACATGAGCAGCGGCCACGCCACGGGGAACGGCCGCACGAGCAGCCGCGAAAACGACACAGCGCACGGCCGCCGCACAAGCAACCGCAAGCACAGGCTCCCCGCACCCGCAGGCCCCGCAGGGCCCCCTCACTGCCCCGGCGGCTCCGTCATCGCCGACTGGGGGCGGATGGGGAGGCGGTTGACCGGGCGGCCCGTGGCCTGGCGCACGGCGGAGGCGATGGCCGCGGGGGACGCCACCACCGGCACCCCGGAGGCCGCCTTCGCGCCGAAGGGGGCGACCACGTCGCGCTCCTCCACCAGCTTCACGATGCGGATGTCCGGCGCGTCCAGCGCGGTCGGCAGCGCGTAACCGGTGAAGTCCGCGTGCCGCACCACGCCCCTGGACACCCGCAGGTGCTCGGTCAGCGCGGCGCCGATGCCCTGCGTGACCCCCGCCTCGATGCGCGCGCGCAACTGGCGGGGGTTGAGCACCCGGCCCACGTCCTGCGCGATGGACATCTCCACCACGCGTACGGAGCCGAGCTCGACGTCCACGTCCACCACGGCGCGCACGGCCGCGAAGGCCAGGCCCACGAAGGCGTCGCCCTGGCCCGTCTCGTCCAGCGGCTCGGTCGGGTGCGGGCGGCACTGCGCGGTGGCCCACAGCTCCTTGCCCTCCAGCGCCTCGGCGACGGTCGTGGACAGCACGCCGTCGTACGAGGTGATCTTGCCGTCGGCGATGGAGAGCAGCTCGGTGGACATCCCGAACTTGGCTGCCAGCGGCTGGAGCAACTGCGTGCGGACCATCCGCGCCGCGCGTTCCACCGCGCCGCCCGACACCCACGTGTGGCGGCCGCGCGCGCCGGGCCCCGACGGCGGCTGGTCGGTGTCGACGGAGGCCACGTGGACCTCGTCCACGCCCAGCACCTCCTGCACGATCTGCCGCGCGAGCGTCGTGAAGCCCTGGCCGGTCTCGACCGCCGCGCACATGACCGTCGCCACGGGCCCGTCGACCTTGACCGTCGCCGTGGAGACCTCGTCGGTGCCCTCGGCGCCCAGCATGTGCACCATGCCGAGCGCGTAGCCCACGCCGCGGCGCACGGCGCCCGGTTCGCCCGCGCCCTCGGGCCCGCCGGGCAGCAGCCACTCGCTCTCCGGGAGCTCCTTGGGCAGCGGGGGCAGGGGTGCCTCCCGTACGGCGCGCAGGAGTTCGGCGACGGGCGCCGGGCAGGTCACGGTCTGGCCGGTCGGCAGGAGGTCGCCGGTGGCCATGACGTTCCGCATCCGCAGATCAGCCGGCTCCATGCCCAGCCGCGCCGCGAGCTTGTCCATCTGGCCCTCGTACGCGGCGCACACCTGCATCGCGCCCTCGCCCCGCACATGCCCCGACGGCGGGTTGTTGGTGCGCACGGCCCAGCCGTCGATCACCGCGTGCGGGACCACGTAAGGACCGGCCGCGAAGGAGACGGCGGCGGCGAGCGCGTCGGCCGAGGTGTCCGCGTACGCGCCCGCGTCCAGCAGGATCTGCGCCTCGACCTTGAGCAGCTTGCCCTCGGCGTCGGCGTGGTGGCGGTAGCGGAGCAGCGTGGGGTGCCGGTGCGCGTGCCCGAGGAAGGACTCCTCGCGGGACGCCGCGATCTTGACCGGGCAGCCGGTGCGCATCGCGAGCAGGCCCAGCGGGACGGTGATGCCGGTGTCCTCGCGGTCGCCTGTCGCCCCTGGCACACCGGTGACGACCACCTTGACCTGCTCCGGAGGCAGTCCGAAGCAGGCGGCGGCCAGGTCGCGGTCGGTGTGCGGGTCGGTGGAGGCGGTGTAGATCTCCACGCCGCCGTCGGCGCGCGGCACGGCGAGCCCGGCCTCGGCGCCGATCGGCGCGGGGTCCTGGCGGCCGATGCGGTACAGCCCCTCGACCACGACCTCGCCGGTGACGTCCGGGTCGCCGTAGCGCAGCGGGATGTGCCGGATCACGTTGCCGTCCGGGTGCAGCGGCTCCGACTCGAAGGACTTCTCCGGGTCGGTGACCGGGTCCAGCACCTCGTACTCGACGGCGATCGCCGCGGCCGCCAGCCGCGCCGTGTCCGGGTGGTCGGCGGCGACGGCGGCGATCGGCTCGCCGTAGTAGCGCACGAGGTCGCGTACGAAGGCGGGCTGGTCGGCGACCCTGCGGCCGTGCGCGGCGTCGCCCGGCACGTCGCGGTGGGTGACCACGGCGTGCACGCCCGGCATCGCCTCGGCCTGCGCGGTGTCCAGCGAACGGATGCGCGCGTGCGGATGCGGGGCGCGCAGCACGGCGGCCCACAGCAGCCCCTCGGCCCACAGGTCGGCGGCGTACGGGAAGACGCCCTCGGCCTTGGCCGCCGCGTCGTCCGGGCGCACCGATGTGCCCAGGCCGTGCGGCGGGCCCTCGGCCAGCGCCCCGGCCGGAACCGCGGTGCCCTCGGGGGGAGTTGCTGTGACGGCGCCGGAGCCGTCGGCGGTGCCGGTCATGCCGCTGCTGCCTTTCCGTTTCCGCGTCGTCCGTGAACGCTGCGTGCGGTGCCGGTGCCGGCGCTGATGCCGGCCGCGATGCCGGTGCCGGTGCCGCGGGGGCGCACCGGGTGCCGTACGGGGGCGGCTCCGCACACGGTCATGCGCCGCCTCCCGGGTACTGCACGCCGCCCGTGCCCGGGCCGCCCTGGTGCGGAATGCGCGCGGTGTCCTCGGGCGAAGGCGCGGGCCCGGGCGCCGGCACGTCGTCGAACCCCGGTGCGGGCGCGGGGACTCCGGCGCCGTAGCCGTCCCCGTGGCCCTGCTGCGCGTGCTGCTCGCCGTACGCCTGGTGCTGTCCGTACGCCTGCTGCGCGGGGAAGTACCCCTCGCCGCCCTCGGCCCCGGGCTCCTGCGCCGGCCGGCCCTCGGTCTCCTCCGACTCGCGCGCGGCCCGCGCCCTGCGCTCGTCCACGACGGTGCGCACGGCGTCGAGCACGCCGCTGTAGCCGGAGCAGCGGCAGAGGTTGCCGCAGATGGCCTTGCGGGTCTCCAGCTCGCTGGGCGCGTGGTTGCCCTCGAGGAGGTCGTGCACCGTCATCGCCAGCCCCGGTACGCAGAATCCGCACTGCACCGCGCCGCTGTCGGCGAGCGCGCGCTGCACGTCGGAGGGCGTGCCGTCGGCGGCGAGGCCCTCGACGGTACGGATCTCCGTACCGGCCGAGGTCGCGGCGGGCACCAGGCACGAGGCGACCAGCCGGCCGTCCACCTGCACGGAGCAGGCGCCGCACTCGCCCTGCGAGCAGCCGTCCTTGGCCCCGGCGAGGCCCAGCCGCTCGCGCAGCACGTAGAGCAGGGACTCGCCGATCCAGGCGTCGGTGACGGGACGGTCGGCGCCGTTGACGTGCAGGACGTACGAGGTGTGCGGGTGCTCGTCCCCCACGGGGGCGGGCCCCGGCACCTCCTCCTGCTCCTGAACCGCTTGCTCGGGCAAAGCGCCCACGGCTTCGCCTGTTCCCCCGATCTCGGAAGGCGCCTCGGAGGGCACCTCGGCGGGTTCGACGGTGGCCGCGGCCTGCTCCGGGGCCTGGCCCGGATCCGTGTGCGGTTCCTCGGCGGCTGCCGGATCGTTCAACTCCGGCTGAGCTGCGGGTTCCTGGGCCCCGGAGTCGTGGGGCGCGGGGGCCGCTTCGGCGTGGTCCGCGGCCTCGGGCCGCGGTTCCGACTCGTGCTCGGGCTGCGGCTCGGGATCCGTACCGGCCTCAGCGTCCGGCGCAGCTTCCGCGCCCGTCGCTTCCGCGCCCGTCGCCGACTCCGGCTCCGACGCCGGTTCCGGCGACGCCTCCGACGACGGGGATTCGGGCCCGGGAGCGGAATCGGCTGCGGGCTCGGGCTCGGGCTCGGGAGCCTGCGGGGGCAGCGGCCACTCCTCGCCCTGTACGGGGTGTGCGGCCTGCTCGGGCTGCTCGGCCGCCACGGCCTGCTCCGGCTGCGCGTGCCGCTCGGGCTCCTCCGGCTGCGCGCCCTGCCCGGGCTCCTGCCCCTGCTCCTCGAACTGCCCGTTCTGCTCGGCCCGTTCGGCCTCCGCGGGCTCGGGCTCCTCGGCGGGCGGCGCCGTCGCGTGCTGCTCAGCGGGCGCCTCGTTCTCGCCGGGCAGCGGCCACGACTCCCCCTGCTGGGGCTGCGCGCGCTCCGGCACGGACGGCGTCCACGGGATCGCGGAGCCCCCCGACGTGCCCGAAGGCGGCGGTACGTGCGCACCGCCCTCCTCCACACCCGGCTGCGGCCGCGGCATCTCGGGCAGCGCCTCAGGCGTGTCCCAACTCCCCTGCGCGCTCGGCGCGGTGGGCGTACCCGGCACGCTCGGCACGGTGGGAATGCCCGAGACCGAACGCTCGGGCTCAGGGGCGGTCGCCGCGGAACCCGCGGCACCCTCACCGTCCGCCGCGCCGGCCGCCGGACCCGCCACCTGGCCCGCGTCAGCCGACGCGGGCTCGGCACCCGGGACACCCGAAGCACCCGGCACCTCGGCGGAGGCGGCACCACCGGACTCGACCCCGGCATCCGCACCGGAGCCGAAACCCGATCCGGCGCCGACACCAGTACCGGCACCGACACCCGCATCGGGCGCCCCCGCCTCGAACGGCACCTGACGCCGCGCATGTGCGTCAGCAAAGAACTCCTGCGCCTCCGCCGAGGGGGGCGCGGACTCCGGTAGGGGCCCGGGAGGCTGCGCGTGCACGCCGTGCTCCTCGGGCACCGGCCCGTGCGACGCCGACACCTCGTGCGACGGCGACGACGACTGCGGATCGGGCTGATACTCCGGCTGCCCCTGCGGCTGATGCCCGGACCGGGGCTGCGGCTGCGCCTCGAACGCGTCGGGCGGCAGCACCCCCTTGCCTCCGCCTTCACCGAGCGGCCTGCGCCGGGTCTGCCCCGCGGGGCCGCCGTGCTGCCGCGCCTCGTGCGAACCGGCGAGCGCGGCGGCCGCGCCCTGCCCCATCGCCGCGGCGATGCCCGACTCCCCTGCGCCCAGGCCCTGTTCGGGCGCGCCGGGCATGCCGTGAGCGCCCGGGGCACCGGCGCCGGGCAGGCCGCCGCCGTGGCTCTCGTAGTTCCCGTACCCCTCGTGGGGCTCGTGGTGCGCGGGCGCCCCCGGCATCCCCGCACCGTCCGTACCCGTACCCGCGCCCTCGGGCTGCTGGTACGGCAGCGTCCAATGGCCGGTCGCCGCCGGGTCGGTGGTCGCACCCGGGGTCAGCGGGCCGCCCGCGCCGGACTGGGTGACCTCTATGGGCGGCGGCGTGTAGCCGCCCTGCCCCGTGCCCGGCGCCGCGAGGGGACCGGCGAGCGGGTCGCCGTACGCCTCCGCGTACGCCTCGCCCTCGCCCGCTCCCGTACCGGCCTGCATGCCGCCGAAGGCCGCCGGCCAGCCGCCCGCCGGGAGCTGCACGAACGCCGTCGCGTCCGCGTCGTATTCGCCGGCCCAGCCGTCCTGGACCGCGCCCTGCGCGGGGTCGCCCTCGCCGAAGCCGTGGCCGTACCCGTAGCCCTGCCCGTAGTCGTAGCCGTACGCGTACCCGTAGTCCGCGCCCTGCCCGTAGCCGTGCTCGGGGTGTGCGGCGGGTGCGTGGCCGGGGTCCTGCGCCTGGCCCTCGCCATACCCGTAGGGGTAACCCTCGCCGCTGCCATAGGTGTTGTCGTTGCTCATGCGAGCGCCCTCCCGAGTCCGCGGCGGGCCAGTGTGGACACCGTACGCCGCAGGTGCAGCGCCGCGGGCGGAAGCGGCTGAGCCTCCGCGCCGTCCTCGCCCGGGGGCGGGTCGGGGATGCAGGCCATCGCCACGTAGTCGCCGAACGCCTGGAGCGCCTCGGGCGCGAGCGCGCGCTGCGCGTCCCAGTCGATCAGCGAGGCGATCCAGCGCTCCGCCTCCAGCGGGCGCAGCGGCATCGGTGCGACGGCGCCCACCGCGCACCGCACCCCGCGCCGCGCGGGGTCGAGCACCACGGCGACCGAGGCGATGGCGCGCCCGGGCCCCGTACGCCCCGTGGCCTTGAGGAAGGTCTGCGGCGCGTGCAGCAGGGGCACCCGCACGAAGGCGACGATCTCCGCCGGGCGCAGCATCTCGACTCCGGCGAGGAGATGGCTGACCGGGATCTCGCGGCGCTCCCCCTCGGGGCCCGCGATGATGACGGTGGCCTCCAGCGCGGCCAGCACGGGGAGGGTGTCGCCCGTGGGCGCCGCGCTCACGATGTTGCCGCCGAGCGTCCCGGCGTTGCGGATCTGCGGCGGCCCGGCGGCGCGCGCGCCGAGCGCGAGCGCGGGGATGAGCGCCGCGAAGTCGGGGCGCCCCATGCGCGCGAGGGTCAGTCCCGCGCCGAGCATGGCGTGGCCGTCGAGGTACTGCCAGCCGCGGATCTCGCTGATGCGGTTCAGGCCGACCAGCGCCGAGGGGCGCAGCAGGCCGGAGTTGACACCGGTCATCAGGTCGGTGCCCCCGGCGACGGGGACGGCCGCCGGCACGGCGGAGAGCGCGGACACGGCCTCGTCCAGCGTCGTCGGCAGCATGACGGACGGCTGCACAGCCGGTGGTGCATGTCGTTCATGCTGTGCGTGCGTGCTCAAACCCGCTGCCCCTTCCCCGGTTTTCCCGGCTGCCGTGCCCGTACGGTACGTGCTCACAGCCCGGACGTGGCAACTCTGGCACATCCTGCCGGTCCGTCGGTGCGAGGGTCCGGGAAGGGGGTGTACGCCGGAGACGTACGTTCTCGTCCCGTACCGGTCAACATAGGCCGGGTAACGGCGTTCTTGGGGCGGCTTGTGTGTTCTGTCCCCTCGGTCACGGTGGTCACGCTCCCAGGGGCGGCACCGCCGGTGCCGCCCCTCGGGGTCCCCTCACACGATCGGGGGCGGTCCGTCGATCGGACGTCCGGCGATGCCGGGCTGCCGCTGCCAGGGGCGCGGCCCTCCCGGCGGGCGGTAGGCGACGCCGAGCGCGTCCAGCCGCGCGTAGTGCGCGCTCTCCATGCGGCGCTCGAAGTCCGCGAAGTCCCGCCGCTCCGGCGGCGGCAGGGCCGACCAGGCGACCTCGGCGAGCGCGCACAGGCGGGGGAAGACCTGGTAGTCGACGCGCTGCTGGCTCTCCGCGCACTCGGTCCACATGTTGGCCTGGGTGCCGAGGATGTGCTGCTCGTAGGCGGTGCCCGCGAGTTGGGGCGGCACGGGGTCGAAGGCGTACACATCGCGCAGCGTGCGCACATAGCCGATCGGCACAGGCTCCTCGGGACCGCCGTCCTGCCGGTAGTTGAGGTAGACCTGCTGCTCGGGGCACATCACCACGTCATGTCCCGCCTCGGCCGCGGCGATTCCGCCCGCGTAGCCGCGCCAGGAGGAGACGGCGGCGCCCTCGGCGAGGCCGCCCTCCAGGATCTCGTCCCAGCCGACGAGGCGCCGCCCGCGCTCCGCGAACCAGCGGTCGAAGTGCCGGATGAACCAGGACTGCAGTTCGTCCTCGTCCCGCAGCCCCTCCTCGCGGATGCGCTTCTGCGCGGTGGGCGAGGCGCGCCACTGGTCCTTGGGGCACTCGTCGCCGCCGATGTGGACGTACGGGGAGGGGAAGATCTCCAGCAGTTCCTCCCAGACGCCCTCGTAGAAGCGGAGCACCTCGTCGGTCGGCGCGAGCACGTTGGGGTCGACGCCCCAGTCGTCCCAGACGCCGAGCGAAGCGGTGTCCACCACATCGGAGTTGCCCAGCTCCGGGTAGGCGGTGATGGCCGCGCGCGAGTGCCCCGGGATGTCGATCTCGGGGACGACGGTGATGTGCCGCTCGGCCGCGTAGGCGACGATCTCGCGCAGGTCGTCCTGGGTGTAGAAGCCGCCGTGCGGGCGCTCGTCCCACACCTCGGAGGCGCGGTGCCCCACCCGGGTGCGGTGCCGCCAGGCCCCGGCCTCGACGAGTCGCGGATAGCGCCGGATCTCCGGGCGCCACCCCTGGTCGTCGGTCAAGTGGAAGTGCAGCACGTTGAGTTTGTGCGCCGCGAGCAGGTCGAGGTAGCGCAGCACCCCCTCCTTGGGCATGAAGTGCCGTGCCACGTCCAGCATCATGCCGCGCCACCTGAACCGCGGCGCGTCCTCGACCACCCCGTACGGCAGCGTGCGGGCGGCGCCGGGCGCGATCGGCGCCCGTCTGAACTCCCCCGGCCCCAGCAGCTGCTTGAGGGTCTGCCTCCCCCAGAAGACGCCCGCCGCGTCGCCGCCGGCGATCTCCACGCCGCCGGGCCCGACGGTGAGCCGGTACGCCTCGGGGCCCAGGGAGGCGTCGGTGCGGGTACGGACCTCGTCCGGCGCGCCCGTGTACGGAAATCCGCCGTCGTCCGCGAAGTCGACGTGCCGCGGGGCTGGCAGCAGTGCTGGAGTGTCCGGCATCCCGGCCTCTCTCTCGGTCCCGGCGGCACCGCACGGACCTGCGCCGCGCGGCCTGCACGGGAGCATTGCGGAGAGCGCAACGCGGGTTCCGCGTCGCACAACTTCCGCTGGAGGCTAGGCGGGTGGGACGGCCGCGGCAACAGGTATCGACCAATCGGCACGCCGGCCATCGGCACACCACGTCGGCCCAGCGGCACGCCGCCCGCCAGCACGCGACGGCGGCCCCTCAGCGCGCCACCGCACCCCGCTCCACGGCAGAGCAGCGCGCCCCGTCCCGCCCGTGCGGTGCGGGCGGGACGGGGCGCGGTGGGAGCCTTTTACGGGACCGGCGGTCCGGGAGCGGCCGCGGCGCCGGGTCGGGGGACGCCGGGCCGCGGACGGGCGTTACTTCTTGTCGCCGCCCTTGCCGTTGCCGTCCTTGCCGTTCTTGTCGCCGCCGGCGCCCATGGTCTCGTAGATCTCCTTGCACATGGGGCAGACCGGATACTTCTTGGGGTCGCGCCCCGGCACCCAGACCTTGCCGCAGAGCGCGACGACGGGAGTCCCCTCCATCGCGCTCGCCATGATCTTGTCCTTCTGGACATAGTGGGCGAACCGCTCGTGATCGCCGTCACCGTGCGACGTCTCGGGGGTCGGGTCGACGAGAGTGCCGGTGCCGGTCCCGCGCTCAGGCTCAACAGTGCTCATACGGACCAAGCCTAATTCAGCGACGGGTCGTCCGGGTATGTGGCCACGAGGGCCAGTTCACTGCGTTGACGGCGCAGCACGGACCGCCACAGGCCCTCGGGCGAGGTGGAGGAGACGTCACCGGGCTCGGCGTCGACCACGTACCAGGCGCCCTCGGACAGCTCGCTCTCCAGCTGCCCGGGACCCCAGCCCGCGTACCCGGCGAAGATGCGCAGCGAGCCCAGCTCGGCGGCGAGCAGCTCGGGCGGCGCCTCCAGGTCGACCAGGCCGATGGCGCCGTGCACCCGGCGCCAGCCGAGAGGTCCGTCACCCGCGCTCTCCTCGCCGCGCGGGGCGTCGTCGTCCAGGGCGTCGGGATCCAGGGCGTCGCCGTCCGGCGCACCGTCCTCGCCCCGCACGCCGTCGTCCGGCGCGCCGTCCTCTCGTACGCCGTCTTCCGGAGCGGTGCCTTCCGGCGGGTCGTCCGCCGCGGCGTGCTCCCGGGTGGCGGCGGACACGGCGCCGTCCGCGCCGGCGCCATCGCGCCCTCCGTCCCCGCCGTCCACGGTGGGCACGACGGCCACGCCCAGCGCCGCGTCCAGGGAGACGGGGCCGCCCTGGAAGACGACTCCGGGCTCACCGGCGAGCGACGCCCAGTTCTCCAGGATGTCGCCGACGCCGACGGGGGTCGGGCGGTTGAGTATCACGCCCAGTGAGCCCTCCTCGTCGTGGTCGAGGAGCAGCACCACCGCGCGGTCGAAATTCGGGTCGGCCAGCACCGGGGTGGCCACGAGCAGCCGCCCGGCGAGCGAAGACGCCTCGGTCATGGAGCAATGATCCCGCACCGCGCCCCGCCGCGGGGACCCAACGGCCATTTCCTCCGCGGCCTCCCGCGGGCGCCCGGGTGCGCGCGGGGTGCCCGACACCCGCCGGACGGCCCGTACGGGCACGCGGCGTCGCCCCCGCACCGCGCACAGTCACTGCGCCTCCACGGGCTTACCCAACCGCCTCCGCGGGCCATTACAGTTGCCATTTGTCCCAACCCGTCTCCAGGAACGCGGAGATCCATGACCGTCCCGACCGACGACGTCCTGCTTGTCCACGGCGGTACCCCGCTGGACGGCGAGATCCGTGTCCGCGGCGCGAAGAACCTCGTGCCGAAGGCCATGGTCGCCGCGCTGCTCGGCAGTGAGCCGAGCCGGCTGCGCAATGTGCCGGACATCCGTGATGTGCGGGTCGTGCGCGGCCTGCTCCAGCTGCACGGCGCGACCGTCCACACCGGCGACGAGCACGGCGAGCTGGTGATCGATCCCTCCCATGTGGAGAGCGCCAACGTCGCCGACATCGACGCACACGCGGGCTCGTCCCGCATCCCGATCCTGTTCTGCGGCCCGCTGCTGCACCGCCTCGGCCACGCCTTCATCCCGGGCCTGGGCGGCTGCGACATCGGCGGGCGCCCGGTGGACTTCCACTTCGACGTGCTGCGGCAGTTCGGCGCGACCATCGAGAAGCGCGCCGACGGCCAGTACATCGAGGCGCCGCAGCGGCTGCGCGGCACCAAGATCCGGCTGCCGTACCCGTCGGTCGGCTCCACCGAGCAGGTGCTGCTGACCGCGGTGCTGGCCGACGGTGTGACGGAGCTCTCGAACGCGGCCGTCGAGCCGGAGATCGAGGACCTGATCTGCGTGCTCCAGAAGATGGGCGCGATCATCTCGGTCGACACCGACAGGACCATCCGGATCACCGGCGTGGACAAGCTCGGCGGCTACACCCACCGCGCGATCCCGGACCGCCTGGAGGCGGCCTCCTGGGCGAGCGCCGCGCTGGCCACCGAGGGCCGGGTCTTCGTGCACGGCGCGCAGCAGAAGCCGATGATGACCTTCCTCAACACCTTCAGGAAGGTCGGCGGCGCCTTCGAGGTGCTGGACGAGGGCATCCGCTTCTGGCACCCGGGCGGCCCGCTGAAGTCCATCGCGCTGGAGACCGACGTCCACCCCGGCTTCCAGACCGACTGGCAGCAGCCGCTGGTGGTCGCCCTCACGCAGGCGACCGGCCTGTCGATCGTGCACGAGACGGTGTACGAGTCCCGGCTCGGCTTCACCTCCGCGCTGAACCAGATGGGCGCGCACATCCAGCTCTACCGCGAGTGCCTGGGCGGCTCCGCGTGCCGCTTCGGGCAGCGCAACTTCCTGCACTCGGCGGTGGTTTC
The DNA here is from genome assembly GCF_039605595.1 of Streptomyces odontomachicola. NCBI lineage: Bacteria > Bacillati > Actinomycetota > Actinomycetes > Kitasatosporales > Streptomycetaceae > Streptomyces > Streptomyces odontomachicola. The sequence continues at coordinate 152,027 of NZ_JBCFOK010000019.1, forward strand.
GGGCCCGAACAAACTTCAGGGCGCCGACCTCGTGATCCCCGACCTGCGCGGCGGCTTCTCGTACCTGATCGCGGCGCTGGCGGCGCAGGGCACCTCGCGGGTGCACGGCATCGACCTGATCAACCGCGGCTACGAGAACTTCATGGAGAAGCTCACGGCCCTGGGCGCCAACTGCGAGCGCCCGTAAGGGAGTTCACGCACGGAAGCACGGAAAGGGGAGGGCGCACCCGCGCGGGGTGCGCCCTCCCCTTCTGCGTACGGCCTCAGACCGCGTACGGCCTCAGCTCACGCCGAACTCGGTGAGCACCGCCTTGTGGTCGGAGGGCCAGACGTTGTTCCTGTGGTGCGGGCGCGCCTTGGGGTGCCCCACCACCACGGTGCGCGAGTGGAGCACGCGCATGTTGCCCGCGTAGGTGATGTAGTCGGTGCGGTTCTGCGGCTCGCGCCTGCCGGTGCTGCCGTTGTGCCGGGGGTAGACCGGCGACCAGGTGTTGCCGGGCTGGTTGCCCGGGTCGGGGTGCTTGACCCGGAAGGAGTCCCGCAGCCCCGCGCCCGCGATGGCCTTGGTGACCGGCCAGTTGAAGGGCCCGTAGCCGCAGTGGCGCTTGCGCGTCGCGGCGGTCCAGTCCAGGTGCGAGGGCGAGTTGAAGTCGCCGACGAGGATCAGCGGGGTGTCCGTCGCCCCCGCGGTCATCGCCTTCACCCGCAGCTTGCCGGCCAGCTCCTTCGCCTGCCCGGTCCGGCCCGAGCGCGCCTCGCGCCCCAGGATCCGCTTCCCCGACATGCGCCCGTAGCAGGCGTCGTACGCGCCGTACGGGCGGTAGGCCATGTGCGAGGTCCACACCTCGGCCTTCTTGCCGCCGGGCATCCTGATGCGCACGCCGGCACCGGCCGAGGTCACGCCGGTGACCTGCTCGATGGGGTAGCGGCTCACCACGCCCAGGTCATTGCGTGACTGCCGGTAGTGCCAGCCCAGCCGCTTGGCGAGATCCCGCGCGGCGTGGCCGCGGGTCTCCTGCATGCCGATGACGTCGGGCCGGAACTTCCTGACCACGGAGACCTGCTTGCCCAGCGCGTTCCTGACCCAGCTCCCGCCGACCCAGGCGTTGAAGGTCATCACCCGGAGCCTGCCCCCGGCGCGGGCCGACTCGGGGCCGCTCTGCTGCTCTGCGCCCTGAGCCTGCCGGTGTGACGGTCGCGGCGCCGGCTGGTGGACCTGGTGCTGCGGCGCGACGGCGGTGACCGCCACGGCGGCGACCACGGCGCAGCCCGTCGACAGGCCGGCGGCGCCGAGTCGTCTCGTTCCTCTCATGCGGGGTGCTCCCCTTCCGGACTAGGTGAGACCGATTTGTTCCACTAGTACCGGATTGTCATGCGGGGTGACGGTGCACCGTGCACCGGGTGTCAGCCCCTCCGCCTCCCAACTGGGCACGTCAGCGCTGCATTCGGCCCCGGCGCCGGTGACCGCATGGATGCGGGTCGTGGCACCCAGGAAGGTGACGACACGCACCGTGGCCCCCACCCCCGAGGCCTCCCCCGAGCGCTCCCCCGCCTCCCCCGCGCCCTCACCCAGGGTCAGCCTCAGGCCCTCGGGGCGGAGCAGCACCTCGACCTCCGTACCCTCCCCCGGGACAGCGCCGTGCACCGGCAGCCGCCTGCCGAACAGCTCCACGGTGCCGCCGGCGCGCACGGTGCCGGGCAGCCTGTTCATGGTGCCGACGAACTCGGCGACGAAGGGCGTGGCCGGGCGCGCGTACAACTCGGCGGGCGGCGCGCACTGTTCCAGCCGCCCGCCCCGCATCACGGCGACCCGGTCCGCCATGGACAGGGCCTCCTCCTGGTCGTGCGTGACGAACACGGTGGTGATGCCCAGCTCCAGCTGGATGCGTCGGATCTCCTCGCGGAGCTGGAGCCGCACCTTGGCGTCCAGCGCCGACAGCGGCTCGTCCAGCAGCAGCACCCGGGGGCGCACCGCCAGCGCGCGGGCCAGCGCCACCCGCTGCTGCTGCCCTCCGGAGAGCTCGTGCGGACCGTGACCGCCGCGGCCGGAGAGCCCGACCAGCTCCAGCAGCTCGCCGGCGCGCCGGGCGCGCTCGGCCCGGCCCGTGCCGCGCACCCGGAGGCCGTACGCGACGTTCTCGGCGGCGGTCATGTTCGGGAAGAGGCTGTAGGACTGGAAGACCATGCCGATGTCGCGCCGGTGCGCCGGCACGCCGGTCACGTCCTCGCCGTCCATCAGCAGCTCGCCCGCGTCGGCGGTCTCGAAGCCCGCCACGATCCGCAGCGCGGTGGTCTTCCCGCACCCCGAGGGCCCGAGCAGGGCGATCAGTTCGCCGGGCGCGATGTCCAGGTCCAGCCCGTCCAGCGCGGTGGTCCCGCCGAAGCTGCGGCGCAGCCCGGACATCCGTACGGGCACTCCGGCACCCGTCCCCTGCGCTGAGGTCGTCTCGGTCGCGAGCGCGGTCATGCGGTGGTCCTCCGGTCGGTACGGGAGTCGGCGCGGGTCTCGGTACGGGTCTCGGCACGGGCATCGGCACGGGAGCCGGCACGGGCATCGGTACGGCGGCGTGCCCGGCGTGGCCGCGCCCCCGCGAGGGTGGTGAGCAGGAGCAGCAGCCCCCAGGTGAGGATCAGGCTCAGCATGGCGGCGGCGACCGACAGTTGGGCCTCGGTCTCGCCGGTGTGCACCATCCACACGGCGAACGGCTCGTACCCCAGCACCGAGGCCACGGTGAACTCCCCGAGCACCATGGCGAGGCTGAGCACCGCGCCGCCGGTCACCGCGGCGCGCAGGTTGGGCAGCACGACACGGAACAGGGTGGCCGTGCGCGAGGCGCCCAGGCTGCGTGAGGCCTCCACCAGGGTCCTCAGGTCCACGCCGCGCAGCCCCGCGTCGAGCGAGCGGTGCAGGAAGGGCAGCGACATGACGGTGTAGACGAGCACCAGGACCAGCGGGAAGGCGTCGTTCTGCAGCACCTGGAAGGTCTTCCAGAACGGGGTGTCGGCGAGCTCCTGCTGCCAGGAGAGCACCGTGCTCACCCCGGCCACCAGCGCGATCGGCGGCACCATCAGAGGCGCCATGCACAGCACCTCCACGGTCCTGCGCAGCCGCGGCACGCGCAGCGCGACGGCGACCATGGTGGGCACCATGACGATCAGGCCCAAGGCGACGGTGGCGAGCCCGAGTTCGACCGAGAGCAGCAGGCTGCCGCTCATCCCCTCCGAGGTCAGGCCCTCGGTGTAGGGGGACAGATCGGGTACGGGGCCGCCCGGTGTGTCCACCGTGAACCAGAGCGAGGCGCCCACCGGCACCAGGAAGTACAGCGCCGCGCACAGCAGCACCAGCACGCTCCCGTACGGACGCCGCCCGAGACGGCCCGCGCCGCTCCGCGGGATCGCGTTCAGCCCAGCCATCGTGCACTCCGTCGCTGCAAGGGGACCTGGATGGCGATGACCAGCAGCGCGACCACGACCATGTTGAGGCTCATGGCGAGGGCCAGGTTCTCCTGGCCCGCGAGGACGTTGCCGGACAGCGCGTTGGCGATCTGGATGGTGACCAGCGGCACCGAACTCCCGGTCAGCACCGCCGCGGTGGCGTGCGAGGCGAAGGCCGTGCCGAACATCAGCACCGCGCCGCCCGCCAGCGAGGGCGCCAGCACCGGCAGCCCCACGTGCCGCCAGAACTGCGCGCGGGTGGCACCGCAGGAAGCGGCCGCCTCCCGCCACTGGCGCCTGAGCCCGTCCAGCGCGGGCAGCACGGTGACCGCCATCAGCGGCACCATGAAGTACAGGTACGCCAGTGCGAGCCCGGCGAAGGTGTACAGGCTGAACCCGGTGCGCTCCAGGCCCAGCACCCTGGTCAGGGTGCCCGTGCTGCCCAGCGTCGCGATGAAGGCGAAGGCCAGCGGTGCCCCGCTGAAGTTCGCGAACACGCCGCAGGCCGCGACGGTCAGCCTGCGCAGCGCCGGGCTCTTCGCGTTGATCAGCGCCTGTGCGAGTACAGCGCCGAGCACGGTCGCCAGCACGGCGGTGAGCAGCGCGAGTTCGAGGCTGCCGAGCAGCCCGGTGGCGTACACGCCGGACAGCGCGCTCTCCACGTTGGCCGTGCTGTGGTGCGTGGCGCCGCTCACGGGATCGACGACGGTGAACGCGTTGTACGCCATCGTCCCCGCGGGCAGCCCGAAGCACAGCGCGAGGAAGGCGAAGAACGGCACGACGGCGGCCCAGCGGGGCATCCGCCACGGCCTCCGTACGGGCCCTCGGACGGGCGCCGTCCGCGCACTGGCCGGGGCTTCCGCGACCGGTGGCGCGGTGAGTTGCTCTGTCATGGACTCTCCAGCGGGAGTTCTCCGAAGGGGCGGGGGCTCTCTCAGCTGACGGCGGCTCCCCATCCCTCGCTCACGGCCTTCTGCGCCTCGGTCTGCTGGTCGGCCGTGGGAAACCTCGGCGGCCCAGCGACCTCCGGCAGCCGCTTCACGGCGCGCGCGTCGGCCGTGCCGTCCCGCCGCATCGGGTCCAGCAGCGCGGGCCGCGAGAAGCCGCGCAGCCAGATGTTCTGGCCCTCCTCGCTGTAGAGGAACTCCATCCACAGCCGGGCCGCGGCGGGGTGCGGTGCGAAGGCGTTGACGCCCTGGTTGTAGAACTCCGAGTACGCGCCGTCCGAGGGCACCGCGACCTTCCAGTCCACGCCCTTGGAGCGCAGCTCCTCCGCGTACCCGAGGTTGAGGTAGTCCCAGTCGATCGAAATGGGCGTCTCGCCCTTCTGCACGGTCGCCTTGGTCGACTCCACGGGCAGGAAGTTCCCGCGCTGCTTGAGCTCCTTGAAGAACTCCAGGCCGGGGCGTACGTCGTCGAAGCCGCCCCCGTTGGCGAGGGCCGCGGCGATCACCGCGCCGAAGGCCGAGGTGGACTCGTTCGGGTTGCCGTTCAGCGCGACCTTGTTGCGGTATGCGGGGCGCAGCAGCTCCCTGAACGTCGTCGGGCACCGCTTCACGGCCTTCGCGTCGCAGCCGATCGACACATAGCCGCCGTAGTTGCTCTGGTACGAGCCGTCCCGCTGCCTCATCCGCGCCGGGATCCGCCTCCAGTCCCTGACCTTGTACGGGGCGAGCACCCGCTTGCCCTTCGCGGCGCGCATGAAGGAGCCGCCGAGGTCCATCGCGTCCACGGCGCGGGTCTGGCCCTGCCGCTTCACGGCCGCGTTGAGCACGCCCTGGCTGCTGCCGCCGGGGTCCTCGTTGTGCACCTCGATGCCGTACTTCTTCTCGAAGGTGTCGATCATCGTGCGGTAGTTGGCCCAGGTCGGCGCGAGGGCGTAGACGTTCAGCGAGCCTTCCTTCTTCGCCGCCCGCACCAGCCCGTCCATCCCGCCGAAGTCGTCAGCCGAACGGGCCTCGGCCGCGCGGCTGTTGACGCTCCGCGCGGGCGCGGCGCCGCAGCCGCCCGCCGTCACCGCGGCCGCCAGGACGGCGGCCGCCACCGCGCACGTACGGCGCCGTGCTTCCTTCACGCTCTGCTCCCCGTGGTCGGTCAGCGAAGTCACCTGTATGAACAGGTGACCCGAACAAGCCAGGGAAAACTAACAGCGCAACCCGTCTCCCACAAACCTCCCAGCTCAGAAAACATGCAGGTCACAGCTTTACGAGCGGAGAGGTTTAGCCCTCGCCTAAGCGGTTATAAGCATCCGGCCACCCTTGCGAGGATGCGCACCACTGCGCACAGGTGACATCATCGTGCCCTCCGCACCGCACGCCCCGCACCGAGGAGCCCCGTGACCCGACGCCACGAGCAGATCGCCGACGCGCTGCGCCGCGCCATCGCCGAGGGCAGCCACCCCGTCGGCTCCACGCTGCCCTCCGAGTCCGAACTCGCCGCCGCGCACGGCGCGTCACGCGGCACCGTCAGGCAGGCCGTCGCCGCGCTGCTCGCCGAGGGCCTGATCGGCTCGCGCCAGGGCGCGCGCAGCGTGGTGCTCTCCACCGCGCCCCGCCAGACCTTCGCCGAGCTGCGCAGCTTCGCGCAGTGGGCGCAGGCCGGCGGCCACACCGCGGGCGGCCGGGTGCTGGAGTCCGCCTGGGAGGCCGCGCGCCCCGAGGACGCCGCGCTGCTCCAGCTCGCGCCCGGGGAGCGGGTGCTGAGGGTGCTCAGGCTGCGCACCCTGGACGGCGAGCCGGTGCTGCTGGAGCGGACCGTGTACGCGGGCTGGATCGGCGAGGCCGTGGAACGCCTCCCGGCCGACTGCGAGTCGGTGACCCAGGCGCTCAACGACCAGGAGGGACTGGTCTTCGCGCACGGCGAGCACCACATCGACGCCACGGCAGCCGGCACCGTCGAGGCGCGGCACCTCCAAGTGCGCCGCGGCAGCCCCCTGTTGCGGGTGCGCCGCACCACCACCACGGCCGAGGGCCGCCCCGTGGAGACCTCCGACGACCGCTACCGCCCGGGCTCCGTCGTCTTCACCGTGCGCAATTCCACCCACACCAACCCCCTGGCCCGCACGACCGGCTGAGAGCCCGAGCACCCGCCCGTACGACCGCATCCGCCCGTACGACCGCACCCACCGAACAGCGAGCCCGCATGCCCTCCCCGGCCCCCGGCCCCCTCGCCGCCCTGCTCTGCGACATGGACGGCACCCTCGTCGACACCGAACGCGACTGGCTGGCCGCCGTCGCCGCACGACTCGGCACCCGTACGGACGACCCCGCCGTCCTCCCGTTCGCCGGGCTCACCCTCGCGGACGGCGCGCGCATGCTCGCCCCGCACCTCCCCGGGCTCACCGAGGAGCGCGCAGCGGAGCTCCTGGGCGAGGACTTCTCCGCGCGTGTCGCGGCCGGCGTGACCGTGCAGCCGGGCGCGCTGCGGCTGCTGGAGGACGCGAAGGCGCTGGGCGTCCCTGTGGCGCTGGTCACCGCCTCCGAGCGGCCCGTCGCCGACCTGGTGCTGGACCGCCTCGGCCGGGACCGCTTCGCCTTCTCGGTGGCCGCGGGGGAGGCGGGCCGCGACAAGCCGCACCCCGACCCGTACCTGCGCGCCGCCCGCGAGCTCGGCGTCTCCCCCGGCGACTGCCTGGCCGTCGAGGACACCCCGACCGGCGCCGAGGCGGCGCTCGCCGCGGGCTGCCGGCTGCTGGCCGTGCCCACCGTGCCCGGGATCGCGGCGGGCCCGCGCACGCTGCTGGCCTCCTCGCTGGAGCACGTGGACCTAGCCGGACTCACCTCGGCCGACGCCCCGTGAGGCCGCGTGAGGCGCCGTGAGACGCCGTGAGGGGGCGCTGAGCGGCCGCCGGGCGGTCTCCGGGCGGCCTCCGGGCCCCTGGACAGCACGAAGGGCGGCCACCCTGCCGGGTGGCCGCCCTTCGCCTGTCGCGCTTTCCGAACGCGCCGGGGGCTCAGTTGCCCTTGGCGGCGTCCTTGAGCTTGGAGCCCGCGGAAACCTTGACGCTGTACCCGGCAGGGATCTGGATCGGGTCGCCGGTCTGCGGGTTGCGGGCGGTCCGAGCGGCACGGTGGGTGCGCTCGAAGGTGAGGAAGCCGGGGATGGTGACCTTCTCGTCGCCCTTGGCGACGACCTCGCCGACGGTGTCGGCGAGGGCGGCCAGAACGGCGTCCGCGTCCTTACGGGTCACCTCGGCGCGCTCGGACAGAGCGGCCACCAGCTCACTGCGGTTCATAACTCGTTTACTCCCGTGTTCTTCTTGCCGATGAGGCGTGAGATCGAAGCCGATGCTGCCAGGGCCCTCGGACAGTCCCCGGACCCGGGTCTGCTTTCAGACCCTCCCGCCCGGTGACGCATCCTGCCCCCACCAGCGGCGGGAAAGCCAATCCGGCACCCAGCGGGCCAGCTACGGAGTCACACGAAGAGCGCCAGCGGCTCGGGGTGGTGACTTTCCATAGGCTTTGTCTGCCCGCAACCCTAAGGGGCCCGTCCGTGGGCCCGCCCGGCGACGCGCCGCGCACACGCCGCGCTCACAAGGGCGATCGGCCCGCGCCGAGGGCCCGGGACACGTACGGGACACGTGCGGAACGCGTACAGAACACGCGCGGAACAGGCTCAGGGCATGACGAAGCCGGGCCGGGCGGCATCCCGCCACCCGGCCCGGACCTGCGCGGATATGCCCCGCGGCGGCCTCAGTTGGCCCGCTCGGCCGGCCGGTTCAGTTGGCTTGTGCGGCCGGCGCGGGGGCCATGGCCTCGCCGGCGGCGCGCGCGGCGTCGCGCACCGCGCCGGCGACGGCACCGGAGACCTTCTCGTTGAAGACGCTCGGGATGATGTAGTTCGGGTTGAGCTCGTCCTCCAGCACGACGTCGGCCAGGGCGCGCGCCGCGGCCAGCATCATGTCGTCGTTGACCGTGCGGGACTGCGCGTCCAGCAGACCGCGGAAGACGCCGGGGAAGACCAGCACGTTGTTGATCTGGTTCGGGAAGTCGGAGCGGCCCGTGGCCACCACGGAGGCCGTCTCGCGCGCGACCGCGGGGTCCACCTCCGGGTCGGGATTGGCGAGCGCGAAGACGATGGCGCCCTCAGCCATCCGCGAAACGTCCTCGCCGCCCAGCACGTTGGGGGCCGAGACGCCGATGAAGACATCCGCGCCGACCACGGCCTCCTTGAGGGTGCCGGTGATGCCCTCGGGGTTGGTGTTGTCCGCGATCCAGCGCAGCGCTGTGCCCTCCTCGGCACCGGCCAGGTCCTCGCGCCCGGAGTGCACCACGCCGTGGATGTCGGCGACCACCGCGTGCTTGACGCCCGCGGCGAGCAGGAGCTTGAGGATCGCCGTACCGGCGGCGCCGGCGCCCGACATCACCACGCGGATGTCCTCGATCCGCTTGTCCACCACGCGCAGCGCGTTGAACAGCGAGGCCAGCACCACGATCGCGGTGCCGTGCTGGTCGTCGTGGAAGACCGGGATGTCCACGGCCTCGCGCAGCCTGGCCTCGATCTCGAAGCAGCGGGGCGCGGAGATGTCCTCCAGGTTGATCCCGGCGAAGCCGGGCGCCAGGGCGCGGACGATCTCCACGATGGCGTCGGTGTCCTGGGTGTCCAGGCAGATCGGCCAGGCGTCGATGCCGGCGAAGCGCTTGAAGAGTGCCGCCTTGCCCTCCATCACGGGCAGCGCGGCCTTCGGGCCGATGTTGCCCAGGCCGAGCACGGCGGAGCCGTCGGTGACGACCGCCACGCTGTTGCGCTTGATGGTCAGGCGGCGGGCGTCCTCCGGGTTCTCCGCGATCTGGGTGCAGACGCGCGCGACGCCCGGCGTGTAGACCATGGACAGGTCGTCGCGGTTGCGAATCGGATGCTTCGAGGACATCTCGATCTTGCCGCCGAGGTGCATCAGGAACGTACGGTCCGAGACCTTGCCGAGGGCGACGCCCTCGATCTCCCGGAGCGCGGCCACGATCTCGTCGGCGTGCGCGGTGGAGGAGGCCGCGACGGTGACGTCGATCCGCAGCCGCTCATGGCCCGATGCGGTGACATCGAGGCCGGTCACCGAACCGCCCGACGACTCCACGACCGTGGTGATCTGACTGACCGCGGTCCCGCCCGCGGGGACCTCGAGGCGGACAGTCATCGAGTACGAGACGCTTGGCGCCGAGCTCATTGCCGACTTCCCTCTGCTTTCCCTGTGTGCATGTGTCCCGCCCGGCCGTGCGGGGCCGGGCGCGTCTTCAGATCGTCCCACCTACCGATAGGTACGTGGTAACGACCCCCTCCCTGCGGAAACGAGTTTCCACGATACGGGAGAGGGTCAGCCGGAGGGAACCCCCCACTCCTTCGTGGCAAAAGCGACTCAACTACCCGCAAATCGCCACGTACCGACCTAGGCTCGCCCCTGCAACACCCACCCCCTCACGAAAGATCTGAGAGACATGGCTCAGGGCACGGTCAAGTGGTTCAACGCCGAGAAGGGCTACGGATTCATCGCGCAGGAGGGCGGAGGACCCGACGTCTTCGTGCACTACAGCTCGATCGACGGGGAGGGCTTCCGGACCCTGGAGGACACCCAGCGCGTCGAGTTCGAGATCGCCGAGGGCCGGAAGGGTCCGCAGGCCGAGGGGGTCCGCGTCATCGGCTGAGGCTCTGACCGCCGCAGGCCCGGCGGCGCAATGTGAGAGCCCCGTCACCCGAGTTGGGGTGACGGGGCTCTCAACTGCCGTTTCAGTGACACCGACCCGCCAGCTCGCCTCGCGGCAAGTGGTCGCTCGTAGCGACTATGGTTGGGCCCGGGGGCATGGATCGGGCCGGTGCCACATCCAGGCTAACACCGGTGTTCCGACACGCATTCCGCGCGGCGGCGCGGCCCGGAAGTGACGCGGGACCGCTCCGGAAACCGCGGGTGACACCCCATCAGGACCGCCCGGCGCACAGCTCCGGGACCACCCCCGCGCACGACCCGCAGCGCTCCGAACGCAGCCCGAGGACCGCCCCGCAGCGCCCCGCAGCGCCCCGCGGCAGCCCCCGCTCAGTCCCGCAGCAGGTCGGGCACCCCCGCCTCGTCCGGCAGGTCGCGCTCGCCCGCCAGGACCGAGAGCCGCTGGGTGGCGCGGGTCAGCGCCACGTACAGCACCCGCAGTCCGGCGGGGGACTCATCCGCGATCTCCGCCGGGGACACCACCACCGTCGCGTCGTACTCCAGACCCTTGGCCTCCAGGCTGCCCAGCGGGACGACGCGGTCGCCCAGCTCCGCCAGCCATGCGCGGGCCTCGGCGCGGCGGGCCATCGGGACCACGACGCCGACCGTGCCGCCCGCCTCGCCCAGGCTCTCCAGCGCGAGCCGCGCCTCATCCCGTACGGCGTCGGCGAGTTCGGGCCCGGTGACCACGAAGCGCGGCTCCAGGCCCGTGGCGCGCACCGCCTTCGGGGGCGCGGTGCCCGGCATGGCCAGGGCCAGCACGCGGTCGGCGAGCTCGGCGATCTCCGCGGGGTTGCGGTAGTTGACGGTGAGCTCGAAGCGCCGGCGCGGGCGCGTGCCCAGGGCCTCGGAACGGGCCTCGGCCGCCTCGTCCGGGTCGGTCCAGGAGCTCTGCGCGGGGTCGCCGACCACGGTCCAGGTGGCCTGGCGGCCGCGGCGGCCCACCATGCGCCACTGCATCGGGGTCAGGTCCTGCGCCTCGTCGACGATGACGTGCGCGTAGTCCCTGCGCTCCTCGGGCGTCCTGGCGTCCCGCTCCCGGCGTGGCTCGCGGTCGGCCGCCGTCGTCAACTCCTCCAGACCCGTGAGCTGTTCGAGGGGATCGAGCTCGCGCTTCTGCGGCTTCGCGGGGGCGCCGAGGAGCGTGTGCAGCTCGTCCAGCAGCGCGATGTCGTGTACGGAGAGCGGACCGTCCCCCGCGCCGTCCAGCCGCCCGAAAGACTGCGCCAGCAGCCGTACCTCCTCGGGGCGCAGCACCCGGCGCGCCCAGTGCCCCAGGTTCTTCTGGTCCGCCATCACGGCGAGCACGCGGCGCGGTGTCAGCTCGGGCCACCACGCGGCGAGGAAGTCCTGGAAGGAGTCCTCGGTCGAGACGTCCTCGTCGAACGCCTCGCGGGCCTCGGCCTCCAGCTCCGGGTCCGACCAGTGCCTGCGCGCGCCGGCCTTCTGCCACAGCGCGTCCAGCAGCAGCTTGCGGGCGCGCGGGCGCATGAGGTTCACCGGCGCGGTGCCGCCGAGCACCTGGCGGCGCACCGCGCGCAGCTCCTCCGCGTCCAGCTCGACGCGTGCTCCGTTGGCCACCACGCGCAGCCGCTCGGGGAGTTCACCCAGGTCGAGGGCGCCGCGTGCGGCCTTGCGGAGCAGCTTGAGCATGCGGGCCGAGCCCTTGATCCGGGCGACCGGCTGCTCGTCGTACGTGTCGGCCTCGGCGCCCTCCACGAGCGAGCCCAGCGCGCGGATCACGACCTGGCCCTCCTCGCCGAGCGAGGGCAGCACGCCCTCGGTGTAGGAGACCAGCAGCGGGGTCGGGCTGACGATCAGGATGCCGCCCGCGTAGCGCCGCCTGTCCTGGTAGAGCAGATACGCGGCGCGGTGCAGCGCGACCGCGGTCTTGCCTGTGCCGGGACCGCCCTCGACCTCGGTGACCGAGGCGGCGGGTGCGCGGATCACCTCGTCCTGCTCGGCCTGGATGGAGGCCACGATGTCCCGCATCGAGTGGCTGCGTGCCCGGCCCAGCGCCGCCATCAGCGCGCCGTCGCCGACGGCCGGCAGCTCCTCGCCGTCCAGGTACGCGGTGATCTCCGGGCGCAGCAGGTCGTCCTCCACGCCGAGCACCTGGCGGCCCTTGGAGCGGATGACACGGCGGCGTACGACGCGGCCCGGCTGGACCGGCGTGGCCCGGTAGAAGGGCGCGGCCGCGGGCGCCCGCCAGTCGATGACCAGCGGCGAGTAGTCGGCGTCGAGCACGCCCAGGCGGCCGATGTGCAGGGTCTCGGCGATGTCGGCGGTGCGGTCCTCGCGCACGGTGCCCTCGGCGGGCTCGACCGAGGTGTACGCGCCGTCGGGGCCCTTCTTGCCGTCCTTGCCCAGCAGCAGGTCGATGCGGCCGAAGAGGAAGTCCTCGAACTCGCTGTTGAGGCGGTTGAGGTGCACACCGGCGCGGAAGACCTGCGCGTCGCGCTCGGCGAGCGCGCCGGGGGTGCCCACCTGGGCGCGCTTGGAGGCGTCGTCCATCAGGAACTCCGCCTCGTGGATCTTCTCCTCCAGGCGCCGGTACACCTCGTCCAGGTGCGCCTGCTCCGCGCGGACCTCGCGGTCCCTGACCGTGTCGTGAACGGTGCCCGGACGGCCACCCTCGTGCTGCGCTCCCAACGCCGCGGCCCCCTTCTGCTTGCTTAGGGCAGCCGTCCACCGTACGCGAAGCGGCGTACGCGGTGCATCTGAGCGCCCCGCGGCGGTGCGGCGCGGCGCCGGGGGCCGCGGCGTCCGGGAGCGCCGGGGTCATACGCGTACGGTCGCCAGCTTCCTGCCGTCCAGGGTCCGCACCACGAATGCGCTGATCTGGCTGCGGTCGAAGCCGGCGCCGCCGTGCGCGTACAGCGTGCTGCCCGCCCACGCGTCTCCCCCGCCCTGCGTCCCGTACCCGCCCCTGGGCACCGTCCAGGTGGTCACGGTCTGCTCGGACCCGCGCGGTCCGACGGCCACCAACTCGCAGGTCAGCGGGCCGCGTACGCCGCCGAGCTTGAGGCCGACGTGGGTGCCCCAGGGCTGCCGCAGCATCGAGACGGTGGCGCTGACGCCCGTGCTCGCGTCGGTGGTGCCGTGCTTCTCGCCGTGGTCCCACATCTGCTGCGCCGTGTTCACGGTGCCGGGCCGCGGCGCCTCGTCGCCGGTGGCCGCCAGGGTGGCGACCGGGCCGCCCACGATCAGCGCGAAGGCCGCGGCGACCAGCCACATCCTGCGGGTCCTGCGGGTGCGCCGCTCGGCCGCCGCCTCGCCCAGCAGGCGGCCCAGCAGCGCGGGCGGCGGCGGTTCGGGGACGCCGCGCTCCCGCTCCTCGGCGAGCAGCGGGGTCAGCGCGGTCAGCTCCTCCAGCTCGGCCGCGCAGCGCGGGCAGCCGGCCAGGTGCTCCTCGAAACGTTCCGCTTCGGCGGGGCCGAGCACGCCCAGCGCGTACGCACCGACGTCGGTGTGCTCGGGGCCGTCCGGCGCGCGCGTGGGCCCGCCCGTGTCGTGCGTCATGACGTCACCCCCCTTTCCTCCAGCGAGAGCCGCAGGGCGCGCAGCGCGTAGTAGACGCGCGAACGCACCGTTCCTGGAGGTATACGCAGCGCTTCGGCCGCCTCGTTCACCGTGCGGCCCTTGAAGTAGGTCTCGATCAGCGCCTCGCGGTGTGCGGGTGTGAGGTCGGACAGCGCCTCGGAGATCGTCATCATGCGCAGCGCGCGGTCGATCTCGTCGGCCGCGGGCAGCGCCTCCAGCGGCGCGGGGTCCACTTCCTGGGGGCGGGCGCTGCGGCTGCGGTGCCCGTCGATCACTATCCGGCGCGCGACGGTCACCAGCCAGGGCCGCACGGAGCCGTGCGCGGCCCGCAGTTGGGGCGCGTGCCGCCAGGCGCGCAGCAGGGTCTCCTGCACGACGTCCTCCGCGCGGTGCCGGTCCCCCGCCACCAGGCGGAGGACGAAGGCGTGCAGGGGGCCCGCGTGTTCGTCGTACAGGGCCTTCATGAGGACATCGTCCGACGATGTCCTGTCGGCGGTCACGACGGAATCCTCGCGCACGGGGGACCTCCGGTCGAGAGGCGTGATGGGACGGCGGCGCGGACGTGCGGAGTGCGCTCGGGCCGCAGCGCCCGGACGGCGGTTCGTGCGCGGGTACGGCCCCGAGGGCTCCCGTGTTCAACGGACCGGTGTGATGCCGGCCGCACCGCACGGGCCGGGCCGAAGCGCGGCCTCCGCCGTACGGTCCGTGTACGCCGGTGCGGGGGCACCGGCCCGCTCAAGGGGAGGGGACAGCCATGAACCGACGTACCAAGCGCCGTGCGGCGCTGGCCCTTTCGGCGGCCGCGCTGGCGGCCGCGACGGGGGTCACAGCGGCCGGAAGCGCCTCGGGCGCGGACGCTCAGGGCGCGGACGCTCAAGGGAAGAGCGCACGAGCGGAAGGCACTCGGGGGGCCGGTGCCCAGGAGGCCAGTGCTCAGGGGGCCGGTGCCCAAGGGGCCAGTGCTCGAGGTGCCAATGCTCAAGGGGCCGGTGCTCAGGACGAGAGCGCCTTCGCGGGCAGTCTGGACGGCGCCGACGAGGTGCCGGTGCCGGGCGGCCCCGCGGTCGGCGACAAGGACGGGAAGGCGCTCGCGGTGATGCGGGTGCAGGGGGACCGGGTGTCCTTCCGGTTCACCTTCCGCGGGATCGCGGCGCCGACGGCCGGGCACGTGCACGAGGGCGCGAAGGGGCAGAACGGCCCCGTCAGGATCGCGTTCTTCACCAAGGAGCAGCCGGGCGGCGGCCACTCGGTGTCCGGAACGGTGCGGGTCACGGACGGCGCGCTGCTGGAGCGGCTGCGGACGGAACCGCGGAACTTCTACTTCAACCTGCACACGGCGGAGTTCCCCGGCGGCGCGGTGCGCGGCCAGGTGCAGGGGCTCGCGGCGCCGCACAGCGCGGCCGGTCTCGACCGGAGCTTCCAGTCCTCCGTGGTGCGCGGCGCGCAGGTCTACAAGTGCGTGAACGGCGCCTTCGTGCAGGACAACGTGCGGGCCGTGCTGGACAGGGGCATCGCGCACTTCTTCGCGAAGGCGGGGCCGCAGGGGCCGCCGGCGTGGCTGGCGGCGGACCGTTCGGCGGTGACGGGCAAGGCCGTCGCGCGCTTCCCGAACGGCGAGCGGAACATCCCCGAACTGGACCTGCTGGCCACCCGCGCCGGCAGGGACCGCGGGCTGCTGTCCCGCACGAACGAGATACTCCGGCTCAACACGGCGGGCGGCGTCGCACCGTCCGGCGCCTGCGAGGAGGGCAGGCGGGCCGCGGTGCCCTACCGCGCGGACTACGTGTTCCTGGGCAGGTGAACACGGGCCTCACCACGAGGGGTTGAGGGCTCCCGCGCCGTCGGGCGCCCTCACGCCCCCTCGTACTTCGAGGACTCGCTCGCCGGGTCCAGCGCCAGCCGGTACCCCCGCTTGACCACCGTCTGGATCACCCGGGGCGCGCCCAGCGCGGTGCGCACCCGGGCCATGGCCGTCTCCACGGCGTGCTCGTCGCGCCCCGCGCCGGGCAGCGCGCGCAGCAGTTCGGCGCGGGAGACCACCCAGCCGGGGCGCCGGGCCAGCGCGCGCAGCAGGGCCATCCCGGCGGGCGGCACGGGGCGCAGCTCGCCGTCCAGCAGCACGGCGTGCCCGCGGATCTCCAGGCGGTGCCCGGCGACCGGCAACGGCCGCGCGCGCCCGGGGAGTTCGGTGCACAGGAGCTGGACCAGCGGGCCGAGCCGGAAGCGCTCCGGCTGGACCGTCGGCACCTCCAGGCCCTCCAGCGGCAGCGCCGTCACGGGCCCGACGCACGCGGCCAGCACATCGCCGCGCAGTGCTTCCAGCAGCTCGTCCCGTACGCCCCGTTCCTCCGCGCGGCGCAGCAGCGAGGAGGCGGCGGGCGCGCTGGTGAAGGTGAGCGCGTCGACGCCGCGCGCCAGCACCGCGTCGATCAGCCGGTCCACCGGGCCGATGTCCTCGGGCGGCATCCAGCGGTAGACGGGTACGCCGACGACCTCGGCGCCCCCGGCGCGCAGCGACTCCACGAAGCCCGGCAGCGGTTCGCCGTGGAGCTGGATCACGATGCGGCGCCCCTGCACGCCCTCCTCCAGCAGCCGCTCCAGCACCTCGGCCATCGACTCCGAGGCCGGCGACCAGCGCTCGGTCAGCCCGGCCGCGCGGATCGCGCCGCGCACCTTGGGCCCGCGCGCGAGGAGTTCGGTCTCACCGAGGCGCTCCAGCAGACCGGCGCCCAGGCCCCAGCCCTCTGCCGCCTCGACCCAGCCGCGGAAGCCGATCGCCGTGGTGGCGATCACCACGTCGGGCGCGTGGCGGATCAACTCCTTGGTGGCGTCGAGCAGTTCGCCGTCGTCGGCGAGCGGCACGATGCGCAGCGCGGGCGCGTGCTGCACCTCGGCGCCGCGCCGCTGGAGCAGGGTGCCCAGCTCCTCGGCCCGGCGCGCCGCGGTCACCCCGACGGTGAAGCCCTCCAGGGGCCGCGCCGCGCGGGCCGCCGCGGCCCCGCCCTGTGCACTCGTCTGCTCTGGCTGCATCCGCCTCGTCGCTCCGCCCTTGCTGGTCGACCCCGTACCGGTCAACAGGGCTCCGAGCCTGCCGCGCCGCCGTGACGGGCCCGGTTCCCCGGGATTTCCCCGACGTTACAAGGGGCTCCTCCCGTGCCTTCCAGGGTGCGGCACCCGAGCGGCGCCGGCCTGCTCACACCTCGGCGTACGCGGGCTCCCGCCGCGGCTCCGCGCCGCTCTCCGCGTCCTCGGCCACCGCGGCCACCGGGCGGCGGCGGAGGTATACGGCCCAGGTGACGGCGGCGCAGAGCGCGTAGCAGGCCAGGAAGGCGAGGAAGGCTTCGGTGCCGCTGCCGGAGGTCTGGAAGGACTGCCGGAAGGCGAGGTTGATGCCCAGCCCGCCGAGCGCGCCGACCGCCCCGATCAGGCCCATCGCGGCGCCGGACAGCCGCCGCCCGTACGCGGCCGCCTCGTCCTCGGCCAGCCCCGCTGCCAGCCCCTTGGCGTGGAAGATGCCCGGGATCATCTTGTACGTGGACCCGTTGCCGGCCCCGCTGAGCACGAACAGCGCGGTGAACCCGGCGAGGAACAGCGGCAGCGACTCCCGCACCGAGGCCGCGATCACCACGGCCGTGGCCGCGCCCATCGCCGCGAAGGTCCACAGCGTGATCCGCGCGCCGCCGTACCGGTCGGCCAGCCGCCCGCCCACGGGCCGGATCAGCGAGCCGAGCAGCGGGCCGAGGAAGGTGAACGAGGCGGCCTGCAAGGGAGTGCGCCCGAACTGGGTCTGGAGCACGAGCCCGAACGCGAAGCTGTAGCCGATGAACGAGCCGAACGTGCCGATGTAGAGCAGCGACATGATCCAGGTGTGCCGGTCGCGCACGGCCTCCCTCGCCGCGCCGGTGTCGTTCCGTACGCAGGTCAGGTTGTCCATCCACAGCGCGGAGCAGAGCGCGGCGAGCACGATCAGCGGGATGTAGATCCCGAGCAGCACGCGCGGGTGCCCGGCCCCCGCCAGGGCGATCACGGCGAGCGCGACGAGCTGCACGACCGAGACGCCGATGTTGCCGCCGCCCGCGTTGAGGCCCAGCGCCCAGCCCTTCCTGCGCAGCGGGAAGAAGGAGTTGATGTTGGTCATCGAGGAGGCGAAGTTGCCGCCGCCGACTCCGGTCAGCACCGCGACCGCCAGGAAGGTCCCGTACGAGGTCCCGGGCTCCATCACCGCGTACGCGGCGACCGTCGGCGCCAGCAGCAGCGAAGCACTGATCACCGTCCAGTTGCGCCCGCCGAACCGGGCCACGGCGAAGGTGTACGGGACCCGGACGAAGGCGCCGACCAGCGTGGCCACCGAGATGAGGAAGAACTTACCGGCCGGGTCCACGCCGTACTCCGGCCCCATGAACAGCACCATCACCGACCACAGCGACCAGACCGAGAAGCCGATGTGCTCGGAGAGCACGGACAGGAACAGGTTGCGGTGCGCGATCCGGCGTCCCGTGCGCTCCCAGAAGGCGGTGTCCTCGGGGTCCCAGCGGGTGATCCAGCGGCGGGCCATGGTGCCTCCAGCGGTCGGGTGCCTTGCCTCGCTCTACGAAGCTAGGGACGGCGCGTTTCACCCCTGTGCTGTGCGATGACACCGGCGAAACCTTGCACTCACCCGATGCGGAGGCCCCCCGTGAGCCGCGCGGCCCTTACGGGTTCCGGGAGCGGTCGCCTCCGGAAGCAATCCGGCCACCCAAGGGCGCATTACCAACCTTTGACACTCACTTGGCGATCACTTTACGCTCATCGCGCGACACGGATCATCCCGTTCGCACTCCCACAACCTGGAGGTCCGCCATGCACGAGCTCATCCGGAAGATGACCCAGGACGGCAACTGGCAGGGCTGGGTCGCCGCCAACTCGGCGACCGCCGCGAAGGACGGCTGCATCAGCGCGGCCCCCAAGGCGGGCTGCATCAGCGCCGCCCCCAAGTCCGGCTGCATCTCCTGACGGACGGACCGCACACGGAGCGGGCGGGCACGGCACGACCGCCCGCTCCGCCTCCGTACGGGACCCCGTACGGGGAGCCGCATGAGACCCCGAAGGTGGCCATGGACGTCCAGCCGGCGGCCGAGACCGTGGACCGGTCGGTTCTCGACCTGGTCAAGGACATACCGATCTACCGCGAGGCGGCGGAGCGCGGCCGCTTCCCCGTACTCGAGAAGCCGGAGATCGCCCGCGGCTTCCCCGGCAACTGGATGACGCCCCGCCTGGAGGCGGCCCTGGCGTCGGGCGAGGCCGAGTTCGTGCTCTCCACGGGCACCAACCATGCCAGGATGCAGCTGATACGGCCCCCGTACTTCCTGCTCCGCAGCTACTACGAGCTCTGGAGCGAGCACCCCGACATCGCGCACACCTGGCGCGCCGGATGCCGCCGCGCCTCCCTCACCACGGTGCTGGCCACCGAGCACGTCGCCCGGGTCAACGCGAAGAAGCGCGGCGCCGAGCCCGAGCCCGTGCCGCCCCTGGAGGAGCGGCGGCTGGACGAGCGCACCGTCTACCTCAACCTGCGGCTCGACCCCGCGCTGTGGGACCGCGCCGACGTCGAGCGGATGCTGGCCGAGCTGCGCGAGACAGCGGAGGCGCACCCCGAGGGCCTGTACCACCTGGACTGCTCGGGCTACCACCTCGCCCATCTGGTGCGCGCCGCACGGGAGTTGGGCCTGTGGGAGACGTTCCCGCAGCCCGCGAGCATCATCACCGCGTACGAATACACCCCCGCGAACGTGCGGCGCTACCTCGAACAGCACCTCGACCGCCCGGTCATCGACCTCTTCGGCAGCACCGAGCTGGGCTACCTCTACTACAGCGACCGCGACGGCGCGTACCACCCGTATCTCGACCGCATGAGCGTCGAGCTGCACCCGGTCGCGCCGGGCAGCACGCTGTACCACCTCGTGGTGACCAGCGTGCGCAACCCGCACATGCCGCTGGTGCGCTACCGCTCCGGCGACTGCGCCCGCACCCTGGACGGCACCCCGGACCCGGCGAAGATCATGCGCTTCTCGGGCCGCGAGAAGGAGCTGCTGGAGGGCCCGGAGGGACCCGTCGCGCAGGGCGACCTCGACGAGCGCGTGAGCGCCGCCTCCGCGCGCGTCTTCGTGCATCAACTCGCCCCGGACGAGGGCATCCTCTCTTGCACGACCTTCGACGGCGCCCCGCTCCCCGCCGACGAGCGCGCGGCACTGGAACGGGAAGTCGGCGCGCTCACCGGGCGCGCCTGCCGGGTCGAGCACCGCGAGCACATCGCCATCGGCGCGTCGGGCAAGTACGCCTGGCTCGCACAGCAACAGGAAGCTCAGCAGGAACCGCGGCAGGGACCGCAGCAGAGGGGGACGGCGGCATGACCATCACGGCGGACGAGCTCACGGAGCTGCTCGGCCAGGAGCTGCACGAGGAGACCGTGGAGCACTTCCTGCGCGAGACGGGCGCCCCGCGCGCGTACGTGGAGCGGCAGGTCACCGAGTGCCTGCGGTACCTGTATCTGGTCTCAGGGCACCGCGAGGAGCTGAGCGGCCTGTTCCTGCCCGTGGAGCAGGAGATCGACGAGATCTGGCACTTCCTGATCCTGCAGACCCGCGAGTACCGGGCCCTGTGCGAGGAGCGCCTGCCGGGCCGCTACTTCATCCACCACCGCAGCATCGCGTACGAGGACTACCAGGAGACCGGCGCCGAGCCGAGCCGCGAGCGCGCCGCCGAGGAGGCGCTGCGCTGGATCCCGCTGTACTGCCGGGAGTTCGGCCCCTTCGACGAGGGCGCGCTGCCGCACTGGACCATCGTCCGCTACCTGCACGAGCAGATGGGCATGCCGCTGAGCGAGATATCCGCGCTCGAACCGGCGGCCGCCGCGTGACGACCGCCGCCACCGCCCCTACGGGGCGGCAGCCCGCACAGCACCCGGCACAGCGCAGAACCCTCGCCGTCCTGGTCCTCTGCCAGGGCCTCAGCGGCGCGGGACTCGCCGCCGGCATCACCGTGGGCGCGCTGCTCGCCGAGCAGATGCTCGGCTCGACGGGCCTCGCCGGGCTGCCCGCCGCGCTCTTCACCGCGGGCGCCGCGCTCGGCGCCGCGGGCATCGGCCGGCTGTGCCAGCGCAGCGGCCGACGCCCCGGCCTGGCCCTGGGCTACGCCACCGGCGCGCTCGGCAGCCTCGGCGTGGTGGCGGCGGCGACGACGGGCTCGGTCCCGCTGCTCTTCGCCTCGCTGCTGGTGTACGGGGCAGGCACGGCGGCCAACCTGCTGGCCCGCTACGCGGGGGCCGACCTGGCGGCACCGGAGCGGCGCGGCCGCGCGGTGAGCACGGTCCTGTTCGCCACGACCTTCGGCGCGGTCGTCGGCCCCAACCTGGTCGACCTCACCGGCGAGTTGGCCCACTCCTGGGGCATCCCCCGGCTCGCCGGCCCCTTCCTGCTGGCCACAGCCGCGTACGGCTCGGCGGCTCTGGTGCTCGCGCTCCTGCTCCGCCCCGACCCCCTCCGGCTGGCCCGCGAACTGGCCGGTCTCCCCGGGTCCGAGGACAGCCCCGGGGAGACCGGCCGCGAGAACACCGGGAGCGAGGACACCGGGGACGCCGACGACACCGGCGCCGCCGAGCCCGCGCGGCCACGGGAACGGCGCATCCCCCTGGGCGCCGCGACCGGCGGCGCCGTCATGGTCCTCACCCAGCTCGTGATGATCGCGATCATGACGATGACCCCGGTCCACATGCAGGCGCACGGCCACGGAACCCAGGCAGCGGGCCTGGTCATCGCCCTGCACGTGGCCGCGATGTACCTGCCCTCGCCCCTGACCGGGCTGCTGGTCGACCGCATCGGCCGCCACCGCCTGGCCGCGGCCTCCGGAGCGACCCTCCTGGCCGCCGGACTCCTCGCGGCGCTGGCACCCCCGCACTCGGTGGCCGCCCTGGCCGCCGCCCTCGTACTCCTGGGCCTGGGCTGGAACTTCGGCCTGGTCAGCGGCACGGCAATGGTCACCGACGCGGTCCCCCTGGACCGCCGTGCCTCGGTACAGGGCCTGGTCGACGTGGGCATCTCGATAGCCGGAGCGACCGGCGGCATGGCCTCGGGCTTGGTGGTAGCGGCGACCGGCTACCCCACCCTGGCAGCAACCGGAGCCGTACTGGCCGTGGCAGTGATCCCCGCGGTGGCCCTGCGACGCCGCCCCGAGCCCACACCCGTACAGGACGGCGTACGAGACCCGGCCCAGCCGGAAAACGCCTAGCCCGCAGCACCAAGCAACAAGCACCCGAACACAAAAAGGGCGGTGCACCAACACCGCCCAACAGCTCCGATCATGTGTGCCCAACCCCGCGAAGATGGGGGTGCGGGTGGCGAAGCCCCCGCAACGCGAAGCGAAGCGAGCAAAAACGACGAAGGCGACGCGGCCCCCGCTTTCCGGGGGCACACGTCGCCCATCGCCTTCGTGGAGATGGCGGGAATCGAACCCGCGTCCAACGGTGCGGAAGAAGAGCTTCTCCGAGCGCAGTCCACTGCGATTTTCTCGGCCCCGGAGATCTCGTGGACAAGTCTCCGACGGGCCCAGTCACTGTGTGGTGTCCCGGCAAGCCCCGTGACCGGGCTTACGCGGTGAGTCCCCTAGTCGATGCCAGGTTCCGGGGCGGGGACGCACCCGGACTGACACTTCATGCTTGCTGCTCAGGCAGCAAGCGCGAAGGAATCGCGCTTAGTGTTGGCGATTATTTTTTTGCGGCACGTGGTTAACGAGATCATTGCCGCGTTCCTCGGCTCGCTTCCTCTGCTTCGACAGCCGCTGTCGAAACCGATCATCCCCATGTTGAGTTGAGAACCTGCCACCGCCCTCCCGGGGCGGCGCGTGACCATGGTACGTGACCGGGCCACATCTGCACCAACCTGTTTTCCGGCCGGTCTATTCCCGGCCCCCCGTGCGGGACCCGGAGCACCGGCCCCGCGCGGCCCGGCTCAGCGCAGCGAGGCCCGCTCCTTGCGGCGCACCGCCGAGATGACCCGGTCCGCCTCGCGCTTGTCCTGCTTCTCGCGCAGCGCCTGCCGCTTGTCCCAGTCCTTCTTGCCCTTGGCCAGCGCGATTTCGACCTTCGCCCTGCCCTTGGTGAAGTACAGCCGCAGCGGTACGAGGGTGTGCCCCGTCTCCTGCGTCTTGCCGATCAGCTTGTCGATCTCGGCGCGGTGCAGGAGCAGCTTGCGCTTCCGCTTGGCGGAGTGGTTGGTCCAGGTGCCCTGCGCGTACTCCTGGATGTGCGCGTTGTGCAGCCACACCTCCTTGCCGTCGATGTGCGCGAACCCGTCGGCCAGCGAAGCGCGGCCCTGGCGCAGCGACTTGACCTCCGTACCGGTGAGCACGATGCCGCACTCGTAGGTGTCGAGGATGACGTAGTCGTGCCGGGCGCGCTTGTTCTGCGCGACGAGCTTGTACCCGTCCGGGTCCTTGTCGTCCTTCTTCTTGTTCTTCTTCGCCATAGCCTGCTCATCTTCCCCTAGGAGCGCGTCGCCAGGCCACTCAATACCGTGCGGGCCCGCTCCGTCGCCTCGCCGTCCCCGCCGGAGCCCACCGAGAGGTCGGGCACGAGGCCGCGGTCGTCGATCCGGCGCCCCGAGGGCGTCGCGTAGTGCCCGACGGTCAGCTCGGCCACCGAGCCGTCGGGCTGCCTGCTGGGAAGCTGCACGGAGCCCTTGCCGAAGGTGCGGGAGCCGACCGTGACCGCGCGCCCGCGATCCCGCAGCGCCCCGGTCAACAGCTCGGCCGCGCTCATTGTTCCGCCGTCGACCAGCACGACCAGCGGCCTTCTGTGATCGCCGCCGTGCTGTGCGTACAGGGCGCGCTGGGTGCCCTTGTCGTCGTACGTGGCGACGAGGCCGCCGTCCAGGAAGGCCGAGGCGGCGTCGACGGCCTCGTCCACCAGGCCGCCGGAGTTGCCGCGCAGGTCCAGCACGATCCCGGCGCCCTCGGGGACGTCCTCGCGCACCGCCTTGCGCACCTGTGCGCCGGTGCCGCGGGTGAAGGAGGAGACCTTGATCCGGGTCGCGGCGGGCCCCAGCCGGGAGACGTCCACGGTGTCGGCGGCCAGCCGCTTCCGGCGCAGCGCGCTCGTCCACTCCCGCTCGCCCCTGCTGAGCCGCAGCCGCACATCACTGCCCGAGCCGTGCGCCGCCCCCCGCAGCTTGCCCACGACCTCGGTGATGGGCCGCCCGGCGACGTCCTGCCCGTCGATCGCGCGCAGCCGGTCGCCGGAGCGGATGCCGGCCTTGTCTGCGGGGCTCCCCGGGTGCACGTGGGCCACGGTCACCAGCGGCTCGGACGGGCGGTCGGGGCCGCCCGGCGCACCGCCGCGCAGCGCGTGGGCCCGCTCGGCCTCGTCCTGCGCGACGGGCGGCGGGCTCTCCTGCCGTACGGAGATGCCGACGCCCACGTACTCGCCGTCCAGCGTCTGGCGCAGGCCCTCGTACTCGCGCGGGGTGTAGGCGCCGGACCAGCGGTCGCCGCTGCGGCTCACCAGCTCCTCGGCCGCGTCGGGCGCGGACCCGTGGCCCGCGCGCTCCCCTGCCCCCGTTGCGCCCCGGTCGGATGAACGTCCGGTGTGCGCGCTCTCGTTGAGTGCGGCCCCGGTCGGCGCGGGCCCGTCCTGGCTCGCACCGGCCGTGGCGTTGAAGGTGTCACCCCAGGAACCGGTGGCGGCACCGGTGCCCAGCACGCTCGCGAAGACCAGCGTCAGCGCGGCCCCGCGGCGGAAACGCCTCGCTCTCCCCCCGGTGGAGTCGGAGGGGGAAGAGGAGAACCACAAGCCCGACATATTGCGGAGTCTAGGCCAGACGCAGGCGCGATACGGGTCGTTGGGCGTACCGCGACCGCGTCATGCATCACACCTTCAGGTACTTGCGCAAGGTGAAGAACGCGGCGACGGCCGGCATCAGCACGCCCACGGCCACGATGAACGGCAGCACCTTGAACACCGCGTCCCAGCCGATGAAGTTGATCAGCACGATCTTCTGCTGGAGCCAGTTGTTGATCAGGAAGTACTTGCCGCCGACCAGCAGCACCGAGGCGAAGCCCGCGCCGATCAGGCCCGCGATGGCCGCCTCCAGGATGAACGGCATCTGGATGTAGAAGCTGGAGGCGCCGACCAGCCGCATGATCCCGGTCTCCCGCCGCCTGCTGAACGCCGACACCCGGACGGTGTTGACGATCAGCAACAGCGCAACGACCAGCATCAGCGCCATCACACACAGCGCGGCGATGTTCATGCCGTTGAGGAGGTTGAACAGGTTCTCCAGCAAACTGCGTTGGTCCTGGACCTCCTGCACGCCCTGCCTGCCGGAGAACGCGGTCTGGATCACCTGGTACTTGGTCGGGTCCTTCAGCTTGACCCGGTAGGACTCCTGCATCTGATCCGGCGTCAGGGAGTCGGCGAGCGGGGAGTCCTTGAACTGCTCCTTGTAGTGCTTGTACGCCGCGTCGGCGGACTCGTAGTACACCTTGTCGACCACCTGGAGCTTCTCCAGGTCGGTCTTGATCTGCTGCTTCTGCTGCGCGGTGACCGCGCCCTTGGCGCAGTTGGGGTCGGACGCGGCGTCGTTCTTGTTGCAGAGGTAGATCGACACCTGGACCTTGTCGTACCAGTACCCCTTCATCGTGCTGACCTGTTCGCGGGCGAGCAGCGAACCGCCGGCCAGGGCGAGCGAGAGGGCGACCGAGACGATCACCGCGAAGGTCATCGTGAGATTGCGGCGGAGACCGACGCTGATCTCCGACAGTACGAACTGGGCGCGCATGGCGACCTTTCCGCCTTTCCGTGGTGGCCGTGGTGACCGTGTGGCCGGGGTGGATCAGTGCTGCTCGGTGCTGGTCGGAGCTGTCCCGAGCTCGCCCGCGTACGGGATCAGTGCTGGTAGCCGTAGACGCCGCGGGTCTGGTCGCGCACCAGGCGTCCGGTCTCCAGCTCGATGACGCGCTTGCGCATCTGGTCCACGATCTGCTGGTCGTGGGTGGCCATCACGACCGTGGTGCCGGTGCGGTTGATGCGGTCCAGGAGCTTCATGATGCCGACCGAGGTCTGCGGGTCGAGGTTGCCCGTCGGCTCGTCGGCGAGCAGCAGCATCGGGCGGTTGGCGAAGGCGCGGGCGATGGCCACGCGCTGCTGCTCACCGCCGGAGAGCTCGCCGGGCATCCGGTCGTCCTTGCCGCCCAGGCCCACCAGGTCCAGCACCTCGGGCACGGTCTTGCGGATCTGGCCGCGCGACTTGCCGATGACCTCCAGCGCGAACGCCACGTTCTCGCCGACGGTCTTGTTGGCCAGCAGCCTGAAGTCCTGGAACACCGTGCCGAGCTGGCGCCGCAGGTGCGGCACCTTCCAGTTGGAGAGCCGCGCCAGGTCCTTGCCGAGCACGTGCACCCGCCCCGTCGAGGCGCGCTCCTCGCGCAACAGCAGCCGCAGGAAGGTGGACTTGCCGGAGCCGGACGATCCCACCAGGAACACGAACTCGCCGCGCGCGATCTCCAGCGAGACGTCGTGGAGCGCGGCACGGCTCTGCTTGGGGTAGTGCTTTGAGACGTTGTCGAATCGGATCACGGAAACACCACGTCGACCTGGGTAGGGGCAGCGGAAGCCGCACATGCGGCTCCCCGTCGGTGTGGTGACCCTACGCGAAGCGGGATGCACGGCGCAGTCGGCGCCGGGGTGTTGGTGGGTTTATTCACGGCGCCTTTAGGCATAAAGAGGTCACTCGCGACAGCACGGACGACTCTGCGTTACGCGCGGGAAGCTGGCACAGTGGAGGGGAACACCCTTGGGGAACGCCTCACCGACGGGTGGCGTTGGCACAGGTGAAGGAGGATCTCGCATGACATGCGACCGACTGGTGTGTGCCAACTGCGCGGGCCCCGTCAGTGAGGGGCGCTGCTCGGTGTGCCGCGCGCACCGCGAACGCCTGCACCGCGAAGCCCCCTTGGCGGGCCTGTCGCCCGCCGCGCTGCTGGGATTGCTGCTCACGCTGATCGCGGTGGCCCTGGTCGCCCAGCGGATGGCGACGGCGTAACGGAGCACAGCGCAGCACTCACCCCGCGTGACGTAGATGCGCGGGGCACGCAGACACCACGAAGGGCCCGGAACGCGCGAAGCGTTCCGGGCCCTTCGGCTGCGCTGCGGGGCGCCTGGAGGCGGTGCCTCAGGCGGCCGTACGGCGGTTGATCAGCTTCGGCATGAGCCGGAAGCCGATGCCGCCCGCGATCATCGTCGCGGCGCCGACCAGCAGGAAGGTCGTCTCGCTGGAACCGGTGTCGGCCAGCTCCTCGTTCGGGCCCTGCGGCTTGGGCTGCGGCTGCGGCTGCTCGGGCTGGCTGCCGCCGGTGTCCGGGGTGGTGCCGCCGGTGGTGGCCGGCTGCTCGCCGCCGGAGCCGCCGCCCACGGTCGCGGGCTGCTCGCCACCGGAGTCGCCGCCGGTGCCACCGCCGCCCGTGGTGGAGGTGCCGCCGTCGCTGGAGCCGCCGGTGCTGCCGGTGGTCCCGTTGTCGCCGCCGGTGGTGCCGGTGGTGCCGCCGTCGTCGCCACCGGTGCTGGAGCTGCCGCCGGTGCTGTCGTCCCCACCGGTGCTGTCGTCACCGCCCGAGCTGTCGTCGCCGCCCGAGCTGTCGTCACCGCCGTTGCCGCCGATGATGCCGTTGGTGTCACCGCCGGTGCTGTCGTCGCCACCGACGCTGGCGTCGCCGCCCGAGCTGTCGTCGCCGCCGGTGCTGGGACCGCCGTCGCCGCCGCCGATGATCCCGCCGTCGCTGGAGTCACCGCCGCCGATGATGCCGCCGTCGGAGTCGCCCCCGCCGGAGTCACTGCCACCGCTGGAGTCGCCCCCGCCGCTGGAGTCACTGCCGCCGAGCAGCCCGCCGATGAAGCCCCCGTCGTCCTGACCGTCTTCCGCGGCCTTGGTGCCGACCTGGCCGCTGTCCGGCCCCACGGCCTGCGCGGCGCCCGCGGCGGTGAGCGAGGCGCCGGCCGCGAACACCGCGCCGGCAGCAATGCGCGCCACACGCAGCCGCGTCTTCGAATTGGTCATGTGCCAACTACCCCCAGTAGCTGTCGTCAGTGGAACAGCCTGCCGCCGGGGCCAAAATGATCACTTGTGGGTCAGGCGCATCCGACCGCCCCCGCACATGCGCCGACGACACAGGCATGCCGAGCGAACAGCTTTCCCACTTTTCACACAGGCGTCAAGCGAACCAGGGGCGAAATGTCCGTGGGGCACGGGTAGTTCGCGGAGTGCGACGGGAATCACGTCAATTGCCGCACCACCGCGGGAAGTCGAGCGTTATCCCGGCGTTACTCGCCGGGTCGCTCGGCCGCGTTACTGCGCCTGCTGTTCCTGCTGCTTGCGCCAGCGGATTCCGGCTTCCAGGAAACCGTCGATATCGCCGTCGAGCACCGACTGCGGATTACCGACCTCGTGCTCCGTACGCAGGTCCTTCACCATCTGATACGGGTGCAGGACGTACGAACGCATCTGGCTGCCCCAGGAGTTGCCGCCGTCCGCCTTGAGCGCGTCCATCTTCTTCTGCTCCTCCTGGCGGCGGTGCGCGAGGAGGCGCGCCTGCATGACGCGCATGGCGGCGGCGCGATTCTGGATCTGGGACTTCTCGTTCTGACACGAGACGACGATCCCGGTGGGGATGTGGGTCATGCGCACGGCGGAGTCGGTGGTGTTCACCGACTGGCCGCCGGGGCCCGAGGAGCGGAAGACGTCGATCCGCAGCTCGTTCTCCGGGATGTCGATGTGGTCGACCTGCTCCACGACCGGCAGCACCTCGACGCCGGCGAACGAGGTCTGGCGGCGGCCCTGGTTGTCGAAGGGGGAGATCCGCACCATGCGGTGGGTGCCCTGCTCGACGGAGAGCGTGCCGTACGCATACGGAGCCTTCACGGTGAAGGTCGCGGACTTGATGCCGGCCTCTTCCGCGTAGCTGATGTCGAAGATCTCGGTGGGATAGCCCTTGCGCTCGGCCCAGCGCAGATACATGCGCATGAGCTGCTCGGCGAAGTCGGCCGCGTCCACGCCGCCGGCCTCCGCGCGCACGCTGACGACCGCCTCGCGGGGGTCGTACTCCCCGGAGAGCAGGGTGCGGACCTCCATCTCGTCCACGGCCTTGCGCACCGCGCCCAGCTCGTCCTCGGCCTCGCGGCGCGCGTCCGCGTCGCCCTCGGCCTCGGCCAGCTCGAAGAGGACCTCCAGGTCGTCGATGCGCGAGCGCAGCTCCTCGGCCCTCCGCAGGTGTCCCTGGAGATAGGAGAGCTTGCTGGTGACCTGCTGCGCGTTCTCCACGTCATCCCACAGGTCGGGGGCCGCCGCCTGCTCTTCGAGCGCGGCGATGTCGGCCCGCATCTTGTCGAGGTCGAGGACGGCCTCGATCGACTCCATGGTGGAGGAGAGGGACTTCAGCGCTTCGGATACATCGACGACTGCCACGCCCTCCACCCTAACGGCTGGGCGGCGGGAGCTGTCCCGCCCCGGGGCGTGCGCCCCGGAGCGGCTCCATGACGGGGGCGCCGCCGGTCACGGAGCGCCCGTGCCGTCCGGCTGCTCGACCGCGGGGGCGGGCTGGGTCGTCTCGCCGTCGTCCCCCGAGGCCGCGAGCCAGCCGCCGACCCCGGCGACCGTGGCCACCACCGCGACCGCCCCGGCCTTGAGGCGCCGCCTGCGCACCGTGGCCCGGTGCTTGGCCGAACCGGCGCGCGGCGCCCCCACGGCGCGCGGGGAGCGGGCCGTGCCGTGCGCGCCGCCCGCGAGCTCGTCGGCGCCGGGCACGCGCATGCTGGTGTGGGTGTCGCGGTTGGAGTCGGGGCTCGCGCCGCCCTGCACGAGGGAGACCGCGCCGCGCGCCGGGGCCGCCGCGGCCTCGGCGGAGAGCTGCGGCTCGGTGGGCGCCTCCTGCTCCTCCTGTACGGGGTCCTCGTACCGCTCGTCGATGTCCAGCGGGGGCAGGCCCTCCAGCGCGGGCAGCATCTCGCGCAGCCGGGCCGCGAGTTCGGGGGCGCGCAGCCGGGACGCGGGGGCCTTCGCGAGGCACTGGTGGACGAGCTGCCACAGCTCGTCGGGGATGCCGGGCAGCGGCGCGACGGTCTCGGTGACATGGCGGCGCAGCACGGCGCCGGGGTGCCCGCCGCCGAACGGGGTGAAGCCGGCGAGGAGTTCGTACAGCACCGTGGCCAGGGCGTAGATGTCCACCGAGGCACGCGGCGGCAGGCCCTCGACGATCTCCGGGGCCACGTAGTCCGGGGTGCCGATCACCGAGGTGGCGCGGGTGCGGCGCGGGGAGTCGATCAGCTTGGCGACCCCGAAGTCGGTGAGCAGCGCGGGTGGTGCGCCGCCGGGGCCGACCGGGGCGCGGGCGTCCAGCAGGACGTTCTCCGGCTTCACGTCGCGGTGCGCGATGCCGGCGGCGTGCGCGGCGGCGAGGCCGTCCGCGACGTCAGCGGCGATCGCCGCCGCCGCCTGCGGGGTGAGCCTGCGCTCGTGCTCCAGCCTGGTCCGCAGGTCGGTGCCGCGCACCAACTCCATGACCAGGGCGAGGTCGTTGCCGTCCACGACGAGGTCGCGTACGGAGACCACCCGCGGGTGGTCGAGGGAGAGCAGCGCGGCGCGCTCCCCGACGAACCTCCCCACCAGCTCCTGGTCGGAGGCGAGGTCTTCGCGCAGCAGCTTGATCGCGACGGGCCCCTCGGGGCCCTCCCCCAGCCACACCGTGCCGGCGCTTCCGCGTCCCAGGATCTGGTGGGCGGTATAGCGACTGCCGATCTTCCGTGCCATAGCGACAAAACTACGCGGCATCCGGGGCGTTGAGAGCCCCGGATGCCATTAACGGTCGCTTCTGTACGGGAAATTGCCCTGCGGAAGTCGACTTGTCTCCGAACTCGGCTGTCGCTTCCGGGTGTTCCTCGTACTAGTTACCCGTCGCGCTGTCCGCGGAGTTCACCAGATCCGAGACCTTCCCGAACCAGTCGGTGACCGTCTGCCAGAAACTCTTGCCCTGCGCGACCCACTCGGGAACCGGCGTGAAGTTCCACACCAGCACGCAGATCACCACGATGATCAGGATCATGAACAGGCAGCCCTTGAGGCAGCCGAGTCCTGGAATGTGCATCGGGTTGGCGCTGCGCTGCCTGGGCTCGCGGCGCGGGCGCGGCTCGCGCTCGCGGGGCGGGCGCTC
Source organism: Streptomyces odontomachicola (assembly GCF_039605595.1). Classification (NCBI taxonomy): domain Bacteria; kingdom Bacillati; phylum Actinomycetota; class Actinomycetes; order Kitasatosporales; family Streptomycetaceae; genus Streptomyces; species Streptomyces odontomachicola. Next base: position 182,922 of record NZ_JBCFOK010000019.1, read on the forward strand.
GGGCTCGCGGCGCCGGGGCGGCGGCTGCTGCGGCGGGCGCTGCTGCTGGCGCTGGGGCGGGTACTGCTGCCCGTACGGATCGCCGTACTGGCCCTGCCCGTACGCCTGCTGGCCGTAGCCGGGCGGCGGCGCGGCCGGCTGGCGGTGCGAGCGGCGGCGCAGCGGGTCGTCGACGTTGGGGTTGAGCGGCTGCACCTGGGTCTGCTCGTTGCGGTCGCGGGCGGCCTGGAGCTGGTTCTCCCAGGGGTGCGGGCCCTCCGGCTCCGGGGGCTGCTGCGGCTGCGGGGGCGCGCCGGGGACGGGGGGCATGACCTGGGTGGGGTCGGCGTTGGGGCCCTGGCCCTGGCCGTCCTGGCCGCCGTAGCCGCCCGGCGCCTCCTGGCCGTGCGCCGCGGTGCGCGGCAGCATCTCGGTGGCGTCCGGGTCGCCGCCCGAGGCGGCGGCTCCGGCTGCGGCGCCCGCCGCGGCCCCGCCCAGGGCGCCGGCGGCCGCGGCACCGGCCGCGCCCATGCCGTGCCCGGCCTGGCCCTGCTGTCCCGCCTGGCCCTGCTGCGCGTTCGCCGACTCGGTGCCGGGCACCGGAGCGGGCGCCGGGTCGGGCGCGAGCAGCGCGGCGACGCCCATCGCGGCGCCGGCCTGCTCGGCGGTGGCGTTGGCGCCGATGCCCTCGGCGACCGTACGCAGCGCACGCGCGAGGTTCACGGCGCTGGGGCGCTCGTCGGGGTTCTTGCGCAGGCAGCGCTCCAGGACCGTCCACAGCGGCTCGGGGATGCCCTGCGGGCGCTGCGGCTGGTCGTTCAGATGGCGCTGGAGCACCTCCAGGGTGCTGCCACCGGAGAACGGGGGCTGGCCCGTGACCAGCTCGTACAGCAGCACGCCGGCGCCGTAGACGTCCACGGCCGAGGTCTGCGGGCGGCCCTCGGCGGACTCCGGGGCCACATAGGAGGGGGTGCCCACGAACTCCTGGGTGCGGGTGAGGCCCGGGGAGTCCGCGAGGCGGGCGATGCCGAAGTCGGTGAGCATCGGGCGCATCGCGCCGTCCTGGTCCTGGGACAGCAGGACGTTCGCGGGCTTCAGGTCGCGGTGCACCACGCCGTCCGCGTGCGAGACGGCCAGCGCGTCGGCGACCTGCGCGGTCACCAGCGCGGCCGCGACGGCCGTGAAGGGGCCGTTGTCGCGCAGATAGTGGTGCAGGTCAGGGCCCTCCACGAGGTCCATCACGAGGGCGAGCATGTCGCCCTCGACCACGAGGTCCCTGGTCCTGACGATGTTGTGGTGCTGGAGGCGGAGCAGGACGGAGCGCTCCCGCAGGAAGCGCATGACCACGTCCGGGTCGTTCGCCAGCTCCTCCTTCAGCACCTTGATCGCCACGGTCTCGCCGGGCTGCCCGGCCACGGCCGCCTCGGCGCCCGCCGTCTCCCGCTGGCGGGCCCGCCAGACGGTGCCCGTCGCGCCGCGTCCGAGCGGCTCTTCGAGCAGGTACTTGCTGCCTACCGGCCGCACGTCATGCGCTCCCTGGTCTCGTACTGCGTTGCTGAGGGGGGTTGCTGAAGGGGCAATCCCATCAACAATAGTGCCGCCTCGCGAGGGCTCGGGCCGACCGCGTGCGCACGGTACGCGAATGTGTTCGCAGCGCGTGCACATCCCGGACGGCTCCCCCGTGAGACGCGCGCCGGAGGGCCGCGGGTTGCAGCAGCGCAGGGGCCGGGGTCTCGGCACCGTTCCGGAAAGGACCGTTTCAGGGACGGTTGCGGCCTCAGAATGGGCACTCCGCGATCGGCAGATCTTTTCGGGTCGGACACATCACAGTCAGGTCCGGTCGCTCCCGCTCCGTACCGGTCCGTAAGGGTCCAAGGAGGCGCAGGGCCTTGCGCGGGGGGCACGCGTCTCAAGATCATTGAGGCCGGACGGCCGGGGGACGCTGTCAGTGCCGGGTGCGAGGATGCATCCGGCGTCGAGTGTGAACTGCGCCTCGCGCGGGCCCCGATGGACCCGCGCACGGAGATGCGGTACGCGGATGGGACCGGGAGGGGCCGATGCGGATCCGGCTGACTGTCGCACGCGCCGGTGCGGAGTGCGGGGAGGCCGCGGTCGTCGTGACGGCCCCGGCCGGGACGGTGCTGGCCGCCGTGACGGGCGCGCTGGTCACGGAGTCCGCCGCCGCGGGCGGTGGGAGTACGGAGGGGGCCTCGGGCACACCGGGCGCGGCCGGCGCCGGGGGCGGTGCGGCCGACGGCCCGGTCGCGGTGTTCGCCGGCACCAGACGCCTGGACCCGCACCGCCACGTGCTGGGCGAGCCGCCGCTGCTGGACGGCGCGGCGATCTCGCTGTTCGGCCCGGGCCCCGTGCCGCCGACCGCCGTCTCCACCGCTCCCGCCGTCGCCGCGTACGCCTCGGCGCCGGCCCGCCTGCACGTGGTGGCCGGGCCCGACGCTGGCGGGGTGCATCTGCTCCAGGGCGGCAAGGTGCACCTGGGCCGCTCGGCCGAGGCCGACGTCCCGCTGGACGACCCCGACGTCTCCCGGCTGCACTGCGCCGTGACGGTCACCGAGGACGGCGAGGTCACGGTCACCGATCTGGGATCCACCAACGGCACGTCGCTGGACGGCAGACCCGTGGGCGAGCAGCCGGTGCCGCTGCGCCCCGGCGCGACGCTGCGGCTCGGCGAGACCGCCGTGCGCCTCGCCGAGCCGCACGCGCCGGTGGACGCCCCCGCGCAGGGCGCCGGCTGGGCGGACGAGACCTGGCAGGAGCCCGGCGCCGCTCCGCCCCCTGTGCTGGGCGGCCCCGCGACGGTGCCGGACGGCAAGGGCCGACTGCGGCTCGCGGGGCCGACGGCCCGGACGGACGGAGCGGACCAGGCCGTGCACGGCGTGGAGGGCGACGCCCCGGGCGGGCCCGTGGTGGGAGCGGTCCCGCGAGGCGGCTCGCCCGCACCCGTTCCGCCGGGGCCGATGCCTCCGGCGGGACCGATGCCTCCGGAGGCGCCCGCCGCGGGGGCCGCGGCCGAGCGCGGTGCGGGGCCGCCCCTCGTGCCGCCGCCGCACACCGGCCAGGACTTCGCGTACGAGGCGGGCTCGCCGTTCCCCGGCGGGGGCGGCACCCACGGCGCGGGCTTCGCCCAGCCATCGGAATTCACCCGGCCATCGGAATCCGGGCGGCCGGCGGAGCGGTCCGGCGCGACGGACGGCGAGCGGCCGCGGCAGCGCGGGCTCGGCGCGTGGGCGCGGCGCTTCACCGGCGGCCGCACCGAGCGCGAGGAGTCACCGGCAGCGCGGGACACCCTCCCGCCGCCACCGCCGCACGCGCCGGCCGGCGCGGCGGACCCCGGCGACGGCGTCTCGCCCGAGCCGTTCCCCGACCCCGCGACCGTCCTGCTCACCGCGCTCGGCCCGGGTCCCCGGCTGTGGGAGCGCGGTCCTGGGCACCCCGAGGCGCTGACCGTGCGGCTCGGCACGGCGCACCGCGGCGGGCAGACCGGGGGCTCCGTCGCCGTGCGGCTGCGGGAGGCCGGGGCGCTCGGGCTCGCGGGGCCGCGCGGCCGGCTGTCCGGGCTCGCCCGCTCGGTGGTGGCGCAGCTCGCGGCGCTGCACGCGCCGAGCACCCTGGAGATCGTGCTGCTCGCCGCCGACCGCGCGCGGGACCTCGCTGCGCGCACCGCTGAGTGGGCCTGGCTCGGCTGGCTCCCGCACGCGGTGCCGGCGCACGGCCAGGACTGCCGGCTGCTCACCGCGTACGACCGGGACCAGGCCGCCGCCCGCACCGCCGAGCTGAGCCGCAGACTCGACGCGGCGCCCGCGCGGCAGCCGCACCCCGGTCCGTACACCCTGCTCATCGTGGACGGCGACCCCGGCTCCGCCACACTGCGCGAGGCGGTGCGGCGGCTGACAGCCGAGGGGCCGGCCGCCGGAGTGCACGCGCTCTGCCTCGCCGAGACCCCGGCCGCCTCCCCCGCCTCCCCGCTGACCGCGACGCTGGAGGCCGCGCACGCCGCCTCCCCCGCCTTCGCCGCGTGCGGTACGGCGGCGCTGCTGAGCGGCGCCGTGGCCACCGCCGTCCGCATGGTGCACGCGCCGGGAACACCGCAGCCCGAAGGGAGCCCGGGCCCCATCGGCACGGTGGACGCCGTGTCCGCCGCGTGGGCCGAGCGCTTCGCGCGGGCGATGGCGCCGCTGCGGGAGGCCGAGGAGGCGCGCGCCGCCGCTGCCGACCGGCCCGCCGTCGCGCTGCCCCGCAGCTCCCGGCTGCTCGACGAGCTCGGCCTGGCCCGCGCCACACCCGCAGCCCTGCTCGCGCGCTGGTCGGAGCCCGGCGAGCGGGCGGGCGTCGGCGACGGCCTCGCGGGGCGCGCCTCGCTGGTGTTCGGCGCGGGGCCGCGCGGTCCGCTGGAGGCCGAGCTGTCCTCGCGGCAGGGCCATGCGCTGATCACGGGGCCGCCCGGTTCCGGCAGGACGGAGCTGCTGCTCTCGCTCGCCGCGTCGCTGGCCGCGGGCGAACGCCCCGGCAGGCTCGGTCTGTTGCTGCTGGACGGCGCGGCCGATCCGGCGCGCGAGGGGCTGCGGCTGTGCGTGGGGCTGCCGCACACCGAGGGGCACCTCGCGTCCGGGGACCCCGCGCGGATGCGGGAGTTCGCGCAGTCGCTGAGCGCGGAGCTGAAGCGGCGGGCCGAAGTGATCGGCGAGGGCCGCACCTTCGAGGAGTACACGGCCGCCGTCGCCGGCGCACAGCCCCCGCGGGTGATCGCCCAGCGCGGGCGTCCGGCGGCCGAGGACGCGGCCGACTTGGAGTCCGACTCCTCGGGCGGCACGCTGCGGCTGCGTACGCGGTCGGGCGGGGGCTCGGGCGAGCAGCAGCCCGCGCCCGAGGCCCCCGCGCCGCTGCCCCGCCTCGTGGTGCTGGTCGACGACCTGGAGACGCTGGTCGATCCCGCGCTGGGCAACCCCGGGCGCCCCGCTTCGGGTTCGGTCGTGCGGGCGCTGGACGCCGTGGCGCGCGAGGGTGCCCGGCTGGGCGTGCATCTGGTCGCCGCGAGCTCCCGTCCGGAGAGCACCTCGGGTACGGAGCTGGCGCGGGTCGCGGCGCTGCGGGCCGAGCTCACCGGCCCCGCCGAGGCGGCCTCCTCCGGCGAGGGGGAGGACGAACGGGTGCCGGGGCGGGGCACGTTGAGCGCCGCCGCGGGGTCCGTGGGGTTCCAGGCGGGCCGTGTGACGGGGCGGATTCCGCGTACGGCCACGTTGCGGCCGACGGTCGTGCCGTTGGACTGGGCGCGGGCGGGGGATCCGCCGGCACGGCGGCCCGTACGCGAGCTGGGCAACGGGCCGACGGATCTCGCGCTGCTGACCAGCGCCGTGGAACGCGCGGCGCAGTCCCTCCGGGGGTGAAGGCCGCCCCCGTCCTGCGCGAGTCGCCATGCGCTACGGGGTGCCCCCTGAGTGCCCCCGCTTTCCGGGGCTGCGCCCCGGGCCCCCTTTGCGTGCGGGGCGCGTGGACGGGGGGCCTGCGGTCCGCTGTGCCCACCCGTTCCGCCCCTGCGGAACGATTGCCCACAGCTCATACGAGGAGCGGGCGGAACCACCCACCAGTCGCGGCTGCTCGTACGCGACCCTCCGGGGACGCCGCAGGCCGGAGCAAGGGGCTGCCGGAGGCGCGGAGCGTCGTAGGGCGGGCCGTCACTCAACAGTCGGGCGCAACCACCCACCCCACCCCCGCCGCAGCGGGAAGCACCCAGCAGCGGACCCGGCCGGCGGTCACGGCGCAAAGCAACCACACCCCGCAACAGCCCTATTGCGCCGCACCCACTCTGCGTATAGGACATCCGCACGGGACGTAAGGCCCGGCCGCGGGCCGCGGAGGGAACGGGACGTACTCATGCGCAACTCGCACTCGCTCCGGAAACACACCGCGCAGCACGTCGCGCAGCACACACGCTCACGCACGCTCGTCGCGCTCGGCGCCGCCGCGGCGCTCGCGCTCGCCGCCGGGTGCAGCGGCGGCGGGAGCGACAAGAACGGCAAGGAGAAGAGCGGCTCCCCGAGCGCCCAGAGCGTGCGGCTCCCGAAGCTGAACGGCCAGAAGATCCAGGTCGCGGCCGTATGGACCGGCGACGAGGAGAAGAACTTCGGCAAGGTGCTGGCGGAGTTCGAGAAACGCACCGGCGCCAAGGTCCAGTTCGTACCCACGGGCGACAACGTGGCCACGTACATCGGCTCCAAGGTGGAGGGCGGCAAGCCGCCGGACGTGGCGATGCTCCCGCAGGTCGGCGTGCTGCACCAGTTCGCCGACAAGGGCTGGATCAAGCCCGTGGACAAGGCGACGCAGGCGCAGCTCGACAAGAACTTCGCGAAGGGCTGGCGCGACCTCGGCGCGTACCAGGGCAAGCAGTACGGGGTCTACTACAAGGCCGCCAACAAGTCGCTGATCTGGTACAACACCAAGGCCTTCCAGAACGCCGGCGTCGGCGAGGCGAAGACCTGGAAGCAGCTGCTGTCCACCTCCCGCACGCTGTCCGACTCGGGCGTGCCGGCGATGTCGGTCGGCGGGGCCGACGGCTGGGTGCTCACGGACTGGTTCGAGAACGTCTATCTCTCCCAGGCGGGCAAGGAGAAGTACGACCAGCTCGCGCAGCACAAGATCAAGTGGACCGATCCCAGCGTGAAGAGGGCGCTGACCACGCTGGGGCAGCTCTTCGGCCAGAAGCAGCTCCTGGCGGGCGGCCGGCAGGGCGCGCTGCAGACGGAGTTCCCCGCGTCGGTGTCCAACACGTTCTCCTCCATGGACGCGCCGAAGGCGGCCATGGTGTTCGAGGCGGACTTCGTCGGGGTGAACATCGCCAACGACACCAAGGCCAAGATCGGTACGGACGCGAAGGTCTTTCCCTTCCCCTCCGTCGACGGTCCGGCGCCCGTGGTGACCGGCGGCGACGCGGCCGTGGCGCTGAAGGACAACAAGGGCGCGCACGCGCTGCTGACCTATCTGGCCTCGCCCGAGGCCGCGGCGATCTGGGCCGAGCAGGGCGGCTTCGTCTCCCCCAACCGGAAGATGTCGCTGGACGCGTACCCCGACTCCGTGCAGCGCGAGATCGGCAAGGCGCTGGTCGCGGCGGGCGACGACTTCCGCTTCGACATGTCCGACCAGGCGCCGGCCGCCTTCGGCGGCACGAAGGGCGAGGGCGAGTGGAAGGCGCTCCAGGACTTCCTGAAGAACCCGAAGGACGTGGCGGGCACCCAGCGCGCGCTGGAGACGGCGGCGGCGAAGGCGTACAAGCGCTGATCCGCGCCTCACAGGCGTAAGCCCGAAGGCGCGAGTGCGCCACAGCGCGAACCCACAAACAGGGGGCACGGTAATGCCGAGCTCGACCCCACCGCCGACCGCAGGCGGACCCGTGACACCCGCCGTCCCCGGCGGAGCCCGCCGTGTGGCCGTCATGCGCTCCCGCCCCTGGGTCGCCGCCTGCTTCCTGCTGCCCGCGCTGGTGCTGCTCGGCGCGCTGGTGGTGTATCCGATCGGGTACTCGCTCTACCGCAGCGTCTTCGACGCGGCGGGCTCCGGCTTCGTGGGGCTGAAGAACTACGGCGAGATGTTCACCGACCCGACCATCCTCACCGCCTTCAAGAACAACCTGATCTGGGTGATCGTCGCGCCCTCGGTGGCCACCGCGCTCGGCCTGATCTTCGCGGTGCTCACCGAACGGGTGCGCTGGGGTACGGCGTTCAAGCTCATCGTCTTCATGCCGATGGCGATCTCGATGCTCGCGGCGGGCATCATCTTCCGGCTCGTGTACGAGCAGGACCCGCACCGCGGCGTGGCGAACGCGATCTGGGTCGGCGTGCACGACACCTTCACCGAGTCCTCCGCGTGGCCCGGCGCGCACCCGCGCCCGAACACCGACCTCAAGCCCGCGGGCGGCGGCTCCTTCCGCACCGCCTCCGCCGTGTCCTCGGCCCACCCCGCGAACCTCCCGCTCGTCGGCGTACTCCCGAAGGACGCGGCGGGCGCGCACCTCGCGAAGCCGGCGCCGAAGGCGGAGGGCGGCGGGGTGTCCGGCACGGTGTGGCTGGACTTCACGCCGGGCGGCGCCGGCACCCCGGGCAGGATCGACCCCAAGGAGAAGGCGCTCTCGGGGATCACCGTGCAGGCGGTGAAGGGCGGCTCGGTGGTGGCCAGCGCCAAGACCGGTGACGACGGCACCTACCGGCTCCCGGCGAAGGCCGACGGCGCGCGCCTGACCCTTCCCGCGAGCAACTTCGCACAGCCCTACAACGGCGTCGACTGGCTCGGCCCGACCCTGGTGACCCCGGCCATCATCGGCTCGTACGTGTGGATGTGGGCGGGCTTCGCGATGGTGCTGATCGCCGCGGGGCTGGCCGGGATACCGCGCGAGCTGCTGGAGGCGGCGCGGGTCGACGGCGCGGGCGAGTGGCAGGTCTTCCGCCGGGTCACGGTGCCGCTGCTGGCGCCGGTGCTCGCGGTGGTGCTGGTCACGCTCATGATCAACGTGCTGAAGATCTTCGACCTCGTCTACATCATCGCGCCGGGCTCCACCCAGGAGAACGCCAACGTGCTCGCGCTCCAGCTCTATCTGTCCTCCTTCGGCACCGGCGCCGACCAGGGCGTGGGCAGCGCCATCGCGGTCGTCCTGCTGCTGCTCGTGGTGCCGGTGATGGTCCTCAACGTCCGCCGCCTGCGGAGGGAGTCCCGCCGATGAGCACGGGAAACACCGGGAGCCCCGGCGCGGCGGACCCGGGCGGCGCGGGAGCGTCGGGCGGCGCGGGAGCGGCCGGCGGCCCGGCCGGCTTCGCGGAGAATTCTGTGCGGCCCGTGTACGGAAAGCGGCCGGCCGGAAACCCCGTTCGCGGAATGCGCGGTCTCGGCTCCAGGATCGCCGGACTCACCGGGCACTGGGCTGTGCGCTTCGGGCTGGTGGCCGTCGGCCTGTTCTGGCTGCTGCCCACCGCGGGACTGCTCACTTCCTCGCTGCGCTCCCCCGCCGACATCGCCACCTCGGGCTGGTGGAAGGTCTTCGACCTGAACACGCAGTTTCCCTGGGTGTTGAACGCGGATCAGCTCACGTTCACCAATTACGACGCGCTGCTCTCCAACCACCAGATCACGGATTCCCTGGTCACCACGCTGGTGATCACGGTTCCCTCGACCCTGCTCGTGGTGCTCATAGGCGCCCTGGCCGGATACGCCTTCGCTTGGCTGGATTTCCCCGGTCGTGACTGGTGGTTCCTGATCGTGGTCGGACTCCTGGTGGTGCCGGTTCAGGTCGCGCTGATCCCGGTGGCGAAGCTCTTCAACGCGCTGGGCATCTTCGAGACCACGCCGGGCGTGGTGATCTTCCACACTGCTTTTGGGTTGCCCTTTGCCATATTCCTTCTCCGTAACTTTTTCGCGGAGATCCCACGCGAACTCCTTGAAGCCGCGCGGCTCGACGGCGCGGGCGAGACCCGGCTGTTCACCCGTGTGGTGCTCCCGCTGGGCGGCCCGGCCGTGGCCTCGCTGGGCATCTTCCAGTTCCTGTGGGTGTGGAACGACATGCTGGTCGCCCTGATCTTCGCCGACTCGGGCAACCCTCCGGTTACCGTGGCGCTCCAGCAGCAGGTTCGTCAGTTCGGCAACAACATCGATGTGCTGGCCCCGGGTGCGTTCGTGTCGATGCTGATACCACTGGCCGTCTTCTTCGCGTTCCAACGGCAGTTCGTATCGGGCGTGATGGCCGGGGCGGTGAAGTGACCTAACCGTGACGGACTCCCGACAGGCCCTGGTTAGACTCCGACCGGCCAAGAGTGTTCACTTGGGCCAAGTCCCGTGAAACACCCGCCGTGGTCCGTTGTGAGCCGTTAGCAGATCCCGCGCTCGCGTACGCACAGTCAGGATTGGTGGTCATGCCTCGTTTCAGCGTCATCGTTCCCTGCTTCAAGGTCCAGGGATACCTGCGAGAGTGCTTGGATTCCGTGCTCTCTCAGTCCTTCGGAGACATCGAAGTCATCGGGGTGAACGATTGTTCGCCGGACGGCAGCGGACGCATCCTCGACGAGTATGCCGAGCGCGATGCCCGCATGAAGGTGCTGCACCTGCCGGAGAACGTCGGCCTCGGCCGCGCGCGCAACGCCGGCGTCGCCGAGGCGACCGGTGAATACCTTCTCTTTCTCGACAGCGACGACACCTATCTGCCCGGTTCGCTGGAGGCCATCGACGCGCAGCTCACCGCGTGCGAGACCCCTGATGTGCTGGTCTTCGACCACCAGCGTTCGTACTGGTGGGGCGGCATCAGGCCGAGCGACTTCGGGGAGATGCTCGCCGAGACCGGCACCGAGACCTACACGGTCGCCGAGCGCCCCGAGCTGCTGCACCTCTTCCACGTGGCCTGGAACAAGGCGTACCGCCGCGAGTTCTACCTGCGCAACGAGCTGACCTTCGAGCCGGGCCTGTACGAGGACGCGCCGCTCAGCAACGAGGCCATGGTGACCGCCGAGGCCGTCGGCTGCCTCTCCTTCGTCGCGGTGGACTACCGGCAGCGGTACCAGGGCGCGATCACCCGCTCCCCCGGCCGCAAGCACTTCGACATCTTCCCGCAGTACGACTCGCAGTTCGTCTTCCTCGACAAGCGGCCCGAGCTGGAGCCCATGCGGCCGCTGCTCTTCGAGCGGATGATCAGCCACCTGCTGTTCTGCGTGCGCAAGGCGGACCGGGTGAACCCCTCGGACCGCAAGGACTTCTTCCGCCAGGCCAGCGCGCTCTACAACAAGCACAAGCCCGCCGGCTACCGCCCCGAGGACTTCCACCCCACCAAGGAGTCGGTCGCCGACTTCGCGCTGCTCGCGCGCGGCTCGTTCACCCAGTTCATGGCGCGCTGGCGGGCCCAGCAGGTCAAGCGCGCGCTCCCGCACCGGGTCCGCAAGACCAAGGTGAAGGTCGGCAAGAAGGCGTACCAGCGCTACTACCAGATGCAGCGCAAGCTCCCGCTGGATGAGAACCTCGCGCTCTACAGCGCCTATTGGGACCGCGGCGTGTCCTGCAACCCGGCCGCCATCGCGGAGAAGGCCAAGGAGCTGGCCCCGCAGGTGCACCCGGTGTGGGTGGTCCGCCCCAGCGCCGTGGCCGCGCTGCCCCCCGGCACCGACTACGTGCTGCCGCACTCGCGCCGGTACTGGGAGGTGCTGGCCCGCGCCAAGTACCTGGTGAACAACGTGAACTTCGCCGACCACTGGGTGAAGCGGCCAGGCCAGGTGCACCTCCAGACGCACCACGGCACGCCGCTCAAGACCATGGGCCTGGACCAGCAGAAGTTCCCCGCGGCCGGCAAGGGCATGAGCTTCCGCAAACTGCTCCAGCGCGCCGCGCGCTGGGACATCAGCATCTCCTCCAACCCGCACACCACCGAGGTGTGGGACCGGGTCTACCCGACGCCGTACGAGCACCTGGAGAGCGGTTACCCGCGCAACGACGTCTACACCAGCGCCACCGGCGAGGACGTCGCCCGCATCCGCGCGGAGCTGGGCATCCCGCAGGGCCGCAAGGCGCTGCTCTACGCGCCCACCATGCGGGACTACCGCAAGGGCTTCATGCCGGTGCTCGACATGGAGCGCCTCAGCAACGAACTCGGCGACGAGTACGTGCTCCTGGTGCGCACCCACTACTTCTACGGCGACAACCGGGCGCTCCAGGACCTCCAGGAGCGCGGCCTGATCATGGACGTCTCGCGGCACCCCTCCACCGAGGAGCTGTGCCTCGCCTCGGACGCGCTGATCACGGACTACTCGTCGATCATGTTCGACTACGCCAATCTGGACCGGCCGATCGTGATCTACGCACCGGACTGGGAGACCTACCGCAACTCCCGCGGCACCTACTTCGACCTGCTCTCCGGCCAGCCCGGTGAGACGCCCGGCGCGTTCGCCAGGTCGGACGAGGAGCTTGCCGAAGCGTTCCTCTCGGGCCGCTGGAACGGCCGCGAGGCGGCCAGGCTGCGCACCGCCTTCCGCGAGCGCTTCTGCACCTTCGACGACGGCAGGGCCGCCGAGCGCGCCGTGCGCCGGTTCTTCCTGAAGGAGGACACCGCCGCGCTGCCGCCGGTGATCCCGCTCGCCGAGCGCACCCCGGCCCCGCTCCCCGAGCCGGCCGACGAGTCCGAGGAGGAGCCGCACCCGGCGCTGCGCGGCAGCTGAGCCGGTCGACGGTACGTACGTACGCGTACGAGGCGGGGCGCGCGAACCGTGCGCCCCGCCTCGTCGTACCCGGCTGTCGTGCCCGGCCGTCGTGCCTGGTCGCGTGCCTGGTCGCGTGCCTGGTCGTCCTGGTCCGCCGGCGTGCCCGCCGTGACCCGGCGTCATCTCCCGTGCCCGGGTGGCTCGTCCGCGGGGACCCGGTGCGGTCGACACGCAGTGAGCACCTGCCTACGGTGAGTGGCAGCCCGCTGCCCCCGCTCCGACATGGATGTGCCGTTGCCCCGCTTCAGCATCATCACCCCCGCCTACGCCGTACAGGCGTACCTGCGTGACGGTCTCGACTCCGTGCTCGGCCAGTCCTTCGGGGACTTCGAGCTGATCGCGGTCGACGACTGCTCGCCCGACGCCTGCGGCGAGATCATCGACGCGGCCGCGGCCGCCGACCCCCGGATCACCGCCGTGCACCTGGCGGAGAACGCCGGGGCCGGCCGCGCCCGCAACGCCGGAATGCACTACGCGAGCGGCGACTACCTGCTGTTCCTCGACGGCGACGACGCCCTGGCGCCCGGCGCGCTGCGGGCGCTGGACGGCCGTCTGACGGTGGCGGGCGAGCCCGACGTGCTGCTCTTCGACCATGTGCGCACGCACTGGAACGGCCGCACCGAACCGGGACCGCGCTCCGAGCTGCTGGACGAGGCGGGGCCGGTCTCCTTCCCGCTGGCCGAGCGCCCGGGGCTGCTCACGCTGCCCGGCGCGGTGTGGAACCGCGCCTACCGCAGGGAGTTCCTGGAGAAGCACGGCTTCAGCTTCCCGCCCGGCGGGAGCGAGGACGTGCCGTGGACCCGTCCGACGCTGCTGGCTGCGGAGCGGATCGCCGTGCTGGACCGGGTGTGCGTGCTGCACAGGCGGCACCGCGCGGGGGCCGTGCGGCGCTCGCCCTCGCACGGGCACTTCGACGTGTTCGCGCAGTACGAGCGGCTGTTCACCTTCGTGGACGACCACCCGGCGACGGCCCGCTGGAAACCGCTGCTGTACGACGCGATGGTGGACGACCTGACCGCGCTCCTCACCTCCCCCGAGCGGCTCCCGCACGGCTCGCGCGCCGAGTTCTTCCGCCGGAGCAGGGACCACGCGCGCCGCTACCGCCCCGAGCCGGAGGCCGCTGAGGACCCGCGCGACGCGGACACCGCCGACGCCGCCTCCGGGGCCGCCGCACCGGCACCGCCGCGCGGCCGCCTCCTCCGCCTCGGCGCGCGCCGCGCCTTCCAACTGCTGTGGCGCGCCCGCGGCTTGCGCTCGGCCGCGCGCGCACGGGCACGGCGCGCGTACGCCGCCTGCCGGGCCGCCGTGCTGCGCGGCCACTACGCGGTGCAGCGCCGCCTCCCGCTGGAGGCGGACCTGGCGGTCTTCTCCGCGCCCGGGAGCCGGGGGTACGCGTGCAGCCCCGCCGCCGTCGAGGCCAAGGTCCGCGAGCTCGCCCCGCACCTGCGCACCGCGTGGATCACCGATCCCGAGCACGCGCACACGGTGCCGGAGGGAGTACGCAGGCTGATGCCCGGCACGGCGGCGTACGGGAGGGCCCTGGCGCGCGGCAAGCACTTCACCTCCAACGGCGACTGGCCTGCCGGATACGCCAAACGCCCTGGTCAGGTCCATGTGCAGACCCACAGCGGCACCCCGGTCAAGACCATGGGCCTGGACCTGCGAGGCCACCCGGCGGCGGCGCCCGACCTGGACACCGGGGCGCTGCTGCGCGCCGTGGACCGCTGGGACTTCAGCCTCTCCGCGAACCGGCACACGACCCTCACATGGGAGCGCGCCTACCCGGCCTCGTACACCACGCTGGAGTACGGATACCCGCGCAACGACGTGCTGTTCACCGCCACCGCCGAGGACGTCGCCCGCATCCGCGCCGACCTCGGCATCCCCGAGGGCGCCACGGCCGTCCTGTACGCGCCCACGCACCGCGATCACGAGAGCTCGGTGGTCCCCCGCATCGAAGCCGCCCGGCTGGCGCGTGCGCTCGGGCCGGGATTCGTGCTGCTCGTGCGGCCGCACGCAGCGGAGGTGCGCCAGGCGCGCGCGGCCACGGCGGGCGGAGTCGTGGACGTGTCGGAGCACCCCTCGACCGGGGAACTGTGCCTGGCGGCCGACGCGTTGATCACCGACTACTCGTCGGTCATGTTCGACTACGCCAACCTGGACCGGCCGATCGTGCTGCTCGCCGACGACTGGGAGACCTACCGTGCGACCCGCGGCACCTGTGTCGATCTCATGGAGACCCCGCCCGGCGTGATCGCCCGCAGCGAGGAGGAGTTGGCCGGCGTCTTCGCCACCGGCGCCTGGCACGGCCCGCACGCGGACGAGCTGCGCGCGGCCTTCCGGGCCCGCTTCCCCTCGTACGACGACGGGCGGGCGGCGGAACGCGTGGTGCGCAGGGTGTTCCTCGACGAGGACCCGTACGCGGAACCTGCCCCGGAGCCGGATGCGGAACCTGCTGCGGAGCCCGCCCCGGAGCCCGCGAGAAGCGGACGGGAACCTTCCGCGGGGCCGCTCACGTCACTAGACCACGAGGGCGGTTAACGAGAACTAAAGCCGAGTTGGCCGGGAGTTGACCATGAGGGTACGGATTCGGACCAGATGGTCGACCTTGGTTACGGCTTGTGGTCCCTGAGGACCAATTCTTGGCAACAGTCCCTTGTAGTACCCTTGCTTATCCCAGCAAATCGGACACCTTTGGGTCGACACTCCAGACAGGCGTTCCCTACGGTGACTCTCGATCCCGCTATGTCGACGAGTGGATGTCCCGTTGCCCCGCTTCAGCGTCATCGTCCCAGCCCACAAAGTGCAGGCGTATCTGCACGAGTGCCTCGACTCCGTACTCGCCCAGTCCTTCCGCGACTTCGAGCTGATCGCGGTCGACGACTCCTCGCCGGACTCCTGCGGCGAGATCATCGACGCGGCCGCGGCCGCCGACCCCAGAGTCACCGCGGTGCACCTGGAGCAGAACGTCGGCCTGGGCCGCGCCCGCAACGCGGGCCTGCGCCGGGCGAGCGGTGAGTACATCGTCTTCCTCGACGGCGACGACACCCTCACCCCCGGAGCCCTCCAGGCGATCGAGAACAGGCTCGCCGCCACCTCCGAACCGGACGTGCTGCTCTACGACTTCGCCCGCACCTACTGGAGCGGCCGGGTCGAGCGCAACGACCGCTCGGTGCTGCTCTCCCAGGACGGCCCCGCGGTGTTCACGCTGGAGGACAGGCCGGGGCTAATGATGCTGCTCAGCGTCGTGTGGAACAAGGCGTACCGCCGCGAGTTCATCGAGCGCACGGGCCTGGAGTTCCCCGCCGGCTACTACGAGGACGCGCCGTGGAGCTATCCGGCGCTGATGGCGGCAGGGTCGATCGCCGCGCTGGACCGGGTGTGCGTGCACTACCGGCAACGGCGCCAGGGCAACATCCTGCGCACCACGAGCCGCAAGCACTTCGACGTCTTCGACCAGTACGAGCGGATCTTCGCCTTCATCGACGAGCGCGAGGAGCTGGCGCACTGGCGCCCGCTGGTCCACCGGCGCATGGTCGACCACCTGACCACGGTCTACAACACCCCCGGCAGGCTGCCCCGTTCGACCCGCGCCGAGTTCTTCCGGCGCAGCCGCGACCACGCGCGCCGCTTCCTGCCGGCCGCCGGTACGCCCGCGCCGCGCGCCCACGTCCCGTACGGACGCCGCACGAAGCTGCGCCACGACCTCGTACGGCACGGCGCGCGGCGCGCCTTCGACGGGCTGTGGGCGGCGGACAGGCTGCGCGGCAGGGCGCGCGGGCAGGCCCGCACGCTCTACAAGAACGCGCGGAAGGCCGCGCTGCGGGTGCACTACAAGGTGCAGCAGCGGCTGCCCGTGGACGACAACCTCGCGGTGTTCGCGGCCTATTGGAACAAGGGCTACGCGTGCAACCCCGCGGCCATCGAGGCCAAGGTGCGCGAGCTCGCGCCGCACATCCGCACCGCGTGGATCACGACCCCGGAGTACGCGGACACGCTCCCCGAGGGCGTGCAGCGGCTGCACCCGGGCTCCAAGGAGTTCTGGAAGGCGCTGGCCCGCGGCAAGTACTTCGTGAACAACGTCAACTTCCCCGCGCAGTGGGCGAAGCGGCCAGGACAGGTCCACGTGCAGACCCACCACGGCACGCCGCTCAAGCGCATGGGCCTCGACCAGCAGGACTACCCCGCGAGCGCGGCCGGGATGAACTTCGGCCGGCTCCTGCGCGCCGTGGACCGCTGGGACTTCAGCCTCTCGGCCAACCGGCACACGACGCTCGCCTGGGAGCGCGCGTATCCGGCCTCGTACACCACGCTGGAGTACGGATACCCGCGCAACGACGTGCTGTTCACCGCCACCGCCGAGGACGTAGCCCGCATCCGCGCCGACCTCGGCATCCCGGAGGGGGCGACGGCGGTGCTCTACACGCCGACCCACCGGGACTATCAGAGCGGCTATGTGCCGCGGCTCGACCTGGACCGGGTGACGCGCACGCTCGGGCCCGGCTATGTGATCCTCGCCAGGCCGCACTACTTCTACCGGGAGGCGGAGACGGGCGCGCTCTCCGACGCGGTCATCGACGTCTCGCAGCACCCCTCGATCGAGGAACTGTGCCTGGCGGCGGACGCGTTGGTGACGGACTACTCGTCGATCATGTTCGACTACGCCGACCTGGACCGGCCGATCGTGCTGCACGCCGACGACTGGGAGACCTACAGGGCCGCGCGCGGCACGTACTTCGACCTCATGGAGACCCCGCCGGGCCCCGTGGCGCGCAGCGAGGACGAGCTGATCGACCTGTTCTCCACCGGCGCCTGGCACGGCACGCACGCGCAGCAGCTCAGGCAGCGTTTCCGCGACCGCTTCTGCGACTTCGACGACGGGTACGCCGCCGAGCGGGTGGTGCGCAGGGTCTTCCTGGGCGAGGACCCGGCCCCGCCGCTGCCCCGCGAGGCGCGGAAGCCGGCCCCCGCGCCCGCCGAGGCGACGCCCACGGCGGTGCCCCGGGTCCGCGACGGCAAGGGCAAGGACGACCACCCGGAACCCGGCGTGACGCACCGGGCATGACGCACCCGTCGCGGGGCGCGCCCCGCCAGACGCCCCGCGCGGCCCCCGCCGGCGACAACCCCAGCCAGCCAGACGGGACCCCCCCGGCCC
>NZ_JBCFOK010000020.1:0-149633 GCF_039605595.1 Streptomyces odontomachicola
GTTAGCTCGGGGGGCACATAACCCTGTGGCCGCTGGTTCAAACCGGGCCCCCGATACTGCACCGGAGACGGCCCCGGAGACAACCCACTCCGGGCCCTTCTCCGTTGCTGGGGGAAATCCCCAAGAACCGGTGGGCGCAAGCGGTTTGAGAGGTCTCTGTGTCGGGAAGTCGACAAACCTCCGAAGTGACTTCACTGGCTGCGGTATACCAGGTGTACGCGGGTTGCGGGTGGTGCGACGATGGGGCTTATGGGGGACATGACGAGGCTCAACGGTCCACCGGGGACCGGGGTGAGCCGGACCGGAGAAGCGGGCGCCGGCGACGCGGCGGCACTGAGCGTGCTCGGTGCCCAACTGCTGCGCCGCGGCGACCTGGACGGTGCCGAGCCGCATCTGCGCGCGGCCACCGCCGCCGGCGACCGCGCCGCGGCGAACAACCTCGGAGTGCTGCTGCACCAGCGCGGCTACCCGGACGAGGCGGCCGGCTGGTGGCGTATCGCCGCCGTGGCCGGATCGGCCGCGGCGGCGCACGCGTTGGGTCGGCACCACCGCGAGCGCGGCGATGAGCCCGCGGCGCACTACTGGCTGCGGCAGTCCGCCGAGTCCGGTCACGCGCTGGGGGCGTACGCGCTCGCCGATCTGTTGGAACACCGGGGCGAGGAGGGAGCCGAGGAGTGGTTCCGCTCCGCGGCCGAGCGGGGGCACCGCGAGGCCGCGTACCGGGTGGGGCGGATCGTGGCCGAGCGCGCGGGTCTGGACGCCGGCCGCGGCACCGGTGAGGGACGTGCGGATCTCCGTGGCGGCGCGGGGGCGCCCGCGGATCTCCGTACGCCCGCAGCCGATGGCGAGGAGCCGGACGAGGACGCCGAGAGCGCGGCCGAGCAGGCCGAGCAGTGGTATCTCCAGGCGGCAGCCCGCGGGCACCGCAGGGCGGCGCTGCGGCTCGGCGCGATTCTGGAGCGGCGCGGCGAGCTGAAAGAGGCCGGGCGCTGGTATCTCACGGCCGCCAAGGACGGCGAGGCGCGGGCCGCCTGCGCGCTCGCCTTCCTGCTGCGCGACGCGGGTGACGAGGAGAGCGCCGCGGTGTGGTGGAAGCGCGCGGCCGAGGGCGGGGACGGCGACGCCGCCAACGCGCTGGGCGCGCTGCACGCCGAGCGCGGCGAACGCCAGGCCGCCGAGCGGTGGTACAGGGTCGCGCTCGAAGCCGGCTGTGACAACGGTGCCTTCAACCTCGGGCTGCTCTGCGCCGCGCAGGGCCGCATCGCGCAGGCCGAGCAGTGGTATCGCAGGGCCGCGTACGCGGGGCATCGCGAGGCCGCCAACGCGCTCGCCGTGCTGCTGCTCCAGCGCGGCGACGGCGACGGCGCCGAGCCGTGGTTCTCCAAGGCCGCCGAGGCCGGGAGCGTGGACGCCGCGTTCAACCTCGGCATCCTGTACGTGGGCCGCGGCGACGACCGCACGGCGCGCACCTGGTATGAGCGCGCCGCGTCCGCCGGACACGCGGAGGCCGCGCTCCAGGTGGGCATCGCGCTGCTGCGGGAGGGCGAAGAGCAGGAGGCCGAGCGGCAGTTGAGGTGCGCGGCGGGCGGCGGCAGCGTCGAGGGAGCGTTCCGCCTGGGGTCGCTGCTGGAGCGGCGCACCCCGCGCGAGCAGCCGGCCGCAGGCCAGCCCTCGGGAGGCGCACGCGCCGAGTACGAGGAGTGGTACGAGCGCGCCGCCGAGCAGGGTCACCGCAGGGCCCAGGTCCGCCTGGGCATGGTGGCCGCCTCCCGGGGCGAGGTCGTGGACGCGGCCCGCTGGTATCGCGCGGCGGCCGAGGCGGGCAGCGCGCACGGTGCGTTCAACCTCGGGCTGCTGCTGGCCCGCGAGGGCGGCGAGCCGGAGGCGGCGCTGTGGTGGCGGCGCGCGGCGGAGGCGGGGCACGGGCGTGCCGCGCTGCGCCTCGCGCTGATCCACGCGCGTCGCGGCGAGCTGGCCGAGGGTCAGCAATGGTGCGCGCGCGCCGTGGAGTTGGGCCCGGCCGAGGTGGCCGAGCGCGCGGCGCGGCTGCGTGAGGCGCTGGGTACGGAGCTGACGGCGTAGGGGAGGTGCGCACGGGGCGACTCGTGCGCACCTCCCCGCCGGTCTCCGTACGGCCCCGCCGGTCTCCGCGCGGCGTTGCGCACGAGGTGGCAGTGGCGCATCGGCACGGAATTTGCACTGGTCGTCGGCCTGTGGTTAAAGTAGAGACACATCAACGGCGCGGGGTGGAGCAGCTCGGTAGCTCGCTGGGCTCATAACCCAGAGGTCGCAGGTTCAAATCCTGTCCCCGCTACTGATGACTGGGGCCCGGATCTTCGGATCCGGGCCCCAGTTCTGTTTGCGGACCGTGCGCCCGCGGCCTTCACGGCTTGTGGCCGACGGCCTCCGCGTACAGCTTGCGGTCCACGAGCCGCTCCTCGGGGAGCGGGCGTCCCGTGGTGACCCCGGCGTCCTTGTACGCCTTCTGCAGGCGGGCCGTCGTGCCCTTGCGGATCTCCCAGTCCACGCGCAGCGACGGCACCGAGGTGAGCACCTTCGGGTCCTGCTTCAGCAGCCGCGAGAGCTCGGCGACGAAGGCGGGATCCTTCTTGTAGTCGCCCTTGAAGTAGGTGTTCACGGTGCGGATGTAGCCGCGCAGCAGGGCGACCCCGGCGTCCACGTCCTCGCCGAGGAGGTTCGGGCCGTAGAGGGCGCCGCCCAGGGGTTCGCCGACGGGCTGGCCGCCGAGGAAGGCGTACCGGCCGTCGCCGTGCACCTTGCGCCAGACCGGGTCGAGCAGCCAGGCGGAGTCGGCGCCGCCGCCCTTGAGCGCGGTGAGGACGTCGGAGGAGCCGAGCTGCTGGAAGGTGACGGACTTCATGTCCGCGCCGTGCCGGGCGAAGATGCGGTCCATCGGGTACGCGATGACCGAGCCCTTGCCGATCATCGTGCCGATCTTCCGGCCCTTCATCCTCGCCGAGGCGGCGGTCTCGCCCTTGCGCAGCTTCACCCACAGCCCGCTCTTGGAGGACGGGTCGGGGGAGAAGTTGCCCGCCACCCAGCGGATGTCGAAGCCGCCGTTGATGCCGTTCACGACCGCCGCCTCGGGGGCCGCCCACAGGGCGTCGATCTCTCCCTTGGCCAGCAGCGGCAGTGCCTCGGGGGTGGGCAGCACGCGGATGTCCACGTCCAGGCCCTCCTTCGCGAACTCGCCCTTCCGCACGGCGAGTCGGAGCGGGGCCACGTACTCGGCGCTCAGGGTGCCGGTCGCGATCGTGAGCCTGCGCTTCTTCTTGAGCGGGCGCGGGGCCGGCGCCCCCTTGTCGCAGCGGGCCGGGGCGCGGTCGCGGGCCAGGTCGGCCGGGTCGGTCCAGGACCGCTCGCCGCAGCCCCGTACGGGGGTGATCTCGCGGGGGGCGGTGCTGATGGCGCCGCCGCCTTCACCGGCGGCGCTGCACCCGGCGAGCAGGAGCAGCGCGGCCAGGGCGGCCAGGGCACGAGGGCGCACGAGTACCTCCGTAGGGCAGGGGTGGCTTCGGTACGGGGCCGGCTTCCGTAAGGCGGGGGCGGGGCTCAGGACTGGCCGCGGCCGCGGTCGCGCGGGGCCCAGGGGGTGAGGAACCGGCCCGCCAGGCGCACCAGTTCGGAGAAGAGGACGCCCAGCAGCGCGACGCAGACGATGCCCACGAACATCACGTCGTTCTGGAACAGCGCGCGCGAGTCGAAGATCAGGTGGCCCAGCCCGTCGGTCGCGGCGATGGACTCGGAGGCGACGATCACCAGCACCGCGACGCCGGCCGCGATCCGCGCGCCGACCAGCACCGAGGGCAGCGACGCCGGGAGCAGCACGTGCCGGAACATCTGCCAGTGCCCGGCGCCGAACACCCGCCCCGCGTCCCGGTGTCCGTCGGGGACGGCGAGCACCGCGGCCATGGTGGAGATCCACACGAAGAAGAAGACCGTCGCGGCGACCAGCGCGATCTGCGGGCCCTCGCCGAGTCCGAACATGTTCAGGAAGATCGGCAGCAGCGCCAGCTTCGGCACCACGTACAGCGCGTCCAGCATGGGCTCCAGCGCGGCGCGCACCAGCGGCAGCGAGCCCATGAGCAGGCCGAGCAGCCATCCCGACGAGGTGCCGAGCAGGTATCCGGCGAGGACGCGCTTGAGTGTGGCCCACGTGTCGGGCCACAGCTCGCCGTCCGCCGCGCGCTGCCAGCCGTCCGCGAGGATCGCCGAGGGGGCGGGATAGACGCGCGCGTCGATCCAGTTCCGGGTGGCGGCGAGCTGCCACAGGAGGATCAGTACGAGGGGTACCGCGAGGGCGAGGGTGAGTTCGAGCGCCCGGCGCCTGCGGTACGTCCGCTCGGGGGCGGTCTCGGCGGGGCCCGGCCGGCGTACGAGAAGGGACTGCTGACCGCCTGCCGCCGCGCCCTTCGCCGGTTCCGTGGTGTCCGTGCTCACGTGGTGGCCTCCGTCCGTGCCGCCTGCGTGCGTACCGCGTCACCGACCTCGCCGCGCAGGAGCTCCCACAGCTCGTCCTTGAGCGCGGTGAACCCCGGGGCCGAGCGGACCTCACCGGTGCGCGGGCGTCCGAAGGGAGGGCGCCGCTCGGCGATGATCCGCCCGGGGCGCGCCGACATCACCAGCACGCGGTCGCCGAGCACCAGGGCCTCTTCGAGGCTGTGCGTGATGAACAGGGTGGTGGTGCGGGTGGACTGGGTGAGCGCGAGCAGCTCGTCCTGGAGGATGGTGCGGAGCTGGGCGTCCAGGGCCGCGAACGGCTCGTCCATCAGCAGCAGTTCGGGCTCGACGGCGAGCGCCCTGGCGATGGCCACGCGCTGCCGCATCCCGCCGGAGAGCGCCGCGGGGTAGGCGCCGGCGAACTCGGCGAGCCCCAGCCGCTCCAGCCACTCGCGGGCCCGCGCGTCGGCCTCGCGGCGGCGCACCCGCCGCACGTCCAGGCCGAAGCGCACGTTGGCCTGCACCGTTTTCCAGTCGTAGATCCCGTAGTCCTGGAAGATCATGGCCGCGGGATGCCGCGCCTCGGTGCGTACGGTCAGCTCGCCGCCGGAAGGGCGCAGCAGGCCCGCGGCGATGCGCAGCAGCGTGGACTTGCCGCAGCCCGAGGGGCCGACCAGGCAGACGAACTCGCCGGGCGCGACGTCCAGTTCCAGCGGCCCGAGCGCGTCGAGGCGCCGGGAGCGCCGCCCGAAGCTCCGGGTGAGCGCGGTGGCGCTGAGCTTCGGCCGGCCCTCCGGTCTGTCGGATGCGGTGTCGCCTGAGGTGTCCATCGCCGGGACGATATGACGACCCGTCAGCTAAGGGAAGAGGCGTGCACGGGCGCGGCAGCGGGCGGGGTACGGGGCGGTGCCGGACGCGAAAAGGGCCCGCACCTCAGGGGTGCGGGCCCGACGCCCCGTACGGGCGCGTGCGGTCGGTCGGGTCAGGAGCCGCGGCAGTCCGGGCAGGTGCCGCGGTAGGTGACCTCGGCGTCGGCGATGGCGAAGCCGTACCGCTCGGCCTCGGGGAGGCTGGCGATGGGGTCGCCCATGGGGTGGACGTCGCGGATCGCGCCGCACTTCGAGCACACGAGGTGCTGGTGGGAGTGGCGGGCGTTGGGGTCGTACCGTTTCGCGCGGCCGTCCGTGGCGACCTCGATCACCTCGCCGATGGTGACCAGCTCGCTGAGCGTGTTGTAGACGGTGGCCCGCGCGATCTCCGGCAGTTTCTCGGACGCGCGCGCGTGCACCTCGTCGGCGGTGTAGTGCACGTGGTCGCCGTCGAGCACCTCGGCGACGACTCGCCGCTGCGCGGTGAGCCGCCAGCCGCGATCGCGGAGTCGTTCCAGCAGGTCACTCATGCCCTCAGGATAACAAGTCCGGTCCATAGGCAGAACCCGTATGGGATTCGTCTTCATCTTGACTTGGACAATGTCCAATGTAGGATCGTGTTCGGCGTAGCCAAGGACAGGCTTGAGGCACAGGAGGCGCACGTGACGGTGCAGGAAGAGACCACCGGACCGCTGACCACGGAGGCCGGCGCTCCGGTTGCCGACAACCAGCAGACCCAGACCGCCGGTGTCGGGGGCCCCGCGCTCATACAGGACCAGCTGCTGCTGGAGAAGCTCGCGCACTTCAACCGCGAGCGGATCCCGGAGCGGATCGTGCACGCCCGCGGCGCGGGTGCGTACGGCAAGTTCACGGTCACCGGGGATGTGACCAAGTACACCCGCGCGAAGTTCCTCTCCGAGATCGGCAAGGAGACCGAGGTCTTCCTGCGCTTCTCGACCGTCGCGGGGAACCTCGGCGCGGCCGACGCCGTGCGCGACCCGCGCGGCTTCGCGCTGAAGTTCTACACCGAGGAGGGCAACTACGACCTCGTCGGCAACAACACCCCGGTGTTCTTCATCAAGGACGCCATCAAGTTCCCCGACTTCATCCACACCCAGAAGCGCGACCCGTACACCGGTTCCCAGGAGCCGGACAACGTATGGGACTTCTGGGGCCTGTCGCCGGAGTCCACGCACCAGGTGACCTGGCTCATGGGCGACCGCGGCATCCCGGCCTCGTACCGGCACATGGACGGCTTCGGCTCGCACACGTTCCAGTGGACGAACGAGTCCGGCGAGGTCTTCTGGGTGAAGTACCACTTCAAGACCGACCAGGGCATCAAGAACCTCACCCAGGCCGAGGCCGACAAGCTCGCCGGTGAGGACCCCGACAGCCACCAGCGGGACCTGCGCGAGGCCATCGAGCGCGGCGACTACCCGAGCTGGACCGTCGGCGTGCAGATCATGCCAGCGGCCGACGCGGCGAACTACCGCTTCAACCCGTTCGACCTGACCAAGGTGTGGCCGCACGAGGACTACCCGGTCATCGAGTTCGGGAAGCTGGAGCTCAACCGCAACCCGCGCAACATCTTCGCCGAGGTCGAGCAGTCGATCTTCTCCCCGCACCACTTCGTGCCGGGCATCGGCCCCTCGCCGGACAAGATGCTGCAGGGCCGCCTCTTCGCGTACGGCGACGCGCACCGCTACCGCGTCGGCATCAACGCCGACCACCTGCCGGTGAACGAGCCGAAGGCGGCCGAGGCGCGCAGCCACGGCCGGGACGGCGTGATGTACGACGGCCGGCACGGCGGCGCGAAGAACTACGAGCCCAACAGCTTCGGCGGCCCGTTCCAGACGAACCGCCCGCTGTGGGAGCCCACCGCGGTCTCCGGCGTGACCGGTGACCACGAGGCGCCCTCGCACGCCGAGGACGACGACTTCGTGCAGGCGGGCAACCTCTACCGGCTGATGTCGGAGGACGAGAAGAAGCGTCTGATCGACAACATCTCCGGCGGGCTCTCGCAGGTCTCGCGCGAGGACATCGCGCAGCGCGCGATCGAGAACTTCCGCAAGGCGGACGAGGACTTCGGCAAGCGGCTGGAGGCCGCGGTCCAGGCCCTGCGCGGCTGACGAGACACCGCTCGCCGAATGAACCCGGAGGGACCGGAAGCCCGCGCGGCTCCGGTCCCTCCGGTGTTGTCACACCGCCATCTCCTCGGCGCGCGGCGCACGCTCAGTGGCCCCGGCCCAGCAGCGCACGATGTCGCGCACCGACACGATGCCCACCGGTTCCTTCTCATCGAGCACGATCAGGTGCCGGAAGCCGCCGCGGGTCATGGCGTCGGCCGCCTCCTGGAGCGTCCAGCTTCGCGCGGCGAAGACCACGTCGGTCGTGGTGTGGGACTCCGCCGTCTCGCGGTCCGGATTCTGTCCGGCGCCGAGGGAGTTGAGGATGTCGCGCTCGGTCAGTATGCCGAGGTTGCTGTCGTCGGGGTCGAGGACGACGGCCGCGCCGACCCGGCGGGCCGACATCAGCTCTGCGGCCTGGCGGAGGGTGTGGGCGGGGCCGATGGTGAGCACCACGGTGCTCATGGCGTCAACTACGCGGGTGGTCATGGCCGTTGGCCACCTCCTAGACGGGCTTGGCGGAACTGCTCCTGCTGGACCAGCGAGGGGGCTGACCAGCGGTTCGGCTGGAGAAGCAATTCACAAGCGCACAAGCGGTCGAGCCTTCATGTTCACACCTGGCCCGGGCCACAACAAGGGGCGCGCGAATCGCCCGGCCGCGAACGGCGGGATACGCGCGCCCCTGGAAGGTGAATGGCCGTCAGTCGCCGGGCGCTCGGAGGCAGTGCGTGCGCCCCGGGAATCGGGTTCGCGTCAGGCCGTCAGATAGCCGAGCAGCCTGTCGTGCAGCAGGCCGTTGGAGGCCGCGGCGTTCCCGCTGTTCGGGCCGCGGTTGCCGTCCAGGCCCGTGAAGGTGCCGCCGGCCTCCTCGACGATCACCGCGTTCGGCGCCATGTCCCAGAGCGACAGCTCCGGTTCGGCGCACATGTCCACCGAGCCCTCGGCGACCATCATGTACGGCCAGAAGTCGCCGTAGCCGCGGGTCCGCCAGCAGTCCCGGGTCAGGTCCATGAAGCCGCCGAGCATGCCCCGCTCCTCCCAGCCGGTCAGCGAGGAGTACGCGAAGGAGGCGTCCTGGACCTCGGCGACCTGCGAGACCTGGAGCCTGGTCGCCTTCTGGAGGCTGCGGCCCGTGTAGGCGCCGCTGCCCTTCGCCGCCCACCAGCGGCGGTTGAGCGCCGGCGCCGAGACCACGCCGACCACCGGCCGGTCGCCGCCCTCACCCAGCTCCATGAGGGCGATGAGGGTGGCCCAGACCGGGACGCCGCGCACGTAGTTCTTGGTGCCGTCGATGGGGTCGATGACCCAGCGCCGCGGGCCGTGCCCCTCGGTGCCGAACTCCTCGCCCAGCACCGCGTCCCGGGGTCGGGTGCGCTGGAGCGAGGTACGGATCAGCTCCTCGGCCGCCTTGTCGGCCTCGCTCACCGGCGTCATGTCGGGCTTGGTCTCGACCTTGAGGTCGAGAGCCTTGAACCGCTCCATGGTCGCGGCGTCGGCGGCGTCGGCCAGCACGTGGGCGAGACGCAGATCATCGTGGTAGTCCAGCATGTGCGAACAGTATCGATCCGCCAGGGGCGCAGCCACAGCAGACGGGGCGTGAGGCGGTCCTGCGGGGGCCGACGGAGTGCCATGGGCATGCCCATTCGGGAAGTGCGTGACGTATTGACACCGCCTGGCGGTGCGTCAATTCTGTCCGGCACCCCAGCCGTCGGGTACGGGAGGCGACGATGCCGACTGCGCGCGAGTCCCTGCTCGAAGCCGCGCACTCCGCGGTGGCCACACAGCCCTGGACGAGTGTGCGGATGGTGGACGTCGCCGCAGCCGCTGGGGTGTCCCGGCAGACCCTCTACAACGAGTTCGGCAGCAAGGACGGCCTGGGCGCCGCCCTCGTCAACCGGCTCGTCGAGGGCTTCCTGGACGGCGCCGCGCGCTCGGCCGTCGAGGCGGGCCGCCGCGGCGCCGACCCCGCCACCTGCTGTGCGGCGGCCGCCGCGTGGATGCTGCGCACCGCGCGCGGCGAGCCCATCGTGCGGGCCGCGCTGACCGGTTGCTGGAGCACCCGCATGCCGCTGCCCGCCTCGCCGCAGCACTCGCCCTCGGGGAGCGCGGCCGCCCCGCCGGGTGAGCCGGGACGGCTGGCCGCCGTGCTGCGCGACCGTACGGTCTCCGGGCTCGCCTCCGGCGGCGCCCCGCTGCCGCCCGCGCTGTCACCGGCCGCGCTCTCGCCCGCGTACGACGCCGGGCTGCGGGTCGCACTCTCGTACGTGGTGGCGCCCGCCGACGCCCCGGACGACGAGACCTGCGGGCGGGTCGGCGACGTCGTACGGGCGCTGCTGGCCGCGGACGGCTGAGCGCAACGGGCCGCGGCACACGCGCCGCTGAGGGACGGTCAGTGCGCTCCGCCGGAGAGCTGGAGCCCCACCACGCCCAGGATGACCAGCGAGATGGAGACCAGCTTGAGCGCGGACACCACGTCGCCGAGGAAGATCATCCCGTAGATCGCGGTGCCGGCCGCGCCGATGCCGGTCCACACCGCGTACGCGGGGCCGACGTCCAGGCGCTTCAGCGCGAGGGTCAGCAGACCGAAGCTGCTCAGCGCGAAGACGCAGAACAGGACCGTCGGCCACAGCCTGGTGAAGCCGTGCGACAGCTTGAGACAGACGGCGAAGCCGGTCTCGAGGAGTCCCGCGAAGACGACCAGGAACCAGGCCATGGTTGATGTGCCTCCCGTTGGGTGCTGCTCGTTTGTGTGAGTATGCACTTAACGCGGGGACGTGGCGGGTCAATCCCCTTCGCGGCGTTCGCGCGTCGCCAGCAGGCGGCGCAGCGAGTGCAGCCTCGCCGGGTCGGCGTGGCCGTCCGCGACCCACTGGTCCAGCGCGCAGTCCGGCTCGTCGTGGCTGCACGCGCGCGGACACCCCTCGGCCCCCGGCTCCAGGTCCGGGAACGCGTGGATGACGCGCGCCGGGTCCACATGGTTGAGCCCGAAGGACCGTACGCCCGGGGTGTCGATGACCCAGCCGTTCGCGCCGTCGGGGGAGGGCTCGTCCTCGGTGTCCTCGGCGTCCTCCGCTTCCGGCGGGTCGGGCAGCGGGAGCGCCAGCGCCGAGGTGGTGGTGTGCCGGCCGCGCCCGGTCACCGCGTTGACGTGCCCGACCGTGCGGCGGCGCTCCGGCACCAGGGCGTTCACCAGGGTGGTCTTGCCGACCCCGCTGTGACCGACCAGCGCGGTGCTGCGGCCGTACAGCAGCGCGCGTACCCTCTCCGCCGCTTCGCCGTCGTCCAGCTCGGCGCGGCTGGTGACCACGGTCCGCACGCCCAGCGGCTCGTACGCCTCCAGCATCGGTCCCGCGTCCGCCAGGTCGGACTTGGTCAGCACCAGCAGCGGCTCCAGGCCCGCGTCGAAGGCGGCGACCAGGCAGCGGTCGATCAGCCGCGGGCGCGGCTCGGGGTCGGCCAGCGCGGTCACGATGGCGAGCTGGTCGGCGTTGGCGACGACGATCCGCTCGTACGGGTCGTTGTCGTCCGCCGTCCTGCGCAGCGCGGAGGAGCGCGGCTCCACCCGCACGACGCGGGCCAGCGTGTCCTTGGCGCCCGTGAGGTCGCCGACCAGGGCGACCCGGTCACCCACCACGACGCCCTTGCGGCCGAGTTCGCGCGCCTTCATCGCGGTGATCGTGCGGCCCTCGACGAGGCAGGTGATCCGCCCGCGGTCGACGGTCACCACGAAGCCCTCGGCGGCGTCCTCGTGCTTGGGGCGGGTGTGGGTGCGCGGACGGCTGCCCTTGCGGCTCGGGCGTACCCGGATGTCGTCCTCGTCGGTGTGCTTGCCGTAGCGGCGCATCGCGGGAGCCCTCTCAGGCTCTCTCTCCGGCCGGACTCGGCACCGGCGAGCCGTCCCCCGCACCGTCGTCCCCGGCCCCGCCGAGCATCCCGGCCCACAGCTCGGGGAAGTCGGGGAGGGTCTTGCCTGTGGTGGCGATGTTCTCCACGCGCACGCCCTCGACCACCAGGCCCAGCAGCGCGCCGGCGGTGGCCAGCCGGTGGTCGTCGTACGTGTGGAAGACGCCGCCGTGCAGCGGGCGCGGGCGGATGCGCAGGCCGTCCTCGGTCTCGGTGACGTCGCCGCCCAGGCCGTTGATCTCCTTGGTCAGCGCGGCGAGCCTGTCCGTCTCGTGCAGCCGCAGGTGCGCGACGCCGCGCAGCACGGACTCGCCGTCAGCGAGCGCGGCCACGGCGGCGATGCCCGGGGTCAGCTCGCCGACCTCGCTCAGGTCCACGTCGATGCCCTTGATCCGGCCGCCGCCGGTCAGGGTCAGGCCGCGGTCGTCGAGCTCGCAGGAGCCGCCCATCGCGGTGAAGATCTCGCGCAGCGCGTCGCCGGGCTGCGTCGTGTGCTGCGGCCAGTCGGGGATGGTGACCCGGCCGCCGGTGATCAGCGCCGCGGCGAGGAAGGGCTGCGCGTTGGAGAGGTCGGGCTCCACGGTCAGGTCGCGGCCCAGCAGCGCGCCGGGGGTGACCCGCCACACGTCGCGCTCGCCGCCGTCCTCGGGGGCGTCGACCTGGGCGCCTGCCTGGCGCAGCATGTCCACGGTCATCCGGATGTGCGGCAGCGAGGGCAGGGCGCCGCCGGTGTGCCGGACCTCCACGCCCTGGTTGAACCGCGGCCCGGACAGCAGCAGGGCGCTCACGAACTGGCTGGAGGAGGACGCGTCGACCTCCACGGCGCCGCCGTCCAGCGAACCGCTGCCGTGCACGGTCATCGGCAGCGCGCCGCGCCGGTCGTCCTCGACGCGGGCGCCGAGCGCGCGCAGGGCGTCGATCACGCCGTGCAGCGGGCGCTCGTAGGAGCGCGGGTCGCCGTCGAAGCGGACCGGGCCGTCGGCCAGCGCGGCGACCGGCGGGAGGAAGCGCATCACGGTGCCCGCGTTGCCCACGTCGACGGTGGCCGGGCCGTAGAGCCCGTCGGGGATGACGCGCCAGGACTCGCCCGCGCCGCCGGGGGTGCCTGAGGAGGGGGCGGGCGAGGAGTTGGAGGACACCGTCTCCTCGATGTCCGCACCGAGCGTGCGCAGCGCGTCCGCCATCAGCAGGGTGTCGCGGGAGCGCAGCGGGCGGCGCAGCCAGCCCGGCTCGGAGGCGAGCGCGGCCAGCACCAGGCCGCGGTTGGTGACCGACTTGGACCCGGGCACGGTGACGGTCGCGTCGACGGGGCCTGACGCGAGCGGAGCGGGCCAGAGAGCTGCGGCTTCGGTGTGGTCGGTCATGCCGCCCACTTTAGTGGTTCGGCCGGGGGCACCATCTTGATCAAATACGGCGAAATACCGTCGAAACATGGCACTGATAGCGGGCCGGGCGCGCTGTGCGCTGCGCCCGCGGCCCGCACCGGCCGGCCTCCTCGGGGCCCGACTCAGAGCCCGAGCAGCCAGCGTCCCCCGCCGAGCAGCGAGCACAGCGCCACCGCGTGGAAGAGCAGCAGCCAGGCGGCGGCGGGGAGGTGGGTGAGCCGGGCGAGCTGGTCGGCGTCCGAGTCGGGCGCACCGTGGCCGCCGCGCATCCCGCGCGGGCGCCGCTTGCGCTGCAGCTCGAAGACCGGCCGTACGCCGCCGAGCAGCAGGAACCACACGACCCCGTACGCGAAGGCCGCCTGCACCTCGGCCCCCGTCAGCCAGGAGACCAGCAGGAAGGCGCCGCCGGCGACCACGACGGTGAGCACCCCGTAGGCGTTCCTGATCATGACCAGCATCAGGAGGAGCAGGGCCGTGGCGCTCCACAGCAGCAGCGTGATGTGGTTCGCGGCCAGCAGCCAGGCGCCGCCGAGGCCCAGGAGCGGCGGCGCCGTGTAGCCGGCGGCCGCGGTGAGCACCATGCCGATGCCGTGCGGCTTGCCCCGCGAGACGGTCAGGCCCGAGGTGTCGGAGTGCAGTCTGATGCCGTCCAGGCGGCGGCCCGAGAGCAGCGCCACCAGCCCGTGGCCGCCCTCGTGCGCGATGGTGACCGCGTTCCGCGAGAGCCGCCATATGCCGTGCGGGATCACGGCGGCGAGGGCCACCAGGCCGGTGATCACGACCAGCCACTGGTCCGGGTCGGGCTGGGTGCCGAAGACCCGGTCCCAGATGTCGGTGATATTCGCGGTGTCCATCGCTTCCTTGTCTCCCGCCGCCGTCTGCCGGCCGTTCCGTTGCCGTGCGCGCCGCCCGTTGCCGTCTGTTGCTGGAGCGCCGCCGTGCCCGCAGGTGTTTCTCCGCGGCCCCGCTGCACCGGGGACGCTTCCGTACGCGCGTCCGGTTTCCTGCCCTCCCGGGACGCGCGCCGTGGCAGTGTGGCAGCTATGTGCGGGAGGTTTGCAGCGAGCCGGCGGCCGGAGGAACTGGCCGAGCTGTTCGCGGTGGAGAAGTGGGAGCCCGACGAGGCTCCGGCGCAGGACTGGAACGTGGCGCCCACGAAGGAGGTGTACGCGGTCCTCGACCGCCCTCTCAAGGGCTCGGGCGACCCGCGTCCCGTCCGGCAGATGCGGCCGCTGCGCTGGGGGCTGGTCCCCTCGTGGGCGAAGTCACCCGACATGGGCGTGAAGATGATCAACGCACGCGCCGAGACGGTGCACGAGAAGTCCTCGTACCGCAAGCCGTTCACCGCCCGGCGCTGCCTGCTGCCGGCCGACGGCTACTACGAGTGGGTCACGGCGAAGGGCGAGCTCGCGCTGGAGCAGGAGGGCAGGAAGAAGCGGCCGCGCAAGCAGCCCTACTTCGTGACCCCGGCGGACGGCTCGGTGATGGCGATGGCCGGGCTGTACGAGTTCTGGCGGGACAGGACCCTGCCCGACGACCACCCGCGCGCCTGGTGGGCGACCTGCACCGTGATCACCACGGAGGCCGAGACCACCCCGCTGGCCGGTGCCCCGCGCGAGGGCGGCCCGCAGGCGCTGGCCGACATCCACCCGCGCATGCCCCTGATGCTCACCCCGGACCGCTGGAGCGACTGGCTGGACCCGGCGCGCACCGACCCCGAGGAGCTGCGCGGCCTGCTGGTGCCCCCGCCGCCCGGCACCCTGCGCGCGTACCCGGTCTCCACGGAGGTCAGCAACGTGCGCAACAACAGCCCCGAGCTGGTGCGGGAGCTGGACGGTCCCGAGGTCGGCACGCTGTTCTGAGCGGAGCCGCTGTGCCGGGGCCGTCGTGCCGGACCGCCTTGTTGGGATGCGCGGCGCCGTGTCGCGTCGGGGCTCCGGTGGGTGAACTCCCGTACGGGGCACGGCAGGATGCCCCCATGAGCGACCACAGCGACCACACCGGCACCCCCAGCAAGCAGCTCGTGAGCACCCCCGCCGGGGACGCGCGGATCACCTGGCACTCCGCGCGGGAAGCGCGCGCCGTCCTGGCGCTGGGCCACGGCGCCGGCGGCGGCATCGAGGCGCGGGACCTGCGGGCGCTCGCCGCGGCGCTGCCCGCGCGCGGGTTCACCGTCGCGCTGGTCGAGCAGCCCTGGCGCGTGGCAGGCAAGAAGCTCGCGCCCGCGCCGAAGACCCTGGACACGGCGTGGAGCGCGCTGTGGCCCGCGTTGCGCGGGGCCGGCCTCCCGGTGGTCGCCGGGGGCCGCAGCGCCGGAGCCAGGGTGGCCTGCCGTACGGGGGCCGAGCTGGGCGCCCACGCGGTGCTCGCGCTCTCCTTCCCGCTGCACCCGCCGGGCAAGCCGGAGAAGTCCCGCGCCGAGGAGCTGACGGGGACCGGGCTGCCGGTGCTGGTGGTGCAGGGCGGGCGCGATCCGTTCGGGAAGCCGGAGGAGTTCCCCGCGCTGCCCGCGGACGACGGGCTGCTCGAAGTCCCGTACGGGGACCACGGTTTCGCGGTGCCCAAGAGCGCGGGCGTCACCGAGGAGGAGACCCTCGCGGTGATCACCGAGGGGGTGGGGGAGTGGCTCGGGAAGCGGTTCTCCTGAGGTGGGAGGCCGCGCGGGAGGCCGTGGTCCCGGGGTCTCCCGGGGCCGGTGTGAGCACGGGTGGCTCAACTCACCACCGGGGCGCGGGAGACGGACGCGGGGTCAGGGAATGCGCCACCGCGTGCCGGTGTTGTCGCCCACAGCAGGACGAGCACCACGTACGTCGCGATCGGGGCCACGGTCGGGACGAGCAGCCACGATGAGCACGAGATGAGGGAGCCGCCCGTATGGGTTCTGTCGCTTGCCCGCAGCGTCCCCAGGCCGCTGACCTGGACTGGGCCACGCTGGCGCTCGCCGGTGGCGCGATGTTTCCGGCGGCACGGACAGCGGATCGTCGTCTATTCTCCGATTCGAGCGGTTCCGCGACCGGAGCCGCAGTGACATCGGAGG
This sequence comes from Streptomyces odontomachicola, assembly GCF_039605595.1. NCBI lineage: Bacteria > Bacillati > Actinomycetota > Actinomycetes > Kitasatosporales > Streptomycetaceae > Streptomyces > Streptomyces odontomachicola. The sequence continues at coordinate 15,782 of NZ_JBCFOK010000020.1, forward strand.
AGGTGGGTCCGGTCGCCGGGACCGAGGACGGCACAGGCGCCGAGCAGGAGACCGAGGCGGAGACCGAGGCGCAGCGCAGCGCGCGCTTCGAGAGGGACGCGCTGAACTACCTCGACCAGATGTACTCGGCCGCCCTGCGCATGACCCGCAATCCGGCCGACGCCGAGGACCTGGTGCAGGAGACGTATGCCAAGGCGTATGCGTCCTTCCACCAGTTCCGCGAGGGCACCAACCTCAAGGCGTGGCTGTATCGCATCCTGACCAACACCTTCATCAACTCCTACCGCAAGAAGCAGCGCGAGCCGCAGCGCAGTGCCGCCGAGGAGATCGAGGACTGGCAGCTGGCGCGGGCCGAGTCGCACATGTCGACCGGACTCCGCTCGGCCGAGGCCCAGGCGCTCGACCACCTGCCGGACTCCGACGTGAAGGAGGCCCTCCAGGCCATCCCCGAGGAGTTCCGCATCGCCGTCTATCTGGCGGACGTCGAGGGCTTTGCCTACAAGGAGATCGCCGACATCATGGGGACACCCATCGGCACGGTGATGTCCCGGCTGCACCGCGGACGCCGTCAGCTCCGCGACATGCTGGAGGGCTACGCGCGCGACCGTGGCATGGTCCCGGCGGGCGCCGGCGGCCGTGGCGAAGCGCCGCACGACCGGAAAGGCTCGGACCAATGAGTTGCGGAGAGCCGCACGAGACGGACTGCTCTGAGGTCCTGGACCACCTGTATGAGTATCTCGACCGCGAGATGCCGGACAGCGACTGCGAGAAGTTCAAGGAGCACTTCGACGAGTGCTCGCCCTGCTTCGAGAAGTACGGCCTGGAGCAGGAGGTCAAGAAGCTGGTCAAGCGCTGCTGCGGCCACGACGACGTGCCCTCGGACCTGCGGGCCAAGGTGATGGGCCGGATCGAGACGATCCGCGCCGGCCAGCCGGGCCCCTCGGAGGACGAGCGGGACCCGCGCCCCGAGGCGTCCGGCGAGGGCGAGGCGGCCGGGGCCGGGCACGTCGAGGCCGAGCACGCCGAGGCGGACCGCCCGGCGCGCTGACCCTGGGTGACGGCGAAGCGGTCGCACAGGTGCCTCAACTCCGGCCGCTTTTCCCGTGATCCACCCGCGCCTCACCCGATCGTGTGAGGCGCACCCCTCCCTTACGGGGTAATGCGTTCATGCGCCCACGCCCCTGAACCCCGCCGTCATATCCTCCCCACCTGCTGTACGGGGAGGAGGCTCACGATGCGTGCACGACGGGCGGGGCTGCCGGGACGGGCGCGCGCCGCCATCGCGGGCGCCCTCTGCGCATGGGCCTGGTGCGCGGCGCCCGCCGTCCTGGACTTCCGGCACACCGAGTGGTCCGTGCTGCTCCCCGTCGCGGGGCTCTACGCGCTGTGCGAGTACATCCCGCGCTGCCCCCTGATGGGCCATCGCGTGCCGAGCAATGTGGGCGCCTTCTTCCCCATGCTGCTGACCGGCGTGTTCCTGCTCCCGCCCGAGGCCGCGGCGCTGCTGCCGCTGCCCGGCGCCCTGCTCGGCACGGTCGAGCGGCGGCACGCGGGGGCCCGCAGGCTGTGGCACACCGCCCAGCTCGGCCTCGCCGCCTGCGCGGCCGCCCGCGCGCAGACCCTGCTCAGCGGCGGCGCGGCGGACCTCAGCGGGCCGCGGGCGCCCGGCGCGCTCCGCGACTTCCCCGGCGCGCTGCTCGCCGCCGCCGTCGCCGCGCTGGTCTTCTGCGCCGTGGTCACCGCGCTGGACGGCGCCATCCTGGTGACCGCCGAGCGGCGCCCCGTCCGCACGGCCTGGCGCGGGCAGATGCTCAGGGCCGCGGTGCCGCATCTGGTGCACGGCACGGCCGGGCTGATGATGGCGGTGCTCTGGCGCAGCCCGTACGGCCCCGTGGCCGCCCTGTTCGTGCTGCTGCCCATGTGCATCTGCTGCTGGATCTTCGCGCAGTACCACCGCGAACGGGTCGCGCACCAGGCCACCATCCGCGCCCTCGTACAGGCCGTGGACATCAAGGACCGCTACACCCGCGGGCACGGCGAGCGGGTGGGCCGGGCCTCCGCGATGATCGCCCGCGAGCTGCGCATGGGCGAGGACCGCACCGAGCTGCTGCGGCTCGCGGGGATCCTGCACGACGTGGGCAAACTCGGCGTCCCCACCCGGGTGTTGCGCAAGGACGGACCGCTCACGCCCGAGGAGCGCCGGGTGATCGAGCTGCATCCGGAGTACGGCCACGAGATGGTGCGCGGCATCGGCTTCCTCGACGAGGCGCGCTCCGCGATCCTGCACCACCACGAGCGCCTGGACGGCAGCGGCTACCCGTACGGGCTCTCCGGGGGCGACATCCCCGAGGTGGCCCGCGTGGTGGCCGTCGCCGACGCCTTCGACGCGATGACCTCCACCCGCAGCTACCGGCGCGGCCGCCCCGTGCCGGCGGCCGTCGAGGAGCTGCGGCGGTGCGCGGGGACGCAGTTCGACCCCCGGATGGTGCACGCGCTCGCCGACGCGCTGGACGCCTACGGCTGGTCGCCCGCCGTCACCGCCGACCCCGAGCCGCTGCCGCCCCCGCGCGAGCCCGCGTCCCAGCACGCCGAGGAGTACGCGCAGGCCCCGGAGACCACCGGGCGGAAGGCGTGAACATGCTGGTCGGCGCCGTGTACGGGGCGGCGGCCTCGCTCACCGTCGTGGCGCTCTCGTTCACCGCCTGGCGCGGCCTCGAACAGCCCCGGCTGGCCCTGGCGTTCGGCCTCGTCATCGCCGTCGGCGAACTGGTGCGGGTGCGGCTCCCCGGCACGGGCCCCAGCGACCGCCCGGGCGGCCCGGCCACGGCGGGACCCGTCGGCACGGCGGGCGCGCTCGCCTATGCGCTGCTCGGCGAGGTCGCGGGGGAGCCCAGCACGCACGGCAGCCTCCAGTGCGTCGCCGTCACCGTGGTCGCCGCGCTCGCCGGTCTTGCCCCGCACCTGGCCGTGGCGCGGCCCGAGCGGCGCGGGCCCGCGCTGGACCACGCGGTGCGCGGCGTGCTGTCCGTGGGCTTCGCCGCCACCTGCTTCCAACCCCTCTACAACACCGGCACCTTGGACCGCTGGTTCGGCATCGGCCCGTACTACGCGCTGGCGCTGCTCGCGGTGACCCTGCTCACCGGGCTGTGCGACGCGGTGCTCGGCGCCGTACTCGCGGCCGGCCGTACGGGGCGCAGGTTCGGGCCGCTGCTGCGCGATCAACTCGGGGCCCGGGTGGGCGTGGTGCCCGCCGTCTCCGCCACCGGCGCCGTGCTGGCGCTGGCCGTGGCGGTGGTCGGGCTCTGGGCGCTCCCGGTGTTCTGCGTGCCGCTGCTGCTCACGCAGTTCTCCCTCCGCCGCTTCGCCGGGGTGCGGGCCACGTACCGCCAGACCATCGCGTCCCTCGCCCGCGCCACCGAAGTGGCGGGACACACCCCGCACGGGCACGCGCGCAGGGTGGCGGCGCTGAGCGTGGCCACCGGGCGCGAGCTGGGCCTGGGCGAGCCCGAGCTCACCGTGCTGGAGTACGCGGCGCTGATGCACGACATCGGCCAGCTCTCCCTCGTCGACCCCGTGGAGGGCGGCGCGACGGAGCCGCTGGAGGACTCCGAGCGGCGGCGCATCGCGCTGCTCGGGGGAGCGGTGGTGCGTCAGACCGGTGTCGCCTCCGAGGTGGCCCTCGTGGTGGAGCGGCAGGCCGATCCGTACCGCGAACAGCCGCTGCCCGCGCGGATCGTGCGCGCGGCGAACGCGTACGAGGACATGCTCTCGGCGGAGCCGGGGAAAGGAATAGAGGGTTCGCTGCGCGTGCTGGAGCGACTGCGGCTCGACAGCGCGTGCAGCTACGAACCACGGGTGGTGGAGGCGCTCGCCCGCGTCGTGTCACGGGGTGCGGATGCCTGACCGCCGGGTAGTGAGCGAACGTCCCGGTGGGCATGGTTGGATGCGAAGAGGGGAACCGCGGAAAGCGCGCGCAACAGGACACACGCAGCACATACGCAGCACACAGCCGTACGACGGCGGCCGGCGGCCGCGGGCGCACGGCCACGGCGGTCGAGCAGGCGAGCACGGCAACAGGCGGGAATCAGGCGGGAACATCGTGAGGATCTTCGGCAAGGTGCGGCACCGGCCCTCCGCCTCCTGGCGGCAGGCCACGGACCGCGCGTTCACGCTCATCGGCGACGGGCGCTACGAGGACGCGGGCGCGCTGCTCACCCGTGCCGCCGATCTGGAGCCGTGGCTGTCCGAGTCCTGGTTCAACCTGGCGCTGCTGCACAAGTTCCGGCACGACTGGGAGCAGGCGCGGGCCGCCGGGCTGCGCGCGGTCGCGCTGCTGGACCGCGAGACCGGCGCCCCCGACTGGTGGAACGTGGGCATCGCGGCGACCGCCCTCCAGGACTGGCCGCTGGCACGGCGTGCCTGGCAGGCGTACGGGCTGCGGGTGCCGGGCCAGGCGCAGAGCGCCGCGGCTGCGGCCGAGCCCAGCGGGATGCAGCTCGGCAGCGCCGCCGTACGGCTCTCCCCCGAGGGCGAGGCCGAGGTCGTCTGGGGCCGCAGGATCGATCCCGCCAGGCTGGAGATCCAGAGCATCCCGCTGCCCTCCTCGGGGCGCCGCTGGGGCGAGGTGGTCCTGCACGACGGCGTGCCGCACGGTGAGCGCACGACCACGGCCGGTCCCTCCTACCCGGTCTTCGACGAGATCGAGCTGTGGGCGCCGTCCCCGGTGCCGACCTGGGTCGTGCTGCTGGAGGCCGCGAGCGAGGCCGACAGGGACGCGCTGGAGCGGCTGGCGGCGGACGCGGGCTTCGCGGCCGAGGACTGGTCCTCGTCCGTGCGGCTGCTGTGCCGGTCCTGTTCGGAGAGCCGGATGCCCACCGACGAGGGCGACGGCTCGGCCCACCTGGACCCGCACGACCACAGCAGGCCGGGCCAGCCGGGACCGCTGGGCCACATGACGGCGGGCGGCCCCGGGCAGGTGTGGGTGCCCGAGCGCGAGTGCGGGCTCGCGGCGCCGGCCTCGCTGGTGCGGGGGCTGCTGGACGGCTGGGTCGCGGACAGCCCCGACACCCGGGAGTGGCGCGACCTGGAAGAGGTCTGCTGAGCGCACACGGGGCCTGCGGCAGACCCGGCGCCTTCCGGCGCCCCGTACCCTGTAGGGCGACGATTCTTCAATTCGCTGGTCGGTTCTCCGGCCGGTCAGGTCAGTGGCAGGAAGGCGTACGGCGGCATGGTGCGGCAGCAGGAGAAGAACGCGGGCGTCGGCGAGTTCATCGACGACACCCAGGACTGTGAGGCGCGGGAGACCGCGCACCGGGAGCGCGGCACCTCGCGGCCCATCACCGTCGTCGGCAACCCGGTGCTGCACAAGGAGTGCAAGGACGTCACCGAGTTCGACGCGGAGCTCGCGGCGCTGATCGACGACATGTTCGCGAGCCAGCGCACGGCCGAGGGCGTGGGCCTCGCGGCGAACCAGATCGGCGTCGACCTCAAGGTCTTCGTCTACGACTGCATGGACGACGAGGGCGTGCGGCACGTGGGCGCGGTGTGCAACCCGGTGCTGGACGAAGTCCCCGCCGAGCGGCGCGTGCTGGACGACTCCAACGAGGGCTGCCTGTCCGTGCCGACCGCCTACGCGCCGCTGGCCCGGCCCGACTACGCCGTGGTGCGGGGCCAGGACGCCGAGGGCAAGCCGGTCGCCATCGAGGGCACCGGCTACTTCGCGCGCTGCCTCCAGCACGAGACGGACCACCTGTACGGCTACCTCTACATCGACCGCCTCTCGAAGCGCGAACGCAAGGACGCCCTGCGCCAGATGGCCGAGGGCACGCCCCGCTATCCCACGGTCCCCAACGAGTGATCGCCGCGCTGCCCGGCAGCGCGAAGAGCCCGGGACCCCCCTCCGGTCCCGGGCTCTTCCGCGTCTCAGGAGGCGCCGGCCGTCAGAACTCGTCGTCGAAGGAGACCGAGCCCTCGACCGCCACCTGGTAAGCGGAGGCGCGGCGCTCGAAGAAGTTGGTCAGCTCCTGGACGTTCTGCAGCTCCATGAAGGAGAAGGGGTTGTGCGAGCCGTAGCGGACCGGGAAGCCCAGGCGGGCGAGGCGCTGGTCGGCGACGGCCTCCAGGTACTCCCGCATGGACTCGGTGTTCATGCCGGGCAGCCCCTCGCCGCACAGGTCGCGCGCGAACTGGAGCTCCGCCTCCACGGCCTCCTCCAGCATCGCGGTGACCTGCTTCTCGAGCTCGTCGTCGAAGAGCTCGGGCTCCTCCTGCCGGACCGTGTCCACGACGTCGAAGGCGAACGACATGTGCATGGACTCGTCGCGGAACACCCAGTTGGTGCCGGTGGCCAGGCCGTGCAGCAGGCCCCGCGAGCGGAACCAGTACACGTACGCGAAGGCCCCGTAGAAGAACAGGCCCTCGATGCAGGCCGCGAAGCAGATCAGGTTGAGCAGGAAGCGGCGGCGGTCCTCCTTGCTCTCCAGCCGGTCCATCTCCTCGACCGAGTCCATCCACTTGAAGCAGAACTGCGCCTTCTCGCGGATCGACGGGATGTTCTCGACGGCGGCGAACGCCTCCACCCGCTCGTCGTGGTCGGGCAGATAGGTGTCCAGCAGCGTCAGATAGAACTGGACGTGCACGGCCTCCTCGAAGAGCTGCCGGGAGAGATACAGCCGCGCCTCGGGCGAGTTGATGTGCTTGTAGAGCGTGAGCACGAGGTTGTTCGCCACGATCGAGTCGCCGGTCGCGAAGAACGCCACCAGCCGGCTGATCATGTGCTGCTCGCCCGGCGTCATCTTGGCGAGGTCGGCCACGTCGGAGTGGAGGTCGACCTCCTCGACGGTCCAGGTGTTCTTGATCGCGTCCCGGTAGCGCTCGTAGAAGTGCGGGTAGCGCATGGGGCGCAGGGTCAGCTCGAAGCCGGGGTCGAGCAGATTCTGCGTACCGGTGGTGGTCGTGTCGTCGGCGGTCGGCATTACTGGCAGGCCTCGCAGGACTCGGGGTTTTCCAGGGAGCAGGCGGCGGCTTCCTCGTCCGCCTGCTGGACGGGCAGGGTGGGCGCGGCGGTCGGGGCTGAGTCGCCGGCCGCGGTCCGTGTGCCGCCGCCCGCCGCCTGCGCGATGCGCGTGGCGGGACGCGAGCGCAGGTAGTACGTGGTCTTGATGCCCTGTCGCCAGGCGTACGCGTACATCGAGCTGAGCTTCCCGATGGTCGGCGCGGCCATGAACAGGTTGAGCGACTGGCTCTGGTCGAGGTACGGGGTGCGGGCCGCGGCCATGTCGATGACGGCGCGCTGCGGGAGCTCCCACGCGGTGCGGTACAGCGCGCGCACCTCCTCGGGGACCCACTCCAGGTCCTGCACCGAGCCGTTGGCGTCCCGCAGGGCCTCCAGCGCCTGGCCGTCCCACAGCCCGTGCCGCTTCAGCTCCTCCACCAGGTACGCGTTGACCTGGAGGAACTCACCGCTGAGGGTCTCGCGTTTGAAGAGGTTGGACACCTGCGGCTCGATGCACTCGTACACGCCCGCGATGGACGCGATGGTGGCCGTCGGCGCGATGGCGAGCAGCAGCGCGTTGCGCATGCCCGTCTGAGCGATGCGCGCGCGCAGCGCCTCCCAGCGCTCCGGCCAGTGCGGCGCCGCGTCCGCGTAGTGGTCGGGGTGCAGGACGCCGCGCGCGGTGCGGGTGTGCTCCCACGCGGGCAGCGGGCCGTGCCGCTCGGCGAGATCGGCCGACGCCTCGTAGGCGGCGAGCATGATGCGCTCGGAGATCCGCGTGGACAGCTCGCGGGCCTCGGCCGAGTCGAAGGCGAGCCGCCGCCGGAAGAACACGTCCTGCAGCCCCATCAGGCCCAGACCGACCGGCCGCCAGCGGGAGTTGGAGGCTCCGGCCTGGCCCGTGGGATAGAAGTTGATGTCCACCACGCGGTCCAGGAAGGCCACCGCGGTGCGCACGGTCGCGTCCAGGCGCTCCCAGTCCAGCTCGCCGTCCTCGTCCAGGTGCGCGGCGAGATTGACCGAGCCGAGGTTGCACACGGCGGTCTCGGAGTCGTCGGTGACCTCCAGGATCTCGGTGCACAGGTTCGAGGAGTGCACCACACTGCCCGGCTCGGCGGTCTGGTTGGCCGTGCGGTTGGAGGCGTCCTTGAAGGTCATCCAGCCGTTGCCGGTCTGCGCGAGGGTGCGCATCATCCGCGAGTACAACTGCCGCGCGGGGACGCGGCGTACGTACCGCTCCTCGGCCTCCGCCTTCCGGTACGCCGCGTCGAACTCCTCACCCCACAGGTCCACCAGCTCCGGCGCGTCAGCGGGGGAGAACAGCGACCATTCCGCATCGGCCTCCACACGGCGCATGAACTCGTCCGGGATCCAGTGCGCGATGTTGAGGTTGTGGGTGCGCCGGGCGTCCTCGCCGGTGTTGTCCCGCAGCTCCAGGAACTCCTCGACGTCCGCGTGCCAGGGCTCCAGGTAGACGCAGGCCGCGCCCTTGCGCCGGCCGCCCTGGTTGACCGCGGCCACCGAGGAGTCGAGGGTGCGCAGGAACGGCACGATCCCGTTGGAGTGCCCGTTGGTGCCGCGGATCAGCGAACCGCGGGCGCGGATGCGGGAGAACGGCAGCCCGATGCCGCCCGCGTGCTTCGAGAGCCGCGCGACCTGGTGATACCGCTCGTAGATCGAGTCCAGCTCGTCCAGCGGGGAGTCCAGCAGATAGCAGGAGGACATCTGCGGGTGCCGGGTGCCGGAGTTGAACAGCGTGGGCGACGAGGGCAGGTACGAGAGCGAGCTGGTCAGCCCGTACAGCTCGGCCACGTCGTCGAGGGCGCGCTCGGAGTCGTCCTCGGCCAGACCGCAGGCCACCCGCAGCAGGAAGTGCTGCGGCGTCTCGATGACCTTGCGGGTGGTGGGGTGCCGCAGCAGATAGCGGGAGTGCAGCGTACGCAGGCCGAAGTAGCCGAACCTGTCGTCCGCGCCGTCCGCCACCGCCCGCTCCACCAGCGCGTCGAGCCGCTCGGCGTGCAGCCGCACGAAGCGGGCCGTCCCGTCCGCGATCAGCCCCTCGCCGTGCCCGGCGGCGACCGAGGCGGAGAAGGAGTCCGCGCCCTGCGAGGCCGCCTCCTCCCGCACCGAGAGGGTCAGCAGCCGCGCGGCGAGCCGCGAATACTCCGGCTCCTCTGCGGTCAGGCCAGCGGCCGTCTCGGTGGCGAGGCCGTGCAACTCGGCGTAGTCCGCGCCGGGTTGCCGCCCGCGGCGCACGGCGGCGGCGATCCGCTCGGGGTCGGTGGCGGGCAGGCCCTCGGTCAGCTCTCCGAGCGTGCGCAGCAGGCGTTCCTCGGGGCGCCCGGGGTCTGAGCCGGGCTCCTTGTCACAAGGACCGGCCGCGCCGGAGGATGCGGCGGGTGCTGCTGGTGCGATGGTCACGGACGTGCTCTCCCTCGCGTGGCGGGGGCCGCGACGGGTGGTGCACGAGGCCGCGGGGGCGTGCGGTGCCACCAGGGCAGGGCACAACGGGGCACACCCCACGACGTCCACCGGCCCAACCCACGAAGCCCGGACGACATTTCCCACTGCCGGCAGGCACTCGGACTCGCGCGGGCCGGCCCTCATACGGGCATGAGGGGCCCACGCTCACCGTTGCGGGACAGTTCCGGATTCGCACCGGATTCCCCTGCGGCGACAGCGAACACGAGCATACATGTTGTGTTGGCTTGTGCGGCCCACCCCATATCTTGTGTCGCGGGTCAAGCGATCTTTCCGCGGGCCACGCCTGTGCGGCCCGGGGACACGGCTCCGGCCACAGCTCCGGCGACGGCTTCAACTCCGGCTCCGGCTCCCGCTCCGGCTACAGCTCCAGTGCGTACGTCATCAGCCTCACGTCCGGCACCGGGCTCCAGTCGCGCTCGGGGGTGCGGGTGAAGCCCAGCCGCTCGTACAGCCGGTGGCCCGCCCTCATCCGCTCGCCCGTGGACAGCACCAGGCGCCGCACCCCCAGCAGCCGCGCGCGGTCCATGCAGGCGCGGACCAGTGCCTCGCCGGTGCCGCGGCCGCGTCCCTCGGAGCGCACGGCGAGCATCCTGAACTCCGCCTCGTCGGGCGCGGATATCTCCGCCAGCCGCGTGCCGTGCGGGACGAAGACCACGCTGCCCAGCACGGGGCCGCCCTCGCGCGGGACGGCGACCAGCATCTCGCCCGCGCCCTCCCGCGACCGCGCGTCCCGCAGCGTGTCCAGATAGGGGTCGCCGGGGTCGAGCAGGCCGTCCGACGCGTAGGCCCCGGCGGTCAGCTCGCCGATCTCGTCCAGCTCCTCCGGACGCGCGCTCCTGATGGTGATGTCCATGGGAGCAAGCATGAAGCCCCCCACTGACAATCGCCGCGAACGGCGGCCGCCAGTGGGGCACTTGGGGTCTCATGCGCAGGTCACCGCGTCAGCGGTCACGCGCGAGCAGCCACGCACGCTCGCTCACTCCCGCTGCGCAGCCGCCAGCTCCGCCCTCTCCTCCTTGGTGGAGATCAGCCCGTCGGGCGCGGTGATCCGCGACTCCTCGTACGGCGCCTCCTGCAACTCGGAGGGGATGCCCGCCCGTTGCAGCCGCAGCGACTTCACACACGTGCGGGCCGCGTCCGCCAGGACCACCACGACCAGCAGCGCGAAGAGGGCCGACAGCACGCCGTCCACCGTGGTGTTGGTGACGATGGTGTGCATGTCGTCCATGGTCTTGGCGGGCGGGAGCACCTTGTTCTGCGCGATGGCCGCCTGGGTGTCCGAACGCTGCTGGAAGAAGCCCACCTTCGGATCGGAGGAGAACACCTTCTGCCAGCTCGCGGTCAGCGTGACCACCGCGTCCCAGACCAGCGGAATCCCGGTCACCCAGGCCCACTTGAGCCGCCCCGACTTGATCAGCAGCGTGGTGGCGACGGCCAGCGCGACCGCGGCGAGGAGCTGGTTCGCGATGCCGAACAGGGGGAAGAGCTGGTTGATCCCGCCCAGCGGCTCGTGCACGCCGACCCACAGGAAGTAGCCCCACAGGGCCACCACGACGCCGCTGGTCAGCCAGATCCCGGGCTGCCAGCTCACGTTGCGGAACTTCGGGATCACGTTGCCGAGCGTGTCCTGCAGCATGAAGCGCCCCACCCGGGTCCCCGCGTCCAGCGCGGTGAGGATGAACAGCGCCTCGAACATGATCGCGAAGTGGTACCAGAACGCCTTCATCCCGGCGCCGCCGAACGCCTGGGAGAAGATCTCGGACACGCCGACCGCCAGCGTGGGCGCCCCGCCCGTGCGCGAGAGCAGCGAGTGTTCCTCGACGGCCTTGGCAGCGGCGGCCAGTTGGTCGGGCGAGATGTGATAGCCGAAGCCCGCGACCGCCTGGGACGCCGACTGCACGGAGTCGCCGATCACGCCCGCCGGAGCGTTCATCGCGAAGTACAGGCCCGGGTCGATGATGCTGGCCGCGACCAGCGCCATCACGGCGACGAAGGACTCCATCAGCATCGCCCCGTACCCGATCATCCGGATCTGGGTCTCCTTCTGGATCATCTTCGGGGTGGTGCCCGAGGCGATCAGCGAGTGGAACCCGGAGAGCGCGCCGCACGCGATGGTGATGAAGACGAAGGGGAAGAGCGAGCCCGCGAAGACCGGTCCCGTGCCCTTGGTGGCGAAGTCGGTGACCGCGTCCATCTTCATGCCGGGCAGCGCGACGACCACGCCGACCGCCAGCAGCGAGATGGTGCCGATCTTCATGAAGGTGGACAGGTAGTCGCGCGGCGCGAGCAGCATCCAGACCGGGAGTACGGAGGCGATGAAGCCGTACACCAGCATCCAGACCACCAGGGTGCCCGGCTCCAGCGTGAAGGTCTCCGCCCAGGAGGACTCGGCGACCCAGTTGCCCGCCACGATCGCGAGGAGCAGCAGCGCGACGCCGATCAGCGACACCTCGCTGACCCGTCCGGGGCGCAGCACGCGCAGGTACACGCCCATGAAGAGCGCGATCGGGATGGTCATCGCGATGGAGAAGGTGCCCCAGGGCGACTCGGCGAGGGCGTTCACCACGACCAGGGCCAGCACCGCGAGCAGGATGATCATGATGGCGAACACCGCGAGCAGCGCGGCCGCCCCGCCCACCGGGCCGATCTCCTCGCGCGCCATCTGGCCCAGCGACTTGCCGTCCCTGCGCATCGAGAAGAACAGGGTCACCATGTCCTGCACGGCGCCCGCGAAGATCACGCCCGCGATGATCCAGATGGTGCCGGGCAGATAGCCCATCTGCGCGGCCAGGACGGGCCCCACCAGCGGTCCCGCGCCGGCGATCGCGGCGAAGTGGTGCCCGAACAGCACCCGCCGGTCGGTGGGATGGAAGTCCACGCCGTTGTTCAGCCGTTCGGCGGGCGTGGCCCGGTTCCTGTCCGCCTTGAGCACGCGGGTCTGGATGAAGCGCGCGTAGAAGCGGTAGGCGATGGCGTACGAGCCGAGCGCCGCGGCCACCATCCAGGCGGCCGAGACGTCCTCGCCGCGGGCGAGCGCGAGCACCGCCCAGGCGCAGGCGCCGACGAGCGCGACGGCGGTCCAGACGACGACGGTACGTGGTGCGACGGTGCGCTGTGCGGTGGTACGCGGTCTCTCGGTAGGCACTCCGGCGGCCCCCTCTCGGCCCGAAGGATCACTCACTCACGACGATCCGGACCGTAGAGCACGCGAGAGACCCGCGCCACACCCCGTAAGGGCTCAACACGGTCACATCGCGGGCCTCTTGAGGTTGGCGACGAACTTGTAGCGGTCGCCGCGGTACACCGAGCGCACCCACTCCACCGGTTCGCCCGAGGTGTCCAGCGAATGCCGGGAGAGCATCAGCATCGGCAGCCCCACGTCGGTGGCCAGCAGCCCGGCCTCGCGCGGGGTGGCCAGCGAGGTCTCGATCGTCTCCTCGGCCTCGGCCAGGTGCACCCCGTACACCTCGGCCAGCGCGGTGTAGAGCGAGGTGTACTTGACCAGATTCCGCCGCAGCGCCGGGAAGCGCTTCTGCGACAGGTGGGTCGTCTCGATGGCCATCGGCTCGCCGCTCGCCAGCCGCAGCCGCTCGATCCGCAGCACCCGGCCGCCCGGCGGGATGTCCAGCAGCGCGGCCAGCCGGTCGTCGGCCGTGACATAGCCGATGTCCAGAAGCTGCGAGGTGGGCTCCAGGCCCTGCGCGCGCATGTCCTCGGTGTACGAGGTGAGTTGGAGCGCCTGGGAGACCTTCGGCTTGGCCACGAAGGTGCCCTTGCCCTGGATGCGCTCCAGCCTGCCCTCGACCACCAGCTCCTGGAGCGCCTGCCTGACCGTGGTGCGCGAGGTGTCGAACTCGGTGGCCAGAGTGCGCTCGGGCGGCACGGGCGTGCCCGGCGGGAGCGTCTCGGTCATCTCCAGCAAGTGCCGCTTCAGGCGGTAGTACTTGGGGACGCGGGCGGTGCGTCCCGCTCCGTTGCCCCCGGCGGTCTCCGCTTCCGCGGACGCTGCTGAGGCGGTAGAGGCCGCGCCCCCGTCCGTACCCATGGCACGCCTTCCCGAGTCGTGTGCTGCTGCCGTCACCGGCTCCTCCCACGCGTAGTCCGCCCTGACCGTCGGCTCCTGCCGTCCACCCGGTCCTGACCGGCCTGCGCGGCTCACATCGTGGCACGGGCGCGGCCGTTCGGGGCGTCCCGGCTCAGATGTCGGTCCGGTAACGGAAGCGACAGCGAGCTTTATACACCGTTGACACCCCATTAGGTCTAGGCCAAGCTGCCGACTGGTCTAAACCAATAGAGCCACATCAGTGTGCAGGGGAGGATGCTGTGAAACGTGGGCTCATGGCCGCGGTGGGAGCCGTGGCGCTGACGGTGAGTGTTGCGGGCTGTGGGTCCGACGACGGCCAGAAGGGCGGCGGGGGAGCCGAGAGCTTCAAGGGCAAGACGCTCACCGTCTGGGCGATGGACGGTTCCACGCCCAAGCAGTGGGAGAAGGACGTGCGTGCCGCCTTCGAGAAGAAGACCGGCGCGAAGCTCAAGCTCGAAGTCCAGCAGTGGAACGGCATCCAGCAGAAGATCACCACGGCGCTCTCCGAGTCGGACCCGCCGGACGTGATCGAGGTCGGCAACACCCAGACCCCGGCGTACGCGAAGACCGGCGGGCTCCTGGAGCTCGGCGACCTCAAGAAGGGCCTGGGCGCCGACTGGACGCCCTCGGTGAACAAGTCGGCCGTCTACCAGGGCAAGCAGTTCGCCGCCCCGTGGTTCGTGGCCAACCGCACCGTGATCTACAACAAGAAGATCTGGGCGCAGGCGGGCCTCAAGGGCACCCCGAAGACCCGCGCCGAGCTCTTCAAGGCGTTCGACGCCATCGAGAAGAAGACCGACGCCGAGCCCGTCTACATGCCGGGCCAGAACTGGTACTTCTTCGACGGCCTGCTCATCGGCAACAAGGCCCAGCTCGTCAAGAAGCAGGGCGGCAAGTGGGTCTCCAACCTTTCCGACCCCAAGGTGGGCGAGGCCATGGAGGTCTACAAGAAGTACGCCTCGTACTCCAAGGCCCCCAAGGACAAGGACGAGGCCACCCCCGAGCAGGGCAAGGTCTTCGCCAAGGGCAAGACCGGCGCCTTCATCGGCATGGGCTGGGAGGTGGCCACCGCCGTCCAGGCCAACCCGAAGATGGAGAAGGACATCGGCTCCTTCACCATCCCCGGTGAGAAGGCCGGCACCCCCGAGGGCGTGTTCCTCGGCGGCTCCAACCTCGCCATCGCCGCGGGCAGCCAGAAGCAGGAGCTGGCCAAGGAGTTCCTGAAGATCGCCCTCTCCGACAAGTACGAGGGCGCCCTGGCCAAGGAGAGCGGCGTCATCCCGAACAAGCGCGCCCTGGAGGCCCAGCTCAAGGGCAACCCGGTCGCCGAGGCCGCGGCGCCCGCCGTGCCCGGGGGCGGCATGACCCCGCTGATCCCCGAGTGGGGCGCGGTGGAGAACCCGCCGAACCCGATCAAGACCTACATGACCGCCGTACTGAAGGGCCGCCCGCACGCGGAGGCCGCGAAGTCCGTACAGGCGGAGTTCGACAAGCGGCTCGCGCAACAGCAGTAGCCGCACGGCGCGTGACCGGCGTGCGTCTGGGACGTGGGCGCCCGCCGGTCACGCATGCGGGTTCGGCGGACCTCGACTCACGGAGTAGACATGTCAGTTCAGGCCGGTGAGGCGCCGCCGGTGCAGAGGGCGCCGCAGGAGGCCGGGCCACCGGGCCCGCCGGGGGAGCCGCGGCGGAGCGGCAGGGCGCTGCCCTACCTGCTGATGCTCCCCGCGCTCGCGGTCACCGCCGCGCTGCTCGGGTGGCCCATGGTGCGGAACGTCGTGCTGTCGTTCCAGAACCTCAACATGACGCAGCTCATCCAGCACCTCACCGAGTGGAACGGCGTCGGCAACTACGCCGACGTGCTCGGCGGGTCCGACTTCTGGCGGGTGACGCTGCGCTCGGTGCTGTTCACCGCGGCGAACGTCGTGCTCATCATGGTGGGCGGCACCCTGGTGGGCCTGCTGCTCGCGCGGCTCGGCAGCAAGATGCGGCTGCTGCTCTCGGTGGGCCTCGTACTCGCCTGGGCCATGCCGATCATCGCCGCGACCACCGTCTACCAGTGGCTGTTCGCGCAGCGCTTCGGCGTCGTCAACTGGGTGCTGGCCAAGCTCGGCTTCGCGTCCATGGCCGACTACAACTGGACTGGCAGCCAGCTCTCCACGTTCTTCGTGGTGTCGCTTCTGATCGTCTGGACGTCGATTCCGTTCGTCGCGATCAACCTGTACGCCGCGACCACCACGATCCCGCGCGAGCTGTACGAGGCGGCCGCGCTGGACGGCGCCGGGGCCTGGAAGAGCTTCGCCTCCGTGACGATGCCGTTCCTCAAGCCGTTCCTGCTGGCCACGACGTTCCTCGAAGTCATCTGGATCTTCAAGGCGTTCCCGCAGGTCTTCGCCGTCAACGAGGGCGGCCCGGACCGCCTCACCGAGACGCTGCCGGTGTACGCCTTCGTCGAGGGCGTCGGCAACCAGCACTACGGCATGGGCGCCGCGATCTCGGTGCTCACCATCCTGGTCCTGCTCGGGCTCATGTCGTACTACCTGCGCATCGTGCTGCGCCAGGAGGACGCGGAGGACATGGACGCCGGCACCGCCGAGAACGAAGGGAAGTCCGCACGGTGAGCCGCTCACTCCTCGGCCGGATCTGGCCGAACGCGACCGCCCTCGTGCTCTTCGCGTTCTTCGTCTTCCCGGTCTACTGGATGTTCAACACGGCGCTGAAGCCCAACGGCGACATCATCAGCGAGACCCCCGTCTGGTTCCCCGACAGCCCCACACTGGAGCACTTCCGCACGGCGATCGCGGCGGAGAACTTCTGGACCCTCGTGCGGAACTCCGTCACCGTCACGGCGCTCGCCGTGCTGCTCTCCCTGACGATCGCGCTGCTCGCGGCGTTCGCGCTGGCCCGCATGCGCTTCCGCGGCCGCAAGAGCCTCATCCTGACCTTCATGATCGCCCAGATGGCGCCCTGGGAGGTCATGGTGATCGCGATCTACATGCTGGTCAGGGACGCCGACATGCTCAACAGCCTGATCCCGCTCACGCTCTTCTACACGGTCATGGTCCTGCCGCTCACGCTGCTCACGCTGCGCGGCTACGTGGCGGCCGTGCCCAAGGAGCTGGAGGAGTCGGCGATGGTCGACGGGTGCACCCGCGTCCAGGCGTTCGTGAAGGTCATCTTCCCGCTGCTGGCACCGGGGCTGATGGCCACCTCGCTGTTCGGCTTCATCACCGCGTGGAACGAGTTCCCGATGGTGCTGATCCTCAACAAGAACGCCGAGGCGCAGACGCTCCCGCTGTGGCTGTCGAAGTTCCAGACCGCGTTCGGCGACGACTGGGGCGCCACCATGGCCGCCGCCTCGCTCTTCGCCATCCCCGTCCTGCTGCTCTTCGTCTACCTCCAGCGCAAGGCGGTCAGCGGACTCACCTCCGGCGCAGTGAAGGGATAGTGCGCACATGACGACCCTCGCCCGCGACGCCTCCACCCTCACCAGGGACGCGCTCGCCGTACTCCAGCCCGGCTTCACCGGCACCGAGGCGCCCGCGTGGCTGCTGCGCCGGCTCGGCGAAGGGCTGGCGGCCGTCGGCCTGTTCGGCCGCAACATCGCCTCGCCCGAGCAGCTCGCCGCGCTCACCGCCGAGCTGCGCGCCGCGCGCCCCGACGTGCTGGTCGCCATCGACGAGGAGGGCGGCGACGTCACCCGTCTCGAATCCCGTACGGGCTCCTCGTTCCCCGGCAATCTCGCGCTCGGCCGCATCGACGACCCCGCGCTCACCCGCCGGGTCGCTCGCGAACTCGGCGCCCGCCTCGCCGGCTGCGGCGTCAACCTCAACTGGGCGCCCTCGGCCGACGTCAACTCCAACCCCGACAACCCGGGCATCGGGGTCCGCTCCTTCGGCGCCGATCCCGAGCTGGTCGCCCGGCACACCGTCGCGTACGTGGAAGGGCTCCAGGACGCCGGCGTCGCCGCCTGCGTCAAGCACTTCCCCGGGCACGGCGACACCGCAGAGGACTCCCACCTCGCGCTGCCCCGCGTCGACGCCGACCTCGGCACCCTGCACGCGCGCGAACTGGTCCCCTTCCGCGCCGCGATCGCCGCGGGCAGCAAGTGCGTGATGAGCGCGCACATCCTGCTGCCCGCGCTCGACGCGGAGCGCCCGGCGACCCTGAGCGCCGCCGCGCTCACCGGGCTGCTGCGCGCGCCCCGCGACCGGGGCGGACTCGGCCATCAGGGCCTGATCGTCACCGACGCGCTGGAGATGAAGGCGATCGCCGACACCCACGGCATCGAGCGCGGCGCGGTCCTCGCGATCGCCGCGGGCGCCGACGCGCTGTGCGTCGGCGGACACCTGGCGGACGAGGACACCGTGCTCGGCCTGCGCGACGCGCTCGTACGCGCCGTCCACGAGGGCGAGCTCCCCGAACACCGCCTCGCCGAGGCCGCCTCCCGCGTCCGCGCCCTCGCCGACTGGGCGGCGGCCCAGCGCAGGGCCGAGTCGGCCGCCGCACACGAGGACAGCGGCACGGGACTGCGCGCCGCGCGCCGCGCACTGCGGGTGACCGGGGCCCGGGAGCCCCTCTCCGCGCCGCCGTTCGTCGCCGCCTTCACCCCGTACGCCAACATCGCGGTCGGTGACGAGACCCCCTGGGGCGTCGCCGCCGAGCTGGAGCACCTGCTCCCCGGCACCGCCACCGCCTCCTACGGCGCGGCCGAAGCCGGTGACCCGCAGGCCCTCGCCGCCCGCCTGCTCGCGGACGCGGGGGAGCGCCGCGTCGTGGCGGTGGTACGCGACGAGCACCGGCACCCGTGGATGGCCGGGGCCCTGCGCGCCCTGGTCGCCGCGCGCCCCGAAACGGTCGTGGTGGAGATGGGCGTCCCGCAGGCCCCGCCCTCCGGCGCCCTGCACATCGCCACGCACGGCGCCGCACGGGTCTGCGGCCGCGCGGCAGCGGAGGTGATCGGGGGCGCACAGGAGGACGACTAGAGCCGTACGCCGTCGAAGGGGCCGGTACGTCGCCGACGTACCGGCCCTCGCGCATGCCCGCGCGTACGCGCACGAAAAACGCGGGCTCCCAGGGGAACCCGCGTGAGAAATGCCGCGGGCCGCGGCGCCTGGGCGGGACCCTCAACCCTCCCGGCACCGCAGCCCGGACCTCCAAGACCCCGGCGCGGTCAGGGCAGAGAGCGCCGCGGTCTCGTTCTGCCCTCCTGTGCGGGGAGGGCAGAAGTCTGTTGTCTTCGCTGCTTGTTCAATTGTCCCGGTGCAATTGTGGACTAGACCACTCGGGGGTGTCCAGGCGGCGTACGCGGCGCATTCCACGCACTTCGCCCAACTCCACGTCTTGAACGGAAGCGATGCCCTGCGGCGACCGCTGTCGTAGATTCTTGCGCACACCGGTGCTCCCCGTCAGCCCCGTGCGGACATCCGTTTGCGCGCCGCCGGTAGGCTCGCGCACGTGCCCTCCATGAACGACCTCGTACGCCAGCACACCGCTCTCTCGGATCTCGACCTGGAGTGGCTGCACCTGCTGGTCTCCGAGTGGCAGCTGCTGGCCGACCTCTCCTTCGCCGATCTCGTGCTGTGGGTGCCCACCAGGGACGGCAGCCGCTATGTGTCGGTCGCCCAGATGCGCCCCAACACCGGGCCCACCTCGTATCAGGACGACATGGTCGGCCACCTCGTCCCGCGGGGCCGCCGCCCGCTGCTGGACGCCGCGCTGGACGAGGGACGGATCGTGCGCGAGGGCGATCCGGAGTGGCGCGAGGAGGTGCCGGTGCGGGTCGAGTCGATCCCGGTACGCCGCGAGGGCCGGGTGCTCGGCGTCATCGCCAGGAACACCAACCTGCTGACCGTCCGCACGCCCTCACGCCTCGAACTCACCTATCTGCAGAGCGCGTCCGACCTCGCGCAGATGATCGCCGCCGGCGCCTTCCCGTTCCCCGGGCAGCAGCTCGACATCGACCACATCCCGCGCGTCGGCGACGGCCTGATCCGCCTCGACGCCGACGGCGTGGTGCTCTACGCGAGCCCCAACGCGCTCTCGGCCTACCACCGCCTCGGCTTCACCCTCGACCTCGTCGGCGTACACCTGGGCGAGGCCACGGGCCAACTCGCCCCGTCCCGCGCGCCGGTGGACGAGGCGCTGGTCAAGATGGCCAGCGGCTGGGCCCCGCGGGGCGCCGAGGTCGAGGCCAACGACTGCGTCGTCCAGCTCCGCGCCATCCCGCTGAAGCCCAAGGGCGCCCGCATCGGCTCGCTGATCCTGCTCCGCGACATCACCGAAGTGCGGCGCCGCGAGCGGGAGTTGATGACCAAGGACGCCACCATCCGGGAGATCCACCACCGGGTGAAGAACAACCTCCAGACGGTCGCCGCGCTGCTCCGCCTCCAGGCCCGCAGGATGGACTCGGACCGCGGCAAGGAGGCGCTGAACGAGGCGGTGCGCCGGGTCGGTTCGATTGCCATCGTGCACGAGACGCTGTCCCAGACCCTCGACGAACGTGTCGAGTTCGACGAGATCGCCGACCGCGTGCTCGCGATGGTGGCCGAGATCTCACCGGGCCGCGTGAAGGGCCACCGCACGGGCCACTTCGGGGTGTTGGGCGCCGACGTCGCCACCCCGCTGTCGATGGTCCTCACCGAGGTCCTGCAGAACGCCTTGGAACACGGCTTCGGTACGGGCTACCCCGACACCGGCGAACAGGGCACCGTCGAGGTCGGCGCCGTGCGCGGCGGCGGTTCCGGCAGGGAGGAGGCCCGGCTGCTGGTCACCGTCCAGGACAACGGCCGCGGCCTGCCCGAGGGCTTCGACCCCAAGAGCGCCGGCAATCTGGGCCTGCAGATCGTACGGACGCTGGTGGAGGGCGAGTTGGGCGGCACCTTCGACATGCTGCCGGCCCCGGACGGCGGCACCCGCGTCGTCTTCGACCTCCCCGTACCGGCCGAACAGCGCCCGGGCCGCGAGCAGCCGGAGCACTGAGCGCGCACCCCGCGGGGCGCGCCAGGACAGCAACAAGCCCCGGTCCCATCGAAAGGGAACCGGGGCTCAGTCGAGCACTGCGCGCTGCGAACTCGGGGGAGCAGCTTGGGCAGCGCCTGGGTGCCGTCCTCAGGCGGACGCGGCGTTGTTCCGCGCCCGGTTGCGAGCGGCGCGGCGCTTCATGGCACGGCGCTCGTCCTCGCTGAGGCCACCCCAGACACCGGAGTCCTGGCCGGACTCCAGGGCCCACTGCAGGCACTGCTCCATCACGGGGCAGCGGCGGCAGACGGCCTTGGCTTCCTCGATCTGCAGCAGCGCAGGACCGGTGTTGCCGATGGGGAAGAACAGCTCGGGGTCTTCCTCGCGGCAAACGGCGTGGTGACGCCAGTCCATGGCTGCTACCTCTCCTCTGTTGCGGGCTCGTTGCTTGTGAATGTGAACGCTTTCACGAATCCCTCCGCAAGGGAAGGGGAACCGCTCGTTTGTGATGCGGGTCCCACTGGAACTGAGGAGGGGGATTCGAGCTCTCAAGGGGGCCGCCGAAGAGGGGCCGTCCCGATCGCCATGAAGAGACTCGCAAACCTCGGCGACGGATACAACCCCTTCCGGAAAGTTTTTTTTGAATCCTTGGTGTCGCCTGGCTCACAGCGGTACTTCCAGGGGGTGGACCCTGGTCTAAACGTTCGAGTAGAAGGACTTTAGGCCCTTCCGCTTACACAATCACACGCAGTGCACGCCGTACGCCTGTGAAGCGCACGCCGGTACGCACTCCCAGGTGGTCACCGTCCATCTGAAACGGCAGTGACACCTGCGATTGCAAGGTGAAGTCCGTCAGGTCGTGCAGGGACACCGCGTGCTTCCCGTGCGGGCCGCGTTCGGGCGAGGACGTGAGCAGCTGGCTCGCGTACCGGCTGACGGCGGCCGGGGTCAGCCGGCTGAGTCCGAGCACGTCGAGGGCGGTGTCGAAGGAAGCGGAGGGCGAGGAGTAGAGCGGCCTGTTGCCCAGGAAGGTCCACGGCGCGGTGTTGCTGACTATCGACAGCACCAGCCCCTCGACGGGGTCCTCGCCGGGGCGGGTCAGCGTGATGGTGCCGCCGCGCCGGTGCTGCTCGTTGAGGAACTGCCGTACGACCTGCCGCACATAGAGGGCGTGGGTCGAACGCTTGCCGCGCTCGCGGTGCTGCTCGACCCGCCCGACGACACCCGCGTCGAAGCCGAGCCCGGCCGTGAACGTGAACCAGCGGGGCGGCACCTCCGCGTCGTCGGTGCCCGGGACGCCGGAGGCGAGGCCGAGGCCGACGGTGCGCTCGCGGCCCTCACGCAGCGCGTCCAGCAGCGCGCCGGTGGCCTCGACGGGGTGGTTCGGCATGCCCAGGGCTCTGGCGAAGACGTTGGTCGAGCCGCCGGGGACGACGGAGAGGCGGGGCAGGCGGTCAGGGTCGGGGCCGTCCTGCAGGAGCCCGTTGACCATCTCGTTGACGGTGCCGTCGCCGCCGAGTGCGATCACCAGATCGGTCTCGCCGCCCTCGGCGGCCCGCCGTGCGAGGTCGCGTGCGTGCCCCTTGTACTCCGTGGTGACGACCTCCAGCTTGAGGTCGCTGGCGAGGGCGTGGGCGATGACGTCACGCGTCCGCGCGCTGGTGTCGGTGGCTGCCGGGTTGACCACGAGAAGTGCGCGCATGGGGGCAGGTTACCCACAGGTCCTGTGGAGGTGGTCCCGAGAGTCCCCCTCTGCGCGGTGGCTACCCTGGCCGGTGTGAGTGACAAGCCTGTTCCCGTACCCGTGAACCCCTCGGCCGCGCAGCGGCCCCGGCGCCTCGTGGCGGCCGCCGTGCTGACCGCGCTGGAGGGGGTGGTCGTCCTCGGGTTCGGGCTCTATTCACTGGTGCTGCTGTTCACCGACAAGCCCGACCAGATGACGCAGGCCGTGACCATGGCCGTGACCGTGCTGGCGCTGAGCGTGCTGCCGCTGGCCGCCGCGCGCGGGCTGTGGCTGCTGCGCCGCTGGAGCCGCGGCCCGGCGATGATCGTGCAGCTGCTGGCGCTTCCCGTGGCGTGGCAGTTCGCGCAGAACGGCGGGGCGTACGTGGCGCTCGCCGTGGTGCTCGCGGCCGCCGCCGTGGCGGTGCTGGCCTGCGTGGTGAACCCCACCGCGACCGAGGCGCTGGGCGTGGGGCCGCGGGAGGACTGAGAGCGGGAGAGCCGGGTGGCGGCCCGGCCCCCGCGGGCCTGCTCCTCGACCGGCCGGGCCTACTCCTCGACCAGCAGCTTGTCGCGGAGCTGGGCCAGGGTGCGGGCCAGGAGGCGGGAGACGTGCATCTGCGAGATGCCGACCTCCTGCGCGATCTGCGACTGGGTCATGTTGCCGAAGAAGCGCAGCAGCAGGATCTTCTTCTCCCGCGGCGGGAGCTCCTCCAGCAGGGGCTTCAGCGACTCCCGGTACTCCACGCCCTCCAGCGCGTCGTCCTCGGCGCCGAGGGTGTCGGCGACCGCGGGGGACTCGTCGTCGGTGTCCGGCACGTCCAGCGAGAGCGTGCTGTAGGCGTTCGCCGACTCCAGGCCCTCCAGCACCTCCTCCTCGGAGATGGAGAGCCGCTGCGCCAGCTCGTGCACCGTGGGCGCGCGGCCGTGCCGCTGGGAGAGCTCGGCGGTGGCCGAGGTCAGCGAGAGCCGCAGCTCCTGGAGGCGGCGCGGCACACGGACCGCCCAGCCCTTGTCGCGGAAGTGCCGCTTGATCTCGCCCACGACCGTCGGCGTCGCGTACGTGGAGAACTCCACGCCGCGCTCCGGGTCGAAGCGGTCGACGGACTTGATCAGGCCGATCGTGGCGACCTGGGTGAGGTCGTCCAGCGGCTCCCCGCGGTTGCGGAACCTGCGGGCCAGGTGCTCGACGAGCGGCAGGTGCATCCGCACGAGCTGGTTGCGCAGCTCGGCGCGCTCCGGCGAGTTCTCCGGGAGCTTGCGAAGCTGCATGAAGAGGGTGCGCGCACCGGCGCGGTCCTGCGGGTCGAACTGCCCGGCCGCGCGCACCGGCTGTTCGCCCGTCCCGTGCTGCTCGTGCTGCTGGTCCATCGCGTCCGCCCGCTCTGCCTGCTCCGATAGCTGACTGCTGGGGTCGGCCGGGTGCGGCCGCGCCTGCTCAGGGACGCCGGGACCGGCCGCCGCCCCGTTGCGGCCGATCCACATCTCCCTCGCCTCGTGCTCGGTCACGATGCTCCGGGACCCGCACCGCGCTTCTTGTGCAGGCTGATGCTCACCGTGCGGTCCTCGGAGACCGCCGAGTCGACCTCGCCGGCCAGCGCGGAGAGCACCGTCCAGGCGAAGGTGTCCCGCTCCGGGGCGCGGCCGTCGGTCGTCGGCGCGGAGACGGTGACCCGGAGCGAGTCGCCGACGAGCCGGAAGACGCAGCTGAGGACGGATCCGGAAACGGCCTGCTGGAGCAGGATCGCGCACGCCTCGTCCACGGCGATCCGCAGATCCTCGATCTCGTCGAGGGTGAAGTCCAAGCGGGCCGCGAGGCCGGCGGTGGCCGTACGCAGCACCGACAGATAGGCACCCGCTGCGGGCAGCCGGACCTCCACGAAGTCCTGCGTGTCCTGCTCCGCGGGCTCGCCTGCGATCTGGGACACCCTCACCTCCAAGGGGACGCAAGCCCGTTGGGCTCGTTTCGCTGTTACGAATGCGCCGGGGGCCGCCGCCGTTCCGCGGACCGGTGTGCTTCCGCGGGACTGGCCCCGGAGGACCGCGGGCCGGCACGGTGGATCGTTCGCCTGTGACGCTATCGCGATCCGCGACGCGATGTCGCCCGTGCGGATCACTGGTGCACCACCCCGAAGACGTCACCCATAGTAAACATAAGGGCACGATCCGTGGCTAGGGGTGGGGAACCCCAATTCCGGGATGATTACGCTCCGTTGATGTTTTTGGGGGATCGCGGTGGTGCGAAATCTTCGGCACTCCTCCCGTACCCAGTCCTAGGGGCGTTAATAGTGCGCCCGGGGCGGATTCTCTGGCAAGTACGCAGGGTGAGCGAATTTCCGGAGCGTGCGCTTCCGTTCGCACAGAGCGACAGCGAAGGCGTCACGCAACGTCGCGGATTCTGTCAGGCGGTGATGACCGCGGCGATCCTGCTGCCCGGGGCGAAGGCGCCCTCGCGTGCGAGGGAGGTCAGCGCGTACAGCAGCTTGGCCACGTACACGCGCTCGGTTTCCGGCAGTCCGTGCCGGGCCGCGAAGTCGGTGGCGAAGGCGTCCAGTTCCGGGGTCGTGCGGGCGTAGCCGCCGCAGTGGAAGCGGCCGTCCACCGTCCACGTGCCGCGCGGCCCGCCGAAGGCCTCCCGCTGCAGCCGCTCCGTCTCGTGCGCGAGGAAGTCGCCCCTGAGCACCGGTATGCCGAGCGCCCGCTGCCCCGGGCCGAGCCCCGCCGCGAGGCCAGCGAGGGTGCCGCCCGTGCCGCATGCGACGGCCGCCACCTCGGCGCGCCCGCGCAGCTCCCGGCCCAGCTCCGCGCAGCCGCGCACGGCAAGGGCGTTGCTGCCGCCCTCGGGGACCACGTACGCCTCCTCGCAGCCGAGGTCGGCGCACAGCTCGCGCTGGTACGCGGGGTCGGCGCGGCGGCGGTAGTCGGCGCGGGAGACGAAGCGCAGCCGCATGCCGTCCTCGGCGCACTGCCGCAGTGAGGGGTTGAGCGGCCTGTGCGCCAGCTCCTCGCCGCGTACGACGCCGAGCGTGGACAGGCCCAGGAGGCGGCCCGCCGCCGCCGTGGCGCGCAGGTGGTTGGAGTAGGCGCCGCCGAAGGTGAGCAGGGTGCGGCGGCCGGCGTCGAGGGCCGCGCGCAGATTGGGCTCCAGCTTGCGCCACTTGTTGCCGGGCAGCGCCGGATGGATCAGGTCGTCCCGCTTGAGCAGCAGCCGCACCCCGTACGCGGTGAAGCGCGGGTCCTCCAGCTCCTGGAGCGGGGACGGCAGCCGCGGGCCGAGGGCGGCGGGGGAGGAGGCGGGCGCGGACACGCTTCCGATTCTCCCGCACCCGCCGCCGGAGGCCCGCGGGCCCGGTGCTCACTTCAGCCGCGACTCGATCTTCTCGCGCATGTCGTCCATGGTGAAGCCGCGCGGATCGGACTTCTCCGCCGTCCACTCCAGGTGGCCGATGACGGAGCGGGAGTTCCAGCCGTGGTGCCTGCACAGCGCGGCGGCCGCGCGCGCGATGGCGTCGAGCTGCTCGGGCGGCCAGGGGTCCTCGCCGTTGCCGAGGTTCTCGCACTCGAAGCCGTAGAAGTAGCGGTTGCCGTCGGTGTTCATCTCGTTGGGGCGGGGCGGCTTCCGCTCGGCGATCACCGCGTCGAGCACGTCGTCGTCGCCCAGACCCGCGTGGTTGGCCCGCCCGTGGCCCACCAGGTGAACCGTTCCGTCCTTGGTGATGACCCCGTGGCACAGCGGCCCCGGCAGCCCGGCGCGGCCGTCGTAGCAGAGGTCGACGGTCTCCTTCGCGCCGTTGGTGGCGGTGTGGTGGATCACCACGCCGTGCACCGGGCCCCAGGGGCCCTTCTGGTTGCGGTTGTGGTTCCGCCAGTCGCGGACCTCCTCGACCTTCACGCCCTCCTTCTGGAGTGCTTCGACCAAGGCGTTCGCGGTGATGGGTGTGGCCATGCTGCCCCCGTCTCCCTGAACTTCGTATCGCCGTTCGGTTGTTGCCGTCGCGCCGTTGATGCCCGGCGCGCCGCGCCCTTACTCGGCCGCGGCGCCCCGCCCGGACGGTGCCGGACGGGGCCGCGGCGCGTGTGCGGCCGCACCAGTGTGGACTTTCACGGCGGCTTCGCGCCCGGTTATCGCGCATCCGTCCCCCGCACCGGGAACCGCAGCAACAGGGCCTGTACGCAGTGCTCTCCGGCGTACGGGCGGAGCAGCCGCGGCATGCGGTCGCGGGCGCGGCGCGCACGCCCCGAGCGGACCAGCGAGCAGTCCTCGAGGAAGACCTGCCACGCCGTGCACGCCTCCTCCAACTCTCCAGAGGCGAGCAGCAGTTCGGCCAGCTCGGCGTGGCTCAGCGCGCGGGAGCGGCGCTCGCCCTCGGGGCGCTGCCGCAGCGAGGAGCGCAACTCGCCGATGGCGCCGGCGCGGTCGCCCAGCTCGGCGCGGACCTTGCCGGCCTGGTAGAGCAGCGCGGCGTCCTGGTAGGCGCCGACCGGTTCGCCGTTCGGGCTCTCCGGGCCGCTGGTCAGGTCGGCCGGCGCACGGGCGAGTTCGTGCTCGGCGCGGCCCAGCGTCCGCACAGCGCGGTCCCGTTCGCCGCCCGCCGCCTGTGCCACGGCGAGGCCCGCGTACAGGAAGGCGCGCGCCGAGGGCTCGGCGCCGGACGGCGCCGCCTCGCACGCGGACTCCGCCAGCGCGAGGCTGTGCGCGGCGTGCCCCAACTGGTGCGCCTGGGTGCTCAGCGCGCGCCGCGCCAGGGCCACGCCCTCGGGGTCGCCGCCCTCCTCCGCGAGCTCGGCCGCGGTGAGGAAGGCGCGCTGGGCGAGGCCGTGCCGCTGCTCGTCCGCGTACACCCTGGCCAGCAGGTAGCTCAGCCGGGCCGCGCCCGCCAGCAGTTGCGCGTGGTGCGGGCCGTCGCCGCCGGTGCGCAGCCTGCGGACCAGGCCGCTCAGGTACGCGGCGAGCGGGGTGCGGATGTGGCCGCCGCCGTGCCGGTCGGCCTGCTGGGCGAAGAAGCGCACGTGTTCGCGCACCGAGGCCACCTCGTCGGGGCTCGTGCGGCGCACCGTGTGGGTGGGGCGCGGGGTGGCGGCCGAGGCCGGCGCGGGGCCCGGCGGCCTCAGCTGGGGCACCGCCGGGCTCGGCGCTCCGGGCGCGCCGGGCGCACCCGGAGCGGGCGAACCGGCGCGCGGGGCGGTGCCGCACTGCGCTCCCTGTGCGCCGTGCGCCGGAGGTGAGCCGGGGGCCGGGCCGGAGTTCGGGCCCGAGCCTGAGCTTGAGCCCGAGCCGGGTCCGGGGGTGGAGCCCGCGCCGGATCCTGAGCCGGGTCCCGTACCCGGCCCCGCGCCCGACCCCGCGCGGGGATGGCGGGGGCGGGTGAGCAGGGTCAACTGGTAGGGCGCTGCGGGCGGTTGGGCCGCCCGGGGCGGGCCGACGACCGGCCTGGTCAGCGCGGCGACGCGGTCGGCGGGGTGCGCGGAGCGCGCGCCGCGGCGCTGCGGGCTGTCGCCCATGCCGAGCTCCGCGACGGCGACCGGGCGCCCCAGCTTGCGGGACAGCGCCTCGGCCATGAGCAGCCGCACCCGGGGCGCCGGGCGGCTGCCGCGCAGCCACTGGGCGACCGAGGTGCGGTCGTAGCGCAGGTGGACGCCCGCCTCGGCGCCCAGCGCCGCGATGGCCCTGGCGAACGCCTCCTGGGTCCACTCGGTCTCCCGCAGGAGCGCGCGCAGCGCGTGGTTGGGGGTTCTGGTGCGGCGGTCAGATGACGGCATGACCTATGCCGTACCGGTCTCGAATCGGGTCGTTCACGGGGGAGTTCCTCCTCATGTCGGCGTACGGGGGTGCCGTGGGCGGCATTGCGTACGGGGGTGTACGGAATGCATCCAGCCAACCGCACACGGTCCGGGGGCGGGAGCATGTGCCGCTCGCATGCGTGGGCGGGGTTTTCACACCCCGTGTGAACCGGAGTCGGTTACTCTGCGAAACAGGGAGTTGGATGGACCGGAGGGCGGCACCACGCAATGGAGCCCAACAGTCAACTGGACGCGCTGCTAGAGCAGTCGGGGATATCCCGGGCCGGTCTTGCGGCGCGCGTGAACCGTCTCGGAAGAGAGGCGGATGTCACTCTGCGTTACGATCACACGGCCGTCGGACGATGGCTCAAAGGGCAGCGTCCGCGCGGCAGGGTGCCGGAGATGATCTGCGAGATCCTCGGCGGGCGCCTGGGCAGGACCCTCACCCTCGCCGACATCGGCATGGCGGCCCCGGGGCCCGGCGGCTCGCCGGCGCCGCAGGGCGCGGGAGACCCCGGCGACGGGGTGGGGCTCGGACGGTTCCTGGAGCGCGCCGCGGTCTTATGGCGCTCGGACCAGCTCCACGCCGAGCAGGGCGGACCGCCCCTGCTGGCCGGGGCGTCCGCCATCGCCCCCGTATGGGAGTGGGAGAACCCGCCGGAGGACCTGGACGTCTCGCACGACGGCGACCGCGAGGTCACCGAGGAGGACGTCGAGATCCTCACCGCGGCGCGCAGCCACTACGAGCACCTCTACAGGAACGCGGGCGGCGTGGCCACGCGGGCGCGCGTCACCGGCTTCCTCACCGCCGGTGTGGCGCCGCTGCTGCGCGGCGGGTACGGCGACGCGACGGGGCGGCAACTGCACCGCGCCGCGGGCTCGTTGGCCGCCGTGGGCGGGATCTGCGCGTACGACGCCGACGCCCAGGGACTCGCGCAGCGCTACTTCCACCAGGCGCTGCGGCTCGGAAAGGCCAGCGGCGACCGGCTGTTCGGCGGGTACGTGGTGGCGCTGCTCGTCAATCAGGCGCTCTTCCTCGGCGACAGCCGCCGGGCCATCGCCTGCGCCGAGGCCGTGCTGCGGACCGCGGGGCCGCACGCCAGCCCCGCGCTCGCGACCGACCTGTACGCGATGCAGGCCATGGCGTACGCGCGGCTCGGCGACCGGCGCAGCGCGCACGCGTGCATGCGCTGGGCTGAGGCGTACTCGGAGCGGATCAGGCCCGAGGAGGAGCCGGTGGAGACCGGGTACGTGCAGCCGGGGCTCGTCGAAGTGCGGCTCGCCGAGTCCCTGCTGGTGCTCGGCGAACTGGACGCGGCCGAGAAGTACGCGAAGGAGGCGGCCAGGGCGCCGGCCCATGTGCGGGGCCGGGTCAACAGGCTGGCCACCCTCACCGACGTGGAGCTGCGCAGCGGCGATCCGGAGCGGGCCGCGGCGACGGCGGCCGAGATGGTCGGCCATGCGCAGGGCATCGAGTCGCAGCGGCTGCGGGGACGGATGCGCGGGGTGCGGGACCACCTGCTCCAGCACCCCGGCACGTCGGCGGCCGAGGCCGCCGAGCTGATCGAGGACGCGCTGCGGGTGCCGCTCTAGGCACCCCGCGCGCGGTGCCCCGCGCGGCTCCCGGCACCTGCGGGTGCCCGCGGATGCCTCGTCGGGGCCGGTTGCCGCCCCCTGTGCGCTCTGTCTGCGGGGCGCGGCAGCGTGCTGGGATGTGCCCAACTTTCGCCTGGAAGGGGGCACATACGTGAAATGGAAAAACCTGGGTGAGCGGACCGTGTACGAGAACCAGTGGCTGAAGGTCAACCTGGCCGATGTGGAGCTGCCCGACGGGCGCCACCTGGACCACTATCTGATCCGGCTCAGGCCCGTGGCGATGGCCACCGCGGTCAACGAGCGCAACGAGGTGCTGATGCTGTGGCGGCACCGCTTCATCACGGACAGCTGGGGCTGGGAGCTGGCGGCCGGAGTGGTGGAGGAGGGCGAGAGCCTGGAGGCCGCCGCGGCGCGCGAGATGCTGGAGGAGACGGGCTGGCGCCCCGGCCCCCTGGCGCACCTGATGACCGTCGAGCCCGCGAACGGGCTGACGGATGCGCGGCACCACATCTACTGGGCGCAGGAGGCCGAGTTCGTGGGCCATCCCGAGGACGACTTCGAGTCCGAGAAGCGCGAGTGGGTGCCGCTCAAGGAGGCGCCCGACCTGATCGCGGCCGGCACCGTGCCGGCCGCGAACACGGCCGCGGCACTGCTGATGCTGTACCGCCTGCGCTTCCTGTGAGCGGGGCGCTGTGAGCAGGGCGCCGTGAGCGGGGCACCGTGAGCGGGGCGCGGCGCCCCGGACCGGGCCCGGGGCCCCGGGGGTCTACTTCCCGAAGGGGCCGCCGCCCGCCGTGCCGCCGCCGCGCAGGAACGCGTCGCCGTGCTCGGCGATGTGCTGCTCCACGGCCACGAGCGCCTGCTGCACGTCGGCGGGGGTCCCGGCGCCGCGCTGCTCCGCGTAATACGCCGCACCCAGCTTGCGCAGCAGGTCGTTGCCCGTGCGCTGCGCCTGCACCTCTTCGACCTTCTCCTTGCCCTGCGCGAGGCCCTTCTGCGCCTGCTCCTTGGCCCTGTCGAGGAAACCTGCCATGGTGCTGCCTCCCGTGCTGATCGGTGCGGGATGTGCGGATGGTCGTACGGGACGAGGGCGCGTCGGGGAGTGCCTCCGGAGTGCCCTCACTTCGGCAACGTATGCCGTGATCAGGCGGTTCCCCGGCGCTCCGCGCCGAGCAGGTCGCAGGCCAGCGCCGCGAGCTGCTCGATCGCCGGGTGCCCGGGCGTGTCGCGCCAGGCGAGCAGCACCGGTACGGAGGGGACGCCGGTCAGCGGCCTGTAGGCCACCCCGGGGTGCGGGTGCAGTTCGGCGGTGGCGGTGGTGGAGACGCCGACCGCGTTGCCCGCCGCGATGGCGCCCAGCCAGTCGTCGGTGTTGGCGACGTGCACGGTGCGTGCGGGCCCGGGCCGGAGGCAGGCCGGCCACAGCGCGGGGGTGGTGAGCCCGGAGACCGTGTTCAGCGCGACGGGGTACGGGGCGAGGTCGGCGAGGGTCAACGGGTCCTGCCGCGCGGCCAGTTCGCCGTCCGCCGGGACCGCTGCCACCCGCTCCTCGTCCAGCAGCCGGCGGGTGCGCAGGCCGCGGGTGTGCTCCGGCGCGGGGTCGCGCAGCACCGCGGCGTCCACCTGGCCGCTGCGCAGCCCCGCCGTACGGTCGTCGATGCGCAGCAGCTCCAGCGGGGTCTCCGGGTGCTCGGCGCGCCACCTGCGCAGCAGGGGAGTGGTGTGCCGGCCGAGCGCGGACCAGGCGTGGCCCAGGCGCAGCGGCCAGTGGTGCAGCCGGGCCGGGTCCAGCGCTTCGTCGACGGCGGCGACCGCCGCTGCCGCCTTCTCGCGGAACGCGGTGCCCTCGGCGGTCAGTTCGAGGTGGTGCGTGCTGCGGTCCACGAGGCGGGTGCCGAGGTGTTCCTCGAGCTGGCGGAGGGTGCGGGAGAGCGCGGGCTGTCCGGTGCGGAGGCGGGCGGCGGCGCGGTCATGCCTGCCGAGCATAGCCGCAGGCGGAACGGCATTTCACGCGCCGCAACCGCCGCTCTACCGTGGGCTCCATGAGCTCCGCCGACCCCGCCGCAGCGCCTGCCTCCGCGCCCGACGCGTCCCCCGCTCCCTCTGTTCCTTCGACTTCTGTACGTACGGAGGCTGCGGGCTCCGGTCGTACGGGGGCGGGGCGCGGGCCGCGGGCGCGGGCCGGGGCGATCGGGATGGTGGTGGGGAGCGCGCTGTCGCTCCAGTTCGGGTCGGCGGTCGCGGCGGGGCTGTTCCCGCGGGTGGGGGCGCTGGGCATGGTGGCGCTGCGGCTGATCTTCTCCGCGGTGCTGATGCTGGTGGTGTGCAGGCCGCGGGTGCGGGGGCACTCGCGTACGGACTGGGCCGTGGTGGTCGGGCTCGGGGTCGCGCTGGGCACCATGAACTCGCTCTTCTACCAGGCCATCGACCGGATTCCGCTGGGTGCGGCGGTCACCCTGGAGCTGCTCGGGCCGCTCGTGCTCTCGGTCGTCGCGTCGCGGCGGCTGCTCAGCCTGGTGTGGGCGGGGCTCGCGCTGGCCGGCGTGTACCTGCTGGGCGCGGGCGGCTTCGCCTCGCTGAACCTCGCCGGCGCGGCCTTCGCGCTCGCGGCCGGGGCGATGTGGTCCGCGTACATCGTCTTCAACTCCCGTACGGGGGCGCGGTTCCCGAAGGCGGACGGGCTGGCGCTGGCGATGGGGGTCGCGGCGGTGGTGAGCGCGCCGTTGGGCGTGGTGAGTGCGGGGGGTGCGTTGCTGGACCCCGTGACGCTGGGGCTGGGCGCGGCGGTCGCGGTGCTGTCCTCGGGCATCCCCTACACCCTGGAACTCTTCGCCCTCCGAACGCTGCCGGCGGGCACCTTCGCCGTCCTCATGAGCCTGATGCCGGTGGCGGCGACGGCGGCGGGCTTCACGGTGCTGGGGCAGCGCATGACCGCCTTGGAGCTCGGCGGCATCGCTTTGGTCATCCTGGCCAGCGCGGGGGCGGTCCGCACGTCACGTTGAGCCCGCGCGTGTGGTCGCGCGCCGTTTGCGCGTCCGGCCCCGCGCGCGTGGTCGCGAACCGTTTGCGCGTCCGCCCTTGCCCGCTGCCGCGGGCTGCCGCGTCGGCGGTTGGCGCGAGCCGCGCTGTCTCCGCCGGACGGCCGCCGCTGGGCTGCTTGCCGCTGCGGCGGGAAAGAGGTGTGGGCTGGGATGGCCCTTGGTCGTCGCAGGGGGACTGCGCCCCTCCCTATGTCCGCCGCAGCGGGACGTGCGTCGAGCGGGTGTCGTCGGCGGTTGGAGCGCGGGCCGGGCTGTCACCGCCGGGCGGCTGCCGCTGCGGCGGGAGGGGGTGCGGGGCTGCAAGCCCCAGACCTGGTCGTATGGGTTGCCGTGCCCGTGCGAGAGCACGCGCCCGGCGGTGTCGCGCGGGCTTCCGCGTAAAGTGTCACGGTGCTGGAGATTGATGATCGGGTCCGGGCCGACAAGGCCTATCGGCTCGCCTGCGAAGGCGAGACCCTCCTGTGGCGCGGGGACTTCCACGGCGCGCGGCAGCTGCTCAAGGCGCTGCGGCGGAGAGTGGACCGCAAGCCGCCCAAGCAGGGCACCACGCCGCGCGAGACCTTCCACCTGTACCGCCAGGCCCAGGGCCGCAAGGCCAGGGTGCTCGGCATGCTGCTCGTGCCCCAGGACGGCGACTGGTCCGTCCCGCTCCGGCGCGCACCCGACGTGCGCGCCGCCTGCACCGCCGCGTACGGCCCCCCGCCCGGCGAACCCCGCACCGTCCCGCTCCGCGAACTCCTCGGCGTGATCGGCGCGTATGAGTGGCAGCGGAAGGGCGTCGAGATCCCCGCGCTCGACGGCGAGCGGATCCACCCCGTGTACGGGGTCTTCTCGCCGGTCAGGGGCGAGTACGTGGATCTCGTGGCCCGCGCAGAGCTGCCCGGCACGGGGACCGCGTACGACATCGGCACCGGCACCGGCGTGCTCAGCGCCGTGCTCGCCCGGCGCGGAGTGCGCCGCGTCGTGGCCACCGACCAGGAGGACCGCGCCCTGGACTGTGCGCGGATGAATATTGCACAACTTGGTGTGGGGGATTCTGTGGAGGTCACCCGAGCCGACCTCTTCCCGTATGAAAAGGGCGAAGAACCCCGCGCCGACGTCGCCGTGTGCAACCCGCCGTGGCTGCCGGCGAAGCCCACCTCGCCGCTGGAGCACGCCGTGTACGACCCGGGCAGCCGCATGCTCAGGGGCTTCCTGGAGGGGCTCGCCCCGCGGCTGGCCCCGGGCGGCGAAGGGTGGCTGATTCTCTCCGACTTGGCGGAGCGGCTGGGGCTGCGCAGCCGGGAGGAACTGCTCGGGTGGATCGGGGAGGCAGGACTGCGCGTCGCCGGGCGCGATGACATCAGGCCACGTCATCCCAGGGCCGCGGGCGAGGACGGCGACCCGCTCGCCGAGGCCCGCGCGGGCGAGGTCACTTCGCTCTGGCGTCTCGCCATCTAACCGGACAGATCCCCATTTGCGGCTGCGGTCAAGGGAGTTGAGGCTTCCTTTACGATCTTCGGACCCTTCCCGTCCCCCGATCGCAGGAGCAGCCCGGCAGTGCGAAGAGTCGAGACCGACGTCCTGGTCGTCGGCAGCGGTCCTGCGGGCGCCACGGCGGCGCTCGCGCTGAGCACGTACGGCGTGCCGAACCTCATGGTCACCCGGTACGGGGCGCTCGCGGACACCCCGCGCGCCCACATCACCAACCAGCGGACCATGGAGGTCTTCCGCGACCTCGGCGTCGAGGCCCAGGTCGTGGCGAAGGCCACTCCGCAGCGGCTCATGGGGAACACCACGTTCTGCACCAGCCTCGCGGGCGAGGAGCTGGGCCGGGTGCGCTCCTGGGGCAACGACCCGCTGATGCAGGCCGAGCACGAGCTCTCCAGCCCCAGCCGCATGTGCGACATGCCACAGCACCTGCTGGAACCGGTCCTCGTGAACGAGGCCGTGTCGCGCGGCACTTCGCTGCGCTACCAGACCGAGTACCTCTCCCACGTACAGGACGAGGAGGGCGTGACCGCGGTCGTCAGGGACCGGTTGCGGGGCGACACGTACGAGATACGTGCGAAATACCTCATCGGCGCCGACGGCGGGCGCAGCCGCGTCGCGGAGAACCTCGGGCTGCCCACGCAGGGCCGGATGGGCGTGGCGGGGGCGCTCAACATCGTGTTCGAGGCGGATCTCACGGAGTACACCGCGTACCGCCCCAGCACCCTGTACTGGGTGCTCGCGCCCTCGGCGACCGTCGGCGGGATCGGCGCGGGCGCGGTGCGCTGCGTGCGCCCGTGGAACGAGTGGATGGCGATCTGGGGCTACGACCTGGAGCAGGGCCCGCCCGCCGTGGACGAGGAGTACGCCACATCGATCGTGCACCGGCTGATCGGCGACGACAGCGTGCCGGTGAAGATCTCCTCGACCTCCACCTGGACCGTGAACCACCTCTACGCGGAGCGGTACGCGGAGGGCCGGGTGCTCTGCGCCGGCGACGCCGTGCACCGGCACCCGCCGTCGAACGGGCTCGGCTCCAACACCTCGGTACAGGACGCCTACAACCTGGCCTGGAAGCTCAAGCTGGTGCTGGACGGCTCCGCCGCACCCGCGCTGTTGGAGACATACGACACGGAACGCGCCCCCATAGGGCGGCAGGTGGTCGAGCGGGCCAACCGCAGCATCGCTGAGACATCCGCCATATTCGAGGCCCTGGACCTCCAGGACGTCGAGGACACCGGCGAGCTCGCGCGCCGCATGGAGGCCCGCAAGGAGCCCTCGGCGGGGGCCGAGGAGCGGCGCGGCCTGCTGCGCGAGGCGATCGCGTCCAAGGTGTACGAATTCAACGCGCACGGCGTCGAGATGAATCACAGGTACGATTCCGCGGCGGTGCTGCCCGACGGCACTCCCGAGGCCGGGTGGGAGCGCGATCCGGAACTTCACCACCAGCCCTCAACCAGGCCCGGAGCACGGCTTCCGCACGCTTGGCTGACGCGGGGGAGGGAGAACCTCTCCACCCTCGACCTCGGCGGAAGCGGAAGGTTCTGTATGCTCACCGGCGTCGGTGGCGACTGCTGGACCCGGGCGGCGGCAACTGCCGCCCGTGACCTGGGTGTTGAGATCGCCACCGCCGTCATCGGTCCCGGGCAGGAGTACGAGGACCCGTACGGCGACTGGGCGCGGCTGCGTGAGATCACCGACGCGGGCTGCCTCCTCGTGCGCCCGGACAACCACATCGCTTTCCGCTTCCCCGGCGCCGATCCCGGCGCGGAGAAGCTCGTTGCCGCTGCACTGCGGCACATCCTCGGCCGTGACTGAGACGCGGACGCGCTCACGATCCGGCCGGACAGGCGACAAGCAAGAGAGAAAGGCGGTCGGCATGGGCCTCTCGCTGCTGCGGCGCAAGTGGACCAAGAGCGGCGGCAGGGGAGCCGGGCTGCTGCCCGAGATCCCCCTGACAGCCGGAGTGTTGGCACTGGAGGCCGTCGACGCGGTCGGCCAGCCCCTGAACGGCGCCGACGTGTCGGTCAAGTCGAACGACAGCGGCCGGCAGGTGATGAAGGGCCGGACGGACCCGTTCGGCATGTTCACCGCAGCGCTGCCGCCCGGCACCTACAACGTGCTGGTCACCGTGGACGGGCTCCAGCCCGCACACCGGACCGTCGAGGTCGTGCGGGGCGAGGCGAGCGGTCTGGAGCGGGTGGCGCTGGAGAGCGCGCAGCCGCTGGACCCGCCGCAGCCCGGCATCTGGCTGTTCGACCCGCCGCACACCGCGATCCGGTTCATCGGCAAGCACGTCGGCATGGCCAGCATCCACGGCCGCTTCACCCGGTTCGACGGGGGCATCCGCGTGAGCGAGCGCCCCGAGGACACCTACGTCGAGTGCACCATCGACGCGTCCAGCATCGCCACGGGCAACAAGACGCGGGACAACCACCTGCGTTCGGCGGACTTCCTGGACGTGGAGAACTACCCGTACATCCACTTCGCGAGCAACCGCTTCGTGAACAAGTCGGGCAACAAGTGGACCGTGCACGGCACCCTCACGCTGCACGGCGTGAGCCGCTCGGTGGCCCTGGAGACCGACTACCTCGGCTCCGTCGAGGGCGGGTACGGCGAGGAGCTGCGCTGCGCGGCGCTGGCCCGCACCGAGCTGCACCGCGAGGAGTACACGCTGAACTGGCGGAACATGCTCGCCAAGGGCATCGCCATCGTCGGCCCCACCGTGCAGCTGGAGCTGGACATCCAGGCGATGCACCGCAACCAGGACACCCCGACTCCGCCGGAGTGAGGTGCCCCGCACGGGCCGCCGCCGGCGCCCCGTGCGCACGTCTCCGGCCCGCGCGCACCGCCCCCCGGGTGCGCGGGCCGGCCCTTTCCCCTTCCGTCCCTGCGGCCTCTTCCGTTACCCGCGCGGGGGTGTTTCCCGCGCCGTACGCTGGTACCCGCAGTGCGGACGGTGCTGTGAAGAACAACTGATGGAGCGGCGGAACATGGCGGAGGACCTGCTCAGAAGGAAGCTCGCGCACGGCTTCGCAATGCTCGACGCCGACGGTGACGGCTTCCTCACCGAGCGCGATCACGAGGTGATGGGCCGCAGGTCGGCGGCGGGCATCGGCATCGCCCCCGGCGACGACTGGGAGATCCGCCTCGAGGACGCGTACCGCGAGGTGTGGCGGCGGGCGCTCCAGCCGCACGCCGACGAGTCCGGACGGCTGGACGTGGACGGCTTCGTGGCGGCCGTGCAGGAGATCGCGAAGGACGCGCAGGCGGCCGAGGAGTCCTTCGGCCGGCTGGCCTCCGCGTACTTCGACGTCGCCGACCGGGATCTCGATGAGTTCCTGGACCTGGACGAGTACCGCGCCTTCGTCAACGGCATAACCCCGAGCCTGGATGACGAGGAGACCGCGCGCGGCTTCGCGCACATGGACACCGACGAGGACGGCGCCATCAGCCGTCCCGAACTGGTCGCCGCCGTCCTGGACTTCTGGACCGGCACGGAGCCCGGCGGCCCCGGCAGCCACTTCCTGGGCGACCCGTCACGCTACGGCGGAGACGCCTGAGCAGCGCGCACGAGCGCCGCACACACATCGGCCCGGCCCCGCACGATCTGCGGGGGCCGGGCCGCGTGTATGGAGGCGGGTCGCCTCGCGCGTCAGTCCTCGCGGCTGGTCACCTCGAGGAGGTGGAAGCCGAACTGGGTCTGCACCGGGCCCTGGACCTCGCGGAGCGGGGCGGAGAAGACGACCGTGTCGAACTCCTTGACCATCTGGCCCGGGCCGAACGAGCCGAGGTCACCGCCCTGCTGCCCGGAGGGGCAGGTGGAGTTCGCCCGGGCGAGCGCGGCGAAGTCCGCGCCGGCCTCGATCTGGGCCTTGAGCTCGGTCGCCTTGTCCTCGCTCGCGACCAGGATGTGACGTGCGGTTGCTGTAGCCATTTATTGCACCTTTCAATATCAAGACAGGTCTTCGTGAATCAGGATTGAACCCTCTCACAGGCGTTCAAGCGGCCCGTAAAAAGAGGTCCGCACCCGGCCCCGCCAGGGACGCCGCGTGCGGCGCCCTGCGGACCGGGTGCGGACCCGAGGACCAAGCGGTCAAGGAAACCGCAGGTCACAGGAGCTGAGGTTCGCTCAGCCCTTCTTGGTCTCCCAGAAGATCTTGTCGATCTGGGCGATGTAGTCCAGGGCCTTCTGGCCGGTGGCCGGGTCCGTGGAACCCTTCGCCGCGCTCAGGGACTTCAGCGCGTCGTTCACCAGCTGGTGCAGCTCCGGGTACTTCTCGAAGTGCGGCGGCTTGAAGTAGTCGCTCCACAGCACCGAGATGTGGTGCTTGGCGAGCTCCGCGCGCTCTTCCTTGATCGTGGTGGCACGGTCGCGGAAGTGCGGGTCCTCGTTGGCCTGGTACTTCTCCTGGATGGCCTTGACCGACTCGGCCTCGATACGGGCCTGGGCCGGGTCGTACACGCCGCAGGGCAGGTCGCAGTGGGCGCTGACCTCGACCTTGGGGGCGAACAGGCGGGAAAGCATGTAAGCCGTCCTTCCTCGTGATCGTCTTCTCACGTGCGAGATTACTCCGTGAGGGAAGGCTTTTCGCGTGTGCCCCCATGGGCTTACGACAAAAGTCCCGCACGGCGGACGGCCGGAGGCGGGAGGACCGGAGGCGGAGAACGGGATGAACGGGCAGCGGGCGCGGGCGAGCCGGGAGGACAGGAGCGCCGGAGAGGGCGGCGTGGGGCCGCTGAAGCGGATCGGTCTCGCCGAGGTCTACAACCCGTCGATGCTGCCGGCGCTGCGCCCGGGTGACCAGCTCGTGGTGCGCTACGGGGCGCCCGTGCGGCCCGGCGACGTGATCGTGCTGCGCCATCCGTTCCAGCACGACCTGCTCATCGTGAAGCGGGCGCTGGAGCGGCGCGCGGGCGGCTGGTGGGTGCAGGGCGACAACCCGCGGGTGCAGAACGACAGCCGCGAGTTCGGCGCCGTCCCCGATGAACTGGTCGTGGCGCGCGCCCTGTTGCGCGTCAGGCCGCCGCGCGGGATTCGCTCGTCCGTGTCATCCGCTGTGGGCTGGGCGCTGCAGTCGGTGCGGCCGACGGGGCGCAGGCGCGTACGCCGCGCCGCCGGTCAGTCCTCGCCGGTCTCCCGGCTCTCGCGCCGCTTGCGCGCCCGGTAGGCGGCGACGTTCGCGCGGGTCGCGCAGCGGTCCGAGCAGTAGCGGCGCGAGCGGTTCGTCGAGGTGTCCAGATAGGCGTTGCGGCACGGGTCGGCCTGGCAGATGCCGAGCCGTTCCACGCCGAGCTCGGTGAGGTGGAACGCCAGGCCCATGCAGGCGGTCGCGGCGTACCCCGCGGTGGCGTTCGCCGGGTGCTCGGCGAGGTGCATGTGCCAGCGCGCGCGGCCCGCGTCGTCCCGCTGCTCGTGTCCGGAGATCTGCGGGCTGGTGGGGTACTCCATGAGCAGCGAGTTGAGCAGGTCGACGGCGCGTACGTGGTCGCCCTCGGCAGCGGCGGTGAAGACGGCGCGCAGCCGGGTGCGGACGGCGCGCAGCCGGGTCACGTCCGCCTCGGTGGAGCGGCGCGCCGCCTGCTGGTTCGGGCCGAAGAGCTCGCGCACCGCCTCGACGGAGGTCAGCGAGTCGGTCCCGCGCCCGGGCTCCTCGGTGTTCACCAGGTGCACGGCCTGATCTGCGTAATAGCTGAGTTCCACGTGTGGTCCTAACGGCTGCGCGCCCTGCGGTGAGCAGGGGACTGGTAATGGCCAGTTGCAGTCGAGGGTATTACGTGGGGGTGCTCCGGCGCCGGGACATGTGCAGGGCCGTGCGCCGGGACATGCGCCGGGCGGTACGGAGCCGTCACTCCGTACCGCCCGGCTGCCGCGCTCGCGGCGATCAGCGGTGCTTACCGGCGCGCGATGCCCTCCGCGCGGGCCGCGGCGGCGACCGCGTGGGTGACCGCGGGGGCCACCCGCTCGTCGAAGGGCGAGGGGATGACGCGGTCGGCGCTCAGCTCGTCCGCCACCACCGCTGCCAGCGCCTCGGCGGCGGCCAGCTTCATGCCCTCGGTGATGTCGGTCGCGCGGACCTGGAGGGCGCCCGCGAAGATGCCGGGGAAGGCCAGCACGTTGTTGATCTGGTTCGGGTAGTCGCTGCGCCCGGTGGCGACCACCGAGGCGTACTTCTTCGCGACGTCCGGGTGGATCTCCGGGTTCGGGTTGGCCATGGCGAAGATGAAGCAGTCCTCCGCCATCGTCGCCACCGCGTCCTCGGGCACCGTGCCGCCGCTGACGCCGATGAAGACGTCGGCGCCCTCGAGTGCCGACTCCAGGGTGCCGTTGAGGCCGCCCTTGTTGGTGAAGCCCGCGGTCTCGCGCTTGATCGCGGTGAGGTCGTCCCGGTCCTCGGAGACGACGCCCTTGCGGTCGCAGACCGCGACGTCCCCGATGCCGGCCTCCACCAGGATCTTCGCGATGGCCACGCCCGCCGCGCCCGCGCCGGAGATGACGGCGCGCAGCGAGCCGAGCGAACGGCCGCTCAGCTTGCAGGCGTTGCGCAGCGCGGCCAGCGTGACGATGGCCGTGCCGTGCTGGTCGTCGTGGAAGACCGGGATGTCGAGGCGCTCCTTGAGCTTGGCCTCGATCTCGAAGCACCGGGGCGCCGAGATGTCCTCCAGGTTCACGCCGCCGAAGGACGGCGCGAGCCGTGCCACGGTCTCCACGATCTCGTCGGTCTCGCGGCAGTCCAGCGCGACCGGGACCGCGTCCACGCCGCCGAACTGCTTGAAGAGGATGGCCTTGCCCTCCATCACCGGGAGGGAGGCCTCCGGGCCGATGTCGCCCAGGCCGAGCACCGCGCTGCCGTCCGTGACGACCGCGACGACCTGGGACTTCCAGGTGTAGTCGGCCACCAGCTCGGGCTGCTCCGCGATGGCGCTGCACACCTTCGCGACGCCCGGCGTGTAGGCCAGGGACAGGTCGTCCGCGTCCTTGACGGGCACGGTGGCCTGCACCGCCATCTTTCCGCCGCGGTGCAGGGCGAAGGCCGGATCGAACGCGTCCTCGCCCAGCCCGTCCTTCGAGTTGACGATCTCCGCTGCCACTTTGTCGAACCCCTTTGTCGAATCTTGTGAGGGTGACCGCTCCTGGTTGGGGAACGGGCGGGCACCGCGTCCGCTGCCGGTCCGGCGGATGGCCGCCGCTCCGGGGGAGGTACGGACGCCGGGCGCGCCGCACACGCGCCCTGGTCCCCGGGTGAGGGGTGTAATCGACCTTTCTACAGGAAGACCGGTGGGCGGGACGACCCGCGACCGTGCGCTGGGCGCCCGCCGGGCCGCCCCTGGTGACGAAGGTCTCAGCGGCGCGGTAAACGGCGCCGTGGCCGAACGGGCCCTCCGTTACCCGATTTTGACATCGCTGGACCTCTTTACGTGCTGAACCCGGTGGCAGGATGCCCCCACTTACACAGGGAGGTACCGGAAATGACCGCACGCACCACCCGTCGGCAGACCCCACCGGCAAAGCGGACGGGGTTATCGCCCCGGCTTCGGACGCGGTCGGCGGTCGCCGGAGCACTCGCGGTCACCGGGGCGCTGCTGCTGGCCGGCTGCGGCGACCAGACCGACTCGGCGGACAAGGGCCCGGCCAAGGACGTGGACACCAAGGCGCCGCTGTACGCGAAGCTGCCGAAGGAGATCCAGGACAAGGGCGCGATCAACGCCGGCACGGACGCCGCCTTCAAGCCCATGGAGTACAAGGCGGGCGAGCGGATAGCCGGCTTCGACCCGGACCTGGGGGCCGCGCTGGGCAAGGAGCTCGGGGTGCCGGTGCGGTTCTCCAACGGCACCTTCGACGGGCTGATCACCTCGATGCAGAGCAAGCGCTACGACATCGTCATGTCCTCGGTCTCCGACACCGAGGACCGGCGGAAGGGCCTGGACGAGAGCGGCAAGAAGGTCGGTGAGGGCATCGACTTCGTGGACTACTTCGACGCCGGTTTCTCGGTGCTCGTGCAGCGCTCCAACCCGCAGCACGTGAAGAGCGTGGACGACCTGTGCGGCAAGAAGGTCGCCGTACAGCAGGGCACCGTCTCGCACGACATCGTGAAGGCGCAGTCGGCGAAGTGCGCCAAGAGCGGCAAGGGCAAGATCGCGCTGGAGCCCTTCGAGAGCGACGACGAGGTACGGGTCCGGCTCAAGGGCGGCGGGGTGGCCGCCAGCGTCGCGGACTACCCGGTCGCCGCGTACGCCGCGAAGAGCGGCAAGGACTTCACGGTCGTCGGCGATCAGATGCAGTCGGGTCCGTACGGAATCGCCGTGGACAAGGACAACAAGCAGCTCAGGGACGCGCTGAAGGCGGCGATGGACAAGGTCATCGCGAACGGCGAGTACGCGAAGCTGCTCGAGAAGTGGGGCCTGGAGGCAGGGGCGGTCAAGAAGGCGCAGATCAACGGTGGTTCGTGAGAACGGCCCCGGGAGGGGGCCCGACGGCGTTCCGCCACCGCTGGCAGGGTCCGCGGTGCCGGGGCCGCCCGCGGAGATCCGCGCCGTCCCCGTACGGCACTACGGGCGCTGGGTGGCGGCGGTCGTGGTGCTGGCGCTGCTGGGACTGCTGATATCGGCCATCGCCAACGCGAACATCGAATTCCAGGTCATTCCGCGTCTGTTGAAGGACGGCACCATCCTCAGCGGGCTCGGCCGCACCGTGCTGATCTCGGTGCTGTCCATGGCCGCGGGGCTGGTGCTCGGGGTCGTGCTGGCGGTCATGCGGATGTCGAAGAACCCGGTGACCTCCTCGGTGGCCTGGGGCTACATCTGGTTCTTCCGCGGCACGCCGGTGTACGTGCAGCTCATCCTCTGGTTCAATCTCGCGCTGCTCTTCCCCTACATCAGCATCCCGGGGATCTACCGGGACGAGATGAGCGACTTCATGACGCCGTTCATGGCGGCGCTGCTGGGGCTCGGGCTGAACGAGGCCGCGTACATGGCGGAGATCTGCCGGGCCGGCATCCAGTCCGTGGACGAGGGGCAGACCGAGGCCGCGCACGCGCTCGGGCTGACCCAGGCGCAGAACATGCGGCGCATCGTGCTGCCCCAGGCGATGCGGGTCATCGTGCCGCCGACCGGCAACGAGTACATCAACCTGCTCAAGACGTCCTCGCTGTGCGCGGTGGTGCAGTACGACGAGCTGCTGCGCACGGCGCGCAGCATCGGCAACACCTCGGGCGCCGTGATGGAGCTGCTGTTCGTCGCGACGATCTGGTACCTGGTGCTGACCAGCGTGTTCAGCGTCGGCCAGTTCTACCTGGAGCGGCGGTACGCGCGCGGCGCGCTCCGCGAACTGCCGCCCACGCCCTGGCAGAGGCTGCGGCGGAACCTGGGCATGCTGCGGCGCCCCGCGGTGCCGCGCGGCCCGATCGGCTCCGGAAAGGGGAGGGGCGCATGACCGCGATGGTGAGGGCCGAGGCGGTGCACAAGTCCTTCGGCGCCGCGCACGTGCTCAAGGGCGTCGACCTGGAGGTGGCGCCGCGCGAGGTGCTGTGCGTGATCGGCCCGTCGGGCTCGGGCAAGTCCACGTTCCTGCGCTGCGTGAACCACCTGGAGAAGATCAACTCCGGGCGTCTTTACGTGGACGGGCAGCTCATCGGATACCGCGAGCACGGCGGCCGGCTCCATGAGCTCAAGGAGCGCGAAGTGGCCGCGCGGCGGCGGGAGATCGGCATGGTCTTCCAGCGCTTC
Source organism: Streptomyces odontomachicola (assembly GCF_039605595.1). Taxonomy (NCBI): domain Bacteria; kingdom Bacillati; phylum Actinomycetota; class Actinomycetes; order Kitasatosporales; family Streptomycetaceae; genus Streptomyces; species Streptomyces odontomachicola. Next base: position 59,640 of record NZ_JBCFOK010000020.1, read on the forward strand.
AACCTGTTCGCGCACATGACGGCGCTGGAGAACGTCATGGAGGCCCCGGTCCAGGTCAAGCGCATGTCCAAGGCGGCGGCGCGGGACCTGGCGCGGCGGCTCCTGGACCGGGTGGGCCTCGCGGACAAGGAGGCGAGCTATCCCGCGCAGCTCTCCGGCGGGCAGCAGCAGCGCGTCGCCATCGCGCGGGCGCTGGCCATGGAGCCGAAGCTGATGCTCTTCGACGAGCCGACGTCCGCGCTCGACCCCGAGCTGGTCGGCGAGGTCCTGGACGTGATGCGCGGGCTCGCCGAGGACGGCATGACGATGATCGTCGTGACCCACGAGATGGGCTTCGCGCGGGAGGCGGGCGACCAGCTCGTGTTCATGGACGACGGCTCGGTGGTCGAGTCGGGGGTGCCGCGCGAGGTGCTGGCGGCTCCGCGGCACGAGCGGACCAGGGCGTTCCTGTCGAAGGTGCTCTAGCCGGGGCCTCCCCGGGCCGAGGGGCGGTACGGATCTCCGTACCGCCCCTTCCCGTACCCGCGTGCCGACCTATGCCGCGGCGCGATGCCGCGCGGCTCAGCCGGAGATCTCGCCGGCGAACTCCGTCAGCAGCATCACGCCGAACAGCAGCATCACGGTGCCGGAGATCCGCTCGAACCACAGCGCGCGGCGCGGCGTCAGATAGCGCCGGGCCGCGGCGGCGCCCACCGCCAGGAACAGGAACCACACCCAGGACGCGCTGATCGCCCCGCCGGCGAACAGCGCCCGCTGCGTCTCGGGCTGCGCCGAGATGGTCGCGCCCATCACGCCGACGGTGTCCAGGATCGCGTGCGGGTTGAGCAGCGAGACGCTCACGGTGCGCAGCAGCACGCGGCGCCCGCTCAGCACGTCGCCGCCCTCAAGACCCGCCAGGCCCTCGCGGGCGCGCCAGGACTGCACCCCGAGGTAGCCGAGGAAGAGCGCGCCGCCCAGCAGCAGCGCGGCCCGCAGCCCGGGGAAGCCGTTGAGCAGCCCGGACACCCCGGCGGCCCCGGCCACGATGAGCAGCGTGTCGCAGCACCCGGCGGCGATCACGGCCCAGCCGGCACGGGGCCAGCCGACGGCGAGGCCCTGGCCGACGACGAACACGTTCTGCGCGCCGATCGGCACGATCAGCGCGAGGCCGAGCAGAAGTCCCGCCAGATAGGCGGTGGTCATGCGAGGTCCCCTTCCCCGTTGTGCGTCAGCCCGGTGCGCGGGCGCTCCAGAACGCGCGTACGGTAGCGCAGCCCCGCCGCGTACGCCGGGTCGTGCTCCAGCAGCAGCCGGTGTACGCGGGCGAGTTGGTGGTGCGGGATGCCGGGCCACAGGTGGTGCACCGTGTGGAAGCCGTCGCCGTGCGGGTGGAACAGCAGCCGCTGCACCCGTCCGAGGTTGCTGACCGTGGCGCCGAACACGGTGTCCGCCTCGCGGTACACGTGCTCGCTCGACTCCGCCACGAAGCGCACCACGGGCAGCCCGACGAGGTGGGCGGCCAGCCACAGCGCGGAGGCGGCGACGGCGTGCGCGGCGCCGCCCAGCAGCCACGCCGGGAGCGCCACCGCCACGGCTGCCCAGGCGAACGGGAGGGCGGCGGCGATCGGTGCGCTGCCCAGCGTCGCCAGCCATCCGCGCTGGTAGCGGCCGAAGCGGCGCAGCACCTCGCGGGCGAAGGCGGCGGCGCCTGACACGCCGCCGCTGCGGTCCATGTCCTCCAGGGCCAGCTCCTCGTACCGCAGGCGGTCCGGGTCCTCGGCGGTGCCGAACTTGCCGTGGTGCGCGAGGTGGCTCTCCCGGTAGTCCGCGATGCGCGCGCCGGTGGGCGCGGCCGCGAGGACCGTGGTGAGCACGTCGTTCCATGTCCGGTGCCGGCGGCTCCAGTTGAAGTGGGAGCCCTCGTGCACCAGGTTCTCCAGGCCGCGCAGCTGGCGCGCCGCGAGGACGAGGGCCACGAGGCAGGCGGCGGCGAGCGCGGCGGGGCCCGCCTGCCGTACGGGGTGGCTGGTGGCGGCGAGCAGCAGCGCCGGCACGGAGAGGAAGTCGAAGAGCGCCTGGCCCGCGGTGCGCGCCAGGCGGGTGGTGTGCGCGCGGGCGAGCGCGTCCTTGAGGGCCGCCGGATTGCGGTAGCCGCGTTTGTACTTGGGCCGCGTGGTGTCCGGGTCCTGGGGGCCGGACGGCGAAGAGGGGCGGGTGCGTAACAGTGCCCCGTTGTTCGGAGACATGCTGATGTCCTGCTCTCTCGGTCCTGTGGGTGCAGGAACGCCGCGGAGGCGGACATACGTGGTCCAGGAGAGGGCTGACGGCCGTGTGCTCCCCCGTCGCGCGCTCGCCCCCGTTGCGCCCTGGCCGTCAACGAGTCGGATCATACTCGGACATCGCGGGCGGGCGGATGAACTGTGAGCGTCATTACGGTGCTTGACGCTTCTTGACGGGCGCTTGGGGAGGGGCGGCGGTGATCGGGCGGGGCCGGGCGGTGCGGCGGGGCGGCGAAGCGGGGCGGCGGTTGGCCGTGCCGGCGGTCGGCCGTGCGCCGGCAAGCGGAGTGACGCATTCGGCGCGGCGAAGGGTGGCAGGGCCCGGCGCGCGGGGCTAGCGTCGGGATCATGTTTGCTGCCTACGCCGCGCGTATCGACAAGGACAGCCCGCTCGACGCCCTGGAGTTGGGCGAGAGGCCGGAGCCGACCGCACCGGAGCACTGGACGACCGTCGACGTGAAGGCCGCGTCCCTGAACCGGCACGACCTGTGGTCGCTGGCCGGCGTCGGGCTCGGCGAGGAGTCGCTGCCGATGATCCTCGGCTGCGACGCGGCCGGCGTGGACGCGGACGGCAACGAGGTGCTGCTGCACTCCGTCATCGGCCAGTCCGGGCACGGCGTGGGCCCCCGCGAGAAGCGCTCCATCCTGACCGAGAAGTACCAGGGCACGTTCGCCGAGCGGGTCGCGGTGCCGGCCTGGAACGTGCTGCCCAAGCCGAAGGGGCTGTCCTTCGAGGAGGCGGCCTGCCTGCCCACGGCGTGGCTGACCGCGTACCGGATGCTGTTCACCAACGCGGGTGTCCGGCCCGGCGATTCCGTACTGGTGCAGGGCGCGGGCGGCGGCGTCGCGACCGCGGCGATCGTGCTCGGCGCGGCGGCCGGGCTGCGGGTCTTCGCCACCAGCAGGGACGAGGCGAAGCGCAAGCGGGCCGAGGAGCTGGGCGCCGAGGCGGCCGTGGAGAGCGGCGCGCGGCTCCCCGAGCGGGTGGACGCGGTGATCGAGACGGTGGGCGCCGCGACCTGGTCGCACTCGGTCAAGTCGATGAAGCCGGGCGGCACCCTGGTGATCTCCGGCGCGACCACCGGGCCCAACCCGCCGGCGGCCGAGCTGAACCGGATCTTCTTCCTGGAGCTCAAGGTGGTCGGCTCCACCATGGGCTCCAAGGAGGAACTGGCCTCGCTGGCCAGCTTCTGCGCGGCCAAGGGCATCCACCCGGTGATCGACTCGGTGCTGCCGCTGGACCGGGCGCGCGAGGGCTTCGCGAAGATGTCCGAGGGGGACCTCTTCGGGAAGGTCGTGCTCACGGTCTGAGCCGACGCGGGCCGTCGCGGGCCGTCACGCTCACGCCAGGGCCGGAGGTTCGGGGGGTCAGCGGCGGTGCAGGAGCGCCGCCGCCTCCCGTACCGCCGACTCCACCACCTCGGCGCAGCTCGGCAGGTCGTCGGGCGTGCCGCCCATCAGGCCCGCCACCTGGCCGGCGGCCATGACGCCCGCGTCGGTGCGGCCCTCCACCATGGCGGCCTTCAGGAGCATCGGCGTGTTGGCGGCCAGCAGGGTCTGGGAGAGCGTCAGCCGGCGCCCGTGCCGCAGGGCGCGCCCGTCCCTGAGCATGTCCGCCCAGGACATGCCGGTGAGGCGCCGGAAGGCCGCGGCGTGCCGCACCGCGCGCAGCAGGTTCGCGGCGCGCCCCGAGCGCTCCAGCGCCTCCACCATCTCGCTGCGCAGCATCCGGTGCGGCAGCCCGTCCACCCTGCTGGTGACCGTGACATCGGTGACCGCCGCCTCCAGATAGCGCAGCTTCACCGCGTCCGGCACGGGCGAGTCGCGGGTGAGCAGGAAGCGGGTGCCCATGGCGGCACCCGCGGCCCCGTAGCAGAGTGCCGCGGCCAGCCCCCGGCCGTCGTAGAAGCCGCCCGCCCCGATGACCGGGATCCCCACCGCGTCCGCGACCTGCGGCAACAGCACGGTGGTCGCCACCTGCCCGGTGTGGCCCCCGCCCTCGGAGCCCTGCACGAGCACCGCGTCGGCGCCCCACTTCTCGACCTTCTGCGCGTGCCGTACGGCGCCGACCGACGGGATCACCACGACGCCCGCCTCCTTGAGCCGGGCGATCAGCTCGGGCGAGGGCGCCAGCGCGAAGGAGGCCACCCGCACGCCCTCGTCGATGAGCAGCCGCACGCGGTCCTCCGCGTCCGAGGCGTCCGCGCGCAGGTTGACCCCGAAGGGCGCGCCCCCGGTGGCCTCCCTCACCTCCCGTACCGCGTCCCGCAGTTGGGGCAGCGTCATCGTCGCGGAGGCGACGATGCCGAGGGCGCCCGCGTTCGCGGTGGCCGACACCAGGCGCGGGCCCGCGACCCAGCCCATGCCGGTCTGCACGAGGGGGTGCCGGACGCCGGTGAGCTCGGTGAGGGGAGTGGACAGCGGCGGCGGGCCCCCGGCTGTGTCTCGCGCGTCGGACCCGGCCCCGCTCACGAGGGCACCTCCGCTTCCCGCGTGTTCTCCGGGTCCAGCTCCTCGCGGATCAGCCGCAGTTCCTCGGCGGTCGGTTTCCGGGTGGGCGGTACGTCGTCGTGCCCCGGCTCCAGCGCGAAGCCCGTGCGCTCCCGTACCTCCTCGGCCGTCACCCCCGGATGCACGCTGACCAGCCGCATCCGGTGGTCGGGCGTGCCGAAGTCGAGCACCGCCAGGTCGGTCACCACCCGGCGCAGCCCGTGGAAGCGGGTCGCCGAGGGGCCAGCCTGCGCCGCGCGGTCGTAGCCCACGCCGCTCACCACGTCGGCCTTCGCCACGAAGACGCGCGCGGAATGGCGCGGGACCCAGTACGACACCGGGTTGTTGAGCGTGTTCGCCGGCGCCCCGCGCGAACCGAGGAGCTGCCTGTCGGGGCGCTGCCAGTCGCCGATGCAGGAGATGTTCTGGTTGCCGTAGCGGTCGAGCTGGCTCGCGCCCATCATCACGTGCCGCTTGCCGTTCGCGGTCAGCTCCAGGTGCTTCCCGTACGGCAGCCAGCCCTCGGTCCTGCCGTCCGCGTCGACCAGCGCCGCCTCGCCGTCGGTGAGCAGCAGGTCGGGGGAGAAGGTGCGGCGCGCGAGCAGCGCGCCGACCCGGGGCACCGCGCCCATCGGTGCCGCCAGGATCTCGCCGTCGCCGCGCCACGCCTCGGCGCACGCGACGACGCAGACCTCGGCGCGGGTCGCCTCTGCCTGATGTCGTCCGCTCATGATGCGGCCACCTCCTCTGCGTTCTCCTCCAGCAGCGCGCGCTCGAACTCCCGCCACGCTTCTGGATCCTTGGCGGCGCGTACGTACGCGCGCTGCGCCTCCTCGTCGCGCCCGTAGTCCGGCGCGCAGCTCGTGAAGAGCGCGCCGCGCGGCGCCTCGACCACGCCCGCGACGTGCTGCCGCTGGACCAGCAGGCTCTGCGGCGGGCCCTCGAAGCGGTCCACCAGCCGCTCGCAGGAGAGGTACGTGGTGGCGGCCGCCTGCGGGAACAGCTCGTCGAAGTACGGGTCGGGGCCCAGGCACTGGCCGTTGCCCCGGCGGTCGGCGCGGTTCATGTGGACCAGCGCGACGTCGAGCGTGAGGGCGGGGGCCGCGAGCAGCTCCTCGTACTGTCCGTTCCCGTCTCCGTACGGGGAAGTGACCGTACGCAGGCGGGGGTTGGTGTGCATGAGGTCGGAGCCCGGGCCCGCGCGCACCGGCAGGAACGGCAGCCGCTGGGCCGCCGCGGTGAGCCCGGAGCGGAACATCGCCTCGTCCCACTCCTCGAAGGCGAGCGTGCCGTTCTCCCTGGCGGCGCGGAAGTGCGGCTCCAGCGGTATGGAATCGAGGGTCACGAAGGGCGCCACCAGCGTGCGGATGCGGCCCGCCGCGGCGAGCAGCCCCACATCGGGGCCTCCGCAGCTCACGACCGTCAGATCGGTGGCTCCCGGATGCCGCAGCAGCGCGCGGACCAGGGCCATCGGCTTGCGCCGCGAGCCCCAGCCGCCGATGCCGAGGGTCATGCCGGGCTCGATGCGGGCCGCCACTTGGGCGGGGGTGAGGGTCTTGTCGGTCATCGCTCCTCCTGGGCGACCTGGGCGACCTGGGCGTCCTCGGTGGCCTCGGCGCTGGAGCCGTTGCCGGACACGAACGCGTCGCGGTGCTCGTCGGCGATCCCCGCGAGGTTGGCCTCGAAGGTGAAGCCCTGCTCGTAGCGGTAGCTGCGGCGCACGTCCACGGGGTCGATGCCGTTCAGCGCCTCCTTGGCGAGGCGCAGCAGCCGCCCGTCCTTCGCGGCGATCTCACGCGCCAAGTCCAGGGCGGCGTCCATCAGTTGCTCGCGGTCGGGCGCGAGAGCCCACACCGAACCGTGCCGGTGCAGCTCGGCCGCGCTCACGGACCGCCCCGTGAAGTAGAGCGTCCGCATCAGGTGCTGGGGCACCAGGCGCGCGAGGTGGGTGGCGGCGCCGAGCGCGCCGCGGTCCAGCTCGGGCAGCCCGAACGTGGCGTCCTCCGTCGCGAGCACCGCGTCCGCGTTGCCGACCAGCCCGATGCCGCCGCCGAGGCAGTGCCCGTGCACCGCGGCGATCACCGGCACCTCGCACTCGTACACCGCCGCGAACGCCGCGAAGCAGCCGCGGTTGGCGCCGATCAGCGCGGTGTGCCCCGGGGTGCGCTGCATCTCCTTGATGTCGACGCCCGCGTTGAAGCCGCGCCCCGCCGCGGTGAGGACGACGGCGCGTACGCCCTGGTCACGGCCCGCGTCCCGTACGGCGTCCGCCAGGTCGTGCCAGCCGCGCACCGGGAGGGCGTTGACGGGAGGGAAGTCGGCCGTGACGACGGCGATGCCGTCGGCGGGCCGTTCGGTGGAGACAGTCATGACCGGATTCCTTCCGTGCCTATCCGTTTCCGCAGCCGCTTTCTGCTTCCGGTGTGCGCCGACACCTTTCCACCTAACGTTTGTTTGGTGGACGATAGCAGCGGCCAACCGGCCGGGGAACAGCGCGAGTTGATCCACAGGCGAGCGGAAGCACGGGCGGGAGTGGTGCGGCGATGGCGGTCGTGATGGTGACCGGCGGAACGCGGGGCGTCGGCGCGGGCATCGCGCGGGCCTTCCTGGCGGAGGGCGCCGAGGTGGTGGTGTGCGCGCGCAGCGCACCGGAGGAGCCGGTGTCGCAGGGCGGCCGCGCCGCGCGGTTCCTGCCGCTGGACGTGCGGGACGCGGACGCGGCGGGCGACCTGTGCGCGCAGGTCGCGCGCGAGCACGGCAGCCTCGACGTGCTGGTCAACAACGCGGGCGGCAGTCCGTACCGGCCGGCGGCCGAGGGCGAGGCGCGGCGGCACGCGCGGGTGCTCGAACTGAACCTGACCGCCCCGCTGTTCGTCTCGCGCGCCGCGCACGCCGTGATGCGCGGGCAGCCGGGCGGCGGCGCGATCGTGATGATCGGCAGCGTGAGCGGCGACCGGCCCTCGCCGGGCACGGCCGCGTACGGCGCGGCCAAGGCGGGCCTCGCCTCGCTCGCGGGCTCGCTCGCCGTGGAGTGGGCCGAGGACGGGGTGCGGGTGAACACGGTGGTCGCCGGGATGGTCCGTACGGAGCTGACGGAGCTGCACTACGGGGACGCCGAGGGGGTCGCGGCGGTGGGCCGCACCGTGCCGCTCGGGCGTCTTGCGGAGCCGCGCGAGGTGGGGGAGGCGTGCGTGTTCCTCGCCTCGCCGGAGCGCGCGGGTTACATCACGGGCGCGGAGCTGGCCGTGCACGGGGGAGGGGAGCGGCCCGCTTTCCTGGCGGCGGCGAACGTGAACGGGCAGGCCGGAAAGCCGAGTTGAGGAGGATCACCATGCAGGCGGGACAGGAACAGCTCATTGCTGACGGACGGGTCGTGATCGTCACCGGTGCGGGGCGCGGGCTCGGGCGCGCGCACGCGCTGGCGTTCGCGCGGGCCGGGGCGCGGGTCGTGGTCAACGACCTGGGCGTCGGGCTCGACGGGGGCGCGGGCGGCCCCTCGCCGGCCGAGGAGGTGGTGGCGGAGATCCGTGCCGGGGGCGGCGAGGCGGTGGCGTCCGCCGACGACGTGGCGTCCTCCGCGGGAGCTGCGGGCCTGATCCGTACGGCCCTCGACCACTTCGGCGCGCTGCACACGCTGGTCAACAACGCGGGCTTCCTGCGCGACCGCATGCTGATCAACCTCGCCGAGGAGGACTGGGACGCGGTCGTGCGCGTCCACCTCAAGGGCCACTTCCTGCCGATGCAGCAGGCGGCGCAGCACTGGCGCGCCGAGTCCAAGGCGGGCCGGACCCCCGACGCCCGGATCGTCAACACGAGCTCCGGCGCGGGCCTGTTGGGCGCCGTCGGCCAGGGCAACTACTCAGCGGCCAAGGCGGGCATCGCCACGCTCACCCTGGTCGCCGCGGCGGAGTTCGCCCGCTACGGAGTCCAGGTCAACGCGATCGCCCCGGCGGCCCGCACCCGCATGACGGAGAAGGCCTTCGCCGAGGACATGGCGGCCCCCGAAGACCCCACGGCATTCGACCCGATGGCCCCGGAAAACGTCTCCCCCCTGGTCGTCTACCTGGGCTCCTCCGCTTCCCACGGCGTGACGGGCCGGGTCTTCGAGGCGGAGGCGGGCCGCGTCACCCTGATGGACGGCTGGCGCCGCGCGGAGTCGGTGGACGGGGGTGCCCGCTGGTCCCCGGCTGACTTGGACGGCCCCGTACGCGACCTGCTGGCCAAGTCGCCGGAGGCGGAGGGGGTGTATGGGGCGGAGTGAGCGGTCGCTAGCACGTTCGTGGTGTCGGTGAGCTGCAAAAACGTTACTTGTCGCACGGCTGTGTGAGTCGCTGCCGGATGCCCTCCTGGGCGACCTCGTATTCTGGAAGTGTCGCTCCGTAACGAAGGAGGTCCACCGTGGCACTGACAGCCCCAGAGCGTGAGTCCGGTATGGCCGACAAGGCGATGTCGGTCGAGGACGCCTTCGAAGCGTTCGACGCGGCGGCCCCGGTGGGGTGGCGCGTGGAGTTGATCGAAGGGGAGATCCACGTGGTACCACCGGCTTTCGGCGAGCACGAGGAAATCGTGGCCGAGCTCTCCACCCAGACCGCGGAGCGGCGGAAGAGGAGCGAGCTTCGTACCTACACGGGCGTCGGGCTCGATGTTCCGGGGTCACCGACCGGCAAGGTCGTGCCCGACGTGATCATTGCTCCCAAGGGAAGCTACGTAGACCGCGAGCAGTATCACGACCCGTCCGCGGCGCTCCTCGTCGGCGAGGTGACCTCCGAGTCCACCGCTGATGCAGACCGCGGCGCCAAGCTGCGCGGCTACGCCCTTGCCGGTATCCCCGTCTACCTCCTGCTCGACCGCCTGCGCGACGAGGTGATCGTCTACAGCGAGCCCGAGGGGGAGAAGTACGGCAGGCAGGAATCCGCCAAGTTCTCCAAGGTGATCGCCCTGCCCGAGCCCCTCGGGTTCGATCTCGACACCAGCGAGTTCTGAGCCCCGCAGGGCCCCTCACATCCGCTCCACGATCGTCACGTTCGCCTGACCCCCGCCCTCGCACATGGTCTGGAGCCCGAAGCGGCCCCCCGTGCGCTCCAGCTCGTGGAGGAGGGTTGTCAGCAGGCGGGTGCCGGTGGCGCCCAAGGGGTGGCCCAGGGCTATGGCGCCGCCGTTCACGTTGACCTTTTCGGCGGGGTAGCCGGTCTCGCGTAGCCAGGCCAGGACCACCGGGGCGAAGGCCTCGTTGATCTCGACCAGGTCGATGTCGTCCATCGACATGCCGGCCCTCTTCAAGGCGTGGCGGGTGGCCGGGATCGGGGCCGAGAGCATGCGGATCGGGTCCTCGGCGCGGGCCGAGACGTGGTGGACGCGGGCCCGCGGGGTCAGGCCGTGTTCGCGTACCGCCGCCGGGGAGGCGACCAGGACCGCGGAGGCCGCGTCGGAGATCTGCGAGGACACGGCGGCGGTGAGCCTCCCGCCCTCGACCAGGGGGTCCAGGGCGGCCATCTTCTCCGCGGTGGTCCCCCGCCGCGGCCCCTCGTCGGCCGCGAAGTCCCCGTACGGCACGATCTCCCGCGCGAAGCGGCCCTCGTCGCCCGCGCGCACGGCCCGCTGGTGCGAGCGCAGCGCGAACTCCTCCATCTCGGCCCGGGTGATCCCCCACTGCTCGGCGATCATCTCCGCGCCGTGGAATTGGTCGACCGGCGCGTCCCCGTACCGCGCGCGCCAGCCGAGCGAACCCGCGTACGGGCCCTCCGTCAGGCCCAGCGGCTCGGCTGCGCCGCGGGTCGCGTACGCGATGGGGATCTGCGACATGTTCTGCACGCCGCCCGCGACCACCAGGTCACAGGTGCCCGACAGCACCGCCTGCGCCGCGAAGTGCACCGCCTGCTGCGAGGAGCCGCACTGCCGGTCCACCGTCACGCCCGGTACCGACTCGGGCAGCCCGGCCGCCAGCCAGCAGGTGCGCGCGATGTCCCCGGCCTGCGGGCCCACCGTGTCCAGGCAGCCGAACACCACGTCGTCCACCGCCTCGGGGTCGGCGCCCGAGCGCTCCATGAGCGCGCGCAGCACGTGCGCGCCCAGGTCGGCCGGGTGCACGCCGGACAGCGCGCCGCCGCGCTTGCCGACCGGGGTGCGGACCGCCTCCACGAGATACGCCTCGCGCGCTGCCACCTCATGCGTGCCGTTCGCCATGTAAGTGCACCTCCGGGTCCGTTCCCGACTGAGTTTCCCGACTGGGTTTCCCGACTGAGCTTCCCGACTACGGTCCCGCGATTCCGTCGAGGACCATCGCGCTGTACCGCTCCGCCATCTGCTCCGCGCTCAGCCGCCCGCCCGGCCGGTACCAGACGGCGGCGACCCACACCGTGTCGCGCACGAAGCGGTACGCGACCGGCACGTCCAGGCCCGCGCGGAAGCTGCCGTCCGCGACGCCGCGCTCCAGCGTCTGTGTCCACAGCTCCTGGAACCGCCGCTGGGACTCGGTGAGATAGCCGAAGCGGGGCAGCTCGGCGAGCCGCCGCGCCTCCCGCTGGTAGAGCGCGACCGCGGGCCTGTGCCTGTCCATCTGCGTGAAGGAGACCGCGACGAGCCCCTCGAAGGTGGCGCGCGGCGAGAGGTCCGCTTCCCGCACCCGCTCGTAGCCGGCCCACAGTTCGTCCAGGAAGGCGGAGAGGATCTCGTCCGCCATCGACTCCTTGGAGTCGAAGTGGTAGTAGAGGCTGCCCGCGAGCATCCCCGCGCGGTCCGCGATGGTGCGTACGGTCGTCGCGTTGTAGCCCTGCTCGGCGAAGACCTCGGCCGCCGTGGCCAGCAGCTCGCCGCGCCGCGCCGCCGGGGGCTTCCGCGCAGCCGTCTGCCCTGCAGTCGTGCGTCCTGTCATGCGTCCATTGTCGGCCGCGCCCGGGCGGCCGGATGCGGGCACCGCGTTCACGCCCGCTGGCTGCTGACCGGGACCGTCTCGCCGGTCATGTACGAGGAGTAGCCGCAGGCGAGGAAGACGATCACGTTGGCCACCTCCCACGGCTCCGCGTACCGCCCGAAGGCCTCGCGCGAGGTGAGCTCGTCGAGGAGCTCGGGGGTGGTGACCTTCACCAGATTCGGGTGCATGGCCAGGCTCGGCGCCACCGCGTTGACCCGTACGCCGAAGTCCGCCGCCTCCACGGCCGCGCAGCGGGTCAGCGCCATCACGCCCGCCTTCGCCGCCGCGTAGTGCGCCTGCCCGCGCTGGGCGCGCCAGCCCACAACCGAGGCGTTGTTGACGATCACGCCGCGGGCCGGTCCCTCCTGCTCGCGCATGGTCCGCAGCCCCGCGCGGGTGCACCGGAACGTGCCGTTCAGCGTCACGTCCAGCACCCGCGACCACTGCTCGTCGGTCATCTCGGTGAGCTCCGACGTGCCGCCCAGGCCCGCGTTGTTGACCAGCACGTCGAGCCGCCCGTACCGCTCGGTGCACAGCGCCAGCAGCGCCCGTACCTCCTCCTCCGCGGTCACGTCGCAGCGCAGCGAGGCCACGCGCTCCTCGCCGAACTCGCCGGCCAGCTCCTTGTGCGTCTCCGCGAGGCGCCGCTCGTGGGTGTCGCCGAGCACGCATCCGGCCGCGCCCTCCGCCAGGACGCGCCGCGCGGTCGCGCCGCCGATCCCGCTGCCCGCGGCGGCGGTGACGACGACCGCACGGCCGGCGAGCAGGCCGTGCGGCGGTACGGGGTCGGGGGCCTGGAACACCACGGGAGCCTCCTCGTGTGCGCGGCGGGCGCCTTGCGCCCAGCGTGCGCCGTGTACGCCTGCGGCCCGCGCCGCGTTCCGAGCGGGCCGGCCGACTCCCCGCTCTCGACGGGAAGTTGAGAGCCACGGTAATCTACCAAACACTTGTTAGGGAACCGGTCGGTCGTGCGGAGCGTTGGGCGGGTGCCGTGCCATGGAGTTGACCTTCAGCGAGAGCGAGCAGGCGTTCAGGGAGGAGGCCCGCGCCTGGCTGGCCTCCCATGTGCCGCGCGAGCCGCTGCCGTCCCTGGAGACGGCCGAGGGCTTCGCCGCGCACCGCGAGTGGGAGGCCGAACTGCACGCCGGCGGCTGGTCGGTGGTCTCCTGGCCGCAGGAGTACGGGGGCCGGGGCGCGAGCCTCACCGAGTGGCTGCTCTTCGAGGAGGAGTACTACGCGGCGGGCGCGCCGGGCCGGGTGAGCCAGAACGGCATCAGCCTGCTCGCCCCCACCCTCTTCGCGCACGGCACACAGGAGCAGCTCGGCCGCGTACTCCCGCCGATGGCGCGCGGCGAGGTCGTCTGGGCGCAGGCGTGGTCCGAGCCGGAGGCGGGCTCCGACCTGGCCGCGCTGCGCTCGCGGGCCGAACGCGCGGACGGCGGCTGGCTGTTGAGCGGCCAGAAGACCTGGTCCTCGCGGGCCGCGTTCGCCGACCGCGCCTTCGGCCTCTTCCGCTCGGACCCGGAGGCGGGGCGGCACCGGGGCCTCACGTACGCGATGTTCCCGCTGTCCGCGCCCGGCGTGACGGTCCGCCCCATCGGCCGCCTCGACGGGAAGCCGGCCTTCGCCGAGATCTTCCTCGACCGGGTCTTCGTGCCGGACGAGGACGTGGTCGGGCAGCCCGGCGAGGGCTGGCGCGCGGCGATGTCGACGGCGGGCAACGAGCGGGGGCTGACGCTGCGTTCGCCGGGCCGCTTCATGGCGTCGGCGTCGCGGCTGCGGGCGTTGTACGAGGAGGCCGGCGCGGGTGACACGGCGCTGGGGGAGCGGGTCGCTGACGCGTGGATCAGGGCGCGCGCGTACCAGCTCGCGGGGTATGCGGCGGTCTCCGAGCCGGAGGGCGCGGCCGTCTCCGAAGCCGCGCGGCGCGCGGCCGGCGCCAAGTCCTCCATGAACAAGGTCTTCTGGTCGCGGCTCGACATCGCCCTGCACGAGACGGCCCTCGACCTGCTCGGCCCGCTGGGCGAACTCGCCGACGGCGAACCGCCGCTGGACGGCTGGCTCGACGGCTGGGTCTTCGCCCTCGCGGGCCCGGTGTACGCGGGCACCAACGAGATCCAGCGCGACATCATCGCCGAGCGGCTGCTCGGCCTGCCGAAGGGGCGGTGAACGCCATGCACTTCCACCCCGATGAGGAGCACGCGGCCTATGCGGACACGCTGCGGCGGCTGCTGGAGGACGCCGCACCCCTGAAGGCGGCGCGCGCCTGGGCGGCGGGCGACCGCGGGCCCGGCGGCGAACTGTGGCGCGCCCTCGCCGGCACGGGGCTGGTGGCGCTCGCCGTGCCCGAGGAGAGGGAGGGCGGGCTCGGCTTCCGTACGCCCGAACTGGCCTCGGCGTTCGTTGAGTTGGGCCGGGCCGGCGTGCCCGGCCCGGCCGTCGAGACGGTCGCGCTGGCGGCGGGCTTGGGGGCAGGCCCTGCGACGGGCAGGGATGCGGCGCCGGACGGCAGGCCGCCCTCGGCCTCTTCCTCCTCCTGGCTGGTCCCGGCCCTGGAGGGGGACGCGCTGCTGACGGTCGCCGACCCGGCGGCGGAGGGGCACGCGCTGGACGCGCACGTGGCGGACGCGGCGTTCGTGCTGGAGGGCGGCGTGCTGCGGGGGGCGGTCGCGGAGGGCTCGCCGCGCCCCTCCATCGACCCCGTACGCCATCTCGTGCGCTGCGTCCCCGACGGCGCGCCCCTTCCCGCCGATACGGAGCGGCTGTACGCGGTCGCGGTGCTGCTCACCGCGGCGCAGGCACTCGGCGCCGGGCAGGCGCTGCTGGAGGGCGGCACGCGGCACGCGGCGCAGCGGGTGCAGTTCGGGAGGCCGATCGGGTCGTTCCAGGCGGTGAAGCACCAGCTCGCGGACGTGGCGGTGGAACTGGAATTCGCGCGGCCGCTGCTGTACGGCGCCGCGGTCGCCGTGGGCGGGGGCGACTTCGCATCCCGCGACCTGTACGCGGCAAAGGCCGCCTGCGGCGAGGCGTCGTACGCGGCGGCCCGCACGGCCCTCCAGGTGCATGGCGCGCTGGGCTACACCGACGAGTACGACCTGACGCTGCTGCTGAGGAAGGCGCGGGCGCTGCGGGGGGTTTGGGGTGCGCCGGGGGCTTGCCGCGCGGCGGTGCTGCGCTAGCGCTCCGGTGCGTCCGCGCGGGCTGCGCTTCCACCGCCGGCCACGTCTGCTGTCGTCGATTGCCGCTGCGGCGGAGAGGGTTTCTCGGTGCCGGGCACGCCAAGGTCCCCCTCCGCCGCAGCGGCGCTTGGCCACTGCGGAAGTGCCTGCGGAAGTGGTCGGCGGTCTCAGAGTGGGGCGACCACACCGCGGAGCTCGCTAACGCGCCGTCGTGCCGCCGTCCACCGCGAACTCTGCTCCTGTCACGTACGCCGACGCGTCGGACGCCAAGTACAGGACCAGGTGGGCGACGTCCTCCGGGGTGCCTATGCGGCGCAGCGGGATGTTCGGGTAGTCGCGGGTCCGTACGTCCTCGCCGCCGCCCGTGACGCGTGCGATCGCGGGAGTGTCGATCATGCCGGGGTGTACGGAGTTGACGCGGATGCCCTCCGCCGCCACGTCCAGCGCCGCCGAGCGGGTCAGCCCGCGCAGTCCGAACTTCGTCGCCCCGTACGCGCTGTGCCCCGGAATCCCCGTGAGTCCCGCCTTCGAGGAGATGTTGACGATCGAGCCGCCGCCGGCCGCGCGCATCGCGGGCAGCACGGCCCGGATGCCCAGGAAGGGGCCGATCAGGTTGATGTCGAGCAGCTCCCTGAAGCCCTCCTCGGACTGTTCGCCGACCGGCGCCGTGCGCCACACGCCGACGTTGTTGACCAGCACGTCGAGCCTCCCGTACCGGCTCGTCGCCGTGTCCACCACCCGGTCCCAGTCCGCCGCCGACCTCACGTCGTGCGGCGCGAACTCGGCCGCCTCGTCGCCGATTTCGCCGCGCAGATCCTCGGCGAGCCGCGCGCCCGCCTCCTCCGCGACATCCGTGAGCAGGACGCGCGCCCCGGCACCGGCCAGCGCCCGCGCGTGCGCCGCACCCTGCCCCTGCGCGGCCCCCGTCACGAGCGCCACGCGCCCGCACAGCGAAAAGGGATTTCCCGAGTCCTCGGCCATGAGCGGCAGGACTACGCCGTACGCCCGGAGAAGGGAAGCCATGCAGCGACCCCGATTCCGGCCGGGGCTGCTTCACGACCCCTGTTCGCTCACTCGCTCCGCAGCAGCGCCGCGATGTGCGCTGACGCCGTCGACAAGTGTCGCCGCGCCTCGCGCAGTTGGGCGTCCGTCACCCCGTTGTCGCGGGCGGTGTCGCGGATCTCGTCGCGGAAGGTGTCCAGGAGCCGTTCCAGGTCGCGGACCGGGTCCTCACTGGGCGGGGTGTCGTCGGGCTCGGTGTCGGTCTCCGCACCGGCCGCGCCTGCCGGGTCCGGCTGGACATGCGGGGGCCAGGGCGTCGTGTAGCCGGTGATGCGGCCGAGCTGGCCCATTCCGCGGGCGAGTTCGGACATGCCGTCGCGGACCGCGCCCGGCCAGTCGCCGCTCTTGGCGCGGGTCTGCACCTGGTCCTGCACCTGCCGGGCGATGCGCCGCACCTCCTCGGCCGCCTCGGCGCGCGACTCCGCCTCCTTGGCCTGCCGCTTGGCCTGCTGCGCCTCCTTCTTGGCGCGCTTGGCCTGCTCCTTCCACCCCTCGCCCGCGCGGCGCACGTCCTCCTTGGCCTGCCGCCAGGAGTCCCAGTCGCCGTACTTGGCGGCGCCCGCAGCGCCCCGCGCGTCGGCCCGGGTGCGCTCGGCCTGCTCGCGCACCTCGCGGCGCAGATCCTGCGCCGAACCGCTGACGTCCTCCCTGATGCCCTCGGCGAGCGCCGCCAGGGACTCGCGGATCTCCACCTCCAGCTCGGCCAGCTCGCCCTGCCGGTCGGCGACTTCGGCGCGGCCCGCGTCGGTGAGCGCATACACCTTGCGGCCGCGCTCGGTGGTGTGCCGCACCAGGCCCTCGGCCTCCAGCTTGGCCAGCCGCGGGTACACGGTGCCGGCCGAGGGGGCGTACAGGCCCTGGAAGCGCTCCTCCAACAGGCGGATCACCTCGTACCCGTGGCGCGGTGCCTCGTCCAGCAGCTTGAGCAGGTAGAGCCGGAGGCGTCCGTGTGCGAAGACCGGGGGCATGTCACACATCCTTGCTGAACGAGGGGGCGTCTTCGGGAACATCGTCCGGGACGCCGCCGCGTGCTCCGTCCGCGGGCTCGCCCGTGGACCCGTCCATGGCGTCCCCGGTCTCGTCCGGGTCCGGCGGCCTGCGCAGCAGCGCGACCGAACCGGAGACGGTGTCCGCCTTCACCCTGCCGCGGCCCGTGCCCAGCTTCCCCGAGAGTCGCCACGCGCCCCACTGGCCCGCGCTGCCCAGCCCGTCGAAGGCCGTGGAGACGGCGCCGCTCGCGGTGTTGACCTGCACCCGGGCGTCCGTCGGCTCCGGCAGCCGCACCGCTATCTCCCCCGAGACCGTGGACAGCACCACATCGGGGCCGCCCCCCGGAGCGAGGTCGAGCACCATCGAGCCGCTGACCGAGTCGGCCCGCACCTGGGAGCCCACCGTGTCGATCATCGTGAGCCCGCCGGACACGGAGTTGAACCGCATTCCGCCCGCGAGCCCCTGGGTCTCCACGTCCCCCGAAACGGTGTCGGCCCGCACCGCGCCGGTGAGCCCGACCAGGGTGGTGCCGCCCCAGACCCCGCGCACCTCGGTGCGGCCCGCTATCCCGGAGACCACCGCGTCGGCGCCGACCACGCCGACGGTCAGCCGCACCCCGGCGGGGACCGAGACCGACACCACCGCCCTGCGCTGCCAGCCCTTGCGGTCCAGCCACTTGAGAAAGCCCTTCCAGGGCACGTCCTCGTAATCGATCTCCAGAACGCCGCCGGTGCGGCGCACCCGCAGCGGCGGGCCGCTCACCTCCGCTATCTCGACGCGGGCACCGGGGTCTTCGGTGCCGACGACGTTCACCGCGCCGTTGACGATGCGTACGTGCAGCTCGGCGAAGGGGCCCTCGAAGTCGAGGGTGCGTGGCTCGGTGATCTCCCACGAGGAGTCGGCGGAATCGGCGGGCACGGCGGCCTCCCCAGGACGGGCCGCCCCGCGCGTGCACGGCCGTGACCGGGCACCCGGAGGGGCGACATATCGCGTCTGTCTCCAAACACGATATGTCGCGTGCGGCGACGCGGCAAGGCCCAATTCGCGAGCCGCCCGCGGGCCCCTCCGCGACCGAGCCCCGCCCGCGGGCCCCTCCGCGGCCGATCCCCGTCCGCGACCCCTCCCCGACCGAGCCCCGACCAAGCCGCAGCAGCCGCCGCCCCCTCCCGCATACCGGTCGCATATCGGCCCCGTATCACCGCCCACCGCGCGCCCGTACCCCTCGCGCGGCCCGCATACCCTGGTGCCGAACCACAGGTCCGCACAACAGGAGCTTTCCGTGTACTTCACCGACCGCGGCATCGAGGAGCTGGACGAGCGGCGCGGCGAGGAGCAGGTCACCCTCGGGTGGCTGGCCGACCAGCTGCGCACGTTCGTCGACCTCAACCCCGACTTCGAGGTGCCGGTCGAGCGGCTCGCGACCTGGCTGGCCCGCCTCGACGACGAGGACGAGGACGACGAGTGAGCCGAGCGGAAGGTACGCGCGGCCCCGGCACCCCCGGGACCTGAGGTGGCCTGAAGTGGCCTGAGATGGCCTGAGACAGCCCGTGCGCTCCCGGTACGGCGGCCGCGCGCAGTAACCTGGATCACCTCAATCGGCGCAGCGTGCACGGGTGTTGCAGGGGAACGGGGGTGCCGGGCATGGCGTACCGGGTGCGGGAGATCGATCTCGGGGACGGCGAAGTGGTGCTGGCCAGGGTGGAGTCCCTGGACGCCGAGGAGCTGGCCCTCGCGCACGGCCCCGCCGAGTACGGCCAGGGCCAGGACGTCGGCGCGCTCGACGGCGTGGTCGCGCGCGCCGGTGAGATGCGGCAGGTCATCGCGCATGTGGGCCGGAGCGTCGTGGCCGCGGCGCGGCAGGCGGGACCGGACGAGGTCGCGGTGACCTTCGGCCTGGAGCTGGCCGCCAAGTCGGGGAAGGCGGTGGCCTTCCTGGCCGACGCCGAGGCGAAGGGCTCGCTCTCGGTGACCCTCACCTGGTACGCGGACGAGCACAGGGCACGCGACCGCGCCGACAGCGACCGATCGGACACCGACGGGGGCCACGCAGGCGCCGACAGGGACCGCCCGGCCGACGGCCGCCGCGCCGACGAACGCCCCGCCGGTGAACGCCCCACCGACGACCGCCCCGGAAGGGGAGGCGGGCGTGAGTGAGGCCGCCGCCCTCCTCGGCCGGCTGGTGAAGCGGGCGACGGTGCGGATCTCCGGCGAGGACGGCCGGTTCTGGGGCTCGGGCTTCCTGGTCGCGCCCGGCTGGGTGCTCACCGCCGCGCACGTGCTCAGGGACGGCCTGGGCGAGGACTCCCGGGGCGCGCCCGGCGGTTCGACCGGCGCCTCCGCCGCGCCGCCCGCGCCCCGCAGACCCGCGACGGCCCGGGGCCCGCGCTTCCTGGACGGGGTGCCCGCGCCGCGTACGGAGCCGGGCCCCGGCGCAGGGGACGCCTGCTCGCCCGACGGCTGCGGATGGCTGCGGCGCACGGTGCTGGTGGCGCTCCTCGACGAGGAGGGAGAGGAGTGCGAGGTGCCCGCGCGGGTCGGCTACTGGCCGCCGGGCGTTCCCGCGCGCCGGGGCGAACAGGTCCCGGCCGACGCCGACTTCGCGCTGCTCAGGCTCGACGGCACGGGCCCGCGGCACCACTGCGTATGGCTCAGCGACCGCGCCGCGCTGCCCACGGCGGAGTCGGAGCTGACCGCGTACGGCTGGTACGAGCAGCGCGGGCGGCTTCACGCGTGGACCGGCAACTTCGCCTGCGGCGGGGAGGACGCGCCGTACGGCATCCGGCTCGGGCCCGACAGCCAGATCCCGCGCGGCGTCTCCGGGGGACCGGTCGTGGACACGGCGCGCGGCGCCGTCGTCGGCCTGGTCAAGCGGAACAGCACGGACAGTTCGGGCGGCATCGCCCTCGGCGGGCTGGCCGTCAGCACCGCCGTGCTCCGCGCGCTGGACGAGGCCGACCCGCTCTGCGCCCACGCCGAGAGCCTGCACACGAGCCAGCACCCGGACCAGCGCCCGGACCCGCACCCGGACCCGCACACGAGCCAGCACCCGGACCCGTACACCCGGAGCCCCGCCCTCGACCCGTACGCCGAGCTGATGCGGCGTCACGACCGCTGGCACGCGGAGGAGCTGGCCGGCGCGGGGCGCGGCTGGGCGTCGCTGCAGGAGGAGCTCGGCCGGGGCGCTGGACAGGGCAGGTGGACGCCGGGCGACCGCGCCGAGCTGCTGGGGATCTTCGGCGAGCTGCCCGACCCCGGCGATCAGAACGTGGTCAAGCGCCTGGTCAAGGCGGCCCTCATCGAGGACCCCGGACCGCTGCCGCACGGGCTGCGCACGCTGCGGGACGGGCACGGCTGCCTGTACGAGGACGATGTGACGTACGAGGAGCTGCCGTTCCTGCGTTACGCGCGGCTGGCCGCGCTGTGGGCCGAGCAGCGTTCGCCCGGCGCGGGCGAGCCCCTGCGCGGGTGGCTGGAGCGCCGCGTCCAACGCCTGCGCGGCGAGCAGAAGTTGCTGGTCAACACCGTCGGCCTGCCCGAGGGGCTGCCCTCGGGCACGGTGCCGGGCGAGGGCCCCACAGCGCTGCTGGAGCTGGAGCTCGCGCACTACTCGGGCGGCAGGCCCGGCGCGCCGCCCGCCTTCCACGCGTACCTGCGCGGCCAGACGGCCGACGGCACCGGGCCCGCGTACGAGAAGGTGCTGGAGCCGCGCGCCGGCATCCCGGAGCCGGAGCTGGTCGGCGCGCTGCGGCAGTGGCTGCGCGAGATGTTCCGCGAGCTGGACACGCCGCAGCGCAAGGCGCCGCTGGAAGTGTCGCTGCCGCAGGGCCACTTCGACCTGCCGGTGCAGCGCTGGCTGCTGTACGACGTGGTGCCCGAGTTCGGCACCAACCCCGCGTATCAGCCGCTCGGCGTGCAGCGGCAGGTGATGGTGCGCGCGCAGAGCCGCCGCGTGGAGCAGCCGCCGGAGGACGGGTGCGGCGGCGCCGGGGAGGCGCTGCCCGACGAGCGCTGGCGCTCCCGCTGGGAGCAGCTCGCGGGCGCCGCGCGGCTGTCCGCGCTGCGGCTGCCGCCCTCGCGCGCCGAGCTGTCCGAGGAGCGGCTGCGCCATGCGCCGGCCGGCAGCGTGCTCACGCTGTGCCGCCCGGCGGGTGACGACCACGGGCGGCACGCGATGGGCCTGGCCGTGGACAGCGGGCACGGGGTGGTGCTCTGGCACTCGGGGGCGCACCCCGGCGGGCGCTGCGAGGAGCGGTGCGACGAGCTGCACCGCGGCCTCGCCAGGACGGTGCGCAGTGTCGGCTCGGTGCGCGAACTCCCCGAGCACATCAGGGCGCTGCGTGCCCGGGTGCTGCGCGAGGACCCGGCGGCGCGCTGGGCCGGCAAGGTGGCGATCCTGTACGACGACGCCACCCGCCCGCTGTACGCGCCCGCCTCCGAAGAGGCCCTGGACTCCCCGCCGTGAGCGCGGCGGGCGCCGCCGTGAGCGCGGCACGCGCGGAACCGCCGCGGCTCCGGGGCGCGTCCGGGGGACGCGGTGGCGCAAACAGGCTTCCGGTGCATGTCGTTTTCCTGGGCGGTGACGGGTACGTTCTCCGTGGCTCCAGACACCACGACAGGCCGGCAGACCGAGGAGACCGAGGGGGCGTCCGGCAGGCCGCCGGGGACCCCCTGACCGCTACGAGGAGCCCGACGTGAGCCAGTGGCTGATCTACAAGGGGGCGGGGGAGCCCCACGACGGCATCGACGCGCTGCCGCCACCCCCTCCGTGGCGCACCTTCGACGGGCTGTCCGGCGTGCCGGACGACGCGGTCCCGACGGTCCCCGACATGGACCCCGGCGCCACGCGCCGCCGCGGCCAGACGCGGGTGCGGATCGGCGCCGAGGACGACCACGAGCTGGAGCTGATCAACGCGGCGCTGTATCTGCGCCGGCCGCTGCTGGTGACCGGCGTGCCGGGCTCGGGGAAGAGCACGCTGGCGCATTCGCTCGCGTACGAGCTCAAGCTGGGCCGGGTGCTGCAGTGGCCGGTCCTCAGCAGGACGACCCTGCGGGACGGCCTGTATCAGTACGACGCCATCGGCCGTCTGCAGGACGCGCAGCTCCCGGAGGGCGCCGCGGGCCACGACGGCGGGGCGGGCCACGGCGCCGGGGGCATCGGCCGCTATGTGCGGCTCGGCCCGCTGGGCACCGCGCTGCTGCCCACCCGCAGGCCGCGGGTGCTGCTGGTGGACGAGCTGGACAAGAGCGACATCGACCTGCCCAACGACCTGCTGAACGTGCTGGAGGAGGGGGAGTACGAGATCCCCGAGCTCAGCAGGCTCGCTGACGAGGACGGCCAGGACGCGGTGCGGGTCCGCACCGACGACGGCACCCCGGTCACGGTGCGCCGCGGCAGGGTGCGCTGCCAGGCGTTCCCCATCGTGATCATGACCAGCAACGGCGAACGGGACTTCCCGCTCCCGCTGCTGCGCCGCTGCATCCACCTGGACCTCAAGGTGCCCGACAGGGACCGCCTGGCGGCCATGGTGCAGGCGCACTTCGGCGAGGTCAGCGACGAGAGCAGCGCGATCATCGACCAGTTCCTCTCCAGCCCTCCCGGCGAACTGCGCGCCGCCGACCAGCTCTTGAACGCCATCTACCTGACCCAGCGCAGCGTGCTCGGCGGCGACGCGGCCGACCCCGACGGCAAACGGCGGCTCGCGGCCCGGCTGATGGGCCCGCTCGGCGCGCAGAGCGGCGCGGGCGACTTCGGCGGCGGAGCCGGGTGACGCGCTGTGCGTGACGGTCTGTCGGAACTGGTGGAGCGGCTCCGCTCGGCGGGCGTCGAGCCCTCGGCGACCGAGCTCGCCGACGCGCTGTGGCTCGCCCGCTGGACCGGCGCCCCCGCCGGGCACGGCGGACTGTCCGCGCCCGGCGGCCACGCGTCGGGGTACGGGCTCGCCGGGTCCGGCGCGGGACCGCTCGCGCCGGACTCCGCCGCGACCGGGGACGACACGGCCCTGAGCACACAGGACCCGGGCGGCACGGGGGCCGAGGGAGCCTCCGTACCCCTGCACGCGGGGCGAGGCGACCAGTACGCCGGGAACGGGACGGCGCCGCCCCGGCCCCGCGGCGGCGAGCGGCAGCGGGACCTTCCGGCGGCCACCGCCCAGGGCTTCCCGGTGCGCGCGCCCCTCGCGCGCGTGCTGCCCGCGCCGCTCACCCTGCAACGCGCTCTGCGCCCGATGCAGCGCTACCGGCCCCCGCTGCGGACCGTGCGGCGCGAGCTCGACGAGCAGGCCACGGCCGAGCGTGCCGCGGAGACCGGCATCGTCACCCCGGTGCTGCGCTCCGGGGCCCGGCGGGCCGCGCGGGTGCGCATCCTCATGGACGTCTCGTCCTCGATGGCGCCCTGGGAGTCGATGTGCGCCGAGCTGCGCCAAGTCTGCTCGGCCGCCGGGGTGTTCCGGGACGTCAAGGTGCACTTCCTGCACGAGGACGCGGAGAGCGGCGAGCCCGTGGTCGGCTCCGGCATGGCGCCCGAGGGAGGGCTGCGGCCCGCCGGGCTGCTGCGCGATCCCACGGGCCAGTGGGTCACGCTGCTGCTGAGCGACTGCGCGGGGCCGATGTGGCGCAGCGGCCGCATGCAGCGGCAGTTGTGCAGGTGGGCGCAGACGACGCCGGTCGCCGTGCTCCAGCCGCTGCCGCAGCGCATGTGGCGGCGCACCCATCTGCCCGCGCAGCCCGGCACGCTGCGGCGGCGCCGGGGTCCCGGCGGACGTCTTGAGTTCCACCCGGCGCCGGGCACCAGGGACGGGCGTCCCGGCGCGCGACCCGTTCCGGTGCTGCCGCCGACCGAGACCGCGCTCGGCCACTGGGCGCAGCTCGTCTCGGGAGCCACCGACGTGATCGTGAACGCGGCCGCGGGCTGGGTGCACCCCGCGCACCCGGCTGCGGCCAGGCCGCGCGCAGCGCCCCGTGAGGGCACGGCGGCGCCGCGCGAGGTGCTGCGCAAGTTCGAGCGGGGCGCCTCGCCCGAGGCGGTGCGGCTCGCGGTGTTCCTCTCCGCGACGGAACTGCTGCTGCCCGTCATGCAGTTGGTGCAGCGCGCCGTGCTCCCCGCGACGGGCCCGTCCGAGCTGGCCGAGGTGCTGCTCGGCGGCCTGCTGGTGCGCAAGCGCGGCCGCGGTGCGCCGTCCGGCACGCCCGCGTACGAATTCCGCGAGGGCGTGCGCGAGCTGCTGCTCAAGCGGCTCGGCGCCGGCGAGGCGCAGCTCGTGCTCAAGGAGTGCTCGCGCTATGTGGAGCGGCACTTCGGGACGACAGCGCGCAACTTCCCCGCGGTGGCCGCCGCGTATCTGGCGGGCAGGGCGGAGCGGGGCGAGGCGCCGCCCGGCGCCGTGGGCGCGCCGTTCGCGCGGGTGTCCCAGGCGGTGCTGCGCCGCTTCCTGCCGAAGGAGGACCCCGAGCGCGGCGCCGAGGACGACGGCCGCGCCCTGGACCGCGCGGGCGCGCACCTGGAGCGGTACGAGGAGACCAGCGAGGCTCGCGAACTCGACCAGGCCATCGCCCAGTTGCGCGCCCTGCGCCCGGCGGGCCCCGACGCCGCGGTCCTGCTCTCCCGCGCACTGCTGCACCGCTGGCGCGCGCTGGGCATGCGGAGCGACCTCGTGGAGGCGTACGAGGCACTGGGCGGCGACGCGCGCGCGTACCGGCACGGGGAAGAGCTCGGCGCGGTGCTGGAGGCGCTCGCCTCCGAGGCCCGCGCCGCCGACGACTGGCGGGAGCTGCCGCGCACGGGGCACACCGGTCCGGGGGACGACAGGCTGCGCTTCGTGGCCGCGCTCCTGGGCGACGCGGCGGGCGCGTACGCCGCGTCGGCCGACGGCGGCGACCCCGGGTTCTCCGGCCGGCTGATGCACGCGGCGGCGCTCCATCTGGAACAGGCCGACACCGTGCGGCGGATGGACGCCGACCCCTCGGACGAGCCGCCGGCCGAGGCGCTGTCCGACGGCTTCTTCCAGGCCCTGATGGGCGCGTTCCACGTGCTGGACAGGGACGGTCTGAGCCCGGCCGCCCGGGAGATGCGCGGCGGCGTGCTGCTGGCGCTCTCCCGCTACTCCGCCGGCGAGGAGCCGCTCTCCCCGGAGACCCCGACGCCCGACCTGGCCAGGGAGTACGCCGCCGACGCCCTGGCCGACCTGGAGGCCGCCGAGCCCGCGGCGGGCTCACGCGGCGCCGCCGACCTCGCCGGTTACTGGCTGGGCCGCGCCGAGGCACGCCGCCGCGCCGCGCGCGATCCGCATGACGACTCCGTATTCGGGCAGGTGAAGGCCGAGATGGATGCCGCGCTCGCATACGCAGAAGGGAGCGGGGACGCCGAACTGGCGGCCCGCGCCCACGAGTCGGCAGCCCGCATGCACCTCGCCCGGCACCGCGACGGCGCCGGGACCGAACCGCTCGTCGCCGCCGCCCGGCACCTGGGGCTCGCCCGCACACCGCTGCCGCAGGACGGCGAGGAGCACGTACGGCTGCTCGTCGAGGAGGCCAGGGTGCGCGCGCTCCTCGCCTCGACCGAGCACTACGCGGCGGGCGGCGACCAGCTCGGCGAGGCCGTCGGGCTGCTGCGCCGCGCCGTCGCGCGCACCGCCGACCCCGCGCGCTGCGCCGCCTGGCAGTCGCTGCTCGCCTCCCGCCTGCTGGAGCGGTACGAGGACCAGGCCAGGCACGCCGACCTGGAGGAGGCCGAGGCACTGCTCTCCCAGGTCACCCGCTCCCGCGAGGCCCCGCCCTCGATACGCAGGGACGCCGGGCGCGCGTACGCCGAGATGGCGCTCCAGCACTCAGGGGACTCCCCGGTGCGCCGCACCACCCGCGCCGCCGCGCTCTACCTGGACGCGGCCCGCGCGGCCGAGGAGGCGGACGACCCGGCCGGCGCCTCGGAACTGCTGGGCGCCCGCGCCGAGTTGACCGAGCGCTTCTTCGGCGCGCGTCCCGCCACCGCCGCGTACGAGCAGATCGTCGCGCTCTGGGAGCGGCACGGCGCGCCGGAGAGCCGGGAGGCGCACCAGGCACGGGAACAGCTCGCCCGGCTCGCCGAGGCGGGTGGCGGGTGACCGACCCGAGAGCCGCCTGCGGCACCCGGGCACCGGACCGGCGGCACCCGGAACCGCCGCCGCGCTCGGACGAACCCCTGCCCGCACCGGAGGAGCTGTTCCCCGACGGGACGGTGCGGCACGCCCTGCTCGCCACGCTGTTACCGGGCATAGCCGAGCGCCTGCGGCACCCGGAGACCGTGGTGGCCTACTACGAGGACTCGCCGAAGGATGGCAACTGACACCGCGTACGCCGACGACGCCACCGCCCGCTCTCACGATGACGGACTGCCGCCGCCCTTCCACCAGTTCGTGCTGAAGGTGCACAGCCGCTGCAATCTCGCGTGCGACTACTGCTACCTCTACCAGGGCCCCGACAGCACCTGGCGCGACCACCCCGCGCGGGTCTCCGGCGCGGTCATGCGGCGCACGGCCGCGCGCATAGCCGAGCACCTGGAGCGGCACCGCATGCGTTCGGCGCGCATCGACCTGCACGGCGGCGAGCCGCTGCTCGGCGGGCCCGGCACGGCGGTGGAGTACGCGGCGGCCGTGCGCCGCGCCGCGCCCGCCGACTGCGAGCTGCGCTTCTTCGTGCAGACCAACGGCACGCTGCTCACCCCGCACGCGCTCGCCGAACTCGCCGCGGCCGGCATCAGGGTGGGCCTCAGCCTCGACGGCGGCAGCGCGGCGCTGAACCGGCGGCGCACCGACCACGCGGGCCGCCCCTCCTGGCCGGCCGCCTCGCGCGCGGCCCGGCTGCTGGCCCGCAGCCCGGAGCAGTACGCGGGAATCCTCTGCACCATCGACCTCGCGCAGGACCCCCTCGCCGTCTACGACTCGCTGGCCGCGCTCGCCCCTCCCACCCTCGACCTGCTGCTCCCGCACGCCAATTGGGCCACCCCGCCGCCGGGCGTCCCCGATCCTGGCCGGCCCGCGCGTGCGGCCCGCGCCACCCCGTACGCCGACTGGCTCGCGCCGGTCTTCGACCGCTGGTGGGAGCGGGGGCGCAGCGCGGGGCCCGACGGCGGTACGGGGCCGCGGATACGGCTCTTCGAGGAGGTCGTCGCGCTGCTGCTCGGCGCGCCCAGCGCGGTCGAGTCGCTGGGCGGCGCCCCGGCGGCGGCCGTCGTGGTGGAGACCGACGGCAGCGTGGAGCAGGTCGACTCGCTGCGCTTCACCCGGCACGGCGGCGCCGCGACCGGCTGCGACGTCTTCCGGCATGGCTTCGACGCGGTGCGCGGGAGCCTGGGCCCAGGGCCGCGCCCCGCGGCCGACTGCCTGCGCTGCCCGGTGGGCCGGGTGTGCGGCGGCGGCAACCCGGCACACCGCTACGAGCCGCGTACGGGACTGCGCAACCCGTCCGTCTACTGCGCCGATCTGGAGGCTCTCATACGGCACATCGGCGCAGCGCTCGCGTCCTGCCGCTCCGGGGAAGCGGGGGAACTTCCGGCAGCCAATTCCCGTTCCCCCTCCGTAAAGTGACGTACGCACGACTCTCCGCAGGGAGGCCATGGCGTTCCCGGCGGATCCCCTGACCCGCTCGTCCCCACGGGGTTCCCATGCCGCACTTCACCATCTCGTACGCAGGAGCGAGCCATGCGTGGGCGGCCTGGATCGGCGATCAACTCGCCCTCCAGGGCCACCCGTTCAGCATGGTGCGCTGGAGCCCCGCCCCCGAGGCCCCGCTCGCGGGGGAGTACGAGACGCTGGCCGCCGACGCCGACCGCGTGGTGCTGCTGCTGGACGACTGGTATTTCGCCCACGGAGGCCGCACCGAGGAGGACTGGACGAGCGCGCTCCGCGAGACCGTCGTGCCCCGCCTCGACCGGGTCACCGTCGTGGACGTGGCCGGCCGCGAGCTCCCGCACACCGCCGCGGCCCTGCGCCCCGTCGGCCTGCTCAATCTGGACGAGGCCGAGGCCAGGCGCCGGCTGTTCGCCGCGATGGGCCTGGACACCGTCGCCGTGGAGACCCTGTTCCCCGACGGCTCGCCGCCCGCGCACCGCTGCCCCAACACCCCGCCGGCCGTCTGGCACGCGCCCCGGCGCAACGGCCGCTTCACCGGCCGCGAGCGCTATCTGGAGGCCCTGCACAACCACTTCATCGCCTCCCGCACCGGCACCGTGGTGGCCGCGCTCCAGGGCGCGCCCGGCGTCGGCAAGACCCAGATCGCGGATGAGTACGTCCACCGCTTCGGCAATGAGTACGACCTCGTCTGGTATGTGAACGCCGCCCAGCGCCCCGTCGCGCGCCAGCAGTTCGCCGAGCTCGCCGAGCGGCTCGGGATCGCCGCCGGGCAGCAGGTCGGCGAGCTGATCCGGCTCGTCCAGGAGGAGCTGCGCGTCCGGCACGGGCAGCGCCGCTGGCTCTTGGTGCTGGACGGCGCCGAGGACCCCGGGGCGGTCTCCGAGCTCATCCCGGACGGCAACGGCCACGTGCTGCTCACCACCCGCCGCGAGGACTGGGCCGAGCAGGGCGCCGAGGCGTTCGTCGTGGAGCCCTTCGAGCGCGCCGAGAGCGTGGAGTTCGTGCGCCGCCGCGCGCCCCGGCTCACCGAGGCGCAGGCCGAGCAGCTCGCCACCGAGACCGAGGACTTCCCGCTGCTGCTGGACCAGAGCGCCGGGTGGCTGGAGCAGAGCCCCACCGTCGACCCGGGGGAGTACGCCAGGCTGCTCCGCGAGGGCCGCATCGCCGTCGAGCCGGGCTCCGGCTATCCGCAGTCCTTCGACCGCGCCTGGACGATCACCTTCAACGCGCTCCTCGACCACGACCCCGCGTCCTACCAACTGCTGTGCCTGCTCGCCTACTTCGCGCCCGACACCGTCCCCGTACGGCTGCTGCGCACGGCGCGCCGCGGCGACCTGCCGCACTCGCTCGGCGAGCTGATAGCCGACCCCTCGGTGTGGAACGTCGCGCTGCGCAGACTCAGAGAGGCCGCGGCCGTCCGCATCGAGTACGACAACGAGCCCCAGCGCGGCGACGTCCTCACCATCGGCAAGGTCCGCATGCACCGGCTCTACCAGCGCCTCGTGCGCAGGAACATGAGCCCGGGCGAGCGCCGCGAGGTCTCGGCCGCCGCCTGCCGCGTGCTGGCCGCCGCCGACCCGCGCGACTTCTCCCGCGCCAACTGGAGCCGCTACGACGAGCTGGTCCCGCACCTGGAGGACTCCGGCGCGCTGGTCTCCGACGAGCGCGAGGTCCACGAGTTCGTGCTCAACTGTATCGAATACCTCCGCGTGCGGGGGGAGTACAGCTACGGCCTCGAGGTCTGCCAGGAGCTGGTCAAACACCTGCGGGAGCGCCTGGAGCCCACCGACCCGCGGCTGCTGGAGGCGGAGCAGCAGCACGTCAACATGCTGCGCAGGCTCGGGCGCTACACCGACGCGGTGGCCCTCGGCCGCGAGGTCGTGGAGTGGCTGGACAGCGACCCGGCGGCCCGCCCCGTCTACCGCATGCGCGCCCAGGACAGCCTGGCCGGCAGCCTGCTGGGCATCGGGAGGTACGAGGAGGCGCACGAGCTCTTCGAGCGGGAGGCCGAGGAGGCCAGGGCCACCCTGGGCCCCACCGTGCCGCGCACGCTCTTCGCGCTCAGCAATCTCGGCGTCACCCAGACCCTCCTGGGGAGGTACGAGCAGGCGCTCGCCACCTTCCGCGAGGTGCTGGACGAGCGCGGGAGGCAGCTCGGCGACCAGCACCCGCGCACCCTCGCCACGACCCTCAAGTACGCCAGGACGCTGCGCCTGCTGGGCCGGTACGAGAAGGCCGTCTCGGTGCAGCAGCTCAACGCGCAGATGCACGCGCAGATCCTCGACAAGCACCACGAGCAGACCCTGCACGCCGAGCACAACCTCGCGCTGTGCCTGCGCGGAGCGGGCGACGCTGAGTATGCCGAGGCGCTGCTGCGCAGCGTCGTCCACCGCACCCGCCGCAAGCTGGGCCCCCAGCACCCCGAGACCCTCATGGTCACCGCGGACTACGCGATGCTGCTGCGCCGGCACGGCGACCACGACGAGGCGTACCGGCTGGCCGACCGCACCGCGCAGCTCTACGCCGCGCAGCTCGGCGAGGACCACCCCTATTCCATCGGCACCCACGGCAACACCGGCCTCGTGCGCAGGGGAGGCCGGGAGACGCCGGCCGCGCTGACCATCGCCGAGGAGGCGCTGGAGCGGATGACGGCCGCGGTGGGCGAGTCCCACCCGTGGACGCTGGGCTGCGCGCTGAACGCGCTCACGGCCCGCCATCTGACCGGCGAGACCGAGGAGGCGGCCGAGCTGGCCAGGGAGCTGCTGCCGGCGGCCGCCGACGCGCTGGACGGCAACCACCCGCTGACCATGAACGTCCGCGCGTCGCTGGCCCAGTTCCTCTTCACCCTCGGCGACGGCCAGGCGGGCGCTAAGGAGTACCGCCGCGTGGTCCGCCAGGCGGCCGAGCGGTATGGAGAGGACCACGCCTTCACCCGCGGCATCCGCGAACAGACCATTCCCACCTGGGACTTCGAGCCCCAGCCGCTGTGAGACCCGGGTAACGCGAAGGGCCCCCGCCGCTCGCGCGACGGGGGCCCTTCGTACGTGACCGTGTCAGGCCGTCAGAGGTCGAAGACCTCGGCGATGAGCTGTGCCTGCTCCTCGGCGTGGCGCTTGCCGGAGCCGACCGCCGGGGACGACGAGTGCGAGCGGGACACCCGACGCAGCCGCTCGGCGGGCGGAAGGTCCGCGCCGACCGAGAGGTCCAGGTGGTCGATCAGGTTGAGCGCGATGAAGGGCCATGCGCCCTGGTTCGCCGGCTCCTCCTGGGCCCAGATGAACTTCTCCGCGTTGGAGAAGCGGGCCAGCTCGGCCTGCAGCTCCTTGCCCGGCAGCGGGTAGAGCCGCTCCAGGCGAATGATCGCGGTGTCCGTGAGACCGCGCTTCTGCCGCTCGGCGTCCAGGTCGTAGTAGACCTTGCCGGTGCAGAAGACGACCTTGCGGACGTTCGCCGGGTCGACCGACTCGTCGCCGATGACCGGACGGAAGCCGCCGGTGGTGAACTCCTCCGCCTTCGAGGCCGCCGCCTTGAGCCGGAGCATCGACTTCGGGGTGAAGACGACCAGCGGCTTGTGGTGCGGGTTGTGCACCTGCCAGCGCAGCAGGTGGAAGTAGTTCGAGGGCAGCGACGGCATGGCGACGGTCATGCTGTTCTGCGCGCAGAGCTGGAGGAAGCGCTCGATGCGGGCCGAGGAGTGGTCCGGACCCTGGCCCTCGTAGCCGTGCGGCAGGAGCAGGGTGACACCGGAGGTCTGGTTCCACTTCTGCTCGGCGGACGAGATGAACTCGTCGATCACCGTCTGCGCGCCGTTCATGAAGTCGCCGAACTGCGCCTCCCACATGACCAGCGACTCCGGGCGGGCCAGCGAGTAGCCGTACTCGAAGCCCATCGCCGCGTACTCGCTGAGCAGCGAGTCGTAGACGTTGTAGCGCGCCTGGTCCTCGGAGAGGTAGAGCAGCGGCGTGTAGTCGTTGCCGGTCTGCTGGTCCAGCAGGACCGAGTGCCGCTGGCCGAAGGTGCCGCGCCGGGAGTCCTGGCCCGCGAGGCGGACCGGGGTGCCCTCCATCAGCAGCGAACCGATGGCCAGGGTCTCGCCCATGCCCCAGTCGATGGTGCCGTCCTCGACCATCTGCGCACGGCGCTGGAGCTGCGGCAGCAGCCGCGGGTGCACCGTGACGTGGTCGGGGATGTTCACCTGCGACTCGGCGATGCGCTTGACGACCTCCTGGCTCACGGCCGTCTCGACGTGCACCGGGAACTCCGCTGTGGGCGCCGGGACCTCGGCCGGGGCCGGCGCCGTGGTGGCGTCCCGCACCTCGGTGAAGACCTTCTCGAGCTGGCCCTGGAAGTCCTGCAGCGCCTGCTCGGCCTCCTCCAGCGTGATGTCGCCCCGGCCGATCAGCGACTCGGTGTAGAGCTTGCGCACCGAGCGCTTCTTGTCGATCAGGTTGTACATCAGCGGCTGGGTGTAGTGAGGGTTGTCGCCCTCGTTGTGGCCGCGGCGGCGGTAGCAGATCATGTCGATGACGACGTCCTTGTTGAACGCCTGGCGGTACTCGAAGGCGAGCCGCGCGACGCGGACCACGGCCTCCGGGTCGTCACCGTTCACATGGAAGATCGGCGCCTCGATCATCCGTGCCACGTCGGTGGAGTACATCGACGAGCGCGCCGACTCCGGCGGCGCCGTGTAACCGACCTGGTTGTTGATGATGATGTGCACCGTGCCGCCGGTGCGGTAGCCGCGCAGCTGTGACATGTTGAGGGTCTCGGCCACCACGCCCTGGCCCGCGAAGGCCGCGTCGCCGTGGAGCTGGATCGGCAGGACCGTGAAGTCCGTGCCGCCCTTGCCGATGATGTCCTGCTTGGCGCGCGCGACACCCTCGACGACCGGGTCGACCGCCTCCAGGTGCGAGGGGTTGGCGGTGAGCGAGACCTTGATCTGCTCGCCGTCCAGTCCTGTGAAGGTGCCCTCGTTGCCCAGGTGGTACTTCACGTCGCCGGAGCCGTGCATCGACTTCGGGTCGAGGTTGCCCTCGAACTCCCGGAAGATCTGCGCGTACGACTTGCCGACGATGTTCGCGAGCACGTTGAGGCGGCCGCGGTGGGCCATGCCGATCACGCACTCGTCCAGGCGCGACTCGGCGGCCGCGTCCAGCACCGCGTCGAGCAGCGGGATGACGGACTCGCCGCCCTCCAGCGAGAAGCG
This sequence comes from Streptomyces odontomachicola, assembly GCF_039605595.1. NCBI lineage: Bacteria > Bacillati > Actinomycetota > Actinomycetes > Kitasatosporales > Streptomycetaceae > Streptomyces > Streptomyces odontomachicola. Next base: position 92,336 of record NZ_JBCFOK010000020.1, read on the forward strand.
CTTCTGGCCGACGTACTTGGTCTGCAGGAAGGTCTCGAAGGCCTCGGCGGAATTCAGCCGGCGCAGGATGCGGAGCTGCTCCTCACGCTCCGGGGAGGAGTGCGAGCGCTCCACCCGGTCCTGGATCCACTTCCGCTCCTTGGGGTCCTGGATGTGCATGTACTCGATGCCGGTGGTGCGGCAGTACGAGTCGCGGAGCACGCCCAGGATGTCCCGGAGCTTCATCATCGACTTGCCGGCGAAGCCGCCGACCGCGAACTCCCGCTCCAGGTCCCACAGCGTCAGCCCGTGCTCGTTGATGTCGAGGTCGGGGTGCTTGCGCTGCTTGTACTCCAGCGGGTCGGTGTCGGCCATGATGTGGCCGCGCACCCGGTAGGAGTGGATCAGGTCGAAGACCCGCGCGGCCTTGGTGACGTCGTCGTCGTGCGAGGCGTCGATGTCCTGCATCCAGCGCACGGGCTCGTACGGGATGCGGAGGGCCTTGAAGATCTCGTCGTAGAAGTCGTTCTCGCCGAGCAGGTGGTTCGCCACCTGGCGCAGGAACTCGCCCGACGCCGCACCCTGGATGACCCGGTGGTCATAGGTGTTGGTGAGGGTCATCACCTTGGAGACGCCCAGGCGGTTCAGGGTGTCCTGGGAGGTGCCCTGGAACTCCGCCGGGTACTCCATCGCGCCGACGCCCATGATGATGCTCTGCCCGGGCATCAGGCGCGGGACGGAGTGCACGGTGCCGATGCCGCCGGGGTTGGTCAGCGAGCAGGTGACGCCGGAGAAGTCGTCCATCGTCAGCTTGTTCTCGCGGGCGCGCCGGACGATGTCCTCGTACGCCTGCCAGAACTCGAAGAACGTCAGCGTCTCGGCCTTCTTGATGGCCGCGACCACGAGCTGCCGGTCGCCGTTCGGCTTGACCAGGTCGATGGCGAGCCCGAGGTTCACATGGTCGGGCTTGACCAGGGTGGGCTTGCCGTCCTTCTCCGCGTACGCGTAGTTCATGGACGGCATCGCCTTCATCGCCTGCACCATGGCGTAGCCGATGAGGTGGGTGAAGGAGACCTTCCCGCCCCGGGCGCGCTTCAGGTGGTTGTTGATGACGATGCGGTTGTCGAACAGGAGCTTCACCGGGACGGCGCGCACGGACGTGGCCGTGGGCAGGTCGCGGGAGGCGTTCATGTTCTTCGCGACGGCCGCCGAGGGGCCGCGGAGCTGCACGTACTCGGGCCCGGAGGGCTCCTCGCCGGCGGCGTCCGAACCGGAACCCGAGCCGGCGGACTTGGCCGGCGCGCTCGGGGCCTGCGCCTTGGGCGCGGCGGCGGGCTTGGCCTGCGCGGGAGCCTTCGCTGCCGGCGCGGCGGCGGCCTGCGGCTTGGCGGCCTCGGCGGGCTTGGCCTGCGCGGGCTGCGCCTGCGCGGCCTTGGCCTCGGCGGGCTGCGGCTGCGCGGGCTGGGACTGCGTGGCCGACCCGGCCTGGCCGGTGGACGTGCCCGCCGCCCCCGCGGTGGCGGAACCGTCCGGTGGGGACGCCGTCGTGGCCGTTCCACCCCCTGGCTTGTAGTCGGCGAAGAAGTCCCACCAGGCTCGGTCTACCGAGTTCGGGTCCTGGAGGTACTGCTGGTAGATCTCATCAACAAGCCACTCGTTGGGACCGAAAACGGAGGCAGGGTCCTTGCCCTGTCCGTCTTGTTGATCGGTCGCGCTCGACGAGCTCTTGGGGGACTGTGACGACACGGCGGCAACCGCCCTCTTCCGCTTCCTTAGGTGGTGGACAGCGGGAATAAAGGCTACGCCCCTCGTGGCGTTTGGTGCAGTCCGCATGGGCCTTCGTCATGCACGTCACACCGGAAACCCGGTTTCGGCCCAGGATTTGGCGGGAAACACCCATGGTTCCGCAGCTCCCGGGAACCGCATACCCGGCTTCCTGCGTCCTATGCCCGCATCCGTCGCTGATCTGCGGTGATTCAGATGACCCCCGGCGTCAACCGTGCGAATCACCCAAACCCGGAAGAGTGACCCGAATGCGGCACCCACGGGGAGATTCAGCCACCCTGATCGATCCGCCGTGGAGGTCCACGGCCCAGCGCGCGATCGCGAGCCCGAGCCCGGTGCCCCCGTCGCCGACGCCCTGCCCGCCGCCGGCCCCGGCCGTCCCGTTCTTGCCGCCCGCCGCGCTCTTCGCCGCTGCCGCCTTCGTACGGTTGAAGCGCTCGAAGACGTGCGAGCGCTCGGCCTCGGGTATCCCGGGGCCCTCGTCCAGGACCTCGACCTCGAGGCTCTCCTCGCCCTCGCCCCGGCGCGCGCGCACCGTGACCCGGCCGTGCGCTGGGCTGTGCTTCACCGCGTTGTCGATGAGGTTGGCGACGACCTGGTGCAGCCGCTCCGCGTCGGCGTGCGCGGTCAGCTCCGGCGGCGAGACGTCCAGATGCAGGTGCACGTCGGTGCGCGCGTGCCCGGAGCCCTTGCTCATGTTGGCCTCCTTGAGCACGCCCGCCAGATACGGCCACACCTCGAAGCGGCGCGAGTGGAGCGGCACCACGCCGTTGTCCAGCCGCGACAGGTCGAGCAGGTGGTCCACGAGGCGGCCGAGGCGCTCGGTCTGCTGGAGCGCGGTGCGCATGGTCTCCGGGTCCGCCTCGGAGACGCCGTCCACGACGTTCTCCAGGACCGCGCGCAGCGCCGCGATCGGGGTGCGCAGCTCGTGCGAGACGTTGGCCACCAGCTCCTTGCGGTGCTGGTCGACCGACTCCAGGTCGGCCGCCATGCGGTTGAAGGTGTCCGCGAGCTCGCCGAACTCGTCGCGGCGCACCGAGCCCACCCGGCGCGAGTAGTCGCCGTCGGCCATCGCGCGCGCGGCGTCCTTCATCTCGTCCAGCGGCGCGGTCAGCGACTGCGCCACGAACTGGGTGATGAGCAGCGAGGCGATGATCGAGAAGATCGTGATCACCCGCAGCTCGGTCGCGGAGTGCACCGCGAACAGCGCGAGCAGCGTGGTGATCACCACCGAGGCGATGACCAGCGCGCCGAGCGCCGCCTTCACCGAGCGGTACGGGTCCAGGGGCCGCATTGCCTCCCACAGCCGGGCCCAGGCCCGGCCGGCCGGCTCAGGAACCCTCACCGGCGGGCGCCGCTGGCGCGGGGGTCTCCAGGGCGTACCCGACGCCGTGCACCGTGCGGATGCGGTCGGCGCCGATCTTGCGGCGGAGCGCCTTGATGTGGCTGTCCACGGTGCGGGTGCCCGAGGCGTCGGCCCAGTCCCACACCTCGGCCAGGAGCTGTTCGCGGGAGAGCACCGCGCGCGGCGAGTGCGCCAGGCACACCAGCAGGTCGAACTCGGTGGGCGTGAGGTGCACGTCCTCGCCGGTGACCCGCACACGGCGCTGGGCGTGGTCGATCTCCAGCTCGCCGAGCCGGAGTATGCCGCTGCGCGGGGTGTGCGCGGCGAGGGTGGCGCGCTCCACGCGGCGCAGCAGCACGTGCACCCGGGCCGCCACCTCGCGCATGGAGAAGGGCTTGGTCATGTAGTCGTCGGCGCCGACGCCGAGGCCGACCAGCATGTCCGTCTCGTCGTCGCGCGCGGTGAGCATCAGCACCGGGACCGGGCGCTGCGCCTGCACGCGCCGGCACACCTCCAGGCCGTCGAAGCCGGGCAGCATCACGTCGAGCACGATGAGGTCGGGCTGCCACGCCTCCGCCGTGTCCACGGCGGCCGGGCCGTCGCCCGCGGTCTGCACCTGGAAGCCCTCGGCGCGCAGCCGCATGGCGATGGCGTCGACGATCGTCGGATCGTCCTCGACGACGAGGATGCGGCGCTGCGCACCCGGGGTCGTCGCGGCGGCAGCGCTGTTGGCGTGGTTGCCCTGTGTCTGAGTGGTGGTGTTCTGGTCCATTCGGCCCCGCCCCTGCGTTCGCCCCGCGGTTCGTCGTGACTGTGTGACTGCTTGGTGTGCGTGCTGGCAGCAGCGTAAGGGTGGTGTGTGGGCTGCGGCTATGCCGGTTTGGTTGCGAAGTGGACCACGTCGGGGACGCCTCGGACGACGGGGATCTCTTCGGTCCTGACCCCTGTGAATCCGGCATTCCGCACTGTGTCGGTGAATGTCGTGGAGGGCTGCGCCGACCACACGGCGAGCACGCCGCCCGGGGTCAGCGCCCGGAGGCAGGCGGCCAGTCCGGAGGGTCCGTAGAGCGAGCCGTTGTCCTCGGTGACGGTCCACTCGGGCCCGTTGTCGATGTCCAGGCACAGCGCGTCGTACGCCTGGTCCGCGCCGGCCAGCAGCTCCAGCAGATCGCCGTGCAGGAGTGCGGTACGAGGGTCCCGTACGGCCTCCGCGGTGATGCCGGAGAGCGGTCCGTCCTCGCGGTGCCAGTCGATCACCGCGGCCTCGCGCTCGGCCACCGCGATGCGCGACCAGCGCGGTTCGGCCGCGGCCTCCGCCAGCGAGAAGCCCACGCCGAGGCCGCCGATGAGCAGTGCGGGGTCTTGGCGGTCGCCGAGTTCGCGCAGTGCCGCCCGCACCAGCAGCCGCTCCGAGCGGCCGTCGGAGGTGTCCATCAGGAAGCAGCCGTTGGCGATGATCTGGAGGAGGTCGCCGTGGCGCCGCAGCACGACCTCTCCGTACGGGCCCTCGCGGCGGTCCAGGACGACGGGGCCTTCGGTGGTTCCTGTTCCGGTTCCGGGTGCGGGCAGGTGGTCCAGCATGCGGCACATCCTCGCAGTGGGAAGCGGGGGCGTACGGGGCTCGGGGCGGCCCGCGGATATTGCTGTCAGCGAACATCCGCCCCGGGAGGGAACAGCGGGACCCCTCGCGAGCATTGAGTGGGCATAGCTCAACTTGCATGCCGAGGGAGAGATCATGGCTTCGACGTCCGAAACGCTCACCCTGCCCGTCCTGCCCCTCGACGACGAGGTGGTCCTGCCGGGGATGGTGGTGCCGCTGGACCTGTCCGACAACGACGTACGCGCCGCCGTCGAGGCGGCGCAGGCCGCCGCACACAAGGGGGACAAGCCGGAGGTGCTGCTTGTTCCGCGCACCGAGGGCAGCTACGCGGACATCGGCGTGCTCGGCCGCGTGGAGCAGGTCGGCAGGCTGGCCGACGGCGACCCCGGCGCGCTGATCCGCGGCCTGCGCAGGGTGCGCGTCGGCTCGGGCACGACCGGGCCAGGGGCCGCCCTGTGGGTCGAGGGCACCGGCGCAGAGGAGCAGGGTCCTGACCCCGTTCCCGGCCAGGTGGCCGAGCAGATGAAGGAGTACAAGGCGCTGGCCACCGACTGGCTCCGCAAGCGCGGCGCCTGGCAGGTGGTGGACCGGGTGCAGCAGATCGACGACGTCGGCCAGCTTGCCGACAACGCCGGGTACTCCCCGTTCCTGACCACCGAGCAGAAGATCAGGCTCCTGGAGACCACCGACCCCGTGGAGCGGCTGCGCTTCGCGACCGAGTCGCTGCGCGAGCACCTGGCCGAGCAGGACGTGGCGGAGTCCATCGCCAAGGACGTGCAGGAGGGCGTGGACAAGCAGCAGCGCGAGTTCCTGCTGCGGCGGCAGATGGAGGCCGTGCGCAAGGAGCTGGCCGAGCTGAACGGCGACCCCGAGGACGAGGGCGAGGACTACCGCGCCCGCGTCGAGGCCGCCGACCTGCCGGACGAGGTGAAGAAGGCCGCGCTCAAGGAGGTCGACAAGCTGGAGCGCTCCAGCGACCAGTCCCCGGAGGGTAGCTGGATCCGCACCTGGCTCGACACGATCCTCGAACTGCCGTGGAACGAGCGCACCGAGGACGCGTACGACATCACCGGCGCGCAGCGCGTGCTGGACGAGGACCACGCGGGCCTGGACGACGTGAAGGAGCGCATCACCGAGTACCTGGCGGTGCGCAAGCGGCGTGACGAGCGGGGGCTGGGCGTCGTCGGCGGGCGCCGCGGCGGTGCCGTGCTGGCGCTGACCGGCCCTCCCGGCGTCGGCAAGACCTCGCTCGGCGAGAGCGTCGCGCGTGCCATGGGCCGGAAGTTCGTGCGGGTCGCGCTCGGCGGCGTACGGGACGAGGCGGAGATCCGCGGGCACCGGCGCACGTACGTGGGCGCGCTGCCCGGGCGCATCGTGCGGGCCATCAAGGAGGCCGGCTCGATGAACCCGGTCGTCCTCCTCGACGAGGTCGACAAGCTCGGCTCGGACTTCCGCGGCGACCCGTCCTCCGCGCTCCTCGAGGTCCTGGACCCGGCGCAGAACCACACCTTCCGCGACCACTACCTGGAGGTCGAACTCGACCTGTCCGACGTGGTGTTCCTCGCCACGGCCAACGTCCTGGAGGCCATCCCGGAGGCGCTGCTCGACCGCATGGAGGTCGTCCAGCTCGACGGGTACACCGAGCACGACAAGGTCACCATCGCCCGCGACCACCTGCTGCCCCGGCAGCTCGAGCGCGCCGGGCTGCGCGGCGACGAGGTCGCGATCGACGACGAGGCGCTGCGCAAGCTGGCGGGCGAGTACACCAGGGAGGCGGGCGTACGGAACCTGGAGCGGGCCGTCTCGCGGGTGCTGCGCAAGGTCGCGGCCAAGCACGAACTGGGCGAGCGCGCGCTGCCGTTGACCGTCGGCGTGGACGACCTGCGCGACCTGATCGGGCGGCCGCACCACACCCCGGAGTCCGCGCAGGACCCGGCCGAGCGGCGTACGGCGGTGCCGGGCGTGGCGACCGGGCTCGCGGTGACGGGCGCGGGCGGCGACGTCCTGTTCGTCGAGGCGTCGCTGGCCGACCCGGAGACCGGGGCCTCGGGGCTCACGCTCACCGGGCAGCTCGGCGACGTGATGAAGGAGTCCGGGCACATCGCGCTCTCCTACCTGCGCTCGCGCGGGGCCGAGCTGGAGCTGCCGGTGGGCGACCTCAAGGAGCGGGGCATCCACCTGCACGTTCCGGCGGGCGCCGTGCCCAAGGACGGGCCGAGCGCGGGCATCACCATGACGACCGCGCTGGCCTCGCTGCTCAGCGGGCGCCAGGTGCGGCCCGACGTGGCGATGACCGGTGAGGTCTCGCTGACCGGCCGGGTGCTGCCGATCGGCGGCGTGAAGCAGAAGCTGCTCGCCGCGCACCGGGCCGGGATCACGACGGTCGTGATCCCGAAGCGCAACGAGCCCGACCTCGACGACGTCCCCGCCGACGTCCTGGAGGACCTGGAGGTCCACCCCGTGACGGACGTACGCCAGGTCCTGGACCTGGCCCTGACCCCGGCCGAGACCCCGGCGGAACGGGAGCTCCCGCTCGCCGCGTAAGCGGGAGCCCCCTCCGCGATGAGCTCCGGCCGTGCGGTGACGGGCACGGCCGGAAACAGACGGGCGGTCCCCACGAGGGGGCCGCCCGTCGCGTGTGCGGGACAGGGGGTTGGGCAACCCCGTGTGGCCGGCTAGCCGTTCGCGAGCGCCTGGAGTCTGTCGTATGCGCCGTTGAAGACGTTGTGGTCGCCCACCGTCGGGCCCGAGGACGTGTACTGCCAGAAGGTGTAGTAGCCCCAGCCTGCCGGGAGGGTGCCGGGCGATGAGGCGTAGCGGGCGATCCACAGGGGGTTCGTGGCGCCGAACGCCGCGGAGTTGCCGGTGCACTGGGTCCACCAGTTGGTGGTCGTGTAGATCACCGCGTCCCGCCCCGTACGCGCCTTGTACGTGCTGGTGAAGTCGCGGATCCAGCTCACCATCGCGCTCTGCGACTTGCCGTAGCAGGTCGCCCCGTACGGGTTGTACTCGATGTCCAGCACGCCGGGCAGCGTCTTCCCGTCCCTGCTCCAGCCGCCGCCGCTGTCCACGAAGTAGTTGGCCTGCGCGGCGCCGCTGGAGGAGTTCGGCAGGGCGAAGTGGTACGCGCCGCGGATCATGCCGACGTTGTACGAGCCGTTGTACTGCTGAGCGAAGTACGGGTTCTTGTAGCCGGTGCCCTCGGTGGCCTTCGTGTAGGCCCACTTCACGCCGCTGTTCCAGAGGGTGGACCAGTTCACGTTCCCCTGGTGGCTGCTCACGTCCACGCCCTCGACCGTCGCGTCGAGCATGCGCGGACGGGACCCGTCCGTGTGATCGCCCTCGTGCTGCCGCACGCCCACGCCCATGTACGCCTCGCCGGGGCGGATGCGCTCGCCCCCGCCGCCCGCCCGGCCCCCGCCGTCCGCCGCCTGCGCGGAGACGGCCGGCACCAGGGCGAGCGAGAGCGCCGCGACCAGCGTGCCCGCGGCGCAGGCCAGGCGTCCGGCGCGGGGGCGGCCGGCTCTTCCGCGGAGTCTTCGGAATCCGTTTCTCGGCATCGCTGCCTCCCAGGACCTCTGTGGGCCCGCTGTGGGGCCTTTCGTGAATGGAGAGATGGGGCAGTGCAGGTGGAACGGATGTGCCGCGCGGATGCGCTGTACTGCGGGGCGGACACCCGGTGCGGACGCGGCTCCCTCGCGGCTCCGTGAACGTACGCGCGTAGAGGGGAAGGGCGGAAGAGGGCCCGCGTCCCGCCGGTGGTCCAGTCCTGCGGAATACTGGGCGAGCTGCGAGGATCGCGGCGGATCGGCGGAAACTTTCTTCATGGGAAACGGCGTGGAGCACGGGAACGCGGACGGCACGGTGGACGTCAACGGGGGATACGGGCCCGAGTACCTGGACCTGGAGCGCGAGTTGGCGGTCTTCCTGCGCCGCGCACGCGCGAATTCGGGCGAGATGGCGCGCGAGGTGCATCCGGATCTGGAGGCCGCCGCCTACGGGCTGCTGGTGCGGCTGGAGGACGCGGGGCCGCAGCGCGCCACCGACCTCGCGGAGTACTTCGGCATCGGGAAGGCCACCATCAGCCGCCAGCTGCGCGCGCTGGACGCGCTCGGGCTGATCACCAGGTCCCCCGATCCGGGTGACGGCCGCGCCTCGGTGCTGACGCTCACGGACGAGGGCAGGGAGCGCTTCACCCGCGTACGGGAGGCGCGCCGCGCCGAGTACGTACGGCGCCTCGCCGCCTGGGACCGCGGCGAGATCGCCGAACTGGCCCGCCTCCTGCACCGCTTCAACGGGCTGCACAGCACGGAGGGCTGAGGGCGCGCGGCGCGTGGCGGGGCTAGAGCTCCACGAGCAGCGCCGTCGCGTCGTCGTGCTGCTTGCCCCGCGGGGGATTGGCGCGCTCCGCCGCGCGGACCCGGGTGATCAGGCCCGCAGGACCCTCCTCGCGGGTCAGCTTGAACAGCTCCGGCCAGTCGCCGAGGCGGAAGACCTCCGTCCAGCGGGTCGCGCCGTCCGTGAGCCCCAGCAGCGTCCGTACGGACTCGCGCGGGAGCGTGCCGGTGACCGCCCGCGCCGAGACCCCGGGGTCGGCCGCCGCGGTGAAGAAGCCGGAGCCGTCGGGCGCGTTGCGCAGGGCCTCCACGGCGCGCGCGTACGCGGCGGCGGCCTCGGCCCGTTCCGCCGAGCCCTGCGGGAGCGCGCGCACCCGCTCGCGGGCCTCGCGCACATGCGGCGGCAGCTCGTCCAGGCGCGGGTCGAGCAGGGCCCGCACCGCGCCGTCCGGCGCCTCGGCGAGCAGCGCCGAGTCGGACAGCACCAGATGCTCGACCCGCTCCTCGTCCCAGCGCGCCGCGACCACGGTGGCCTGCGGCGTACGCGGGTGAGAAAGGTCACAGGTTGAGCGGTGCGCCGCAGCGGTACGCGCGACGGCCTCCGAGAGGCATTGGGCCAGGGTCATATCCCGGAGAGATCCGGACAGTTCGAGCAGCGCTCCGCCGAGCCGCGCCGTGTACCAGGGGACACCGTGCGTACACCCGTCGTCGCCCTCCGGTGGCGTGACGCCGTCCAGGACGACCATCGCGCCGCCCCATCCGGACGCCGGAACGGCGACCGAGGCGAAGTCCTCATTGGGCCGCAGCGGGTTTCCCGGCTCACAGGCCATCTCGATGCGCATGCCACCAGTCTGCGCGAGCCGCGGCGGAGCGCGAGGCGGGGGACCGCCGCCCGGCCGGGCCGCGCCGGGCAGCCCGCACCCCTGCCGGAGTTGGGGTGGAATCAGGCGTTCCGCGAAGCGGGGGCGGGGCATCTTGCCAGGCGGCCCCGGGGATTTCCAACCGCCCGCCGGAGCGGCGCCGTTGGCGGGCCGCGGCGGAGTTGTTCGCCAACTCCCGAGTGATGTTCACTCCTTCAGGTGGCCCGGCAGGGGATTCGCTTCCGCCCGGTAATGCCGCTGACAAGGTCTGACGGCGAACCAGGGCGGGACCGCTGCAATTTCCCGGGGGAAGCCCCCGGTCCCCGGCCGGAAGTAAGGGCGGCCCCGGACTCCTCCGGGGGTGCGGGACGAGATTGCGAGTGCGGGTGCGGAAGACTCGAATCCGGCAGCCTGACGGCACGGGTACGGAAGGGACGGCGGCACAGGACCGCCCCAAGTCCCGGGCACGGGTGCGCAATCGGCTGCTCGCCTCCGTGGCGCTGTGCGCCGTCGCCGTGCTCGCCGCCGGCACGCCCGCCGTGCTCGACGGCTCGGACCGGGTGACCGAATCCCAGGAGCTGGTCGGCAAGAGCGGCCTCAACCAGCGCGCCGTGGCCCTCGCGCACGCCCTCGCCGACGAGCGCGACGGCATGGTCGGCTACGTCGCAGCGGCAGGCACGGGCACGGCCTCAGGCGGTGCCGCCTCGGGTGCTGCGACCTCTGGTGATGGGGGCCGGCGCTCCGCCCGCCCCGGCCTCGTGCCCCAGAGCGCCGGCGGGGCCTCCCAACAGGCGCGCGTGGACCGGCAGATCAAAGAGGTGAGCCGCGACGCGCGCACGCCGAAGGCGGTGCGCGCCAGGCTCGCGGCGATCCCCGAGGCCAGGAAGCAGGCCACGGCGGGGGAGTCGGGCGAGGGCGCGGCGCTGCGCACGTACGCGGCGTACGGAAAGGCCGTCGACGCGCTGCACGGCATGTCCGAGGACCTGGTGCGGGCCCTGCCCGCGCGGGCCCAGAGCCCCACGGCGCACTCACTCCCCGACCTGGCGCGCGCCGTGGAGCAGGCGTCCGCCGTGCGCGGCCTGCTGCGCGGGGCGCTCGCCGGGCCCGGCACCCAGTCCGCGCTGACCGCCGAGGCACAGCGCGCCCATGTGCGCGAGGAGGCGGCGCTCGCCGACTTCGAGCAGACTGCCGACGCCAAGGCGGCCGACACCTTCGAGCAGACCGTGACCGGCGCCGACGTCACCCAGGCCGACCGGTATGTGGCCAAGCTGACCGACCGGCCCTATCTCACCCCTGCCGACCGCCTGCTGGACCGCGAGAAGGTCGACACCGCCGTGTCCGCGCGCATCGACGCGATGCGCAGCGTCCAGGCCTCGTTCGCGACGCAGGAGGTCAAGCGCATCGAGGCGCTGCGCGACGAGGACGTGACCGCGCTGGAGCTGCGGATCACCCTGGTCGGCGCGTGCCTGCTGATCGCCGCGGGCATCGGCGTCTCGACCGCGCGCTCGATGACCAGGCCGCTGTCGGTGCTGCGCCGCGGCTCGCGGCGGCTGGCCGAGGGTCCTGCGGAGGCCGAGCCCGTGGAGTTCCGCGGCAGGAACGACGAGTTCGCCGAGGTCGTACGGGCCCTCAACACCCTGCGCGAGACCGCCGCTTCGCTCCAGGAGCGCGCCACCGAGGCCGAGGCGGACAGCGCGTTCCTGGTCGAGGGCAAGGACCGGCTCACGGCGGAGAACGGCAGGCTGCACCGCGACCAGGAGACCCTGCGCGGGGAGTACCGGGACCTCGCCGACGCGCTGGAGGAGGCCCGCGAGGAGCTCCGCGCGCTGCGCGAGGCCGAGGAGGCGCGCGCAGCGCGGCCCGCCGACGCGCCGCGCGAGCACGACGCGGACGAGCACGAGGCGGACGACGAGCACGAGGCGGACGACGAGCACGAGGCGGACGAGGCCGCGGAGGCGGTCGGCGCCGGCACGCCGCCCGCCACCTTCGTCAACCTCGGCATGCGCACCCTGGGCCTGGTCGAGCGGCAGCTCGCCGTCATCGAGGGCCTGGAGGAGAAGGAGTCGGACCCGGACCAGCTCGAAACCCTCTTCAAGCTGGACCACCTCGCCACCCGCATGCGCCGGCACAGCGAGAACCTGCTCCTCCTCGCGGGCGCCGAGCACAACGGCCGGCACGGCCCGCCCGTCCCGCTGCTCGACGTGCTGCGCGCCGCGGTCAGCGAGATAGAGCGGTACGAGCGCGTGGAGCTGGGCTCGCTGCCCCCGCACACCGCGATCACCGGGCACGCGGCCGACGACGTCAGCCACCTGGTCGCCGAACTCCTCGACAACGCCGCCGCGTTCTCCCCGCCGGAGGCCGGCGTGCGGCTCTCCGCCTGGCTCATGGAGACCGGCGAGGTGATGCTCTCGGTGCACGACGAGGGCATAGGGGTCACCGACGAGATGCTGGCCTCGCTCAACGAGCGGCTGGGGGAGACCCGTTCGCCGCGCCATCCCGAGCCCGCCACGGGCCGCTCCGAGGACAGCCTCGGCATGGGCCTGTACGTGGTGGCCAGGCTCTCGGCGCGGCACGGCCTGCGGGTGCAGCTCCACAAGCACAAGCAGGGCGGCGTGACCGCGGTCGTCACGGTGCCCGAGGGGCTGGTGTCCCAGGGCGCACCGGTCGAGGCGGGCGCGGACGGCGCGACCACGGGGTCCACCAGCCTCCCCGGCTCGGTCGCCGAGGCCAACTCCAACTCCCTGCCGGTGCGCAGGCGCCGCGCCACGGGAGCCTCCGGGCCGCGCCCCGCGACCGGGGACGGCCGCGCGGACGGGGACGGCGACGTACGCGAGGACGCCGAGGACGCGGACGACGTACGCGACGAAGCCGAGGCCGTGCGCGACGAAGCGGAGCACGCACGCGAGGGCGCCGGTGCCGTACGGGACGACGACGGCGTACGGGGCGGTAACGCCGGGCGTGACGGCGGCGCTGTAGAGGAAGAGCACGGCCTCGCCGGTGACGAGGCGTCTTCGGCGGCCGGGCCGTCGGAGGGGCGCAGGATCACCGACAAGGGCCTGCCCAAGCGCACGCCGCGGAACGTGGCCCCGCAGGGGCCCGCGCGGCCGCGCAGGGGCGGGGCCAACGCCGACGAACTGCGCCGCAGGCTGGGCGGGTTCCAGCAGGGCGCGCAGCACGGAAGGCGGGACGCGGAGGCGGAGGCCGGCGCGGGGGAGCCCGCGCGCGAGCCGGACGAGGACGCGGCAGCACAGACCGAGGACGGCCGGGAAGCAGACCCGGCGACAGTCAGGGAGAACGGCCAAGCGGGGGCGCAGGTTGACGGTGGTACCGCCGAGGAGGCACGCAAGTGAATGCGCCCACCACGCGCACATCGGGCAGTTCGGAGGCGCGTAACCTCCGCTGGCTGCTGGACAACCTGGTCGACGAGGTCCCGGGCATCCGGTCCGTCGCCGTCGTCTCGTCGGACGGACTGCTGCTGCTCTCCTCCGACCCCGAACTCGCCGAGCGCGGCGGGCCCGGGGACGGCGGCGCGCCCGCCGGCCCCCGCGGCTCCAGCGCCGACCTGGCGACCATCGTGTCCGGCGTCGGCTCGCTCACCCTGGGCGCCGCCAAGCTGATGGACGGCGGCGCGCTGCGGCAGACCATGATCTCCATGGACGAGGGCAGCCTCTTCGTCATGTCGGTCAGCGACGGTTCGCTGCTCGGCGTGCACGCGACGGCCGAGTGCGACATGAGCGTGATCGCGTATCACATGGCGCTCTTCGTGGGCCGCGCCGGACACGTTCTCACCCCCGAACTCCGCACCGAGCTGCGCAAGTCGATGGAGCTGGACAAGTGACCTCTGCCTCTTCCGCTTCCACCCCCGGCAAACCCACCCCGCTTCCCCGCCGGCTCCAGGAGCGCGGCAGGTCCCGGCGGGTGCGCCCGTACGCGCTGACCGGCGGCCGCACCAAGTTCGGGCACGTGCTGCTCGTGGAGACCTTCGTGGCGGCCATCGAGGCGCCCGAGGAGCGGCCCGAACTCACCTCGGGCGGGCTGCGGGACCGCGTGATGCCCGAGATGCAGGCCATCGTCGAGCTGTGCCGCAGGATGCGCACGGTCGCCGAGATCGCCGCCCTGCTCAAGATGCCGCTCGGCGTGGTGCGGGTGCTGCTCAGCGACCTCGCCGACCAGGGCCGGGTGCGGGTGCACGGCACCGGGCACGGCACCGAACGGCCCGACCGCGCGCTGCTGGAGAGGGTGCTGGGTGGACTCCGCAAGATCTGAAAGCACCGCACGCTCCGAAAGCCCCGGGAACGGTCTCGCAGTGGACACGGCACAGACGACAGACACGACAGCAGAGGCGGCCGAGGCTGCTGAGGCGGCCGAGGCGATGGCCGCGGCGGACGCGGCCTCCGGCCCCGCGTGGCAGGAGGACCTGACCCGCGCGCCGATCTCCACCAAGATCGTGGTGGCGGGCGGCTTCGGCGTCGGCAAGACGACCTTCGTGGGCTCCGTCTCCGAGATCGAGCCGCTGACGACCGAGGCCCTGATGACCCAGGCCAGCGAGGAGACCGACGACCTCGCGGCCACCCCGGACAAGACGACCACCACGGTCGCCATGGACTTCGGCCGGATCACGCTCGAAGACGACCTGGTGCTCTACCTGTTCGGCACCCCGGGGCAGCAGCGCTTCTGGTTCATGTGGGACGACCTGATACGCGGCGCGATCGGCGCCGTGGTGATGGCCGACACCCGGCGCCTGGAGGACTGCTTCCCCGCGCTGGACTACTTCGAGAGCTGCGGGCTGCCCTACGTCGTCGCGGTCAACCACTTCGAGGGCACCACCTCCTACGAAGCCGAGGACGTGCGCGAGGCCCTGTCGGTGCCCGACGAGATCCCGGTGGTGGTCATGGACGCGCGGGACCGCGGCACGGTCGCCGAGTCGCTGCTCGCCCTGGTCGGGCACGCCCTGGAGATGGCGCCCGCGTGAGCCCGGGCGGCCGCGCCGCCGCCCGCCCTCCCTGCGTACGGATCGCCCCCCTCCCGTACGTACGCACACCGCAGGTACACAGAAGAGAGCCCCGCATGCGGAAAATACTCATCGTCGGAGCCGGCCAGGCCGGGCTCCAGCTCGCGCTCGGCCTCCAGGCGAACGGCTACGAGGTCACCGTGATGTCCAACCGCACGCCTGACGAGATCCGCGGCGGCCGGGTCATGTCGACGCAGTGCATGTTCCACCAGGCCCTCCAGCACGAGCGGGACATCGGGGCGCACTTCTGGGAGGACCAGGCGCCGAAGATCGAGGGCCTCGGCGTCTCGGTCGCCGACCCGGAGTCCGTGCAGGGCGAGGACGAGACGCAGCGGGCGATCAACTGGCTGGGGAAGCTGGACGGCTTCGCGCAGTCCGTCGACCAGCGGGTCAAGATGGCCGGCTGGATGGAGACCTTCGTGCAGCGCGGCGGCCAGCTCGTCATCCACGGCGCCGCCGTCTCCGACCTGGACTTCTTCGCCCGCAAGTACGACCTGGTGCTGGTCGCGGCCGGCAAGGGCGAGCTGGTGTCGATGTTCGAGCGGGACGCCTCGCGCTCCCCGTACGACGCCCCGCAGCGCGCCCTTGCCGTCGCCTACGTGCACGGCTTGGACCCGCGCCCCGAGCACGCCGACACCGAGGCGGTGCGCTGCAACCTCGTGCCGGGCGTGGGCGAGCTCTTCGTGATGCCGACCCTGACGACCACCGGGCGCGCGGACATCCTGTTCTGGGAGGGCATACCCGGCGGTCCGCTGGACGCGTTCCAGGGCATCAAGGACCCGGACGAGCACCTCGCCAAGACCCTGGAGCTGATGGAGCGCTACACGCCCTGGGAGTACGCGCGCGCCACGAACGTCGAGCTGACGGACCCGGGCGGCACCCTGGCCGGGCGGTACGCGCCGACGGTGCGGCGCCCCGTGGGCACCCTGCCCAGCGGCGGCAACGTGCTCGGCGTGGCCGACGTGGTGGTCGCCAACGACCCGATCACGGGCCAGGGTTCGAACTCGGCGTCCAAGTGCGCCGCCACCTACCTCGCGGCGATCCTGGAGCGCGGCGAGGAGCCCTTCGACGCGCAGTGGATGCGCGACACCTTCGAGCGCTACTGGGCGACCGCGCAGCACACCACCAAGTGGACCAACGCGATGCTGGCTCCGCCGCCCGAGCACGTGCTGAACCTGATCGGCGCGGCCGGCGAGCTCCAGCCCGTCGCCGACCGCTTCGCGAACGGCTTCAACGACCCCTCGGACTTCGAGGAGTGGTTCTTCGAGCCCGAGAAGGCCTCCGCCTACCTCACTCGGCTCACGGGCTGACGCCCGGCGCGGGGCGGACAGGGGTCACGTGTCGTTCCCCGTGTCCGCCCCCGCCGAGGAGCCCGCCGGGAGCCGCGGCGGGGTGTAGTCCTTCTGGGACGCCGCGCCGGGGTCGGGGCGTACGGCGCCGAGGATCGGGTTCGCGGCGATGGGGGAGACCTTCACCTTCGCTCCGGGGCGCGGCGCCTGCACCACCTTGCCGTCGCCCGCGTACAGGGCGACATGGGTGGCTCCCGGGAAGTAGATCACCAGGTCGCCGGGGCGCAGCCGGCTCAGCGGCACGCGGTCGAGCTGCTTCCACTGCTCCTGGCTGGTGCGCGGGAAGGCGCCGCCGGCACGGTCGCCTGAGCCCTCCTTCGCGCGGAGCCACGCCTGCTGGGTGAGCCCGGAGCAGTCGAAGGAGTCGGGCCCGTCGGCGCCCCACACGTACGGCTTGCCGACCTGGTCGATGGCGTACCGCAGCGCGCGCTCGCCGCCCTCCGACGGCGCCCGCGCCGCCCCGAGCCTCCCCGACCGCACGAGGCTCTGCTGCGCCGAGGCCATCTGCTGCGACTCCAGCCGGCGGAGCTGCGCCAGCTCGTCGCCGCTGAGCGAGGAGAGCACCGACTCCACCTCGTTCAGCCGCGAACGCACCGCGTCACGCTGCGACTTCTGCTTCTTCGCCAGCTTGCGCTGCTTGGCCAGCGCCTTCTGCTCCTTCGCCGCTGCCAGCGCGTGCCGCCGCTCGCCCCCGGTCAGCTTCCGCACCGTCACGGCCTGCTTCCCCGCCGCGCGCTTGAGCAGCCGCCCCTCCTCCATGGCGCGCTGCGGATCGCGCGAGAGCAGAAGCTGCACGGAGGGCGGGATGCCGGAGGTGCTGCCGCGGTACTGCTGACGGGCCAGCTCACCGGCCTCGGAGCGGCCCGCCTTGAGGGCCGAGCGTGACTTGCGCAGCTCGGCGCGCGCCTTCTTGGTGGCCGCGCGCTGCTCCTTGAGCTTCTCCGCCGTGCCGTTGTACGCCTCCGAGGCCGCCTCCGTCCTGCGGTACAGCGTCTGGAGGTCCTGCAGTATCGCCGCGACGGGGCGGTCGCCGGGGGCCGCGGGGGCCGCCTGCGCTGACGGTGCGCTCAGCACGCCCGCCGTCGCCGCGGCCGCCGCCGCGATGCACACGGACCGTACGAATGACACGGGGTCACCTCACCTGCGGACGAGGACTGTTCGCTGCGGGGTCTCTCGCCGGCCTCGGCGGCCGGTCCGGCGATCGTGACATGAGCGGTCTGATGTTCGGCCTGCCGACTGGGCGGTCTGCGCAGCACCGTCACCCGATAGGTGTGCCCGTACCCCGGGGCGTCGGCGGCCGTTCACCGGGGCGGCCCACCCCGTACCCCACAGTGGGTGAGGGGCAGCCCGTATTCCGCAGGGGCTGAGGGGGCGTCAGCGGCCGAAGAGGCGGCGGCCGGTGAGCGCGCGGGCGCTCTCGGCGGTGGCCTCGGCCCCCTGGAGGTGCGCCTCGGGGAGCCACTGCGCGGGCTCGCGCGTCGCGGTGTCCTCCAGGTCGAGGGAGCGCGCGAGCTGGTCCGGCATCGGCCGGGTCTCCGGCGTCTTGTGCAGGCAGGCGAGCAGCGCGGGGCACAGCGCGTCGGGCACCCCGGTCAGGTCGGGGCCGTCCCGCGCGGTGGGCAGCAGGCTGCCGGGGAAGGGGGCGCGCCCCGAGGCCGCGTAGGTCAGCGTCGCCGCGTAGTCGAAGACGTCCTCGGCAGGGCCCGCCTCCTCGGCGGTCGCGAGGTCGGTGCGGCCAAGCCCTGTCCCGTAGTCGACGACCCGCGCGGCCTCGGCGGAGAGCATGACGTTCGAGGGGCGCAGGTCGCGGTGTGCGGTGCGGGCCGCGTGCAGGGCGCCCAGCGCGCGGGCGAGGGCGCCGCCCAGTGCCCGTACGGCGGACTCGGGCAGCGGGCCGTGCCGCGCCACTAGAGCGGCGAGCGAGGCGCCGGGCACGAACTCGGCCGCCGACCAGGGGCGTTCGCTGTCCAGCTCGCAGCCGAACGAGGCCGCTACGTACGGGCTGCGCACCCCGGCGGCGACCGCCTGGAGCTGGTGCCTGAGCCGGGCGCGCACCTGCCGGTCGCGGAGGAGTTCGGGGCGCAGCGCGCGGACGGCGGCGAGCTGCTTCTTCGCGCCGCGGGCCGGGGCGCCGCGGCCGAGGTAGACGGTGCCCGTCCGGCCGGCGCCGAGCACCCCCAGCAGCCGGAAAGGACCGAGCTGCTTGGGGTCCGTACTGCCCAGGCGCGTCATGCCGCCGGTCGCCGCCCCTTCGCTCACGTCGCCTCCCCTGTGCTCACGCCGGGCAGCCTAGAGGCCCCGGGGGGTGGCCTGGCCAGGGGTCACGTAAGAACTGACGAAGTTCTTCGCAACCCCCGACGGACAGAACGCCGCATTCCAGCGGCTGTTGCACAGTCCGCGCATGTCCGATGGACGCCGCTACGGGGGACTCACCCGGGGCGTACGGGACGACCTCGCGCGCCCCCGGGCCCCGGCACCCCTCACCACGGGAGCCGCGCCGGGGTTCGCCGCTCGGGCTCACCAAGGGAGCCGCGCCCTGATCCGGTCGCGGAGCCGGCCGCGCCGGCCGCCCTCGGGGTCGTACACATAGCGCCAGCCGCGCGGCAGTGCGAGCCTGCGGCCGACCGCGGCGGGCTCCAGCCGGTACACGAGCACGGTGCGGCCCCCGGGGCGCGGCACCGGGACCTCGTACCGCTTCGGCGGCCTGCCGGTGGGGCCCACCAGCACCGGCAGCACCCGGCCGTCCAACGGGCCGCCCACGAACGGCGTCTCCTCGCTGCGCACGCGCGAAGCCCCCGGTCCCGCTCAGCCCTGGCCCGCGTCGTCGGCGGGGTCGTCGGCCGAGGGGCAGCAGGGCTGGGCCAGCCTGCGCGCGCCCGGGCCCTCCTCGCCGAGCTGGTCGTGCGGGTTGGCCAGCACGCACTTGTCGAGCGAGAGGCAGCCGCAGCCGATGCAGTCGCTGAGGTGGTCGCGGAGCTGGGTGAGCAGCTTGATCCGCTGGTTGAGGTCCTCGCGCCAGCACTCCGAGACCCGCGCCCAGTCCTCCTTGTTGGGGGTGCGGCCCTCGGGGAGCAGGGACAGCGCGTCGCGGATCGCGGAGAGCGGGATGCCCAGACGCTGCGAGGCCCGGATGAACGCGACCCTGCGCAGGGTGTCCCTGCTGTACCGCCGCTGGTTGCCCGAGGTACGGCGGCTGTGGATGAGACCTTCCCGCTCGTAGAACCGCAGCGCGGAGGTGGCCACCCCGGCGCGCTCGGCGAGCTCGCCGACCGTCGCCTCCTTGGCGTTCCAGCTCAGATGGGGGTGCGTGGTGGTCATGGCGGCCAGGCTAGCGCGCCGTTGAAGCGGACTTCAGGTGTTGTCCGCCGCTTCCTCGGAGTCCTCGCCCGCGCCCTCCGCCTCGTACGCCTCGCCCGCGCTCTCAGCCTCGTACGCGTCCTCCGCTTCCTCCGCGAAGAGGTGGCCCGCGTCCGCCACCACCGGCAGGACCCGTTGTACGAGATCGCTGACCGGGCCGCCGGGGCGCTCCATGGCGAGTGCGCGCTGTGCGACGGCCGCGGCCTCCTCGTCCCTGGCCGCCGTCGCGGTCAGCAGCGCGACGAAGTGGTCGACCAGCCAGTCGCGCAACTCCCCGCCGGGCGGCCGCTTCCCGTCGTCCAGCCAGATCAGCGAGGCGGCCTCCACCGCGGTGATCCAGGTGCGCACGGCCATGCGGAGCAGCCGCCCCGGGTTCCCGGCGTCCAGGTGCAGGTAGATCTGCTCGGCCGCGGCCCTGCGCACCTCGTCCACGATGGCGCTCGTACGGGAGGTCTCCACCACGCTGCCGCCCTGGAGCAGCGCCATGAACCCGGCGTCGTGCCCGTCCACGAAGCCGAGGTAGCGGTCCAGGGCGCGGCCGAGCCGCCGGGTGAGCGGCCCGTGCTGCGGTTCGGCGAAGCACTGCTCCAGCTCGTCGGCCGCACTGCGCAGCGCCGCCTCGTACAACTGCTGCTTGCCGCCCGGGAAGTAGCGGTACACCAGGGGCCTGGACACCCCGGCGGCCGCCGCGACGCCGTCCAGCGTCACCGCCTCCGGCGGGTGGTGCGCGAAGAGGCCGAGCGCGGTGCCGATCAACTGGGTGCGCCGCTGGTCGACGGTCAGCCTGCGGTACGCGGGGGCAGTGCCGCTGGAGCTCATGTCCGCAGCGTATCCGGCATGCCGCCGGCGCACCCCGGGCAGGGGCGGCGGCCGTCGTGATCACGCCAGCGGAGCCGCGGGGTTGGCCTGTCCGTGCCTGCCCGGGCCTACTTGGCCAGCAGTCCCGAGCTCTCCCACAGCTTGCGGCCCACGCCGCGCAGCACGCCGACCTCGTCGAGGAAGTCGGTCAGCCGCTTCGCTCCGGTCTGCATGATCTCCCTGCGGTGCGCGCTGGCCCTGACCTGGGCCTGGGCCTCCTTCTTGTTCAGCCCGACGTTCTCGTACACCTGCGGGTTGATGAAGGCGATCGAGAAGACCCTGGCCGCCTCGCCCGAGCTGATGCGGGTGAACTCGGCCTCCCAGCGCGGGCAGTTGACCATCTGCCGGCGCAGCTCCTCGCGCGCGTACCTGACGTGCCGCGCCTCCTCCACCACGTGGATGCGGGTCACCCCGCGCACCAGCGGCTGCACCCGCTCGTCGGGGAAGGTGAGGCGCTGCATCCAGTCCAGGATCTCCTCGCCGAGCAGCGTCGCGGTGAAAGAACCCGGCGTCGTGGACACCGTCTTGAGCAGCCGCGCGAGGTTGTGGTTGACCTTCGAGACCGGGTACGCGGGCGCCCCGCCCTTGGAGATGAGCCGCGCGAACATCATCGAGTGCCGGCACTCGTCCGCGATCTCGGTCAGTGCGTAGCGCACATGATTGCTGGTCAGCGGCTTGTCGTAGATGTGCCGCACGAGCAGCTGCATGAGGATGACCTCGAACCAGATGCCCAGCGAGGCCAGCGAGGCCGCCTCGTGCCGGGAGAGGTCGATCCGCTGCTCCTCGGACATCCGGTGCCAGAGCGGGGTGTCGTAGAGCGAGACCAGCTCAGGCGGCCAGAACCACTTGCCCTCTTCGAAGGGGCTGTCCCAGTCGAGCTCGGTGTCCGGGTCGTAGGAGTGCTTCTTCGAGGACGCGAGGAGGCGTTCGGCGACCTTTTCGCGGTCCTTGAGCTGCCCGAGCGCGTCCCTGAGCACCTCTTCTTCGGCTGTGCCCGCCGCGGAGGCGGGGTGGGCGATGGTCATGCGACGGCACCTCTTCTTCGGGGTCCCAGTGCGAAACCGGCGTACGGGGACGCCGCTTGACGCCGCGGCGTCGTCACCAGCGGCCTTGTTACCAGCGGTCACAGCTTCCGCTCCGTCTTATGAGACTGCGCGTCAGCAAGTGCGTCAATCCCTCGCGCATGACTTGTTGACCCTTGCGCAACAGGCGTGTGAGCCTGCCGATGAATCTGCCAACCGGCCTTCCCCGCAAGGAGGTTGGCCGCCACGCTGCCCCGGCAGTCAGGAGGCGACATGTCCTCGCACGGCCTCTACACCGATCCTCCGCACGAGCCGCACTGGCAGGTGCCCGCGACCGGCGCCGCCCGCTTCTCCTGGGACTACGACGACGGCAGGGACCGCCTCCTCGCCCTGTACCAGAAGGGCAAGGACAAGCAGTGGGACGGCCGGAAGCGCATCGACTGGGACCTGGAGGTCGATCCGCACGACCCCCTCGGCACCCCGGACGAGGCCAACACCCTGTACGGGACGCGGTACTGGGACAGGATGAGCGGGCACGAGCGCGGTGAGCTGCGGAAGCACTACGCGTCCTGGCAGTTCAGCCAGTTCCTGCACGGCGAGCAGGGCGCGATGGTGTGCGCCGCGCGGATCGTGGAGTCGGTGCCCGACCTGGACGCGAAGTTCTACTCGGCGACCCAGACCATGGACGAGGCGCGGCACGCGGAGATCTACGGCCGCTTCCTGCACGAGAAGATCGGGATGCTGTACCCGGTCAACGACAACCTCCAGGCCCTGCTGGGCGACACCCTCCGCGACTCCCGCTGGGACATGCCGTACCTGGGCATGCAGGTGCTCATCGAGGGCCTGGCGCTCGCCGCCTTCGGCATGATCCGCGACACCACCGACAAGCCGCTGCCCAAACAGATCCTCGCGTACGTGATGCAGGACGAGGCCCGCCACGTGGCCTTCGGCCGGATGGCGCTGCGCGACTACTACCGGCAGTTGAGCGACGCGGAGCTGCGCGAGCGCGAGGAATTCGTGATCGAGGGCTGCTACCTGATGCGGGACCGCCTCAAGGGCACCGAGGTGCTGGAGAACTTCGGGATCCCGAAGGCGGAGGCCGAGGAGTTCAGCGAGCAGTCCGAATACCTCCAGCTCTTCCGCAAGCTGCTGTTCAGCCGGATCGTCCCGTGCGTGCGCGACATCGGCCTGTGGGGCGAGCGCCTCCAGCGCGCGTACGTCGACATGGGCGTCTTCGAGATGGGCGACCAGAACCTCGACCAGCTCATGGCCCAGGACGAGGAGGTCGCCGAGAAGCTGGACGCGGAGCGCTTCGCGGCGGAGGAGGCCGAGCGCACCGAGGAGGTGCAGGAGGCGATCCGGGAGGGAGCGGAGAGCTGAGGTCCTGTGGAGGGCCGGAGGGCTGAGCCGAGGGCCGGGCCGGGGGTGCGCCGCGTGCGTCGCCGGGCGCCTCGTTCCGCGTACTCAGGCCGGTACTCAGGGTGCGTACTCCGGTCGCGTACTCAGGCCGCTCCTCAGGGCGCCCTCGACGGCGCGGCCCGGAACTCCACACTCCGCGCGATACTTCCCGCATGGCCGCCGCCCGCGAGGGGCGGCCGCAGGGCGAACCGGCGGTACGGCCCGCCGCCCCGCACCCGCGGCCCGTCGCCGCGGGGGAGGAGCGGGAGGACCAGACCGCGCTGCAGGCCCGCCTGCTGGCCGCCGACGAGGAGACCTTCCGCGAGGTGTACGAGTGCTACGCCCCGCTGGTGCACGGAGTGGCAGCCCGCCTCACCCGGGACCGCGCCGCCGCCGAGGACGTCACCCAGGAGGTCTTCTCCTTCCTGTGGGAGCGCCCCTTCGCCTTCGACCCGTCCCGCGGCACGCTGCGCACCTGGCTCTCGGTGCTCGCGCACCACCGCGCCGTCGACTGGATCCGCCGCGAGGAGAAGCGCCGCGCCCTCACCGTCCCGCAGAGCGCACCGCACCACGGCGACGAGACGGCGGACGCGGCGGCCGACGCGCTGCGCGCACACCGGGTACGCGCCGCGGCGGCCCAGCTCCCGGACACCTTGCGCCGCCCGCTGCTGCTCGCCTACTACGGAGGCCGTACCTACCGGCAGGTCGCCACCGAGCTCGGCATCCCCGAGGGCACGGCCAAGACCCGCCTGCGGGCCGCGCTGCGCGCCCTCGCCGCAGCGCTCGCCGAGGAGGAGGGAGCCGCGCCATGAGGCCCACGTCCGGTACGCCGGGTCCGTCCGGCGCCGCATCCGACGGGCACCCCTTGGCCGAACCCCTCCTGGGAGCCTGGCTGCTGAACGCCTGCTCCCCGGAGGAGGCGGCCCTCGTGGAAGCACACCTGCGGCACTGCGAGCACTGCGCGTCCGACGCACACACCCTGCGCGCCGCGCTGCCGGGACTGGCCGGCTCAGAACCGCTGCCGCCCCCGCCCGAGCTGTACGAGCGCACCACGACCGCCGCCTTCGCCGCCCGTACGCCCACCCCGCGCGGACTCCCGGCGCACGTACGCCCGTACGCGGCCCAGCTCGCCACCCTCGACGCGGTGCTGCGCGAACTCGCCCCCGCCGACTGGCGTTCCGTCGTGGTCGAGGGCTGGACGGCCGCCCAGCTCGTCTCCCACCTCGCCGCGACCGACAGCCTCCTGGCCGAGCAGCTCGCCGGCGCCCCGAGCGGCGACACGGTCCCCGAGCGCACGGCCGCCTACACGTCCTGGGCGGCCCGCCATCCGTACGAGACCGTGCACGCCACCTGGTACGAGGCCGCCGCGTCCCTCCGCGAATCCCTGAGCCGGGGCGACCCGTCCCGCCCCGCCGAACTGGCCGCCGGCTTCCCCCTCCCCGTCGCCGACCACGCGGTGGGCCGCGCCTTCGAGACATGGATCCACACCCGCGACATAGCCCTCACCACATCCCGCACCCTCCCGCCCCCTTCCCCCGAGACCCTCCACGCCATGTCCGACCTGGGAGCCCGCCTCCTCCCCAAGGCCCTGCTCCTGACGGGCACCCCCCTGGACTCCCGCGCCCTGACCCTCCACCTGACAGGAGAGGGCGGCGGCACATGGCAGGTGGGCCCGGGCACCACCACCGCCGAACTGACCTTGGACACGGTCGACTTCTGCCTCTTGACGGGGGGACGCCTGGGCGCGGGGGAGATCCCCAGGACGGTCACCGGTGACGCCGGGCTGGCGGAGGCGGCGTTGGGGGCGGCGGGGGTGTTTTCGGGGCCGTGAGGTGGCCTTCCGGGAGGCGGGGCGCGGCTGGCTTTCTCCCGCTCCGGGGCGTTGTCAGAGGGCGTCCCTAGTCTTGTGGCCGTGGACAGCATGGTGAGTGAGCGCGATGTCGCCGCCGCGGCCAACGCCGCTGGCAATTCCGTACGTTCGGACGCCGACGAGGTGCAGTGGCTGCTGCAGCCCCGCGGCGGCGCCAAGCAGCGCGGCCCTGAGAACTTCCGGCACTCGGTGCGCAACGGCATCCGGCTCTCGGAGTACGAAAAGGCGCTCGGTGAGCACGCGGCGGAATTCCACCGGCTCTTCCCGGACGGAGTGGCGCGGTTGTGGGGTGCCACGCCCGCGAAGCGGTCCGGAGACGACAAGGCCATCGCTCTCCGGGACCGGAAGCCCGGCGACGAGGTCCTGTTCTATGCGAAGTGGAAGTTCATCGCGAAGGCCCGGATCCTGGGCTTGTTCCACAGCCCCGCACTGGCGGAGGCGGTATGGGGAGTGGAGGCGGACACCGCAGCCACCTGGGAGCACATCATCGCCCTGGGCGACGTCGTGGAATTCGAGGTGCCCGCAGAGCCCGTGCTGAAGGAGGTGTCGGCGCGGTACCCGCTTCGCAGCCTCACGCTGGTGCCGGCGCCGGCCCGGAGTCGCGCACTGCACCTGCTCACCGGCGAGCACGAGGGGCCGGTTCAGGAATCGTCCCGCACCGCCGATGTGCGTGCCGCCACGGCGATCAGGAAGCGCGACGAACTCCTCCGCGCGCTGGAAGACCTCGGTCCCCGAGAGGGAGAAGGCCCCGGCCCGCAGCACGCGCTCGCGCTGATGTGGGCGATCGGCCGGCAGATGGCGGGAGAGCCGCGTCTCGCCCCCTGGGAAACCTTCCAGGGGGAAGTCGGCCCGATACTTCGTGACTTCGGCCCCTCGACCGACCTGGCGACACCCGAGCACGTCTTCTCGCACTTGGCCGGGCACGCGGTATGGGAGGCCAAGGGGATCAACTCCGCCGGCGAGCCCGCCCCGTATCCCGAGGATCTGCGCCGTGCCGGGGCGAAAGCCGGCCTGGAAAGGGGAGCGGCGGGCCTGCTGCGTAAGCCTCTCATCCGAGCCGAGGCCATCGGCGTGCTGCGTTCCTATCTCGGAGGCATCGACCAGGAAGCCCTTCTGGAGCGCGTCGGCCTCTCCGGATATGCGAGCGCCAGCGGCCTGCCGGACGGGGAGGCCGGCGGAACGGGCGCAGACGGGTCCCCGGCAGCGCGACGAGAAGGGCGCAGCACGCGCCCCGACAGGGATGCGAAGCTGGCCGAAGAGGTCAAGCGTCTGTACGGGCACCGGTGCCAGGTCTGCGGGACCCGCCTCGAGAGGCGCTACGGGTATTACAGCGAGGCAGCGCATATACAGGGCCTTGGGCAGCCCCATTGCGGCCCCGACTCTCTGACGAACCTGCTGTGCCTGTGTCCCAACCACCATGTGCAGTTCGACGACTTCGCCATCTACATCGACGAAGACGGGAATGTGTGCAGGACAAGGGACGGCAAGTGCCTCGGGCCGCTGCTCCGGGAGGAAGGGCACCTCATCGATGAGCGGTACGTCCGATATCACCGGAGCCTGTGCGGAATCCACGACGAGGCGTGACTCCCGCACCGCCACTCACGCACCCGTCAGCTCCTTGAGGAATCGCTGGGTGGCGGCGTCCGTGGAGTACAGACGAGTGCCGCGGGCGCCACGCGTCATCAGCACCCGGTAGACGTTCAGTGCGTAGGGCAGATAGCGATGCTCGTCGAGATGGCGGAGTTCGGGATCGTGGCTCTTCTCCGGCCGCGCTCTCCAGCCGTCCGGGGTCCATGTGAGGTCCTCGCCCAGAATGACGGCCCCGTAGTCGTACTCCATCCCCTGGGCGGTGTAGACACAGCCGACCTGCTGCTGACCGCCGTCGTCGGTCGCCCAGTACGCCCTCCCCGGCACTCCGTCACCGGCGAGCTCCGCGGAGGCCCGCGAATTCCACGGTCGCTCCCACAGGCGTCGGCCCCCGCCGTCCTCCCAGGAAATGGAGACTTCGGGGAGCAGCGGCGGCGTCGGGTCGGATTGCCACGGCCAGCAGAAACCGGCCGTGACGCGTGCCGTGTTCCCCGCGGCCACATGCGCGTTCACCCACCGCTCGAGTTCGAGCGGGTCGCCGGCCACGTCCAGGTCGTAGTCGGAGCCCCGCCAGGACCGCGGCCGCGCGTCCGGGGACAGCAAGGCGTCCACCCAGTCGAGATAGGCACGGGAGCCGCTGCACCGGAACTGAGCCCGCAGATCCACGTGGGCGAACGTGCAGTTCCGCTCGCCGGCCATCTCCCGCAGCTCCCCGAGGCTGGTGCCCTCGGAGGGCCGCACCACCTGGCGCTCGTCGAGGAACAGCACGAGCACGGCGCACTGCCGGAGCAGCCGGCCGAAGAGATCCGGATACCTTCCCCGGCGCTGGTACGGATAGGTCCTGGCCCGGTGGGCCTCATCCAGCAGTACGACGCTGCTTCCCCGGTCCATGCCGGAGGGAACCCTCGTCGTCACGGTGCTGACCAGGCCCTTCGCCGACTCGCCTATGGAGCGCGAGAGCTGCTGCGTGAGCGTGCCGGACGGGGAGAGCAGCCGCGGGTTGGCGCCCGGCTGCTCGCACAGCTCCCCGAACACCCGGCAGGCGATGGCCGTCTTCCCGGTCCCCGGGCCGCCGGTCACCGCGACGATGTGCCCGGGCCCCTCGCCCCGCGACTGCCGGATCGCCCGGTGGATCTCCTGACGCGCGGAGTCCTGCTCGTCGATGAGGGGGAAACGCCGTGACACGTCGGCGGCGGCCCGCGCCAGCAACGAGGCCGAAGGCCGGTGCCGGGCCTCGAGAAAGGCACGTATGCGAGAGGCGTCGGCCCCTTGCAGATCCTGGCACTGGAAGTGGGCCGCAAGCTCCTGTGGCGCCCCGTCCGGCGGCACGTCCCGGGCGCCCAGCAGCGGGTACTGCGCACTGGGCCCGCCCCGCACATGCCTCCGCAGCCCGTCCACCAGATCCGCGGACGCGTCGTGCAGAAAGGCGAGCCCCCGGACCTCCAGGCCGACCGACTCCGGGACCCAGTCGCGCAAGTAGTTGACGTAGCAGCCCACTTGGCGCGCCGGGTGCAGCACTTCCCGCTCGGCCACCCTGAGTTTGCCCGGCACGCTGGGGTGCGGCGCGGCATGGGTCCACTGCTTCAACTCGACGGCGACCGCGACGAGACCGGTGTCCCGCTCGGTGCTCCCCAGCAGCAGAGCGTCGACGCGCTGGCTCGTGCCGGGCAGCTCGTACTCGAGCAGCAGGTGCAGATCCCGCAGCCCCGCGTCACAGAGCGCATCCACCAATCGCGGCCAACTGCGCTCCCAGCTGCGCACCTCCGCGCCGCCCGGCTCCCGCCCCTGCTCGGCGAGATACCGCGCCGCACACTCCTCGAGGAAGCTGCGCTCACCGACCCGCGCCGACGCCTCCCCGACCGTCCCCGCGAACACATGCATGCGCACGATCTATACCAACGACAAGAACCCCACCCAAGCGAAAAGGCCTGCGACCACAAGGTCACAGGCCTTCACTCACGTACAGAAGCTGTCTGTACCCCCGGCAGGATTCGAACCTGCGCACACGGCTCCGGAGGGCATGGTTCATCAGGTGGCAGAACAGGGCCTGACCTGCAAAAACTCTGGTCATGTCGAGTCGGTAGATGAGTCTCACTCGTCGCTCACTCGCGGAGCGCCCGTGAGGCGGGGCGGGACGCGTTCATGCCGGAGCGCTGACGTGACAACCTGGAAGTCTGGATGCGGCGAGAGGAGAGCGGTGGTCAGCCCACGCGGGACGTACTTGGTGGTCGCGGACGCGCTTCGGACCGACCTTCAGGCGGCGAGCGAAGAGAGCGCATTGCCCTCAGAGGCAGAGCTGATGCGCCGCCACGGCGTATCGCGAACGACAGTGCGGCGTGCGCTCAGGAGCCTGGCAGAGGAGGGCATCGTGGTTTCGGTGCCCGGCAAGGGGTGGCTGTATCGCGGAGGCGCACACATCACGGTGCAGCCGCTCGTAGAGCGGGTGCAGGACGTCATCAGCGCCGACGGCCTGGGCCCGGGGGACCTGTTCCCATCCGAGTCGAAACTTTCCGCACGGCTGGGAGTATCGCGTGGGGCGGTGAGGCAGGCTCTC
The DNA here is from genome assembly GCF_039605595.1 of Streptomyces odontomachicola. Lineage (NCBI taxonomy): Bacteria > Bacillati > Actinomycetota > Actinomycetes > Kitasatosporales > Streptomycetaceae > Streptomyces > Streptomyces odontomachicola. The sequence goes on from NZ_JBCFOK010000020.1 coordinate 121,248, forward strand.
GCACAGCTTGAAGGGCGAGGCGTCCTGCGAGCTGTTCACGGAAGAGGACGGTTCGTGCAGGCCCCGGAGGGGGCCGCCGAGGGGAAAGGGGCCTGATGCTCACCACGTGGGCGTACTCGCTGTCTGAGTCGATGCTCTCCGAGCCGCTGCCGCGCCGCTGGGCGCACTCGCTCGGGGTGGCCGGCCGAGCGCGAGACCTCCGGCCGATCCTGGGGGATGATGCTGACCTCATGGAGGCTGCTGCGATTTTGCATGACGTCGGCTACTCGCCGTCGATTGCCACGACGGGGTTCCACCCCCTTGATGGCGCTCGATTCCTCCGAGACCAGGAGAACGCTGACGAACGCGTTGTGCGGCTGGTGGCGCACCACTCCTTCGCTCTCCTCGAAGCTGAGGAGCGAGGTCTCCGGCAGGAACTGGAGGCTGAATTCGAGCTTGAACGCCCCGACCTCGTTGACGCGCTCGTGGTCTGCGATATGACCACGACCCCGGACGGTGGCCACACGACAACCCGGGACCGGATTGACGAGATCACGGGGCGATACGGCGCAGATACAGTCGTGGGGCGGTTCATCCAGCGCGCAGCGCCTGAAATCCATGCCGCCGCCGACAGGGTGGGTGAGCGCCTGCAAGTCGCAGGAGCAGACCCTCAGCCGATGTAAGGCTCTTCGCGTTCCTCCATCCCGTGGTCAATGCGCAGGCGCATTGAGGGGTGGATATTGAGGGCATCGAGGTCCGATGGGGAAACCCATCGGACCTCTTTGGACTCGCTGCTAGTGCGGAGTTCTCCGCTGACCGGTTCGGCGGCAAAGCAGATACTGAACTGCTGCCTCACTTCCCCATCGTCGTAAGCCATGACGTGTTGGGGGTCCGTGTACAGGCCGGTCACCCTTTTCACGGAAACCTTGATGCCGGTCTCCTCCTGGACTTCGCGAACAACGGTTTCGCTGACGCTCTCGCCGACGTCATGACCGCCGCCGGGCAGTGCCCAGAGGTCATTGTCTGTCTTGTGGATGAGCAGTAGGTCCCCTTGGTTGTTCCGGACTACCGCTGTAACAGATGGAACAACACTGTTTGCCTTTGGGGCGTTGGGGTCGCGGAAATAGTCCACGCGCATTTTCTGCCTCAGCAATCAGTCGGAGATGAAATCGGGCGAGATTCTTCCCATACTCGCTCGATGCTCTCGAAGTAGGTATCGGCGAGCTCCCCGCCTGGCACGCGCTGAAGGTGCATCAAGGGTGCTTTGGAGGCGCCCACTCCGTAGACGTGCGGGTTCACGAGGAGCTCATTGTCTGACCGGTAGATCGAGTTGTACAGCGTCGTTGAGTGAACGCGAAATTCGACCCCGGGAAGGCGGAAAAGGGGGCGGTAGTTCACCAGCGCGTTTCGAATCTTGGCACCCATGGATGCGCCAATCCCTTCGTCGCGTCCGCGCTGTGCTACCTGCTCACTGTCCGGCTCGCCCAGCATGAAGCGTACGGGGACGCCAGCGGCAGCCTTCTCCTTGACGATGCGCAGGAACGCCGGATCCTCGGTCAGCCAGAAGCCGCTGTACACGAGCACGTCGAACTGCTCGGTGGCCGTCGCGTACAGCTTGTGCCACAGGTTCGGCGGCACGGCAGCTCGATAGGGGTAGACCCTGACGACTTCGGCGTTGCTGGTCTCCGTCACCTCGGTCGCCACTTGCTCCGAGGGCCAGAGGTAAGAGATGTCGCGCTTCAGCAAGGAGGCCGTCGCGAGGCGGTGGCGCTGATACGGGATCCGGCCAGTCGTGATCCAGCGTTCGACGGTCTTCGTCGACACCTCCAGGTGTTCAGCCACCTGTTCCAGCGTCAGTCCTAGCTCTCCGATCGCGCCACGGAGTCTTTCGTTCGCCATGCCGTCCTCCCCCGGTCAGGGACGTCTTGGGACGACTTTGACGGTACGTGAGACGTCCTCAAGGCGTCCACCTGCGCGGTCACTTGTCTCGCTTCGGGCCGGGAGTCTGTAACCACTCCACAGCGAGACCGGATTCAAGCCACGCCCCCGACGGGGGTTGACGGCACGACCCGGACTCGGCAAGATGCGATACATGTTCACCATGTATCGCATGGAGAACGGCCCGGCGGGCTCCCCTCACGGGGCGTCAGACCGCAGTTCGTCGGAGCGCGTGACCTTTGACAACTCAACAGCGTGATGAGGCTGCCGCCTCCTCCGATAAGGCGGTCAGCGCGACAGAGGTTCGCGCACTTCAGCCCTTCCGCAACGTCCCAACGTTGCGGCCGGTTGCCTCCTCCGCCCGTCCGGCTTCGGACGTACGGGCGGGGCGAGGGGAGCCGGAACACGCCGGCCCGCCAGGACAGCGGCACTCCCAACCAGAGACAGCCCGCCGCCCTGGTCCCCCATCCGCCCAACTCGACACCGCAGGAGCCCGGTTATGAAGTACACGCCCGGCGAGACGCCGCCCGGTGAATGCCCGCAGTGCTGGGAGCACGCGCACAACCGCAAGGTGCACGCCCGGCTCAAGCCCCGTGAGGACTGCCCGGCCTGCGTGGACCACATGATCAACGGCTGCCCAAGGGTCGTGCCGAAGAAGTCCCGTTGGTGGTGAGCGCCTTCCGGCGCTCCACCTCCCTGTAAGCCCCGGCCCGGGCGGCGGCACTCCCAACCAGAGACGGCCCGCCGCCCGGCCACCTCATCCGCCCTTCACGACAGAGCAGGAGAGCACAACCATGCGCCACTACATCGGCGACCAGCACATCGTCACCGACGACGAAGCCCTCGAACTCGCCCTGGACCTCTACCTGGGCGAGGACGACGAGACCGACGAGGAGACCGCCGCCCGGCTGGATGCCGGCCGCGACCTCCTCGACGAGGACCCGGAGCTGTTCGACCGCGCCGCCCGCGTCGTCGCCGAGGCGTTCGCCGCCTCCCCGCGCAGCAACGTCGTGCCCTTCCGGGCCCGGCAGCGCGCCACATACCCGGAGGTGGCGGCATGAACGCCAACTCGCCTTCCGGCTTCCCCCTCTTCCTCATCCTGACCGGCGCGCTGGTCACCATCGCGGCCGTCATCACCCGGTGGGTGACCGGCATCGATGAACTGAACTACGTGGTCGCCACGGGCTGCTTCGTGCAGTGCGCCGGCTGGACTCTGCACTCCCGTCGGAACAGGAGGCAGCAGCGATGAGCACCAAGCAGTCTCTGAGCAAGGTGCAGTGCACGGTGCTGGCCCTGGCGTTCGCGCCGATGCTGGCCACCGGCGTGGCCGGCGGTATCGGCACCTACAGCAACATCTCCGCGAAGTACGGCGAGGGCACCGCGCTCGGTGCGGTGGCCGCCGGCGAGGGCGCAACAGCCGTCCTCGCGCTGGTGTTGCTCGGTCTGACCGTGCTCGGGCAGTCCTCGCCGTGGGTGATCCGCATGGGGCTGTGGGCGCTGCCCGCCGCCGCCTCCGCAATGGCCACCACGGCCGCCGTCGGCGGCGGACAGGCCGTCATCTACGCCGTCACCCCGATGGGCATGACCGTCTCCGCCGAGGGCATGGCGTTCCTGGCCCGGCGGATCGTGGTGCACACCGACGGCCACGACGCCGAAGCCGAGGCCCGCGCCGCCACCATCGTGCGCGAACTCGCCTACCACCGGGCCCGGGCCGCTGCGCATCCCTCCAAGTGGGGGCGTAAGTGGAGCGTGCGCCGCTCCTGGTGGCTGGCCCGCAAGGCAGGCGCCGGAGACGCGGCCCTCGGGGAGCGACTGCTGGATGTCCAGCGGGAGCGGGTCACCAGCGGCGCGGACGCCGCGCTGCGGGACATGTTCACCACCGGCCTGCCGACACCGAAGGAACTCCCGGCGGCCGAGGAGGAGCGTCCGGCCCTGCCGCCCGCCACCCCGGAGCCGGCCACCGAGTCCAAGCCCGCAGCGGCCGCGAAGCCCGCACCGCGTACGGCGAAGCCGAAGACGGCCGCCCCGTCCAAGGGCAGCAAGGCTCCGGCGCGGCTGTCGTACGACGAGCAGCTGGTCAAGGCCCGGCAGGCCACGGCCCGTTGGTCCGACGAGGAGCTGAAGGCCGAACCGATCCGCACCGCACTCGGCTGCGGCCAGGGACGTTCCCGGGAGCTGCGCGACGCCCTCCGCGCCGAGCGCGCCGAGCGCGCCGAGGGCGCCCGGGCCGAGCAGCGGCACCTGACCGACGAACTGGACGACGCATTCGCCCAGCTCGTCACCGAGGACTCCGCGAGCGGCGGCCGGCACCTGGAGGTGGCGGCATGAGTGAGCCGATCGTCTTCGCCGACCAGTGGCGCGCCGTCATGGACGCCGCGGGCTACCGCTGCCAGTGCGCCGGGGCGTGCGGCTCCAAGCACAGCAAGGGCGAGGGCCGGTGCGAGCGGGTGCACGACCAGTACGCCGACAAGCACCACGGCCCTGCCCGACTCCTCGCGGCTCCGGTCGACCCGACTCTGAGTCCGCGCGCGGCGGCCGAGCTGCCGCCGAGTGGGCTGCGGGCGTGGTGCGAGGGCTGCCACGGCGCGGCTACCCGCGCGGCCCGCAAGGCGGCCCGCGCCGAGCCTGCACCGGACCAGGGCGGGCTGTTCGACCTGTAGCGCTCACCCCCGGGGCCCGGCCCGAACCGCCAAGCACGCGGCCGGGCCCCGGGTGACCTCGCAACAATGCACTTTGGAGGCACAGCCATCGTGACTGAGATCCAGATGCACCACCAGAGCGACGTGCTCGACGCGGACGTGGTCGACGAGGTCGCGGACAACGTCGTTCCGCTGCACAAGCCGACGCCTGACACCGACCCGACCGAGGCACCCGACAGTACGCCCGACGCTCCGGCCGACACCCGCTCGACCGAGGTACCCGACCGGTCGGGTGTGGCGCCGGGTGAGTGGGAGGCCGACCTTCCTGACGATGAGTCGGGCGATGAGGAGGAGGTGGAGGAGGGCGACCCGGTCGACCAGGTCCGCGCCGCCTACCCGACGTCGTTGCAGGACTGGATGGAGGCTAAGGACAAGGCCCGGCTTCCGGTGCTGCCGCAGTGGCTGCGCACCCCGATGGAGCGTCGGGCGGTGTGGAATTGGGCGGTGCGCCACTACGGCGCCACCACCGGATACCACGCGGTGCGCCTGCCGACCGTCTACACGCCCAAGGTGCTGGCGTACTCGCCGCGTGGGCTGTGGCGCTGGTCGACGGCCGCCGGCCGCTGGGTCTCGGATGCGGAGGGCAAGCCGCTGCGGGCGGCGGCCGTGCGCGACGAGGACGCGGCGGAGTACCTGAAGCTCTCCCGGCAGCGCGACGCCCGGGTGAAGCTGCGCACCCTGGTGGCGGCCCTGTCGGGCATCGTCGGCCTCACGGTGGCGCTCACGCTGTATGTGCTCGCCCCGACCTGGATGCTCACCCTGGTCATTGCCGCGATGACGTCGGCGTGCGGGTTCGCCGGGGCGCCGGCCGACCGGCCGCTGATCGACCCGGCGAAGGTGACGTTCCGGCAGCGCAAGCTGTCCTCGGACATCGTCACCCGGGCGTTCGCGGCGGCCGGGCTGACGACCAAGGATCAGGGCATCACCTTCCCGCGCCCGATCGGCCGGGACGGGGAGGGCTGGCGGGTGGTGGTCGACCTGCCGCACGGCAAGTCCTTCGCCGATGCGCAGAAGCGGCACGAGTCGCTGGCGTCGGGTATCGACGTCGCCCGTACCCAGTTGTTCCTGGACAAGGACGAGACCAGCGCCCGGCGGATCGTGATGTGGATCGCCGACCGCGACCCGCTCGCCGTGCCGGCCGGGCCGACCCCGCTGCTGGGGGCGACGCGGGTGGACTTCTGGAAGCCCTTCCCGTGGGGCGTGGACGAGCGCGGCACCCCGGTCAACGTCTCCATGCTGTGGACGTCGCTGCTGGTCGGCGCTGTCCCCCGGCAGGGCAAGACGTTCTCCGCCCGCACCATCGCGCTGGCCGCCGCCCTGGATCCGTTCGTGCGGCTGGTCGTCTTCGACGGGAAGGCGTCGCCGGACTGGCGGAAGTTCTCCAAGGTCGCCCACCGGGTCGGGTTCGGCATCGTCCCGAAGAAGGGCGTGGACCCGGTCGAACACTTCCTCGCCTCGCTGCAGGAGCTGCGGGAGGACGTGGAGGACCGCTACCACCGGCTGTCCGAACTGCCGCTGCACATCTGCCCGGAGGGCAAGCTCACCCCGGAGATCTCCCGGGACAAGAAGCTGAACATGCCGCTCACGCTGGTCGTGGTGGATGAGGTGCAGGAGTACCTGACCCACCCCGTCCACGGGAAGACCATCCTTGACCTGCTCGTCTACCTGGTGCGGGTTGCCCCGGCGGTCGGGGTGTCGGTGATGGTGGCCACGCAGAAGCCGGACGACAAGGCGTGCCCGTCCGAGCTGCGCGACCAGCACCAGGGCCGGTTCTCCCTGCGCGTCGGCGCCTACCAGGTCTCCGAGGCCGTGCTGGGGGCCGGTTCGTACGGGGAGGGGCTGGACGCCTCCAAGCTGCTCAAGTCCCACAAGGGCGTCGGCATCCTCAAGGGCATGTCCGATGACGCGGGCATCGTCCGCACCTACCTGGCCGATGGCCGGGACGCGGACCGCATCCTCACCCGCGCCAACAAGCTGCGCGAGGAGGCCGGCACGCTCACCGGCGACGCCGCCGGCGAGGCCCCGGCCACCGCGGCGGCGGATGCGCTGCTGGACGACGTCGCGGCCGTGCTCGGCAAGGGCAAGACCGAGGCCAAGGTGTGGTCCGAGACCATCGTCGACCGCCTCGCCGAGCACAACCCCGAGGCCTACGGCGCCTGGGCCGAGCTGGAGGGCCGCGCGAAGGCCGACCAACTCGGCACCGCGCTCAAGCCGTTCGGCATCAAGACCGGACAGGTCAGCAAGCGCGTGGACGGAATCCAGGCCAACAAGCGCGGCATTGAGCGCGCCGCCGTCCAGGCCGCGATTACGGAGCGCAACAAGAAGCGGTCCGCTGACTGACCCGAAAGGGCGCTACCGGTAGCGACGAGCCTCGCTACCGGTAGCGACCTCGCTAGCAACCAACATCCGCCGTGACCTGGTCGCTAGCGGATAGCGACTGACCTGGGCAAACCCCGAAACCGCCCCGAAAGGCGCCCCGATGACCTCTCTCGGCCTCGCTATACCCGGACTCCTCTTCGTCACCCTGTGTTATGTCGCGCTGTGTGCGGTCTCGCCGTTCGGCAACTGCCGCAAGTGCCGGGGGTACGGCTTCACCTTCCGCACCGACTGGCGCGGACGGGTCAAGACCGACCGCAAGGGACGGCCCAAGCCCGGCCCCACCTGCCGCCGCTGCCACGGCGACCGCATCCGCATCCGCGTCGGCCGGCACTGGTGGAACACCGCCCGGCGCATCCACCGCAAGGGCACCCAGCCCGCCGCCTCGCAGAAGGGCACCGCCGCATGACCATCACCCTGCCGCTCGTGCTCGTCTTCGCGCTCATCGTCGCCGGACTGCTGAAGTTCCGCGCCGTCGGCCTCGGCGCCGCCGTCCTCGTCGCGCTCTTCGGCTTCTACCTCGCCTCCACCGACGCCGCCGGCTCCATCAACCAGTTCATGACCGCCATCGGCGGCGCCGTCGGCGACATCGGCAACTGACCCGGAAGGAGACGCACATGCACCCCGACCTGACCGCGCGGCACTGGCTGGCCGCCGCCGCACCCAAAGCGCTCCCGGCCCTGGCCACGTCCACCGTGCTGATCCTGGCGCGGATATGGAACGCCAACGGCGCCGAACACTCCCTCGGCAACGCCGTGTTGATGGGCGCACTCGCCCTCGGCTCCGCTGCCGCCGGCGCGTTCGCCTCCTCCGGCCTGAACGGGGGCGACAGCCTCGCCGCGTCCGCCGCGTTCGGCACCGCCGGGACTCTCGCGTTCGCCGGGGTGGCCGGCTACTCCGACGGGCTGTCCCTGCCGCTGCTGCTGTGGGCCGTGGCCACCGTGCTCGCCTACGTGCTGGCCGCCCGGCACTGGCGCACCGATCGCCGCGAACAGGCCGCGCACGCGCGGCACACCACCGAGCGGCGCGACGAGCACGCCCACGTGGAACGGGTCGAAGCCATCCGCGCCCAGGCGCAGATCACCACCGCACAGGTCCAGGTCGACGTGGCCCGCGAACACGCCGTCTACGCCGGCGCGCTGGCCGAAGCACTCACCGCACGCGCCGCACTGCCCGGCTACGACCCGACCGCCCTCACCGGCGCCGGACTGCCCCAACTCCCCACCATCGTGAAGGAGAACTGACCATGACTACGAACCTCGCACCGGCCGTCGACCGGGACGAAACGCTGTGGCACCACATCGGCACCCTCGCCGGCTGGCTGGACAAGCACAACGGCACCGACGCCCACCAAACCGCCATGCTCCTGCTCAAGCTCAGCGAAGAGAGCGGCGAAGTCGCTCAGGCCTACCTCGGATGGCGCGGCCAGAACCCCCGCAAGGGCACCACCAACGGGCCCGAGCAGGTAGCCACCGAACTGTGCGACGTGGTCATCACCGCGCTAGTGGCGCTGCACCACTTCACTCCGGACCCGCCCCGGTTCCTCGCCGAAGTCATCCAACACCGCGCCGAACGGCTCGCCCGCATCCTCCACTCCGAGCACCACTCGGAGGAGCTGAACACCTAGATACGCCCGGAGGCGGCGGCACTCCCAACCAAGACAGCCCGCCGCCTCCGGTCTCCCATCCGCCCTTAGACCAACAGGAGGCATCCAGTATGCCCGCTTCGCTTCTCCCCGCGGCAGTCCTTCGCGCGGGTGACGCCACCGCCCTGTGGGCGGAGGCGAGGGTCACCGACCTGCTCGACGGAGCCCCCGAGAACACCGCCGCCCCGGTGTACGGCTCGCCTGAGTGGCTGGCGCTGCCGGCCGGACATCCGCTGAAGTCCGTGGCTGTCCTTACGGCCGCCGAGGCCTGGCGCCGCCAGATGCTCGAACAGCAGCGGCTCGACGCGCTCGCCGATGCCGACCCGGACGCCTGGTTCCGAGAGGTCACCGCCGAGGCGGACCGGCACGCCGCCCGCCACGGCCGGCGGCTGGCCGAGGCGCCGACGCGAGACGAGTTCGCTCAGCGCCGCCGCGCTCAGGCCCCGCGCCCGGTGGCCGCGACGCCGGGGTGGCCGGTGCGGGTGCCCGGTCGGCCCGGTCTGTGGCGGCACTGCCTGAACGGACAGCAGATCGACCTGCCCACCCCCACCGCCGCTGAGGCTCGGAGGGCTGCCGCATGACCAGCATCGCCAAGGACGAGGAGCTTCCGGCCCCGTCCAACCCCATGGCTGTCGCCCGCCACCTGCTGCCGGACTGGGAGCAGGACGGGCAGCTCATCCACCGCCGTTGGCGCGGTTCGTGGATGGGCTGGGCCGAATCCCACTGGGCCGAGCGCGACGAACAGGTCGTGCGTGCCGAGCTGTACAAGCGGCTGGAGCACGCCGTCTACGTGGCCGGCACCGACAACGACGGCAACGAGGAAACCCGCCCCTGGGCGCCGACCAAGACGAAGATCTCCAACCTGCTGGACGCCCTGACCGCGCTCACGCTGCTGCCCACCGAGAGCGACCCGCCCTCGTGGATCGGCGACGAGGAGCGGGACGACGGGCCGCTGGTGGCATGCGCGAACGGCATTCTCCGCATCCGGGACAGGGAACTGCTGCCGCTCAGCCCGGAGTTCTTCAACCTCGTCTCCGTCCCCTTCGCCTACGACGAGGGCGCCCGCGCGCCGACCTGGGAACGCTTCCTGTCCCAGATCTGGCCCGAGGACCCGGACAGCATCCGCGCGTTGCAGGAGTGGTTCGGCTACGTGCTCTCCGGCCGCACCGACCAGCAGAAGATCCTGCTCGTCGTCGGCCCCACCCGGTCCGGGAAGGGCACCATCGCCCGCGTTCTCAAAGAGCTGGTCGGCAAGGGCAACCTCGCCGGCCCCACCCTGGCCGGTCTCGGCACGAACTTCGGGCTCTCCTCCCTGCTGGGCAAGTCCCTCGCGGTCATCTCCGACGCCCGCCTGGCGGGCAAGGGAGAGGGCCAGATCGTGGAGCGGCTGCTGACCATCTCGGGCGAGGACACCATCGACATCGACCGCAAGTTCCGCGACCCGTGGACGGGCAAGCTGCCGACCCGGTTGATGCTGCTGTCCAACGAGCTGCCGAACTTCGGCGACTCCTCCGGCGTCATCGCTCGCCGCTTCATCGCGCTGAACATGACGGTCTCCTGGCTCGGCAAGGAGGACACCGAGCTGACCAACAAGCTCGCCGCCGAGATGCCCGGCATTCTCAACTGGGCCCTGGAAGGGCTCGCGCGCCTGGAGGAGACCGGGCACATCACTGAACCGGCTTCCTCCCGCGAGGCCATCACCACGATGCAGGACACCGCGAGTCCGACCTCTGCGTTCGTCCGCGAATGCTGCGAGACCGGGCCGACGGCCTCGGTGCCGGTGGATGAACTGTGGGCCGTCTGGAAGCAGTGGGCCGAGGACAACGGCGTGCGCGCGGTCGGCACGAAGCAGATGTTCGGCCGCAACCTTCAGTCCGTCGTCCCGCAGATGCACCGCACCCGCCCCCGGGGCGCCGATGGACAGCAGGTGGCGACCTACAACGGGATCGCGCTGAAGAGTTCGGCCCACAGTGCTCCGAGTCGTGACTCATCGCGACTCAACGCCCCGGAATCGCCTCTGAGTCGCGATGAGTCACGACTCAACGCAATGCAGCCCGAACAGAGTCAGGCGCCTCCGGGCGGGATCAGCGGGCCCAACGTCGGCCCCTGCGTGGGCTGCCAGACCCCGACCGTCCGCTACGGCCCGTACGGCACCACCCACTGCCCCAACTGCCGCTGAGAAAGGAACGTGGCATGCCGCTTGCCAAGGCGCCTCACGGCGACGCTCTCCTGACCATTCCTCAGGTCATCGAAGAACTCGACGTGCCCCGGTCCACTTTCTACCGGTGGCGACAGCTCCGAAAGGGCCCCAAGGCCATCAAGCTCCCCAATGGGGACGTCCGGGTCCGTCGTTCGGAAATGGACCGTTGGATCTCCTCCATGGAGGACGCTGCGTGAACCACAGCACGATGCAAGGGGGCGCCGACGCAGTCCGGCGCCCCCGCGCCGAAGCGGATTCTCAGGCTTCTCTCTCCACCGATGTTCGCGTGTGGAAGGTGAACAAGGTACGGAGCAAGAAGGCGCCTTATCAGGTGCGCTGGAAGGTTGCCGGACAGGTGAAGTCGGCCAGCTTCTCCACGGCGGCTCTCGCTGAGAGCCGCCGCTCCGAACTCTGGCAGGCAATGGGACGTGGTGAGGCGTTCGATGTCGTCACCGGACTGCCAGCGTCGGAGCTGAGAGCCGCCGAAGCGGAGAAGAATGCTCGCCCCGATCCGAACTGGTGGGACTTTTCCCGCGAGTACATGGAGACGCGGTGGCGGACTGCCGCAGCGAAAACACGTGAAGGCCTCGCCGACAGCCTCGCGACTGTCGCGCTGGCCATGATGGGAGAGGGGCGGAAAGCGCCGCCTCTCACCGAAGTACGTGCTGCTATGCGTTGGGCGGTTGTCCCGGCCAACAGGAACGAGGAGCCGCCTGAAGATCTCCAGGCCGCCTGCGCATGGCTGGGGGAGCGCTCCCTGCCTCTCTCGGCTCTCATGGAGTCCAAGGTGGCTCGCGACGTCCACTACCGGCTCTCCTTCAAGCTGGACAACACCCCTGCTGCTGCGGACACCTACAAGCGCCGCCGGCGTGGCTTCAACACCGCGATGGAGTACGCCGTGCAGGAGGGCTACTTGGATGCGAATCCGCTCGCCGGAATGCAGCGTCCGAAGACACAGGGAGGAGACGAGATTGACCCGCGAACGCTGATGAACGCGGAGCAGGGGCGCCAGTTCCTCGTCGCGACGTCCTACGTCGGCTCCGTGCACCGGAACCGTGGCCGGCGACTGGTGGCCTTCTTCGGATGCATCCTCTATGCGGGCATGCGTCCTGCCGAAGGTGTGGGGCTGAAGCGCGATGACTGCGAACTGCCGGATAAGGGCTGGGGTGTCCTGACGTTGCATGAGACACGCCCTGTTGCCGGAAAGACGTGGACGGACTCCGGAGAGCGTCACGACCGACGAGGGCTCAAGTCGCGTGAGAAGGGGAAGACCCGCCGGGTGCCGATCCCGCCGGTCCTCGTAGCGATGCTCCGGGCGCATCTCGCCGAGTTCGGCACGGCGCCGGACGGGAGGGTGTTCCACAACGAGCGGGGCGGGCTACTCGGCTCCAGTTCCTATTGGCGAGTGTGGAAGGAAGCCAGGCCAATCGCCTTCCCGCCGCACAAGGTTGAGTCGCCGCTGGGGGAGAAGCCTTACGACGGCCGAGCCACCTGCATCACCGACTGGCTCCGCGCCGGCCTGCCAGTGGCAGAGGTTGCCCGCCGTGCGGGGAACTCCCCTGAGGTCATCCACCGGCGGTACGCCGGCGTCATCGACGACAGCGAGAAGGAGGACAACGCGAGGATCGAGCGCGCCATGGGATGGACGGGCGGCGAAGCGGCCTAGAACCCCACTCGCCACTCACTCGCGATCAGTGACAGACAACGACAAAGAGCTGGACTCAGTGGGACTGAGTCCAGCTCTTTGTATGTGGCACTCTCGCAGGTCAGCGCCATGATTGGCCTGCTATCTGCGAAGTACCCCCGGCAGGATTCGAACCTGCGCACACGGCTCCGGAGGCCGTTGCTCTATCCCCTGAGCTACGGGGGCTTGCCGCTGTGTGGGCGGCGACGTGTAGAACACTACCAGCTCGGTGGGGGTGGGTCGGAACCCGGAATCGGGGGTGCGGGATCGGGCGGGGTGGAAATGGGCAAAACCCGGACGCAGCCGGAGCGGCGGGCCTAGGCTTTGAGGCGTGCCAGGTGTGTCCGGCCGGATCCTCGTCGTCGACGACAGCAGGGTCATCCGGCAGTTGATCAGGGTCAACCTCGAACTCGAGGGGTTCGAGGTGGTGACCGCGGCCGATGGTGTGGAGTGCCTGGAAACGGTGCGCCACTTCGGCCCCGATGTGATCACGCTCGATGTGGCGATGCCCCGTCTCGACGGGCTGCGCACGGCGGAGCGGCTGCGTGCCGACCCCCGTACGCGGCACATCCCGTTGGCGCTCATCAGTGCCTGCGGCGAGGCCGGGGACGGCTTCGCCGCCGTCGACGCGTTTCTGGCGAAGCCGTTCGAGCCGGCCGAGCTGATACGGCTCGTACGGCGGTTGGTGCAGGTGGGGGCGGGGGCCACACCCACTCCCACGACCGGGCCTGCCCCCGGAGCCGGGACAGGGGCCGGAGCTGGGGCAGCCGGAGCAGGAGTCGGAGCGGGGTCAGGGCAACAGCAGCCCGACCCCGTACAACCCGCGGCCTCGCCCGGTGCCGCCCCCGGAGCCTCGACAGTGCAGCCGACGTCGGCCACGCAGCCGACGCCGACCGCTCCGGCGTCGACCGCCCCGAGAGCGACGCCACCGACGCCCGCTACGTCGATGCAGACCGCGTCGAGATCGGCAGCACCGGCTCCGGCCGCGCCGACGCCCGCTGTCCCGACGCAGACCGCGCCGAGAGCGACGGCGTCAGCGCCTGCCGCGTCGACGCCGGCCGCCCCGACGTCGACCACCCCGGCATCGACGACGCCGGCATCGACGTCCGTCGCGCCGACATCGCCGGTACCGACGCCATCAGCGCCGACCGCGCCGATGCCGACGGCACCGACATCCGCCGCTCCGACGTCGGCCGCGCCGACACCCGCCGCCCCGAAGACCGCCGGGTGAAAGACCGCCTCAGCGACTACGCCGTCGGCGTCGGCACCTCCGATGCCGACGGCCGCGGGGCCGGCAACCGCAACGTCAGCGATCGCGGCGTCGGCAACACGACGCTGACGGCCGCGGAGCAAGTAACCGCAACGTCAGCAACCACGGAGCCGGCGGCCGCGGGGCAAGCAATCACAGCGCCGACAATCACAGCGCCGACAATCACGGCGCTGGCAATCGCGGCGCCGGCAAGCACGAAGCCGGCGACCGCGACGCGAGCAATCACCACGGCGCCGGCAAGCACGAAGTCGGCAACCACGCCGAAGGCCGCGGCGCAAGCAACCACCACGGCGCCAACAACCACCGCCTCAGCGACCCCAACGCAACCAACCACCGCCCCCACACCCGCACCCCGCATCCACCCACCTCACCCCCACAGGGGTGAGTTCCATCACGGACTCCGGGGTGGGGGAAGGTGGCTCGCGGGTGTGGCCCGTGCGGTGATGGGGTGTTGACGGGGGTGGGAGCGGGGTCGCGGGGCGGCGGCGCGTCCGGCTGGTGAAACCTGTTCGCATACCCCCTGCGGCTCTCCCATACGCTTGCCCTGTGACCCCCGCACAGCTCTCCCGCACCGTGCTGCTCACCATGCGCCGCGCCGTCGAGGACGGTGAGCTGTGCGTGGCCGAGGGCGCGGATCTGCCCCAGGACGCGACCGCGGTGACCGTCGAGTCGCCGCCGCGCCGCGGGCGCGGCGACTACGCGGTCAGCATCGCCTTCCGGCTGGCCCGCGCCGTCGGCCGCCCGCCGGGCGAGATCGCCGAGCTGCTGCGTACGAGGCTGGAGCGGGAGCCGGGCGTCGCCAGGGTCGAGGTCGCGGGCGGCGGCTTCCTCAACATCACGCTCGACGACGCCGCGCGCGCCGACCTCGTACGCGAGCTGGCCGCCGAGGACCCCGGATGCTGCCCCGACGACCCGGCGAACGATATCGCGCAGTGGGCCGCCGCCACCGGCGACGACCCCGAGAAGCTCAAGGTGCGCAAGGCGACGGTGAACCCGCTCTTCCGGGTGCAGTACGCCCACGCACGTACCCGCGCGCTGCTGCGCAACGGCGGCGATCTCGGCGTCGTCGCCGAGGCGTGCGGGACCGACAACGCGGCCTCGGAGCGGGCGCTGCTCGCGCTGCTGGCGGACCACGGACGGTTCTGCGGCGCCGAAGCGGCGGCGCAGGCGCGGCACTTGGAGGCCGTGGCCGACGCGTTCTTCGACTTCCACGACTCGTGCCCCCCGCTGCCCCGCGGCGGGCAGAAACCCGGGGCCGCCCACCGTTCGCGGCTGGCCCTCGCCGAGGCCACCGGAGCGGTGCTCGCGGGCGGCCTGACCAGGCTCGGCGTGACCGCACCCGCCCACCTGTGACCGTACGAGGGGACACCACAAGCTCATGAGCCGCTCCGCACACCCCGCCGGACCCCGGCACGCCGACGTGCTGCCCGAGGGCCACTACTCGGGACCGCCCACCGACCTCAACGCGCTCGACCCGCAGGTGTGGGCGCGCACCGTGCAGCGGACCGCGACCGGTTCCGTGACCGTCGGGGGCGTCGACGTGGCGCGCCTGGCCGAGGAGTTCGGCACGCCCGCGTACTTCCTCGACGAGGACGACTTCCGCGCCCGGTGCAGGGAGTGGCGTGAGGCGTTCGGCGAGGGCGCCGACGTGTTCTACGCGGGCAAGGCCTTCCTCTCCCGCGCCGTCGTGCGCTGGCTGCACGAGGAGGGGCTGAACCTCGACGTCTGCTCGGGCGGCGAGCTGGCCACCGCGCTGGGCGCCGGCATGCCGGCCGAGCGCATCGCGCTGCACGGCAACAACAAGTCGGACGCCGAGATCGCCCGCGCCGTCGAGTCGGGCGTCGGGCGGATCGTGCTCGACTCCTTCCAGGAGATCGTGAAGGTCGCGCACATCGCCGAGAGCCTGGGCCGGCGCCAGCCGGTGCAGATCCGGGTGACGGTCGGCGTCGAGGCGCACACCCACGAGTTCATCGCGACGGCGCACGAGGACCAGAAGTTCGGGCTCGCGCTCGCCGACGGCACAGCGGCCGAGGCGGTGCGCCGGGTGCTGAAGCTGGACAGCCTGGAGCTCATCGGCATCCACTCGCACATCGGCTCGCAGATCTTCGACATGGCCGGCTTCGAGGTCTCGGCGCGCCGGGTCGTCGGGCTGCTCAGCGAGGTGCGGGACGAGCACGGCGTGGAGCTCCCGGAGATCGACCTGGGCGGCGGCCTGGGCATCGCGTACACCCCGGACGACGACCCGCGCGAGCCGCACGAGATCGCCAAGGCGCTCGGCGACATCGTCGCGCGCGAGTGCGAGAGCGCGGGCCTGGCGGTGCCGCGCCTTTCGGTGGAGCCGGGGCGGGCGATCGTCGGGCCGACCGCGTTCACGCTGTACGAGGTGGGTACGGTCAAGGAGCTGGAGGGCCTGCGCACGTACGTGAGCGTGGACGGCGGGATGTCGGACAACATCCGCACCGCGCTGTACGACGCGGAGTACACCGTCTCGCTGGTCTCCCGCGCCTCGGACGCCGAGCCGATGCTCTCGCGGGTGGTCGGCAAGCACTGCGAGAGCGGGGACATCGTCGTACGCGACGCCTTCCTGCCCGCGGACCTGGCACCCGGCGACCTGCTCGCGGTGCCCGCCACCGGCGCGTACTGCCGTTCCATGGCGAGCAACTACAACCACGCGCTGAAGCCGCCGGTCGTGGCGGTGCGCGGGGGCGAGGCGCGGGTCATCGTCCGGCGGGAGACGGAGGAGGATCTCCTGCGACTGGATGTCGGCTAGCGAGATATGTGTCTCGCATACTGGACCCGGCGTGGATTCTCCGGACCGGTACGTGAGACTTGAGGCACCCGAAATGACGAGAAGCGAGGTCGAATGATGCGTACGCGTCCGCTGAAGGTGGCGCTGCTGGGCTGTGGAGTCGTCGGCTCAGAGGTGGCGCGCATCATGACGACGCACGCCGAGGACCTCGCCGCGCGGATCGGCGCCCCGGTCGAGCTGGCCGGGGTCGCCGTGCGCCGTCCGGACCGGGTGCGCGAGGGGATCGACCCCTCGCTGGTGACCACCGACGCCGAGGCGCTGGCCAAACGCGCGGACGTCGACGTGATCGTCGAGGTCATCGGCGGCATCGAGCCGGCCCGCGGCCTGATCACCACCGCCTTCGAGAACGGCGCCAGCGTCGTCACCGCCAACAAGGCGCTGCTCGCCGAGGACGGCTCCACGCTGCACGAGGCGGCCGAGAAGCACGGCGCCGACCTCTTCTACGAGGCCGCCGTGGCCGCCGCGATCCCGCTGGTACGGCCGCTGCGCGAATCCCTCGCTGGGGACAAGGTCAACCGGGTGCTCGGCATCGTGAACGGCACCACCAACTTCATCCTCGACAAGATGGACACCACCGGCGCCGGCTACGGCGAGGCGCTGGACGAGGCCACCGCGCTCGGCTACGCGGAGGCCGACCCGACCGCGGACGTCGAGGGCTTCGACGCCGCCGCCAAGGCCGCGATCCTGGCCGGCATCGCCTTCCACACCCGGGTGCGCCTCGACGACGTGTACCGCGAGGGGCTGACCGAGGTCACCGCCGCTGACATCGCCTCGGCCAAGCGCATGGGCTGCACCGTGAAGCTGCTCGCCATCTGCGAGCGCGCCGCCGACGGCCGCTCCGTGACCGCCCGCGTCCACCCCGCGATGATCCCGCTGAACCACCCGCTGGCCAGCGTGCGCGAGGCCTACAACGCGGTGTTCGTGGAGTCCGAGGCGGCCGGGCAGCTCATGTTCTACGGGCCCGGCGCGGGCGGCTCGCCGACCGCCTCGGCGGTGCTCGGCGACCTCGTGGCCGCCTGCCGCAACAAGCTCAACGGCGCCAAGGGGCCCGGCGAGTCCGCGTACACGCAGCTCCCGGTCTCGCCGATGGGCGAGGTCGTCACGCGGTACCACATCAGCCTGGACGTGGCCGACAAGCCGGGGGTTCTCGCCCAGGTCGCCACCGTCTTCGCGGAGCACGGGGTCTCCATCGACACCGTCCGCCAGCAGGGCAAGGACGGTGACGCCTGGCTCGTCGTCGTCACCCACCACGCCGCCGACGCCGCGCTCAGCGCGACCGTGGAGGCGCTGCGGAATCTGGACACCGTGCGCGGTGTCGCGAGCATCATGCGGGTCGAAGGGGAGTAAGGAAAGTGACCATCATGGAGAGTTCGTCTGCGAACGCCGGGGGCGCCGCGAGCGCGCCGGCGGGCCGCCAGTGGCGCGGCATCATCGAGGAGTACCGGGACCGCCTCCCCGTACGCCCGGAGACCACCCCGGTCACCCTGCGGGAGGGCGGCACGCCGCTCGTGCCGGCCCAGCTCCTCTCCGAACTCACCGGCTGCGACGTGCACTTGAAGGTCGAGGGCGCCAACCCGACCGGATCCTTCAAGGACCGCGGCATGACGATGGCGATCACCCGGGCCAAGGAGGAGGGCGCGCAAGCGGTCATCTGCGCCTCCACCGGGAACACCTCGGCCTCGGCCTCGGCGTACGCGGTCCGGGCCGGCATGGTCAGCGCCGTGCTGGTGCCGCAGGGCAAGATCGCGCTGGGCAAGATGGGCCAGGCGCTGGTGCACGGCGCGAAGATCCTCCAGGTCGAGGGCAACTTCGACGACTGCCTCACGCTGGCGCGCGGGCTCTCCGAGAAGTACCCGGTCGCCCTGGTGAACTCGGTGAACCCGGTGCGCATCGAGGGCCAGAAGACCGCGGCCTTCGAGGTCGTCGACATGCTCGGCGACGCCCCCGACATCCACGTGCTCCCGGTCGGCAACGCGGGCAACATCACCGCGTACTGGAAGGGCTATGGCGAGTACGCCGCCGACGGCCCGGCCACGAAGGCCCCGCGGATGTTCGGCTTCCAGGCCTCGGGCTCGGCGCCGATCGTGCGCGGCGAGCCGGTCAAGGACCCGAGCACCATCGCCACCGCGATCCGGATCGGCAATCCCGCCTCCTGGACCCTCGCCGAGCAGGCGCGGGACGAGTCCGGCGGGCTCATCGACGAGGTCACCGACCGTCAGATCCTGCGCGCCTACCGGCTGTTGGCCTCCCGCGAGGGCGTCTTCGTGGAGCCCGCCTCCGCCGCCTCGGTCGCGGGCCTGCTCCAGGCCTCCGAGCAGGGCCTGATCACGCCGGGCCAGCGCATCGTGTGCACCGTGACCGGGAACGGCCTCAAGGACCCGGACTGGGCGGTGGCCGGCGCGCCGCAGCCGATCGTGGTGCCGGTGGACGCCGACGCCGCCGCCGAGCGCCTCGGCCTGGCCTGAACCGCACGCCCGGCGGCGCCCCCGCGGCGCCGCCGGAACCCGGCGCCCCGCCGCCCGCACGGGCTCGCGGCTTCAACTGACCGGAAACCGGCCGGAGAACAGCGCCGGGACGAGGGAGCGTACGGGGGCTCGCGACACGCGTCGTGCGCCTACCGTGCGCCCTATGTCGCCAGTGAACCTTCCTTCGATAGGCTGGCATTCACCCCGGCCCCACGTACGTACGTCAGTGCGTCGGGTCTGACGGCCGGTCCGGCATGCGCCGCGGCCCGCAGGGGAGTTGCCGCAAACCAAACCAAGGAGAGTCATCGCAAGATGGCCGGTCCCGCGTTCCGCGCCGCCGCCGTCAGGGTGCGCGTTCCCGCCACCAGCGCCAACCTCGGCCCCGGCTTCGACACCCTGGGCCTCGCCCTGGGCCTCTACGACGACGTGGTCGTCAGGGTCGCCGATGCCGGGCTGCACATCGACATCGCGGGGGAGGGCGCAGAGACACTGCCGCGCGGCGAGGACCACCTGCTGGTGCGGTCCCTGCGCACCGCATTCGACCTGCTCGGCGGGCAGCCGCGCGGCCTGGAGATCGTCTGCGCCAACCGCATCCCGCACGGCCGCGGCCTCGGCTCCTCCTCGGCCGCCATCTGCGCGGGCATCATGGCGGCCCGCGCCGTGACCACCGGCGGCGAGGCCAAGCTCGACGAGACGGGGATGCTCGAGCTTGCCACCGAGATCGAGGGGCACCCGGACAACGTGGCCGCCTGCCTGTACGGCGGGTTCACGCTCGCGTGGACGGACGCCGGCGCGGCGCGGGCGATCAGGATGGAGCCCGCGCGTTCCATCGTTCCGGTGGTCTTCGTCCCCGCGAAGCCGCTGCTCACGGAGACGGCGCGCGGACTGCTTCCGCGTACCGTCCCGCACGTCGACGCCGCCTTCAACGCGGGCCGCTCGGCCCTCCTGGTGGAGGCCATGACCCGGCGGCCCGAGCTGCTGCTCGCCGCCACCGAGGACCGCCTGCACCAGGAGTACCGCGCCCCCGCGATGACGGAGAGCACCGAGCTGGTCGGGCGGCTGCGCGCCGAGGGCGTGCCCGCGGTGATCTCCGGTGCGGGGCCCACCGTGCTGGCGCTCCCCGAGGACAGCGGGGCCGCGGACAAGGTGGCCAGGCTCGCCGGCGAGGGGTGGACGGCGAACCGGCTGCATCTCGACACGGCCGGCGCGAGCGTCCTCCCGCTGGGCGCCGACGCGGCGCCGGGCGGCGTGGCGCAGACCGGTCCCTCGGGCCCGGCGCAGTGACAGGGAGATTCTGGTCCAGGAGAGGGGGAATGTTTGTTGGACCCGGTAGTGTTAACCTCAAGTCTGCACGCGCAGTCTCGTGGACCGGAGACACACCTCCGTAAAGGTCCCTAGAGTGTGGTGCTACGTGATCCCAGGGCATTGACCCGCTAGGGACCACCTCTTTCCCCCGGAGCCTCCCCACTGCCTTCGCCGCAGCATGGCAGCAGGCAGTAACAGAGAGTCCGCTCCGGATCAGCGTGAGGGCACGGCCTACACGGCTCCACGCTGGGCCATGAACTGATCTTCCCGCCGAAAGTCCAGGCGGGACCACCGTCCCGGCAGGTCCGCGAGCAGAAGGACCACACGCCGGACAGCACGACCGGTCGCCGAGCCAGACAGGCCGACGTCCGCTCCAGGGAAGGACCCTTCGTGAGCGACACCACCGATCTGATGGGCGTGAACGCCGAATCCGCGGGCAATTCCGCCGGCGATGCGGCGGCGCCCGCCACGGACGCTCCTGCCGCGCCTGCTTCCGGTGCTGCGCCCAAGCGTCGGCGCTCCGGCACCGGACTCGAGGGCATGGTCCTGGCCGAGCTCCAGCAGGTTGCCTCGCAGCTCGGCATCAAGGGCACCGCGCGGATGCGCAAGAGCCAGTTGATCGAGGTCATCAAGGAGAAGCAGGCGGGCGGCAGTTCGGCCCCCGCGGCGAAGACCGCCGACGCTCCGGCGGACGGCAAGGGCTCCAGGGGGAGCAAGGACGCCAAGCCCGCGCAGGACGGCGGCAAGGAGCCGGCGGCCAAGGGCGGCAAGTCCTCCAAGAGTGCCCAGGACGCCGGGAGTTCGGAGTCCGCGCAGGAGGAGAAGCCGAAGCGGCGCAGCACCTCCAAGGCCCGTACGGGCGAGGGCGAGTCGCAGCAGATCGAGATCCCCGGCCAGCCCAACGACGAGTCGGCGGGTCAGCGCCGCGGCCGCTCCGGCAAGGACGGCGCCGACGGCGGCGAGGGCAAGGGAGACCAGTCCAAGGGCGGTGACCAGCCCAAGGGCGACGCGAAGGGCGACGGCGGCAAGCAGGGCGGCGGCGACGGCAAGCAGCAGCAGGACCGCCAGAACAACAAGCGCGACCGCCAGCGCGACCGCGACCGCCAGCGCAACAAGAACAACGACGGCGGCGGTGGCGGCGGCCAGAACCAGGGCCAAGGCGGCGGCAACAACCGCGGCGGCAACCGCAACGACGACGACGACTTCGACGGCGGCCGGCGCGGGCGCCGCGGCCGCTACAGGGACCGCAGGGGCCGTCGCGGCCGCGACGACGCCGAGCCGCAGATCGCCGAGGACGACGTCCTGATCCCGGTCGCGGGCATCCTCGACATCCTCGACAACTACGCGTTCGTGCGGACCTCCGGCTACCTGCCCGGGCCGAACGACGTGTACGTCTCGCTGGCGCAGGTCCGCAAGAACGGGCTGCGCAAGGGCGACCACGTCACCGGCGCCGTGCGGCAGCCCCGCGAGGGCGAGCGGCGCGAGAAGTTCAACGCGCTGGTGCGGCTCGACTCGGTCAACGGCACCTCGCCCGAGGGCGGCAAGCCGTCCCGCGCCGAGTTCAACAAGCTCACGCCGCTCTACCCGCAGGAGCGGCTGCGCCTGGAGACCGACCCGGGGCACCTGACCTCGCGGATCATCGACCTGGTCGCGCCCATCGGCAAGGGCCAGCGCGGCCTGATCGTGGCCCCGCCCAAGGCGGGCAAGACCACGGTGCTGCAGTCGATCGCGAACTCCATCACGACGAACAACCCCGAGTGCCACCTGATGGTCGTGCTCGTGGACGAGCGTCCCGAGGAAGTCACCGACATGCAGCGGTCGGTGAAGGGCGAGGTCATCTCCTCGACCTTCGACCGTCCCGCCGAGGACCACACCACCATCGCGGAGCTCGCCATCGAGCGTGCCAAGCGCCTGGTGGAGCTCGGCCACGACGTGGTGGTGCTGCTCGACAACATCACCCGCCTCGGCCGCGCGTACAACCTCGCCGCCCCGGCGTCAGGACGGATCCTCTCCGGCGGTGTCGACTCGACCGCGCTGTACCCGCCGAAGAAGTTCTTCGGCGCCGCGCGGAACATCGAGGACGGTGGCTCCTTGACGATCCTCGCCGCGGCGCTGGTGGAGACCGGCTCCCGGATGGACGAGGTGATCTTCGAGGAGTTCAAGGGCACCGGCAACATGGAGCTCAAGCTCGACCGGAAGCTCGCCGAGAAGCGCATCTTCCCCGCGGTGGACGTGGACGCGTCCAGCACCCGCAAGGAGGACATCCTCATGGCGAGCGAGGAGCTCCAGATCGTCTGGAAGCTCCGCCGGGTGCTGCACGCCCTGGACCAGCAGCAGGCCATCGAGCTGCTGCTGGACAAGATGAAGCAGACGAAGTCCAACGCGGAGTTCCTGCTCCAGATCCAGAAGACCACGCCGACGCCGGGCAACAACGGCGGCGAATAACAGCGCGGTCGAGCGCCCGCACGGGCGCCGCACGGTACGAGGGCCGCCCCACCACACACGGTGGGGCGGCCCTCGCCGTGTGTCAGGCGGGGGCCCCGCGCCCTGAGAGCTTGACCACATGGCGTAGTCCTCGCGGCGTCGCCGCACGGTCCACGCCGCGAGGGCTTCGTCCCAGGTGACAGGGGGACTCCTGGGGTGATCCGGAACTAGCTCCCGGCGTCCTTCGTTACGCGGTTCTGATAACCCGTTGTGCAACCCTTCGGCAGGACACAACGTCCCGTTCAGTGGCAAACGCCAGGAAGCGGAAGCGGTACCGAAGGAAGTGACGATGGCGGACGAGAGCATCGACGGTTCGGCGGCGGCGGAGCGCCGCGGCCGCGGCATACGTCCCACCGGTCGCCGCCGCAAGCCGCGTACGGGCCGTCAGAAGGCGGTCCGGATCACCGCGTGGACGCTCGCGGCCGCGGTCGTGCTGGGCGGCGGCGGGCTCGGGGTCGCCTACTTCAAGCTCAACGGCAACATCTCCGGAGTGGACATCAACTCCGCGCTGGGCACGGACCGTCCGACCGACGTGCCCAACGGCTCGATGGACATCCTGGTCCTCGGCTCGGACTCGCGCTCGGGCGACAACGCCAAGTACGGGGCCGACGAGGGCGGCCAGCGCTCCGACACCGCGATGATCGTGCACGTCAACGAGAAGCACGACAGCGCGAGCGTGGTCTCAATCCCGCGCGACACGATGGTGCAGCGCCCCGAGTGCGAGGCGGACGACGGCAGCAAGCGCCAAGTGCCCGCGCAGCAGGCGATGTTCAACACCGCCTACGAGGTCGGCGGGCCGCCGTGCGCGGTGAAGACCGTCGAGAAGATGTCCCATGTGCGGATGGACCACTACATCGAGGTGGACTTCTCCGGCTTCAAGAAGCTGATCGACACCCTGGGCGGGGTGAAGATCACCACGCACAAGGAGATCAAGGACAAGGACAGCCACCTCGACCTGCGCCCGGGCACCCACACGCTCGGCGGCGAGCAGTCGCTCGGCCTCGTACGCACCCGGCACGGCGTCGGGGACGGCAGCGACCTGGGCCGGATCCAGCTACAGCAGGCCTTCATCAAGGCGCTGATGGACCAGGTCAACAGCGTCGGCCTGTTCGGCAACCCGAAGCGGCTCTACGACCTCGCCGACACCGCGACCTCGACGGTCACCACCGACTCGGAGCTGGACTCGGTCAACGACCTGGCAGGACTGGCGCAGATGCTCAAGGGCATCAAGTCCTCCGACATCCAGATGACGACGCTGCCGGTGCAGTACGACCCGAACGACCCGAACCGGGTGCTGCCCATGCAGGAGAAGGGGCGGCTCGTCTGGAAGGCGCTGCGGGACGACAAGCCGGTGCCGAAGGAGGCCACCAAGGACTCGGCCGGCGACCGTACCGACATAGGCGGCGTCGTGAAGTAGGCGGGGGATCACGGTCTGTGACCGCTTCCGCCGGGAATCCGCCGGGAATAGTGCGCCGGGATCCCCGGTTTTGGAGGGTGCGGTCCCTGGTGGCAAACTGGACCGTCGGCCCCGGTTCACGGGGGACAACCCGTCCACCGACCCGGCGCCCTCCCGAACCTAGGAGATACCTTGAAGCGCGACATCCACCCGGAGTACTTCGAGACCCAGGTCAGCTGCACCTGCGGTAACGAGTTCACCACCCGCAGCACCATCGCCAGCGGCTCGATCCGCGCCGACGTGTGCTCGGCGTGCCACCCCTTCTACACCGGCAAGCAGAAGATCCTCGACACCGGTGGCCGCGTGGCCCGCTTCGAGGCCCGCTTCGGCAAGAGCGCCGGCGCCTCGAAGAAGTAGCTGCTCAAGAGCGCCGGTCCACGGCCGCCCCGCGCCGGGCGGCCGGACCGGCGCTCTTTTTCATGCGCGCCGCGCGTACGGGGGCCGACGCGACGTCTGCTGTTGTCCGTTGTTGTCCGAAGCACCAGTGACGCCCACGTAAGGGACGAATGCGATGTTCGAGGCGGTCGAGGAACTGGTCGGTGAGCACGCCGACCTGGAGAAGAAGCTCGCCGACCCCGCGATCCACGCCGACCAGGCGGGCGCTCGCAGGCTCAACAAGCGGTACGCCGAGCTGACCCCGGTCATCGACACCTACCGCGCCTGGAAGCAGGCCGGTGAGGACATCGCCACCGCCCGCGAACTGGCCGACGAGGACCCGGACTTCGCCGCCGAGGCCAAGGAGCAGGAGCAGCGCCGCGAGGAGCTCACCGAGAAGCTCAGGCTGCTGCTGGTGCCCCGCGACCCCAGCGACGACAAGGACGTCATCCTGGAGATCAAGGCGGGCGAGGGCGGCGACGAGTCCGCGCTCTTCGCCGGCGACCTCCTGCGGATGTACCTGCGCTACGCGGAGCGGCTCGGCTGGAAGACCGAGATCCTGGAGTCCAACGAGTCCGACCTCGGCGGCTACAAGGACGTGCAGGTCGCCGTGAAGACCAAGGGCCAGACCGAGCCCGGCAACGGCGTGTGGGCCCGCCTGAAGTACGAGGGCGGGGTGCACCGCGTGCAGCGCGTGCCCGCCACCGAGTCGCAGGGCCGCATCCACACCTCGGCCGCCGGGGTGCTGGTGCTCCCCGAGGCCGAGGAGGTCGACGTGGAGATCAACGCCAACGACCTGCGCATCGACGTCTACCGCTCCTCGGGTCCCGGCGGCCAGTCCGTCAACACCACGGACTCCGCCGTACGCATCACGCACGAGCCCACCGGCATCGTCGTCTCCTGCCAGAACGAGAAGAGCCAGCTCCAGAACAAGGAGCAGGCCATGCGCATCCTCCGCGCCAGGCTGCTGGCCGCCGCGCAGGAGGAGGCCGAGAAGGAGGCGAGCGACGCGCGCCGCAGCCAGGTCCGTACGGTGGACAGGTCCGAGCGCGTGCGCACCTACAACTTCCCGGAGAACCGGATCTCCGACCACCGGGTGGGCTTCAAGGCGTACAACCTGGACCAGGTGCTCGACGGCGAGCTCGACCCGGTGATCCAGGCGTGCGTGGACGCCGACTCCGCTGCCAAGCTGGCCGCGGCCTGAGCCCGGATCCCGGGCCTACGCAACTCCAGGAAGACTGGGAGAGGACGCGCGTGAACGTGCTGCTTGCCGAGGTGGCCCAGGCCACCCAGCGGTTGGCCGACGCCGGGGTGCCCTCGCCGCGTTTCGACGCGGAGGAGCTGGCGGCGTTCGTGCACGGCGTCAAGCGCGCGGAGCTGATCCGTGTCGCCGACGCCGACTTCGACGCCCGCTACTGGGAGGCCGTGGCGCGCCGCGAGGCCCGCGAGCCGCTCCAGCACATCACCGGGCGCGCCTTCTTCCGCTACCTCGAACTCCACGTCGGGCCCGGTGTGTTCGTGCCCAGGCCGGAGACCGAGTCCGTGGTCGGCTGGGCCATAGACGCCGTGCGTGCCATGGACACGGCCGAGCCGCTGATCGTCGACCTGTGCACGGGCTCCGGCGCGATCGCCCTCGCCCTCGCCCAGGAGGTCCCGCGCTCCCGCGTGTACGCGGTCGAGCTGGACGAGGGCGCGTACGGCTGGGCGCGCAAGAACGTCGAGGGCAGCCGCGTCGAGCTGCGGAACGGTGACGCGTTCACCGCGTTCCCCGAACTCGACGGACAGGTCGACCTCGTGGTGTCCAACCCGCCCTACATTCCGCTCACCGAGTGGGAGTATGTGGCTCCCGAGGCGCGCGACCACGATCCGCAACTCGCGTTGTTCTCGGGAGAGGACGGACTGGACACCATCCGCGGCCTGGAGCGCACCGCGCACCGGCTGCTGCGGCCCGGCGGTGTCGTCGTCGTGGAACACGCCGACACCCAGGGCGGCCAGGTCCCGTGGATCTTCACGGAGGACCGCGGCTGGTCGGATGCCGCCGACCACCCCGACCTCAACAACCGGCCCCGTTTTGCCACTGCACGCAGGGAGGTGCCGTGATGGCACGGCGTTACGACTGCACCGACGCGACCGACCGGAAGACCGGCCTGCGCGAGGCCGCTTCGGCGGTGCGCCGCGGCGAACTCGTCGTGCTGCCCACCGATACCGTCTACGGCATCGGCGCCGACGCGTTCAGCGCGGACGCCGTCGGCGATCTTCTGGAGGCCAAGGGCCGCAGCCGGGGCATGCCCTCGCCGGTCCTCGTCGGCTCCCCGAACACGCTGCACGGCCTCGTCACCGACTTCTCCGAGACGGCCTGGGAGCTGGTGGACGCCTTCTGGCCGGGCGCGCTGACGATCATCGCCCGCCACCAGCCGTCGCTGACCTGGGACTTGGGGGAGACCAGCGGCACGGTCGCGGTGCGCATGCCGCTGCACCCGGTCGCGATCGAGCTGCTCACCGAGTTCGGCCCGATGGCCGTCTCCTCGGCCAACCTCACCGGGCACCCGGCGCCGCAGACCTGCGACGCCGCGCAGGACATGCTCGGCGACTCCGTCGCGGTCTACCTCGACGGCGGGCCCACGCCCGACGCCGTGCCCTCCTCCATCGTCGACGTCAGCGGCAGCGTGCCGGTGCTCCGTCGCGCGGGCGCGCTCAGCGCGGAGGAGCTGCGGAAGGTCGTGCCCGACCTGGAGGTGGCCTCGTGACAGCGGCCCCGACCGACTGCCGCGTACGGGCTGGAGGATATCGGCAGTGCCGCGTCATCCCGGGGGCCGACCCCCGGACCCCCGGCCGGAAGAGCAGGGGCATGCGGCGCCCGGGACCGCCCCCACGAGGTGAACATCAGTGAACGCCCCCCAAGGGCGTGGATCCGCGGAGTCCTACGGCATAAGCGGCGCCGACACCGGTTTCGGACCGAGTGGCGCCGACGGCATGTTCCGCATCCTCCACGTCTCGACCGGCAACGTCTGCCGCTCGCCCATCACCGAGCGGCTGACCCGTCATGCCCTGGCGGGCAGGCTCGGCGACGCGCGCAGCGGCGGGATCGTCGTGGAGAGCGCGGGCACCTGGGGCCACGAGGGCGCGCCGATGGAGGACCACGCGGCCGAGGTGCTGCTGGAGCACGGCGCCGACCCGGAGGGCTTCCGGGGCCGCGAGCTGCTGGACGAGCACGTCATCCGCGCCGACCTCGTACTGACGGCGACGCGGGACCACCGCGCGCAGGTCATATCGATGGGGCACTCGGCCGGGCTGCGCACCTTCACGCTCAAGGAGTTCACCCGCCTCGTGCGTGCCATAGACGCCGCCACGCTGCCCCTGCCGCAGAGCGCGGAGGGCGTGGTGGAGCGCGCCCGCGCCCTGGTGCAGGCGGCCGCCGCGCTGCGCGGCTGGCTGCTGGCGCCGAGCCCCGAGGCGGACGAGATCCACGATCCGTACGGGGCGCCCATCCCGTACTTCAGGACCGTGGGCCAGGAGATCGACGGCGCGCTGGACCCCGTGGTCACGGCGCTGACCGGGGTGCAGGCACCGACCGGGCACCACACCTAGCCGCGCGTGCGCGCGCACGCGCCGGCAGGTCCGCAGCGGTACGGGGAACCGCCGGGACGTCCCCCGGGTCGTAGCGTGTGGGCCTCCGCAGGTTCGCGAGAAGCTTCTTGGGA